>NZ_JBHZPO010000009.1:0-203847 GCF_042788165.1 Kosakonia sp. YIM B13588 | reverse complement strand
GCGGGGGCCGGATTTGAACCGACGACCTTCGGGTTATGAGCCCGACGAGCTACCAGGCTGCTCCACCCCGCGTCCGTCTTGTTTACACTTCCGTCATGTAAACTTTTTTCTTCACATTTTAATTGGTTGCGGGGGCCGGATTTGAACCGACGACCTTCGGGTTATGAGCCCGACGAGCTACCAGGCTGCTCCACCCCGCGTCCGTGGATGCGCACTATACTCTGCAAACGTTTTGATGCAACCTTTTTTTTGCCTGGATCGCATAATTGGCGGGATTGTGTGTAAAAACAATACAATCAGTTTATTTTTTGCACTAAATTAGCGCCGAGTCGTGCTGGCGCATTTCATTAGCGGGTGGGGTTTGTTATCTTCACCCCGCTCCGGGTTAATCAGAAGATGAGAGATAATGAAAGGACGTTGGGTTAAGTTCGCACTCACAGGCGCAATGGTGGCAATTCTCGCGGCCTGCTCTTCAAAACCGACCGATCGCGGTCAACAGTATAAAGACGGAAAATTTTCCCAGCCTTTTTCCCTGGTCAATCAACCTGACGCCGTAGGTGCGCCAATCAACGCCGGAGATTTCTCCGAGCAGGTTAATCAAATTCGTAGCGCCTCACCGCGCCTCTACGGCAGCCAGAGCGGCGTCTATAACGCGATTCAGTCGTGGCTGATGACCGGCGGTGACACGCGTAATTTGCGCCAGTACGGTCTCGACGCCTGGCAAATGGAAGGCACCGACAACTATGGCAACGTACAATTCACCGGTTACTACACGCCGGTTGTGCAGGCGCGCCATACACGCCAGGGCGAGTTCCAGTACCCGATTTACCGTATGCCGTCTAAACGCGGCCGCCTGCCGTCCCGCGCGGAAATCTACGCCGGCGCGCTCAGCGACAGCTATGTGCTGGCGTACAGCAACTCGCTGATGGACAACTTTATTATGGATGTGCAGGGCAGCGGCTATATCGATTTTGGCGACGGCAGCCCGCTTAACTTCTTCAGCTATGCCGGGAAAAACGGCCACGCCTACCGCAGCATCGGCAAGGTGCTGATCGACCGTGGTGAAGTGAAGCGCGAAGATATGTCGATGCAGGCAATTCGCGAATGGGGCGAAAAACACAGCGAAGCGGAAGTTCGCGCATTGCTGGAAGAGAACGCCTCGTTCGTCTTCTTTAAACCGCAATCCTGGGCGCCGGTAAAAGGTGCCAGCGCGGTGCCGCTGATCGGTCGCGCTTCTGTCGCTTCCGACCGGTCGATTATTCCGCCGGGCACGACGCTGCTGGCGGAAGTGCCGCAGCTGGATAATAACGGCAAATTCAACGGCAAGTATGAGCTGCGCCTGATGGTGGCGCTCGATGTCGGTGGCGCAATCAAAGGCCAGCACTTCGATATTTATCAGGGCATTGGCCCGGATGCGGGTCATCGCGCCGGATGGTACAACCATTACGGCCGCGTTTGGGTGTTGAAAAACGCTCCCGGCACCAGCGCTGGCGGCGGCGTGTTCAGCGGCTGAGTGTGCTACACTCGCACCCTCTTCCGGCTCCGGAAGAGGGTCTTTCGTTTCATCTTGAGGTTTGTTTATGTCAGCAGTAATCAGTGACGCCTGGCGCCAGCGCTTTGGCGGCACCGCGCGGTTGTATGGTGAAAAAGCGCTGCAGTGGTTTGCCGACGCGCACATCTGTGTGGTGGGCATTGGCGGTGTTGGCTCATGGGCGGCAGAAGCGCTGGCGCGCACCGGCATTGGCGCTATCACGCTGATTGATATGGATGATGTCTGCGTGACGAACACCAACCGGCAAATCCATGCTCTGCGTGAAAATGTGGGGCTGGCGAAAGCCGAGGTGATGGCGGAACGTATTCGCCAGATAAACCCGGAGTGCCGGGTGACGGTGGTCGATGATTTTGTCACTGCCGATAACGTCGCACAGTTAATGAGCCGTGATTACAGCTATGTGATTGATGCGATTGATAGTGTGCGCCCAAAAGCGGCGCTCATTGCTTACTGCCGACGCAATAAGATCCCGCTGGTAATGACCGGCGGCGCGGGTGGGCAGATCGATCCGACACAGATCCAGGTGAGCGATCTGGCGAAAACTATTCAGGATCCGCTGGCGGCGAAACTGCGCGAGCGGTTAAAAAGCGATTTTGGCGTGGTCAAGAACAGCAAAGGCAAGCTGGGCGTGGATTGCGTATTTTCCACCGAAGCGCTGGTTTATCCGCAGGCGGATGGCTCCGTGTGTGCAATGAAAAGCACGGCGGAAGGGCCAAAACGTATGGATTGCGCTGCCGGTTTCGGCGCGGCGACCATGGTGACCGCGACATTTGGCTTTATCGCGGTCTCCCACGCGCTGAAAAAACTGATGGCGAAAGCGGAACGTCAGGCCAGCGCCTGACGGGCTGCTTCCTGCACGGCGCCAGCCAGCGCCGCAAGCCCCTGGCTACGTGACGCGCTAAGCTGGGTGCGTAAGCCCAGCTCATCGAACAGCGCCAGCGGATCGTTTTCCACCAGCGCTTGCGGGTGCTTGCCTTCTACTGCGGTGAGCAGAACCGCCAGCAATCCACGCACGATGCGGCCTTCACTGTCGCCAAAAAAGTGCATTTTCCCGTCCGCGCCGAGCGTGGAACCCAGCCAGACACGGTTTTCGCAGCCGGGAATTTCCCGCGCCTGCGCTTTTAATTCGTCCGCCGCCGCAGGCAGTTGTTTGCCGAGCAGGATCAACTGGCGATATTTCTCTTCCCACTGGTTGAGCGCGCCAAATGTCTGGCGCAGCGTCTCTTCGGTTACCACCGTGCCGAACGGATGTCCGGCAAAAGCTGGGCTGGTCATGCATCCCCCAGAATGTCGAGCGCGCGATCAACAGCGGCTATCAGCGCATCAACATCGTGTTGCGTATTGTATGGGGCAAATGAAGCGCGCAGCGTACCACTGACCCCCAGCGCCGCCAGCAATGGTTGCGCGCAGTGTTGTCCGGCACGCAGCGCGATGCCGTAACCGGCAAGGAGCGTCACCATATCGCTGTGGTGAATACCGTCGAAATCGAAGGCCAACAGGCTGGAATCCTGGCAGCGGAAAGAGCGGAAACCCGGACGCTGCGCCAGTTGCTCCTCCGCAAGCGTGGCTAAACCTCGGCTGTAGCTCTCCGCCTGGGCGATATCCAGCGTATCCAGCCACTCGAGCGCGGCGCTTAAACCAATTACCCCTGCGACGTTAGGCGTCCCGGCTTCCAGCTTGTACGGCACCGGTTGTGTGGTGAAGCCATCAAACGTCACTTCGGTAATCATCTTGCCGCCGCCGAGCCACGGTGTCATTTCATTGAGCAGTTCCGCTTTGCCGTACAACGCACCGATGCCGTTTGGTCCATATAGCTTGTGGCCGGAGAAGGCGTAAAAATCGATATCCAGACGCTGCACGTTCGCCGGGAAATGCACCACGCCTTGTGCGCCGTCAACCACCACCACCATGCCTGCCGCATGCGCGAGAGTAATGGCGCGTTCCATATCCGGGCAACCGCCGGTGACATTGGACATCTGTCCGAGCGCCAGAATCCGGCTACGTGGGGTAATTAACTGCGGTAATTGTGCGATATCCGGCAGGTGGTCTGCACCCAGCGGTAATTTCACCACTTTTGCACCGGTCTGCTGTGCGACCATCAGCCACGGCACCAGGTTCGCGTGGTGTTCCGCTTCACTGACGAGGATTTCATCCCCGGCTTGCAGACGCGGGCGGACGTAGCATTGCGCGACCATATTGATGGCTTCAGTGGTGCCGCGCGTCCAGACGATATTTTTCCCGGACGGTGCGTTAAGGAGGGCGGCAACCTGTTCGCGCGCCGCTTCATAGCGGGCGGTGAGCTGTTGCGCCTGCGCGAACTGGCTGCGATGCACGTTGCCAGCGCTCAGGCTGTAGAACTGTTGCGTGGCGTCAATCACGGCTTGCGGCTTCAGGGCGGTAGCGGCGCTGTCGAGATAGACGCCCGCATCGGCAAGCGCCGGAAACTGCGCGCGAAAGTGCGCTGGGTTAAATGCGTTCATGCGATTCCTCATCTAATTCCTCAGATCGTCGCGCAATTTTTCGGTCGTAGCAAGGCAGTTGATAACCATCGGAATTATCTGTTTGTCCTGGCAGAGTTCGGTAAGCAGGTTATGCTGAATAGTGTTAGTTAATCGTTCGAGACTCTTCCATGAAGAGTATTTCACAGCATTAATTGCCAGAAGGAGAAGAAGATGAAAAAGGCTGCCGCAATTATTTCTGCATGTGCTTTTGCTTTTGCCCTGAGCGCCTGTTCCAGCCCGAACTATGCATTACATACCAACGATGGTCGTACGATTATTTCGGAAGGTAAACCGAAAACCGACGATCAGACCGGCATGATCTCTTATAAAGACGCCAACGGTAATGAGCAACAGATCAACCGTACCGACGTTAAAGAGATGGTCGCGCTGGAGAAATAACCCTGATTTCAGGCAAAAAAAAGCACCGCAATCTTGCGGTGCTACATTAATCACTATGGACAGACAGGGTAAATGTACAGGAAGTGAAAAAGGGGTAGCGTCGCTACCGGGGTCTGAATAGCAGACCAAATTGCAAACACAACAACACAACATCACAACCGTAAGCCAAAAGCCCTTCAGAACACGCATTCCAAAAAAAGCTTCTCGTTCCGGCTCAGGAAGTGCCGCCACTATAGGTATTTGCTGGTAGAAGCTCAACGGACAATTTATAATGGCTCAGATAAAAAAAACTAATAGGTTAAACACTGTTTCCTGTTTGTTAAATTGCCTTTACATCTAAGCCTGATAACCATGTCCAAGCGATTACCACCACTGAATGCATTACGTGTTTTTGATGCCGCTGCCCGCCATCTGAGTTTTACTCGTGCCGCCGATGAGCTTTTTGTGACGCAGGCCGCAGTAAGCCACCAAATCAAGTCTCTCGAGGATTTTCTCGGCCTGAAATTGTTCCGTCGACGCAACCGTTCGCTGCTGCTCACCGAGGAAGGTCAGAGTTATTTTCAGGATATCAAAGAGATATTTTCCCAGCTCAATGAGGCTACGCGAAAGCTACAAGCACGCAGTGCAAAAGGCGCGCTCACTGTAAGTTTATTGCCCAGTTTTGCCATTCAATGGCTGGTGCCGAGGCTCTCTAGCTTTAACTCAGCTTATCCGGGAATCGACGTGCGTATCCAGGCGGTTGACCGCGAAGAGGACAAACTGGCGGACGATGTCGACGTGGCGATTTTTTACGGTCGCGGCAACTGGCCTGGCTTGCGTGTGGAAAAATTGTACGCAGAATACTTGCTGCCGGTCTGCTCGCCATTATTACTCACCGGTGATAAGGCATTGAAAAAGCCAGAGGATCTGGCACATCACACCTTGCTGCATGACGCTTCTCGTCGCGACTGGCAAACTTATACGCGCCAGTTAGGTCTTAATCTTAACGTTCAGCAAGGACCTATTTTCAGCCACAGCTCTATGGTGCTGCAGGCTGCCATCCATGGACAGGGGATCGCGCTGGCCAACAATGTAATGGCGCAGTCTGAAATTGAAGCAGGCCGTCTGGTCTGCCCGTTTAATGATGTTCTGGTCAGTAAGAACGCGTTTTATCTGGTTTGTCATGACAGCCAGGCAGAACTGGGTAAAATAGCCGCCTTTCGTCAGTGGATCCTGGCAAAGGCGGCCAGCGAACAGGAAAAGTTCCGTTTCCGTTACGAACAATAATTCGCGCGCGTACGGCGCGTATGACTTTTAGGGTACTCACATGACCAGCCGTTTTATGCTGATTTTTGCCGCGGTAAGCGGTTTTGTGTTTGTCGCGCTGGGAGCTTTCGGCGCGCACGTGTTACGTAAATCTTTGGGCGTGGTGGAGATGAGTTGGATCCAGACCGGGCTCGAATATCAGGCGTTCCACACGCTTGCGGTGTTTGGACTTGCGGTGGCGATGCAACGCCGCATCAGCATCTGGTTTTACTGGAGCAGCGTTTTTTTGGCGTTCGGCACCGTGTTGTTTAGCGGCAGCCTTTATTGCCTGGCGCTCTCGCATTTACGCTTGTGGGCGTTTGTTACGCCGGTCGGTGGCGTCTGTTTTCTCATCGGCTGGGCATTAATGTTAGTTGGCGCAATTCGTCTGAAACGTAGGGGCGTTGTTCATGAATAAAGTGGTGTTGTTGTGCCGCCCGGGTTTTGAGAAAGAGTGCGCAGCAGAAATTACCGATAAAGCCGGTCGCCTTGAGGTGTTCGGTTTCGCGCGTGTGAAAGAGAACGCGGGTTATGTTGTTTTTGAGTGCTATCAGGAAAACGACGCCGACAAACTGGCGCGCGAGCTGCCATTCAGTTCGCTGATTTTTGCCCGTCAGATGTTTGTCGTGGGCGAGTTGCTGCGCGACTTACCGCAGGAAGATCGCATTACGCCGATCGTCGGCATGTTGCAGGGCGTCGTAGATAAAGGCGGCGATTTGCGTGTCGAAGTGGCCGATACCAACGAAAGCAAAGAGTTGATGAAGTTCTGCCGCAAGTTTACCGTTCCGCTGCGCAGTGCGCTGCGGGAAGCGGGCATCCTGGCGCGTAGTGATTCAGTGAAGCGCCCGGTCGTTCACGTGTTCTTTATTGCACCGGGCTGTTGCTACACCGGTTATTCGTACTCCTTTAACAACTCGCCGTTCTATATGGGCATCCCGCGTCTGAAGTTTCCGTCCGATGCGCCAAGCCGTTCAACGTTGAAACTGGAAGAGGCGTTCCACGTCTTTATTCCGGCAGACGAGTGGGACGAACGCCTGGCAAATGGTATGTACGCGGTGGATCTCGGTGCGTGTCCCGGTGGCTGGACCTATCAGCTGGTGAAACGCAACATGTGGGTAGCGTCAGTGGATAACGGTCCGATGGCGCAAAGCCTGATGGATACCGGTCAGGTGACCTGGCTGCGTGAAGATGGTTTCCGCTATCGCCCGAACCGCAACAACATTTCGTGGATGGTGTGCGACATGGTGGAGAAACCGGCGAAAGTCGCCGCGCTGATGGCGCAGTGGCTGACCAATGGCTGGTGTCGGGAAACCATTTTCAACCTCAAGCTGCCAATGAAAAAACGCTACGAAGAGGTGTCGAACAACCTGGCGTATATTCAGGCGCAGCTGGATGAACATAACATCGCCGCACAGATTCAGGCGCGTCAGCTGTATCATGACCGTGAAGAAGTGACGGTGCATGTGCGCAGAATGTGGGCTGCGGTAGGTGGGCGTCGCGACGAGCGCTAGCCGCCAGACTATCTTGTGAACCCGGACGATGTGCAAAAGCCTTTTCGTTTCAGTTTTTGCACTGAGGACGGGTTCGTGGGATCTGCAAGATAACGCCAGCAATGCTGGCGTTAATTTTTGGTGGTTTTCGCCAGTTCGCTCACCAGCGGCAGCATGATGCGCACCACGTCGCGGCTGCGGCGCTCAATGCGGCCTGGCAATGCCTGGTCGATATACTGCTGGTTATCCAGCCGGGCATTATGGTGGCTCACGCCTTCCGGGAAAGTTTTGGATTTGGCGCGCTGCTGGTTGCCGTCTTTCAGACCCAGCGACCAGTTTGTCGCTTCCACCGACAGCACCGGAATAGAGGCCTGATCAAACACCTGCGCATCATTAGCGCTGTGGTTGCTTTTGGTGGTAGTGACCGGGGCGCTCAACGCCTGAATGCCGTGCGAACGGGCAATGGCCAGTGCCCGATCCCGCGTCAGTTTGCGTACCGACGCCGGCGTGTTTTTCCCGCTGGTAAAGTAGAGCTTGTCGCCGACGATCAGGTTATTCATGTTGATCACCAGCAGCGTGTTTTTGCGCTCTTTGTCGCTCATTCGCGCAAGATAGCTCTCTGCGCCAAGCTGGCCTTCCTCTTCGCCACTGGTGGCGACAAAACGAATACCGTATTGCGTTGGTGTCTGCTTCAGTGCTTGTGCCAGTTCCAGCATTACGCCCACAGCCGCCGCGTTATCGTCTATACCCTGCAGCGTTAAACCGCCGAGGTTGTTATCAACATCCGCATCGCTGCGCGGCGCATAGGTATCGAGGTGCGCCATGATAATGATCTGCTGCGGCAGTTTGCCTTCATGCGCGGCAATCACCGTGCTGCCGGTAACGTTTTGCCAGTTCTGCTGGTTATCTTTCGCCGTATAGCGGTAACGGGTTTTGAATTTGCGGATATCGCTCTGGTAGCCCATTTGTTCAAACTGTTGCTGAACATAATCCGCAGAGAGCATTTCAGCGGGGGTGCCGGTCATTCGTCCCGGGAACAGGGTGGCAATGTGACGAGCCTGCTCAGTTGCAAAGTCGCCGGGTTGAGCGGTGCGGGCAGAAACCGGGAGGATAAAGCATACGCCGAGCGCCAGGGCAGCGGTACGGAGGCGCAATGCGGAAAACATAGTGAGTCCTTTAAGCAGCAGAATTTTTACCGCGCTTAGTATGAAACTGTGACCCGCTTTACACAATTTCATTTCTTCTTAACCTTCCGAAAATGTTGATGTTAAGCACTTTTTGATATTTGCTTTGCACAAGCGTTATTCCTTTGCGGAACTACTCATTCCAATTCGTAATTTCATTCGTTCTAAACCGCCCCCTATAGTCCCTCTATTGCTGGCCTTGAGTGAGTTACTGCGTTGTGGATTACCTGCCGTTATTTGCTGCTGTAAAAGACCGCCCCGTTTTAGTGATTGGCGGCGGCGAAATCGCCGCGCGCAAAATCGCCTTTTTGCGTCGGGCTGGCGCACATGTGCAAGTGGTAGCGCAACGGCTGGAACCGCAGTTGCAGCAACTTGCCGATGCGCAATCCATTCACTGGCTGGCTACCGAGTTTGACGAATCACAGCTGGACGCGGTTTTCCTGGTGATTGCCGCGACCAACGATTCGGCGCTGAATCGCCGGGTGTTTGACGCCGCCAATGCGCGTCATCGGTTGGTGAATGTTGTGGATGACCAACCGCTGTGCTCCTTTATTTTCCCGTCGATTGTGGATCGTTCGCCGTTACTGGTGGCTATCTCTTCCGGCGGTAATGCGCCGGTGCTGGCGCGGTTACTGCGTGAAAAGATTGAAGCGCTGCTGCCGGGAAATCTCGGGCGCATGGCGGAAGTTGCCGGGCGCTGGCGGACGCGCATCAAAGCGTTTCGTCGCACTACCGATGAGCGGCGTCGTTTTTGGGAAACCGCTTTTCGCGGGCGTTTTGCCAGCCTGATGGCGGCGGGTGACGAACCGGCAGCGGAAAAAGCGCTGGAAGCGGAGCTGGCGCAACCTGGCTCAAGCGGCGGTGAAATCATTCTTGTCGGTGCCGGGCCGGGTGACGCAGGGTTGCTGACGTTGCGGGGTTTACAGGTTATCCAGCAGGCAGACGTCGTGTTTTATGACCACCTCGTGAGCGATGCGGTGCTGGAACTGGTGCGGCGAGATGCAGAGAAAATCTGCGTCGGTAAACGTGCCGGTTCGCACGCTGTCGCGCAGCATGATACCAACCGCATGTTGGTGGGCGCGGCGCGCGAGGGAAAAACGGTGGTGCGTCTGAAAGGTGGCGATCCGTTTATCTTCGGACGCGGCGGCGAAGAGCTACAGGCGGCGGCTGCGTCGGGCATTCCTTTTCAGGTGGTGCCGGGCGTTACGGCAGCATCGGGTGCGACAGCCTATGCAGGCATCCCGCTGACGCACCGGGATTTTGCCCAGAGCGTTACGTTTGTAACCGGCCATTATAAAGCCGGCAGCGCGCCGTTTGACTGGTCGCAACTGGCGCAGAGCCGCCAGACGCTGACGATTTATATGGGCACGATGAAGGCGGCTGAAATCAGCGAACAGCTGATTGCCCACGGGCGTGACGAAACAACGCCGGTGGCGGTGATTTCCCGCGGTACGCGCGTGGATCAACACGTTGCTACCGGCACATTAGAACAACTTGAGGAACTGGCGAAAGCCGCCCCGATGCCTGCCCTGCTGGTGGTAGGCGAGGTGGTTGGGCTGCATCGCGAACTCGCCTGGTTCCAGCATACGACAGCGACGGATGCGTTTGACGCCTCCGTGATTAATCTGGCTTAAGGAATGGTTATGGATCAAAAACGACTCACTCACCTGCGACAACTGGAGGCGGAAAGCATCCATATTATCCGCGAAGTGGCCGCCGAATTTTCCAACCCGGTGATGATGTACTCCATCGGCAAAGATTCCAGCGTGATGCTGCATCTGGCACGCAAAGCCTTCTACCCAGGTACGCTGCCGTTCCCGCTGCTGCACGTGGATACCGGCTGGAAATTCCGTGAGATGTACGAATTCCGTGACCGTACCGCAAAGGCCTACGGCTGCGAGTTGCTGGTGCATAAAAACCCGGAAGGGGTGGCGATGGGCATTAACCCGTTCGTACACGGCAGCGCCAAACACACCGATATCATGAAAACTGAAGGGCTGAAGCAGGCGCTGAACAAGTACGGTTTTGATGCGGCGTTTGGCGGCGCACGTCGTGACGAAGAGAAATCGCGCGCCAAAGAGCGCATTTACTCCTTCCGCGACCGTTTCCACCGCTGGGATCCGAAAAACCAGCGCCCGGAGCTGTGGCATAACTACAACGGCCAGATCAACAAAGGCGAAAGTATTCGCGTGTTCCCGCTCTCTAACTGGACCGAGCTGGATATCTGGCAGTATATCTTCCTGGAAAATATCGACATCGTTCCGTTGTATCTGGCGGCGGAACGCCCGGTGCTGGAGCGCGACGGCATGCTGATGATGATCGACGATGACCGGATCGATCTGCAGCCCGGTGAAGTGATCGAAAAACGGATGGTGCGTTTCCGTACGCTTGGCTGCTGGCCGTTGACCGGCGCGGTGGAATCAAACGCACAAACGCTGCCGGAGATTATCGAAGAGATGCTGGTTTCAACGACCAGTGAACGTCAGGGGCGCGTGATTGACCGCGACCAGGCCGGCTCCATGGAGCTGAAAAAACGTCAGGGATACTTCTAAGGAGCCGCCATGAACACCACGATTGCACAACAGATTGCCAATGAAGGCGGCGTCGAAGCATATCTTCATGCCCAGCAGCACAAAAGCATGCTGCGCTTTTTAACCTGCGGCAGCGTCGATGATGGCAAAAGTACACTGATTGGCCGTCTGCTGCACGATACCCGCCAGATCTACGAAGATCAGCTCTCCACGCTGCACAACGACAGCAAACGTCACGGCACCCAGGGTGAAAAACTCGATCTCGCGCTGCTGGTAGATGGCCTGCAAGCGGAGCGCGAACAGGGCATTACCATTGATGTGGCGTACCGCTATTTCTCTACCGAAAAACGCAAATTTATCATCGCCGATACGCCGGGGCATGAGCAGTACACCCGTAATATGGCGACCGGCGCGTCAACCTGCGATCTGGCGATCTTGCTGATCGACGCGCGCAAAGGCGTGCTGGATCAAACGCGCCGCCACAGCTTTATCTCCACGCTGCTTGGCATTAAACACCTGGTGGTTGCCGTCAATAAAATGGACCTGGTGGACTTCAGCGAAGAGACGTTCGACAACATTCGTCAGGATTACCTGACTTTTGCCGGGCAACTGCCGGGCAACCTCGATATCCGCTTTGTGCCGCTGTCGGCGCTGGAAGGGGATAACGTCGCCAGCCAGAGCGCGAAAATGCCGTGGTACAGCGGCCCGACGCTGCTGGAAGTGCTGGAAACCGTAGAAATCCAGCGTGTGGTGGATACCCAGCCGATGCGCTTCCCGGTGCAGTATGTGAACCGCCCAAACCTCGATTTCCGTGGTTTCTCCGGTACGCTCGCCTCCGGCGTGGTGAAAGTCGGTCAGCGTATCAAAGTGCTGCCGTCTGGCGTCGAGTCGACCATCGCCCGCATCGTAACGTTTGACGGTGATTTACAGGAAGCCTCAGCGGGTGAAGCGATTACGCTGGTGCTAAAAGATGAGATCGATATCAGCCGTGGCGACTTGATTCTGGATGCGCAGGAAACGCTGCCTGCGGTGCAGGGCGCATCGCTGGATGTGGTGTGGATGGCGGAACAGCCGCTGCAACCGGGTCAGAGTTATGACATCAAAGTGGCAGGCAAAAAAACGCGCGCCCGTATTGATGGCATTCACTACCAGGTGGACATCAACAATCTGACGCAGCGCCAGGTAGAAACGTTGCCGCTTAACGGTATTGGGCTGGTGGATCTGACGTTTGACGAGCCGCTGACACTGGATGCTTACCAGCAGAACCCGGTGACTGGCGGCATTATCTTTATCGACCGCCTGAGTAACGTGACCGTTGGCGCAGGAATGGTGCGTGATGTTCATGTTCAGAAACAGGCCAGCACATCCGAGTTCAGCGCATTTGAACTGGAACTGAATCAGCTTATTCGTAAGCACTTCCCGCACTGGGGCGCACGCGATCTGCTGGGAGGCAAGTAATGGCGCAGCATGACGAAAATGTCGTCTGGCACGCGCATCCGGTGACGCCTGATGCGCGCGAGCAACTTCACGGTCACCGTGGGGTTGTGCTGTGGTTTACCGGCCTTTCCGGTTCGGGAAAATCGACCGTCGCGGGGGCGCTGGAAGAGGCGCTGCACCGCGCGGGCGTCAGCACCTATTTGCTGGATGGCGACAATGTGCGCCACGGGCTGTGCAGCGATTTAGGCTTTAGCGATGCCGATCGCAAAGAGAATATCCGCCGCGTGGGCGAAGTGGCTAAATTGATGGTTGAAGCCGGTCTGGTCGTGCTCACCGCGTTTATCTCGCCGCACCGCGCCGAGCGGCAAATGGTGCGCGAGCGTCTGGGAGAAGGGCGGTTTATCGAGGTGTTTGTTGATACGTCGCTGGAGATCTGCGAAGCGCGCGATCCTAAGGGGTTGTATAAGAAAGCGCGCGCGGGTGAACTTCGCAACTTCACCGGCATCGATTCGGTTTACGAAGCGCCGCAATCCCCGGAAGTGCACCTGGACGGCGAACAATTGGTAACAAATTTGGTCAGCCAATTATTAGACCTCCTCCGGCAGGGCGATATTATCAGATCCTGAGACGGTACTGGCGATACACGCCATCTTCAGGTTTCACGGCGTTGATGTTTGCGCCGCCTGAATGAGAGTGTGTATTTCCGTTACCGGTCGTACAGGCAACAGGATCAGATATGCGCAACAGTCAGAACATCACCATTCCACGGTCGCAGTCGTTGACGACCACCACCGATGAAGCCACCACATGGTCGTTCCCTGGAGCGGTTGTGGGCTTTGTCGCATGGCTGCTGGCGCTCGGCATCCCGTTCATGATTTACGGCTCCAATACGCTGTTTTTCTTTCTCTACACCTGGCCTTTTTTTCTCGCCCTGATGCCCGTATCCGTCGTGGTTGGCATTGCGCTGCATTCGCTCCTCGATGGCAAGCTGTTTTACAGCAGCGTGGCGACACTGCTGACAGTGATCGCCATGTTCGGCGTGCTGTTTATGTGGCTGATGGGTTAACGCAATCCCTGCGTCAAACCGTAACGCTCATTAAGGCAATGTGTCCGGCTACGGATCGACAGACATTTATGGTAAAGTCTGGCGCTTGTGCGGCATCACCCGGCTGGAGTGGAGTCTGACGAAAAGTTATGGGATGATGATGCCGTTTTTCAGGGGGCAGGATGGGTAAACTAACGCTGCTATTGCTGGCTTTGCTGGTCTGGCTACAGTATTCGCTGTGGTTCGGCAAGAATGGTCTGCATGATTACGGCCGCGTCAGCGAAGATGTGGCGGCACAGCAGGCGACAAACGCCAAATTAAAATCGCGTAACGATCAGCTTTTCGCCGAAATTGACGATCTCAATGGCGGTCAGGAAGCGATTGAGGAACGCGCTCGCAACGAATTAACGATGACGAAGCCGGGCGAAACATTTTATCGTCTGGTGCCGGACGCCTCAAAGCGCGCGTCGGGCTCAGCGCAAAACACGCAAAATACACAAAATACGCAGAACAGACCTTAAATAATCCCGGACTCACGACATGTCAGCAATGATCCCGGACGTCTGTGCCGTGGTGCCGGCCGCCGGATTTGGCCGCCGCATGCAAACGGAATGTCCTAAGCAGTATCTCTCCATCGGTGATAAAACCATTCTTGAGCACGCGGTCGCCGCGTTGCTCGCCCATCCGCGCGTTAGTCGTGTGATTATCGCGGTCAGCCCTGGCGATGAACGTTTCGCGCAATTACCCCTTGCCAGCCATCCGCAAATCATCGTGGTGAACGGCGGCGCAGAGCGCGCGGATTCCGTGCTGGCGGGCCTGAAGGCAGTATCGGGCGCGCAGTGGGTACTGGTGCATGATGCCGCGCGGCCGTGTCTGCATCAGGATGATTTGAACCGCCTGCTGGCGCTGAGTGAAACCAGTCGCGTGGGCGGAATTCTTGCCGCCCCGGTGCGCGACACCATGAAGCGCGCCGAACCCGGTAAAACCGCGATTGCTCACACCGTTGAGCGCAACGACTTATGGCATGCGCTAACGCCGCAGTTTTTCCCGCTGCCGCTGCTGCACGACTGCCTGACCCGCGCGCTGAATGAAGGCGCTGTAATTACTGATGAAGCCTCAGCGCTGGAGTATTGTGGTTTTCACCCGGAGCTGGTCGCCGGACGCGCGGATAATATTAAAGTCACCCGACCCGAAGATTTACGACTTGCAGAATTCTACTTGACCCATGCTGACCTCCAGGAGAAAGCATAATGCGCATTGGACACGGTTTTGACGTACACGCCTTCGGAGGCGTTGGCCCGATTATCATTGGCGGTGTACGCATTCCCTTCGAAAAAGGCCTGCTGGCTCACTCCGATGGTGATGTTGCGCTGCATGCGTTGACCGACGCGCTGCTCGGCGCGGCGGCGCTCGGCGATATCGGCAAATTGTTCCCGGACACCGATCCGGCGTTCAAAGGGGCAGACAGCCGCGAGCTGCTGCGTGAAGCCTGGCGGCGCATTCAGGCGAAAGGCTATACGCTTGGCAACGTCGATGTCACCATCATCGCCCAGGCACCGAAAATGTTGCCGCATATTCCGCAGATGCGCGTGTTTATCGCTGAAGATCTCGGCTGCCATATGGATGATGTCAACGTCAAAGCCACCACCACCGAGAAACTCGGCTTTACGGGTCGCAGCGAAGGCATCGCTTGTGAAGCGGTGGCGCTGTTGGTGAAGGCGGCGAAATGACAGATTTTGATAACCTGACATTTTTGTATGGCAAACCGGTGGCAAGCGGCGTTCTGAAAGCCAATCCGGAAGATTTCGTGGTGGTGGAAGATCTTGGCTTTGAGCCTGATGGCGAAGGCGAGCATATTCTGGTGCGCATCCTGAAAAATGGCTGCAATACGCGTTTTGTGGCTGATGCGCTGGCCAAATTCCTTAAAATCCACGCGCGTGAAGTGAGCTTTGCCGGGCAAAAAGATAAACACGCTGTCACTGAGCAGTGGCTGTGTGCCCGCGTACCGGGTAATGCGATGCCCGATCTCAGCGCCTTTCAGCTTGAAGGCTGCAAAGTGCTGGAATATGCCCGTCACAAGCGCAAGCTGCGCCTTGGCGCGCTGCAGGGCAATGCGTTTACGCTGGTACTGCGTGAAGTCAGCGACCGTGCGGATGTTGACGCGCGTTTGCAGGCCATCGCGGAGAAAGGTGTTCCGAATTATTTCGGTGCTCAGCGCTTTGGCATCGGCGGCAGCAACCTGCAAGGCGCGCTTCGCTGGGCGCAGAGCGATGCGCCGGTGCGCGATCGTAACAAGCGCAGTTTTTGGTTGTCGGCGGCGCGTAGCGCGTTGTTTAATCAAATCGTCAGTGAGCGGTTGAAAAAAACAGACTTTAATCAAGTTGTTGACGGCGATGCGCTACAATTAGCGGGGCGCGGCAGCTGGTTTGTTGCAACGTGTGAAGAGCAGGCGGAACTGCAAACGCGCGTTGAGGCGAAAGCGCTGATGATTACCGCGTCGCTGCCAGGCAGCGGTGAGTGGGGCACACAGCGTGACGCGCTGGCGTTTGAACGACAGGCGGTTGCTGATATGCCGGATCTACAGGCGCTGCTGGTGCGGGAGAAAGTCGAAGCCGCGCGCCGCGCGATGTTGCTCTACCCGCAAAAATTGAGCTGGAACTGGTGGGATGACATCACCGTCGAATTACGGTTCTGGCTTCCGGCGGGCAGTTTTGCCACCAGTGTCGTCAGGGAACTTATCAACACATCGGGTGATTATGCGAATATTGCTGAGTAACGATGACGGGATCCACGCGCCAGGTATCCAGACGCTGGCAAAGGCTCTTAGAGAGTTTGCCGACGTTCAGGTCGTCGCTCCCGATCGTAACCGCAGCGGTGCGTCTAATTCGCTGACGCTTGAATCCTCGCTTCGTACTTTTACCTTTGAAAACGGCGATATCGCCGTCCAAATGGGCACGCCGACCGATTGCGTTTTTCTGGGCGTTAACGCGCTGATGCGTCCGCGCCCGGATGTGGTGGTGTCTGGCATTAATGCCGGGCCGAACCTTGGCGATGATGTTATCTATTCCGGTACGGTTGCTGCCGCGATGGAGGGGCGCCACCTGGGATTCCCGGCGCTGGCGGTGTCGCTTAACGGGCATACGCATTATGAAACCGCCGCAGCAGTAACCTGTTCCATCTTGCGCGCGTTAAGTCGCGAACCGCTGCGAACCGGCCGTATTTTGAATATTAACGTACCGGATCTGCCGCTGGATGAGATCAAAGGCATTCGCGTTACGCGTTGTGGTAGCCGCCATCCGGCGGATCAGGTGATTCCACAACAAGATCCGCGCGGCAATACGCTTTACTGGATTGGCCCGCCCGGCGAGAAATGCGATGCCGGGCCGGACACCGATTTCGCCGCCGTTGATGAAGGTTATGTTTCCGTGACGCCGCTGCATGTGGATTTAACCGCTTACAGCGCGCATGATGTGGTGTCGGGTTGGTTGGATCGTGCCGGGGTGAACAGGCAATGGTAAGCAAACGCGTACAAGATCTCCTCAATCAATTACGCGCGCAGGGCATTAAAAACGAGCAGGTGCTTGAGGCATTGTCACAAGTGCCGCGCGAGAAATTTATCGACGAGGCGTTTGAACACAAAGCGTGGGATAACGTCGCGTTACCTATTGGTCAAGGGCAAACCATTTCGCAGCCTTATATGGTGGCGCGAATGACCGAGCTACTGGAACTGACACCGGCCTCGCGGGTGCTGGAAATTGGCACCGGTTCGGGGTATCAGACCGCAATTCTGGCGCGCCTGGTGCATCATGTTTGCTCGGTTGAACGCATCAAAGGGCTGCAATGGCAGGCGCGTCGCCGCCTGAAGCAGCTTGATTTACATAATGTTTCTACTCGTCATGGTGATGGCTGGCAGGGATGGCAGGCTCGTGCGCCGTTTGACGCCATTATCGTGACCGCTGCACCGCCGGAAATCCCGGCTGCGCTGATGTCGCAGCTTGATGACGGCGGTATTCTCGTTTTGCCCGTGGGCGATGAACTCCAGCATTTGAAGCGGGTTCGTCGGCGGGGAAGCGAATTCATTATTGATACCGTTGAAGCCGTACGCTTTGTTCCGCTGGTGAAAGGCGAACTGGCCTGAGAAACAGAGTTTTCCTGGGTTTTTCAGGCAATAACAGCGTATGGTGAGCACATTTGCCGTAAACGTTCGCGGTCATCTTTAAGTCATTGGTAATTTACATATTGTTGGGGGATAAATGAGCGCGGGAAGCCCAAAATTAACCGTAAGCCGTGTTGCGGCATTATCACTGGTTTCACTTTGGCTGGCAGGGTGTTCAAATTCCACTAATGCTCCGGCCCCGGTCAGTTCCGTTGGCGGCATGAAGAGCGCCAGCAGTAATAATTCCAGTTCCGGTATGTTAATCACACCGCCGCCAAAACTTGGCACGTCCGCGCAGCAACCGCAAATTCAGCCGGTACAGCGTCCTGCCGTTCAGCAAACGCAGATCCAGCCCGTGGCACAGCAGCCCGTTCAGACGGTGAATGGCCACATTGTCTATAACCGCCAGTATGGCAATATTCCTAAAGGCAGCTACACTGGCGGCAGCACCTACACCGTTAAACGTGGTGATACGCTGTTTTATATCGCGTGGATCACCGGGAACGATTTCCGTGATCTCGCGCAGCGAAATAACGTTGCCGCCCCGTACGGTCTGGAAGTCGGACAAACATTACAGGTTGGCAACGCATCCGGTACGCCAATCACTGGTGGTAACGCCATAACTCGCGCCGATGCTTCTGCGCAAGGAATCGTCTCAAAACCTGCACAAAATTCAACCGTAGTGGTTGCTTCGAAACCGACAATTACGTATTCTGAAGATTCAGGTGAACAAAGTGCTAACAAAATGTTGCCGAACAATAAGCCTGCGACTATCGTCACAGCGCCTGTTACGGCTCCTTCTGTAAGCTCAACCGAACCGACTGCCAGCAGTACATCAACCAGCTCGCCGATTGCTTCATGGCGCTGGCCGACTGAGGGCAACGTTATCGATAACTTCTCTGCGACCGAAGGTGGCAATAAAGGTGTCGATATTGCGGGCAGTAAAGGACAGGCTATCGTCGCGACCGCAGATGGGCGCGTTGTATATGCCGGTAACGCACTGCGCGGTTACGGTAATTTGATCATCATAAAACACAACGATGATTACCTGAGTGCCTACGCCCATAACGACACTATGCTGGTCCGGGAACAACAAGAAGTTAAGGCGGGGCAAAAAATCGCTACCATGGGTAGCACCGGAACCAGTTCTACACGCTTGCATTTTGAAATTCGTTACAAGGGGAAATCCGTAAACCCGCTGCGTTATTTGCCGCAGCGATAAATCGGTGCAAAGTGATTGAAGTGCTCCCCATTTGAGTCGTTGCAGCGTGCGCAGATGCCGCTGCAGCCGGCAAAATGAGTAGTCTTCAGGTGCTTTGCCCAGGGATCACGGGTAGGAGTCACCTTATGAGTCAGAATACGCTGAAAGTTCATGATTTAAATGAAGACGCGGAATTTGATGAGAACGGAGTAGAGGCTTTTGATGAGAAAGCCTTAGTAGAAGAGGAACCCAGTGATAACGACCTGGCTGAAGAGGAGCTGTTGTCGCAGGGTGCTACCCAGCGGGTTTTAGACGCTACTCAGCTGTACCTTGGGGAAATTGGGTACTCCCCGCTCTTAACGGCCGAAGAAGAAGTCTATTTCGCACGCCGTGCGCTACGTGGTGATGTAGCCTCTCGCCGTCGCATGATCGAAAGTAACCTGCGTCTGGTGGTGAAAATTGCCCGTCGTTATAGCAATCGTGGTCTGGCGCTGTTGGATCTGATTGAAGAGGGTAACTTGGGGCTGATCCGCGCCGTTGAGAAATTTGACCCGGAACGTGGGTTCCGTTTCTCAACGTATGCCACCTGGTGGATCCGTCAGACTATTGAACGGGCAATCATGAACCAAACCCGTACTATTCGTCTGCCAATCCACATTGTTAAAGAGCTGAACGTCTATTTGCGTACTGCGCGCGAGTTGTCCCATAAGCTGGACCACGAGCCGAGCGCAGAAGAGATTGCCGAACAGCTGGATAAACCTGTTGATGATGTCAGCCGTATGCTGCGTCTCAACGAGCGCATTACCTCAGTTGATACGCCGCTGGGCGGTGATTCTGAAAAAGCGCTGCTGGATATCCTGGCCGATGAGAAAGACAACGGCCCGGAAGACACCACGCAAGACGATGATATGAAACAAAGCATCGTTAAATGGCTGTTCGAACTGAACGCCAAACAGCGTGAAGTGCTGGCGCGTCGTTTCGGTCTGCTGGGTTATGAAGCTGCGACACTGGAAGATGTGGGCCGCGAAATTGGCCTCACTCGTGAACGTGTTCGCCAGATTCAGGTTGAAGGTCTGCGTCGTCTGCGTGAAATCCTGCAAACGCAAGGGCTGAATATCGAAGCGCTGTTCCGCGAATAAGCACCATTTCACGACAAAAAGGCCGCTCGCAGATGACGCGGCCTTTTTTCTTTGCTTTCAATTTGCCGTTACGCTGCCTGCGCCGTCTCATGCAAATGACGCCACGACACGCGCCCTTGCTGAAACTGAAACACCACCGTCGACCAGCGCACATGCTCGCCCTGCGTTTCCCGATAGCCGATTACCGCGCCGCCGTCCCACTCCGCCAGCGGTTCAACATTATCGACAACAATCTTTAGCCCCGCACGGCTACCGCGTTGCGCCTGGAAAAAATCGGCAAGCGCCGCGTAGTCCAGAGATGCGCCGGAAAGCGTCACCATGGAAAAGTTTTCGGCAAAGCGCGCCATCAATGCTTCCAGTTCACCTTCACCCCGGCTGAGCCAGTTTTCGATGGCGGCATGCGCGTCAACAATTTCACTGATATAGAGCTTCATGGTTTCTCCTGATGCAGATAGTGCAATGTTTGTTGGTTATTCAGCCGCAGGGCGGCCACCAGCGGTAACAAGGAAAAGGCGGCAGCGGTAATAAACGTGCCGCGCCAGGCCAGTAAAGGGGAAAACAGATGCTGTAACGTGCTCAACACGCACGCCAGCAAGGTTGTCCCGAGAAAGAAGCTCAGTTGCCGGTTAAGGTTCCACAGCGCGCTGGCATAGGGCATTTCATGATGGGTAATCGTCAAAAAGGCGCTGCTTTGCGCGGTGCTGCTGCACAAACTCCCACCCGCGCCCATCAGGGTAAATGCTGCGGTAACGACGCTGACAGGCGTCTGTGGCGTAACGCCCGTCAACATCAGTATCCCAACAGCCTGCAATAAACAGCCAGTGATGATTAATGGTCGTGGGCCAAGGCGGTTGAAATAACGGCCGCTAAAACAGATCGCGGCGAAAGAAGCCAGTGACCACGGGATCATTAATGCGCCGGTTACTGCGGGCGACATCCCGGCGATGCGCTGCAAATAAAACATGCCTACCACACTCACACCGATGAACATCCCCGGCACGCACAGATAAATCAGCATGGCGAAGCGCAGCAGCGAGTTACGCAGTAAGGGTAAATGCAGCAGGCGCGATGATCCGCTTGCCACAGGTTCATCTTTCAGCCAGAGGCTCGCGAGCAGCAGCGTTAACAGCGCAACAGGCAGCGTGGCGAAGAAAATCCAGCGCCAGCTAAAAGACTCTACCAGCACGCCACCGATTGCGGGCGAACAGGCGGGAGCCAGCAGCGCGACCAGCATCACGGCGGATGAGACTTTGGCGCGTTCATGGGGCTCAAATTGCTGCCAGGTTAACGCTTGTCCCACCGGGATCAGCAGCCCGCCGCCCATGCCTTGCAGCACGCGCCAGAAAATCAGGCTGCCTGCGGAGTTTGCACAGCCTGCCGCCATCGCCGCAGTGCTGAATACTATCAATGAAAAGATAAAGATCCGTCGTGCGCCAAAGCGTCTGGTTAGCCGTGCGCTAAACGGGATTGCCAGCGTTAAACCGGCGATATACCCATTGCTAACCCATGCCAGTGTAGAAACTGAAGCCTGCAAGCTAACCGCCATCGCCGGGAATGCCACGCTGGCAACAAACATGTTGATTAGGTCGAGAAAAAAGCCCAGCAGATAAACCACCGCGACCTTATTGCGATACACCATTTTCTACCCCTCCTGTGTGGAGGCGTACTGTAGCGGGGCGATGGAACGGGATAAACGGCGTACCGGGCGATATACTGTCAAAATTATTTTTACAATGATGGAAACCCGATGCTCAATTTATCGCGTATGGCTATTTTTATTGCCGTGGTCGATACCGGCAGTTTCACCGCGGCCGCTGTCGCGCTTGGGCAAACCAAAGCGGTGGTCAGCTTTAATATCCGCCAGCTTGAAAACGAGCTCGGCGTAACCTTGTTGCTACGTTCAACGCGGCGGCTAACGCTAACCGATGCGGGTCATGTGTTTTATCAGCGCGGTGTTGCGTTGCTCAATGACGCAGAGAGCTTGCAAGATGATGTCCGGGCGAGCCACGTGGGTTTATGCGGCGAGTTGCGGATCACCAGCACGCCGGAGTATGGCGCACAGGTTGTGGTTCCGGCGCTGGCGGCGTTCGGTCAGGATCATCCCGGTTTACGCATCCGCCATGTGGCCTCGTCTCAGCATAATGACTTGATTTCAGAACGTTTTGATGTGGCGATCCGCTTAGGATCGCTGGCGGATTCGCGCTATCACGCAGCGCTGATTTCACGTTTTGCGATTGTGCCAGTGGCAACGCCCGAATGGCTGAGCGCCCATTCTGTGACCTCGCTGCAATCGCTGGCGCAGGCGGAGTGGATCATTCATGAGCGCTTAAGCGCACCGCTGCGCTGGCAAGTTACCGATGCCAGCGGGCGCAGTGAAACGCTGGAAATCACCGCGCCAGCGCGGCTATCCGCCGATAGCGCGCAGGCGTTAATGGCATTCGCGCTGGCCGGTTGCGGTGTGGCGTTGTTACCGCTATGGCTGGTGCAAACGGCGCTGGACAGTCACCGGCTTATTCATTTGTTGCCGGAATACCGCTTCGCGCAGCAGGGGGTTTATGCCGTCTATGCGGATGCACAGCATCAGCCAGCCAAAGTCCGCGCGTTTGTTGATTTTTTGCGTGCGCGTCTGGCTTAGTGCTGCCTCAGTTTTATAGTCCGTCAGCCAGACTTAAACGGCATGAAAACGCGGCATCTAAAACCTGGACATAAACGGATCGGCACCGCCAATAAGGCGGAAACACCATCTGTCCATCCAGGCGAGTGATCGCCGGTAAAAGGTTGTTGGGCTGCGGTTCAGCCTGGTCATCGCGAACCGCTGCGCCGATCCAGATGTGCGTTTTGCATGATGTCGTAAGGTGTTGATACTGCACCGCGCGGGGGCGGGAGATGTCGGCGTGGCTGGCGGATAAGTGAAATTCCCTCTCCCGTTCAGGGAGAGGGAAGAGGTGTTACAGCAGGTTTTTCAGACGGTAAATCCACTCCAGCGCCTGGCGCGGCGTCAGGCTGTCCGGATCGAGGTTTTCCAGCGCTTCAACCGCCGGGTTTGTCTCTTCTGGCGCGGCCAGCAGCGACATTTGCGTGCCGTCGATCTGTGTGGCTGCCGCGCTCGGCGACAGACTTTCCAGCTCGCGCAATTTACCGCGTGCGCGCTTGATCACCTCTTTGGGCACTCCTGCTAGCGCAGCGACTGCCAGGCCGTAGCTCTTGCTGGCCGCGCCATCCTGCACGCTGTGCATAAAGGCAATGGTATCGCCGTGTTCCAGCGCATCGAGATGCACATTCGCCACGCCTTCCATTTTTTCCGGCAACTGAGTCAGCTCGAAATAGTGGGTGGCAAATAGCGTCAACGCTTTGATCTTATTCGCCAGATTCTCCGCACACGCCCACGCCAGCGACAAGCCATCATACGTCGATGTCCCGCGGCCAATTTCGTCCATCAGCACCAGGCTGTTTTCCGTGGCGTTATGCAGGATGTTCGCGGTTTCGGTCATCTCCACCATAAACGTGGAGCGTCCGCTGGCGAGATCATCCGCCGCGCCGACGCGGGTAAAGATACGATCGATTGGCCCGATCTCCACTTTTTGCGCCGGAACATAGCTGCCGATATAGGCCAGCAACGCAATCAGCGCGGTCTGGCGCATATAAGTACTTTTACCGCCCATATTCGGGCCAGTGATGATCAACATCCGCCGCTGCGGCGACAGGTTTAGCGGGTTGGCGATAAACGGCTCTTTCAGCACTTGCTCAACCACCGGATGGCGGCCTTCGCTAATGCGAATGCCCGGTTTTTCGCTAAAGGTCGGGCAGCAGTAATTCAGGGTATAAGCACGTTCCGCCAGGTTGACCAGCACATCCAGCTCTGCCAGCGCGGCGGCGCTCTGCTGCAAATCCGCCAGATGCGGCATCAGCAGATCAAACAGCTCTTCATAGAGCTGTTTTTCCAGCGCCAGCGCTTTGCCTTTGGAGGTCAGAACCTTGTCTTCGTACTCTTTCAGTTCCGGAATAATGTAACGCTCAGCATTTTTCAGCGTCTGACGGCGTACATAGTGAATCGGTGCCAGGTGGCTCTGCCCACGACTGATCTGAATGAAATAGCCATGCACCGCGTTATAGCCCACTTTCAGCGTATCCAGCCCCAGCCGCTCACGCTCGCGGATCTCGAGGCGGTCGAGATAATCGGTCGCGCCATCTGCCAGCCCACGCCACTCATCCAGCTCGGCGTTATACCCCGGCGCAATCACGCCGCCGTCACGCACCAGCACCGGTGGCGCTTCAATGATGGCGCGCTCCAGCAGTTCGCGTAACCCGACAAATTCGCCCATTTTTTCACGCAGCGCCTGTACCGGTGCGCTGTCGATATCCGCCAGCTGGCTACGCAGTTCCGGTAATTGCTGGAAAGCGTAACGCATACGCGCCAGATCGCGTGGACGGGCGGTGCGCAGCGCCAGACGCGCCAGAATACGCTCCAGATCGCCCACCTGACGCAGCACCGGTTGCAGCTCACTGGTGTGTTCCTGCAATGCGCTGATGGTTTGCTGGCGTTCGGTCAGCACTTTCGTATCGCGCACCGGCATATGTAGCCAGCGTTTGAGCATGCGGCTGCCCATTGGCGTTACGGTACAGTCGAGCACCGACGCCAGCGTGTTTTCGACGCCACCTGCCAGGTTCTGGGTGATCTCCAGATTTCGGCGCGTCGCGGCATCCATAATAATGGTGTCCTGCTGGCGCTCCATGGTGATGGAGCGAATATGTGGCAGGGCGGTACGCTGCGTGTCTTTCACGTATTGCAGTAGGCAACCTGCGGCGCACAGGCCGCGCGGCGCATTCTCGACGCCAAAACCGACCAGGTCGCGCGTGCCGAACTGCATATTTAATTGCTGGCGTGCGGTGTCAATTTCGAACTCCCACAGCGGGCGGCGGCGCAAACCTCGGCGGCCTTCAATCAGCGCGGTTTCTGCGAAATCTTCCGCATAGAGCAATTCTGCCGGATTGGTACGTTGCAGCTCGGCGGCCATGGTGTCACGATCCGCGGGTTCGCTAACGCGAAAACGCCCGGAACTGATATCCAGCGTCGCGTAGCCAAAGCCTTTGCTGTCCTGCCAGACGGCGGCGAGCAGGTTGTCCTGGCGCTCCTGTAACAGCGCTTCATCGCTGATGGTGCCAGGCGTGACAATGCGCACCACTTTACGTTCGACTGGCCCTTTGCTGGTGGCCGGATCGCCAATCTGCTCGCAAATCGCCACCGATTCACCCAGGCTCACCAGCTTCGCCAGATAGTTTTCCACCGCATGATGCGGCACACCCGCCATCGGAATCGGTTCACCGGCAGACGCGCCGCGTTTGGTCAGTGAAATGTCCATCAGCTGCGAGGCGCGTTTGGCGTCGTCGTAAAACAGCTCATAGAAGTCGCCCATACGGTAGAACAGCAGAATATCCGGGTGCTGCGCTTTCAGCTTCAGATACTGCTGCATCATCGGCGTATGTGCGTCGAAATTGTCGATAGTACTCATCGGTCAGTGATGTCCATTATCGTGAAATGTATGAGTGAATCTTTTGTTGTTTTGGTTAGCGATCACTCTGCCAGGGCAGCATGATAACGAAGTCTGAGGGGCTGGGAAACAGGAAGGCAAAACTGGCTTCCCATCATGCGGGAAGCCAGGCGGAGCGTTACAGAGCGGCGGCTTTCGGGAAGTCCACAACCGTGTCGTTGACGCGGTTAATCATATTGGTAAACAGAATGGCGCTAATAGCGCTGATTATCTCGACAATCTGACGATCTTCGAAACCGGCGCTGCGCAGCGATTCAACCTTTTCTGCCGGCAGCGTACCGTGCGTGGTAACCACGGTTTTAACGAATTTCAGCAGCGCGTCAATGTGCGCATCTTCAGGGAATTCGCCACGGCGCAGCTGCTGCGTTTGCTCCACGCTATAACCCGCCATTTTTCCCGTTAACGTATGCGCGGCCAGGCAGTAGTCACAGCCGGAAATTTCACTGACCAGTAAGTTGATTGCTTCCAGCTCTTTTTTATTCAGCGAACTTTTTGCCAGTGCGGCATTATGTTGTAACGCCTGAGCAAGCATCTCCGGGGCAATGCCAATGGTCTGGTAGGCATTAGGTACTTTACCCATCGCTTTCTTAATAGCATCGAAAAGATCGGCGGTTTTATCGGTGGCGTTTTCGGGTTGAATGGATGTTAAACGGCTCATGATGATCTCCTGTCAGTGTATGGGTTCCGCCGTATTGGCGATGTGCTCATAATAGGCAGATAGCTTCCGGGTAACCGTTATACATCGTCTCTATTTTTTGTCTTATCGTCTCAGAGGAAAATGTGGATAGCCTCAGCCAACTGCTTGCGATGCTGGCGCCAACATGCGCTGTAAATCTCCACTGCCGCTTTGCCGGGCGCTGGGAAGCCGGTCATGATCAGCTTGCGCCTGGCGTGGTGCCCTGGCATGTGGTTTTGCACGGCGAAGCGAGGCTGGTGGTAGAAGGTCGGCATGTGGATGTGCGTGCAGGCGATGTGCTCCTGCTTCCCCACGGTTCGCCGCATCTGCTCCAGAGCCTGGTCGAGTGGGGGCAGGTGGTTCCGGCGTTAAAGCATGACAACGGTATCCTGACAGAAGTCCGAAGCCCGGCGAAAGGAGCGGCGGTGGAAGTGCTGTGCGGCGAATTTGATTTTGGCCCGCACAGCGGCTGGTTGTTTGCCCATGAAAGCCACCTTATCCATCTGCAAACAAACCACTGGCAAGCGTGTCCTGAACTGGAAATGTTGCTGATGATGCTGGTGCGTGAAAGCCTCGGTTCGCTGCCGGGGAATGCGACGATTGCCAAAGGGCTGGCCGATACGCTGCTGGCGCTGATCTTGCGACTGCTGCTCTCATTACATGAGCCGCCCGCCGGTTTGCTCAGGCTGATGAGCAACAAACGGCTTGCCCCCGCGTTGCTGGCCGTCATCGCCGATCCTGCGCACCCGTGGACCCTGGAAACCATGGCCGAGCGGTGCTTTTTATCCCGCGCGACATTTGCCCGTTATTTTGCCCGCAGCTATCCGCTTACGCCGCAGGCGTGGCTTTCCCAGCTACGCATGGCGATGGCCTCCCAGTTACTCATTACGCACGCGGGGTTAACTGTCGACGCTGTCGCCGAACGATGCGGGTTTCTTTCGCTGTCCTCGTTTTCGAAAGGGTTCAAGCGGCTGTATGGTGTGAACCCGGCGCAATACCGAAAACGCCGAACCCATCAGCACACGCCTCAGCCATAGCGTCTGAGAATGCAAAAACGGGCTGGCAAAAATCGCCAACCCGTTTAAAGATTTTGCTCGCTGAAAACAATCAACGATTAAGCACCACTGCTGAGGGTCATGACGTTAAGGTCGGCGAGCCCGTCAATAGCGCTGACTAACGCCCTGAATGGCGCAGCCTGGCTGTGTTGTTCCAGCATTTTTGCCGATGCCCAGCGCTCAATCATCACGAACTGGTGGTCGTTTTCACGGTTGACATGCAGCTGATAAGAGAGACAACCCGGTTCGCCCTGCACATCGCGTTCAACGGTTTTAAGCGCCCCGGCCACCTTTTCGCGGCTACCGGCATGGGCGGTAATCGTTGCAACAACCGTTACGGTATCGTTCATTTTATACTCCTGATTTTATGTGAAAGTTCAGGTAAGTCTACGCCGCCTGTCAGTATAAAAAACCCGTTTTTGGCATTAGCTCTTTCACCGCAGGAATGAAAATCGGCATGAAACCTTAACGGCCGGTGCGTAGCGATTGCGGCGGGATGCCATAGCCACGCACGAAAACTTCCCGCATATGGCGACCATCGCGAAAACCTGCTTCACGGGCAATCGTATCCAGCGAAAGCCGGCTCTGCTCAATCATTAGCCTCGCCGCTTCCAGCCGTAATCCTTCAATCGCTTTCGCCGGCGATTTGCCCGTCTCCTGGCGAAACAGGCGACTGAGCTGGCGGGCGCTCACGTGAACCGCATCGGCCAGCAGCTCTACCGTCAGCGCTTTTTTCAGATTATTGCGGGCGTATTCCAGCGCGCTTTGCAGCCGATCCGAGCGCGGTGCCAGCGCCAGCATTTCAGAGTGCTGCGTCTGCCCGCCGGAGCGGCGTTGATTCATCACCAGCCGGTGCGCGACGACACGTGCTGCCTCGGCACCCAGATCTTTTTCCACCATACCGAGCGCCATATCCAGCCCGGCCGTCATCCCGGCGGACGTCCAGATGCGGTCATCAATGATAAAAATACGATCGTCTTCAAGCTGAACGTCCGGATGTTGCAGCAGCAGGCTTCGGGCGTGCGCCCAGTGCGTAGTGGCGCGCTTTTTCTCCAGCAAGCCCGCCTGCGCCAGCACAAATGCGCCGGTGCAGATCCCCGCGATGCGGCGCGCCTGTAACGCGGTGGTTTGCAGAAAGTGAACGATACCAGCGCTGGCCGGTTCATCCACGGGCGACAGCACACCCGCGACCAGCCAGGTATCGATTTGCGTGACGCTTTCCAACGGTCGGGACTCGACGCCAATGCCGGATGAGGAATAAACCGTGCCGCCAAACTCTGAATAGACCGTTGGCTGATACAACGCTTCACCGGCAACAAGGTTGGCAAACTCAAACACCGTCAAGGTGGACAGCGCCAGCATCTGAAAATGGTCGGAAATAAGTAATCCAATTTTGTGCATCTCGACACCCTTTAACATGCGCTGGCGGCTGGCAAAGCCCGGCTTCGAACGCGTAATCGTTCAGAGATCCATAAACTGATAAGCGCCAAAAGTAAAAACAGAACTGCGCTTAGCATCACACCATAAAAGCCGAACAGCGGATAGAGCCATGAAGCGACCGCCGAGCCAAAACCAATGCCGCAAAACATAAACGCGCTGGTCAGGGCGAGCGAGATACCGCGTGTCGACGCCGATGCGATTTCGACAATCCGCCGTTGCTGGGTTGGCCACAGAAGATCGGTAGAAAACGCCCACAGCACCAGTAACAAATAGAGCAACGCCCGCTTACCGGGCAGGATCATAAGCAGCAGCATATCCAGCACCAGCATAGTGATGCCAGTGACCAGTAATCGTTCGGCGCTATAACGGCGTGCGGCGCGGCCAACAAACAAGTTCCCCAAAATCCCGGCAACACCGATCACCGTCAGCGCCACCGAGACGCTGGCGGTATCTCCTTGCCAGCGATCGCGGATCATCGGCGAAATAAAGGCATACATGTCGTACACACCGGAGGTGATGAAAAAGACCACTAAAAACGCCGCCAGCGATTTGCCATCCATTAACACCTGTCCCACTTGGCGTAAACGGATATCCACCCCTTTAACGATGTTCGGCACAGAGAACCAGACAGCCAGCGCGGTCAGTACACTCACCAGCGCGACAAGTGCAAATAACGCTCTTGCCCCCCAACCATTCGCGATCCACGCTGCCAGCGGAATGCCGATCATGCTCGCCATGGAGACGCCGAGCAGGATCGTGGCAATGGCGCTGCCGCGTTCATGTTGCGTGACAAGTTCCGCGCCGAGCGCTACCAGCACCGGGCCAATCAGCGATGCGCCCAGCCCCATCACCACGCGGGAGATAACCAGCGTGGTGTAATCGGGGGCGATGGCGAAAATAAATGCCCCGAGGCCGAACACCAGCATCCCGGCCAGCACCTGGTATTTGCGCATCACATGACCCAAAAACACCTGCGCCAGCGGTGCGCTGATGGCAAAGGTCAGGCCGAAAATAGCGAGTAAACGCGCGCTTTGACCATCGCTCAACCCCCATTCATGGGAGATGGCGGCCAGGCTACCCGCTACCGATAGCGCTCCCGTTGCCTGAATAAAATACGCCAGGCTCAGCGCCCACAGCGCGCGTCGTTGCGCCAGAGATAATCGATTATTCATCATTCACTCCCGCTGCGGGGCCCAGGCCCCGCAATTCGATCACGCCACAGGGATCGGGTTGTCCACCATCGCCTGGTTAAAGGCGTTGACCATCTCATGTTCGTTCGCGCCTGGGTTGGCGCGTGCGGGCAGCACGCTATCGACAATGGCTTCAATGGTATCGGTGCCCAGCTTCTCGAAGGTCTGCTGGATAAAATCCGGCAACGGCATCGCACGGGTGTCGCCACTTTTATAGATCAGATCGGTATCGACCCACGGCGGCGAAATTTCGATAACCTTGATGCCAAAATCTTTCAGCAGGAAGCGCTGGGACAAGGTGTAAGAGTGGATAGCGGCTTTGGTCGCCGAATAGAGCGCGTTACTGACGAGAGGTAAGAACGCCAGAATCGAACTGTTATTGATAAGTACCGCGTCCGGTTGCTGTTTCAGATGCTCAATAAACGCCGCGCTTACCCGCACCGGGCCTAACAAGTTGGTGTCTAACAGCGTGGTGGCCATTGCGTCATCCAGTTCACCGGCGGGGTTGTCGAACGGCATAATGCCTGCATTGTTGATAACCACGTTCAGCGCCGGGTAGCGCGACAGCACCTCTTGTGCCGCCGCTTTGATGCTTGCGGCTTGCGTGACGTCCAGCACCACGGAATCCATGCCAGGGTTGGCTTCTGTGACGCTATCCAGCAGCGCTTTTCGCCGCCCGGAGATGATCACTTTATTGCCCAACTGGTGAAATTTTTCCGCCATCGCGCGGCCAATGCCTGAAGTGCCGCCGGTAATAAAAATCGTATTGCCTGTCAGTTTCATAAAAAAAGCCCTCTGTTTGAAATGGATGCTCAGTGCGTGGTAGCCGGGCGGTAGCGCTCAGCCGGTACGTTACTGGAGAGATTGGGCAGCATGGCCTGTCGGCGCTGTTCCATTGCCTGCCAGTCCGCGTCGTTGTGCAGCGAGGGGATGGTGACGAGTTCACCCTGCGCGAAGCCAACCAGTGCGGCGTCGACCAGGTCGTAAGCACTCATCACAATGGATTTATCCAGCTGTTCCAGCGGCAAACCGCCGTTGTCCCAGAAAGGCGTTGCTGTTGCGCCGGGTAACACGGCCTGGATCTGAATGCCTTTATCTGCGAGTTCATGATGTAGCGACTGGCTAAACGCCAGCACAAAGGCTTTTGTTCCGCCGTAGACCCCGTTCAGCAGTTCCGGCGCGATGCCGACAATTGAGGAGATATTGATAATGGCGCCCGCGCCGCGTGCCACAAAACCGGGAACGACCGCGTATGTGAGGCGGGTCAGCGCGGTGACGTTGAGGTTAATCATCGCCTCCATTTGATCGACATCGCTGGATAACAGTGGCGTGTGCGTCCCGACGCCGGCGTTGTTCACCAGCAGCGTGATGCTGGCATCTTCACGCAGCTTCGCTTCCAGCGCCCGCAGTTGTTGGGCGTCGTTTAAATCGGCGGCGACGGCTTCCACATTGCGGGCGGTATCTGCCGTGATGTGGCTGGCCATCTGGTTCAGGCGGTTATGGTTACGGGCGACGATAATCAGGTCATAGCCCATTCTGGCCAGGCGGTTGGCGTAAATCGCGCCAATACCGGTTGATGCGCCGGTGATAACAGCCGTGCCTTTGTGAGGTTGCGTAGCGATGGTCATGCGAGACTCCTTGGGTCAGCAATGGATGCGATGGAAGCATCATAAGCAAACCCCGAATGTCTTAAATGACGTTTATAGGCCTGATTCAGGACATTTCGTAACGCGTGTCGTCGTACTGTTTCCACAGCAAGCCTGAGGCGTGTCGCGTGCTCTTTTCATAGGGTGAGCGGAGAGTTGTCTACGCTTAAAAGAAACAGCATGGTGAGGAGCGCGGATGAGCAAGAAAATTATGCAGGAGTACCTGGTGCTGGGCGGCAAGCATCATGGCGAGGTGTGGCGCGGTGTTTACCCGGCCATGGGGTTGAACTTATCAAAGCATGATGAGCGCTACGGGCAATTTTTCGACCGGGAAGGGCAGCAGAAAATTGAGCTGTCACGCAAGGAGCAATATTTCATCTCTGAATGGATCTCCCCGCAAGGCCAGACTTTTTTGTTAGCCACGGCAGAGGATCTCACGGAATTTGATATTGAAGAGGAGATTGAACGGATTACGCCGCCGCTGCGCCCGCTCGATGGCGCGGTAGAGGACTGGATGTAAGCGCGGACAAAACAAATCCACGGTGGCACGTGGATTTTTTAGGATAATTATATTGGCTACGGCTCAGTTATCCCTATTCTTTATTTCAGTATGGTGGTTATATTTTCCCGGTGTTTCATAAAGCCTCTATAAATCCTTCACATTACGTATTCCGTTTGTCACTGTTATTAGATGAACCTTTTATATGACAGACCAATAATAAAATTAAAATTTAGGATTATATTATTTATTATTAGGAGTGACGCTTACAGAGCAATGTAATATCAATCTTTTTTCGCATTAATTCTGCGAGACAGATCAAATAGAGTGGAATTCACAGTGGACATAAATATTCGCTCTACACGACTATTGTTGTCGATGTAGAGCCTCTGCGTCATCTCCAGGGAATAATTGAGATAATAATTAGAATTTTGCTTATTAAGCGTTCTCCCGCTTCTTCATGGTTTTTATTTTTGAAGAAGCGGATTTCTTCACGTAACGCACGCCACTAACTTATTTGCTTTCTATTTACAAAGGGAACTTTCAATGAAGAAAACATTGCTTGTGCTGTTTATCTCGGCCGTATGCGGTAATGCCTGGTCGCAAAGCCTGACGGTTGAACAGCGCCTGGCGCAGCTGGAAAAACAGTTACAGGAAAATGCCACTGAATTATCACAGACCAAAGCGGCATTAAAACAGTATCAGGAAACCGAATCCGAAAATAAAAGTAATAAACCTGTAACGACGGTCGTTAATAAACAAATCACAAATAATGCGGCAGCGGAAAAAACAGCGCCAACGCTGAAAGAGATTAGCAGTTTTGTCAAAGAAGATATCGGTTTTACCTATTCCGGCTATCTTCGTTCCGGTTGGGGCACTGCCAGCCATGGATCGCCACAACCTTATGCTGTTGGATCCGTCGGACGATTTGGGAATGAATATTCCTCGTGGTTTGATCTGCAATTCAAACAACGCGTCTATGACCAGAATGGAAAAACGGCCCATGCGGTGGTGCTATTCGACGGCAATGTGGGTGAGCAATATGGCGATGCCTGGTTTGATAAAGATGCTGAAAGCCGACTGCAATTTTCTGATATTTACCTGACCACCAAAGGGTTTCTTCCCTTTGCGCCGGAAGCAGACTTTTGGGTCGGCAAACACAACTTACCGAAATATGAAATCCAGATGCTGGACTGGAAAAGCCACCTCACCGAGAGCGGTGCGGGTGTGGGTATTGAAAACTGGCAGCTTGGTCCTGGGCAGATCAATGCCGCGCTGGTGCGTCAGGATTTGAATGCCCATGCGGTGAGCTATCCTGCCGCCAGCGAAGCGCTGCAGGTGAATACCAATACGCTCGATGTGCGCTACAACAATATCCCGCTGTGGGATAACGCGACGCTTGCTCTGCTTGCCCGTTATTCAGTGGCGAACAAATCCGACACCTATAAAAACCGTGAGGATAACGGCAGCTACTACAGCATAAAAGATGCGTGGCTGGCCGGTGTGGTTGTTCGTCAGGCGCTTAGCGCAGGCGGTTTTGAGGAGTTTACCGTGCAGGCGGCGGATAACTCGCTGGCCAGCGGCTTTGCTCAACCATTTGGCCCCAGCCCAACGTATGGTTATGGCGACAGCTACTACGGCGAGCACAGCTACGGCAAAGCGTTTCGCCTGATCTCGCAGGGCGAGGCGTACCCGTTCAAACAGGTGGTAATGGCGCATGCGCTGATCTACTCAGCAGGTAACGATATTTACAGTTACGATACCGGCGCGCATACGGACTATCACAGCTTCCGTGCGGTGGTGCGCCCGGCGTGGATTTTGGACAGCTACAACCAGACCGGGGTTGAGCTGGGGTGGTTTAAGCAGACCAACAAACAACAGGGTGTGAATTACCATGAGCAGGGTTATAAAACCACGCTTTACCATGCGCTGAAAGTCGACACCAGCCTGCTGGCCTCGCGGCCGGAGATCCGTTTTTATACGACCTATATTCGCGCGCAGGATAACGGCATCAGCCATTTCCAGTTTGGCGATCAGAAAAAGGATCAGCTAGCGGTGGGCGTTCAGGCCGAAGTGTGGTGGTAACAGCTCAACGTTGCGGCGCAAAGGCGCGCCGCAACGCGTGGGTTAAATATCCACAAAGCTCCCCAGCCTGTAGCCGCGCTCGGCAATCGCATATTTCAACGACTGTGAGGTCAGTACTTCCAGTTCCGTTAAGCGCGGGTAACAGTAGCTGCTCTGACGCACGGTGTTATCAATAAATGCCGGGTGGCACATGATCTCCAGCGAGCTTTCTCCTCGTGCAGCAGAAGCATCCAGAGCCTGTAAAAAGAGCGCTTCGGCAATCGCTTCGCCGTAAAACGCACTGCTAAAACCCTGCGTCGTGCGCAGTGTGGCGGGTAGCGCGAAGTCTGGCGGCAACGCGGGGCGATCGATGCGCAGCGCCACGCCGCGCTCTACGGCGAACGCTGCGACGATGGGCAGGATCTGCGGGATCATATGCACATGGTGATGGCTGTCCAGATGTGTCGGTTCCCGACCAAACAGGGCGATAAACCGTTGATACTGTGCTTCCAGTTCACCCGCTATCTCTTCCAGCGGCAGCGTATCTTCCTGCGCCATCTGCCAGATCCATTTCCCCAGTTGCCCGTTACGCGCAAGGCCGGGCATCGGCGTCAGCGGTTTGCCTAACGTCAGCGCAAAGTGCATGCCGACACCGAGCAAGGGTTCGCGCTGACACAGCCCAACGGCATGCTCCACCGCATCGCCGTTGACCAACGCGGTCGTTGAGGTGACAACACCATGGCGAAAGCTGTCGATAATGCCGTAGTTTTGCCCTTTACTGAGGCCAAAATCATCCGCGTTAACAATCAGTAAGCATTCCATAGCCGCCCCGATTAGTGATGTTCAGCTTTCAGTTGCGCAAGGGTACTGGCAAAGTTTGGCAGCCACTTTTCATGAGCGAGGAGCATTTCACGCGCCAGAATTTCCGCGTCGCGATCGGAGTGGATCAGCGGGCTAAGGCTTAGCGCCAGCAACACATCGTTTAGCTCGCCGCTGAGCGCCGCTTTGCTGGCCGCCACTTCAAAACCTTTAATGGTGTAGATAAGCCCCAACACTTTCTCATCAAAGTGGGTCACGCGCGGGTGCGGTGTCGCGCCGTTGCGCCCCAGCGTACAGGTCATCTCTACCGCCCAGTCCGCCGGGATATTATCGATATGCCCGTGATGCGGAATATTCACATAGTGCTCGGTTTGCTTATCGTTATAGATAGCGTTGATCACTTCGCAGGCCGCATCGGAATAGTATGCGCCGCCGCGCTGCTCAAGTTCTTTCGGTTTCACCTTTAGCTCAGGATCTTTGTACAGCTCAAACAGTTGTTTTTCGACTTTCTGCACCACCTGCGCCCGTGCGCCGCCTTTGTAGTACTCACCCATCTCAATCGCCAGCATCTCTTTTTGCTTAAAGTAATAGAGCAAATAAGAGCAGGGCAGCAGATTGAGCGAGCGGATCAACCCTTCGCTAAACGGCAGGTCGAAAATGTTCTTCACCGAGGAGGCTTTCAGTCTGCCGGAGGCCACACCGTCGAGCAGCTCCGCAAAACGCGATTCACCATTAACCAGCACATCTTTAATAAACACCATGTGGTTAAGGCCAAACAGATCCATGGCAACATCATCGCTACTGCTAAGGTTCAGTACGTCATGAATAAACATCTTCATGCCGACCGGAATATTGCACACGCCGATAAACTTTTTAAAACCGGTGTGGCGATACACCGCTTCGGTAACCATTCCCGCCGGGTTGGTGAAATTAATGACCCACGCATCCGGGCAGATTTCCTCGACATCTTTGATGATGTCGAAGATAACCGGAATGGTGCGCAAGCCTTTAAACAGCCCGCCCGCACCGTTGGTTTCCTGGCCCAGATAACCGTGACTGAGCGGAATGCGCTCATCCAGTTCGCGGGCTTTCAGCTGGCCCACGCGCAGTTGCGTGGTGACAAAGTTCGCGTCGTGCAGCGCTTCGCGACGATCCAGCGTCTTGAAGAGTTTTAGCGGGATACCGGCTTTATCAATCATGCGCTGGCAAAGATCGAAAATAATATCCAGCTTCTCTTTTCCGTCCTCAACATCAACCAGCCATAATTCCGAGACTGGCAGTTCGTGATAGCGCTTAATAAACCCTTCCAGTAATTCCGGGGTGTAGCTGCTACCGCCGCCGATGGTGACGACTTTTAATTTTTGCTTCATGATTTCTCCCTTCGTGTCAGACACGGTGGTGTAAAACGTTCAGCCCGCTCGCCGTTACTGGTTGATTTCCGTTAACCTTTTTCGGTAGCTATTGGGGGTGAATGAGGTCATTTTCTTGAATGTTTTAATAAACAGACTTGGGCTGCTGTAACCCGACTCATAAGCGATATCGGTGACCGAATAGTTGGTCATTTCCAGCTGCTTCTTGGCGAAATCAATGCGGATTTCATTAATGATCTGCATTGGCGTTTTGCGGTAGTAACGCCGGGTAGCGCGGGTCAGATACTCCTGCGATTTCGCCGCCAGTTGCACCATATTTTCCATCGCGTTTTCGCCAAACTGCGTCTTATCGTGCATTGACTCAATGGTGGTTTTTAACCACTGCGGCGTGTCATCCACCACCTGCTCTTCGCGGTAGTGGCGCAGGCGGTTAATGACATAAAAGGTTACCGCTTCGATAAACTCGTCCAGCCCGGTTTCGCGGAAATTGAGTGAGGCGATAACGGTTTCCACGTAGCTCAGAAAAGCGCTGCTGGCGCGGTAGGCCTGCGAGGCGACAAAACAAAATGGCAGCAGGGCGAGATAATGCTGTTCAAAAAAGCGTTTACTGATCCCCACATTGAGTATCCGCGTCGCACCAAATTCATAGAAACTTTGGTGGTGCGAACCCAGCGGGATAAAAACGAAATCACCGCGCTCAAGCAGCACGCGCTTACCGTTAATCTCCTGGTAATAGCGGCCGGTTAATACCAGCGTGAACTCGTAGTAGTCGTGCTGATGCAGCCCGCTGGCGCTCTCCGTCTTGTTGTAGATAAACACATGGAAATTTTTACCGTTAAACAACTGCTGTTCATGAACGGTTTTGATCCCCAGCGTGTTGATCGAAGGCTGCATCTTTAACTCCTTGTTATTTCAGTTTTTCGTGAAGCTCAATTAGTTCCGTTATTAGCTCGCGCGCCAGCATGGACGTCATCAGATGATCCTGTGCATGCACCAGCACCAGGCTCACTTTCATCCGGCCTTCGCCCTGATCGCCCTCAATCAGTTTAGTCTGCACCAGGTGTGCCTCGTTGAGCGCCAGCCTTGATTGCTCCATCAGCGCTTTTGCGCCGTCAAAATCACCCTGTTTAGCCTGTTTCAGCGCGGTGTACGCCAGGCTGCGCGCATGCCCGGAGTTGATGATTAAGCCCATCACCACTTCTTCCAGCTCATCGGCCGGGGTGGTGCTCTCCAGGACGGTGTCGAGATCGAACATAGTTGCTCCTCGCGTTGTTTCCGGCGGGGCAAGACCCGCCGGGTTCGGTCAGAATTTCAGTGCATTAGCGATATCTTCTTCGCTCTCTTCCTGCTCAATGGCGTTCTGCGCTTTGTTGGCGACCATCACGAACGGCAGGTAAACCAGCGTTGCGATGCCTAAGTTGAATAGCGCGAGCAACAGCGCGGCGATGCTGCCATTGGTGTTAAAGAACGCGCCCAGGCCGGTTGGCATTGTCCACGGTGCAATGTTGGTGATCGGTGGAATAAAGCCGGTGTAGTAGGCCAGCAGCGTAATGGCGGCAAGTATCGGCTGCACCAGAATGAAGGGGATAAACATCACCGGGTTCATGATGATCGGCAGGCCGAACAAAATCGGTTCGTTAATCTGGAACAGACCGGAAGGCAGCCCCAGCTTCGCGACCTGGCGGTAATCCGCGCGGCGTGAAGCGAGGAAAATGGCAATAATCAGTCCCAGCGTTGCGCCGCTGCCGCCAAGGAAGATATAGGAGTCGAGCATCGGTTTCGCCCAGACATGGAACGTTTTACCCGCTGCCAGCGCCGCTTCAACCGAGCCATATTGTTGATAGACAGAAATATTTTCCAGCGCCCATGGCGTCATGATGCCGCTGTCCAGCGCGGTCAACGCCAGCGAACCATGGATGCCGAAAAACCACAGCAGCGGCACAAACAGCACATATGCCCAGCCGACCACACTGCCCAGCGAAGCCAGCGGCGTGGAGATGGTGTCCATGATGATTTGATGGAAATTGGTGCCGTAGTGATTCAGCGCCCAGGCGATAATCCCCATAATCGACAGAATAATAAAACCGGGGATCAGCGCCGAGAACGAACGTGCCACCGAAGCTGGCACGCTGTCTGGCAAGGTAATTACCCAGTTGTGGCGCACGATAAAAGTGAACATTTCCGCCACTGCCAGGCCAATAATAATCCCGGAAATAATATTCGCGCCGCCTAACCAGTTTGCGCCAACGGCGTAAGATTCACCGACGCTGTATGGGGTGACGGTCATAAACGCGGCAATCGATAACAACCCGGCGGCCAGTGCGTCCACTTTGCGCTCTTCCGCTAGCGCCATGCCGATAAAGAAGGGGGCCATCAGCGACATAATGCCCAGCGTGCCGTTATAGACGTTGCCACCGATGCCTTTAAAACTGTTCAGCGTTTCAATGGTCGAGGCATCCAGCCGAATGCCCAACGAATAAAAGAACGATCCTTCGCCAAAACTCAGGAACACGTTATTAATTAAGACAAACATCGCCCCGGCGAGGGTCAAGGGCATTAAGCGGATAAAGCCGTTTTTAATGGCGTTAACATGTGGCTGTTTGCCGATTTTTACCGCAAAAGGCACCAGTATCTTTTCAAGTGAAGCAATGGCATTACTCATAGAAAAATACCCTTAAATACCGCAATGCAACATTGCGGTGAATGTGTGGGATCACTGTGTGATAAGCGAACGCAAAACGTTTAATTGGCGGCGGCTTTTTTTATTGCCGCCACGGCGGCCTTCAGAACACCTAAACCATCGACTTTGCCGTACAGCGAGGCGTCGATCACTTCGACAGGCTTATTGGGAAGCAGACGCTGGATATCCGGTAACATCCAGGCGATTTGTGGACCTAATAAAACAACATCGGCCTGCGGGCCTTTTTCACCGGCAAGCGTTTCAGGAAATGCTTCAATAATGACCGGGACTTCATATTTTTCCGCCTGGGTGCGCATCTTCGACACCAGCAATGACGTCGACATGCCCGCAGAACAAAACAGGTAAATATGTTTCTTTTCCATAAAAACGACCCTCATTGTCCGATGATCCGCCAGCCAGACTCGTTTATCTCTCTTCGTGCTGGCGGTGCGCCTAACCTAAATGACTTTTTTCTTCGGTTGAAGCAAGTATACGGGAGGGTTATCGGGGCGGGTATTTCATAAGGCTCCAAAATTGTCTCTGGTTGACCTGGTGCTTTGCGGGCCTTCACATTTTGGGCAATTTATCGTTAAAGAGGCGGGGCAGGCAGGAAGAAGCGCGATTCTATTATTTCCGGATTACCCGGTGTTGCTGCGCAAAAAGGGGCTGCGAAGCGCCGCCATTACGCTGCGGGTAATGGCGGCAACAGCAATTAACTCAGCATGGCGACTAACGCTTTCGCCACGGCTTCAGAACTGGCCGGGTTTTGCCCGGTGATCAGTTTCCCATCTTCGACGACGAACGGTGCCCAGTTCGGCCCTTTGTCATACTTCGCCCCGAGCGCTATTAATTCGTCCTCCACCAGAAACGGCACCACATTGGTCAGCTCAACATCCGCTTCTTCGCCGTTGGTAAAACCGGTCACTTTACGGTCTTTTACCAGCGGATCGCCGGAGGTGGTTTTCACATGGCGCAACACGCCCGGCGCGTGGCAGACGAAACTCACCGGTTTACCGGCCCGTTCGAACGCTTCAATCAGCGCAATCGAGGTGTCGGATTCGGCCAAATCCCATAGCGGGCCATGGCCGCCGGGGTAAAAGACAGCGTCAAAATCCCCGGCGCGCAGGCTATCGAGTTTGACGGTGTTAGCCAGTGCCTGCTGCGCGGCCGGGTCGGCTTTAAAACGGTGGGTCAGTTCGGTCTGAAAATCCGGCAGATCGCTTTTCGGATCGAGCGGCGGCTGGCCACCGGCGGGTGAGGCGAGCACAACCTCTGCGCCCGCATCTTTGAACACGTAATAAGGGGCGGCGAACTCTTCAAGCCAGAAGCCGGTTTTTTTACCGGTATTGCCCAGTTCGCTGTGGGATGTCAGTACCATTGCTATTTTCATGTTACCTCCGTCGTAATGCGTTATCAGCGGCATTGCCGTTGCCATACTGAATGAAAAAGTCGTTCAGTAAGCATAGCGATGAATATCGGGTTTACCGGGATTGTCGGAAAACTCCGGGTATAAGCGTTACAGCATTTATATTTTATTACACGTTGCTACATCGATAATTATTCTCTTTAATCAGTGTCAGTTGTGATTAATATTTCACCGTGCATGACTGCACGTTTCTTATTTTATTCAAGGAAATGTCTAATCCTGTAAATAAAGCCAGTCTGACAAACTTGTTATAAAACTGTCAGCCGCTGGTCAGCATGCGCTGCGTAATATTGCTTACGTTGAAACATGATTATTAAAACCTCTTTTATGCGGAGCTTTATTATGAAAACCCTTATTAACACCGTGCTTGCTGCAACACTGTTTAGTGCAATCTCTTTCGGCGCGTTTGCCGCGCAACCGGTCACCGACGATAGCGGCCTGGTGCCGATGGGCACCATTTCAATTGCCAAAGCCGATACAGTCGCGGATCTCGAAGCACAAGTTCAGCAAGCCGCTGAAAAAGATAACGCGAAATACTATAAAATCATCTCCGCCGGTGGCGATGAGTATATTTATGGCAATGCGATTTTGTATAAATAATAGTGTGCAATTAACCCCGGTCTTTCATTCGCGAAAGGCCGGGGTTAATGATTCAGACATTGAAAAAGGCGCCGCGCAGGGCGCTTTTTTGCTGGCTATGATTTTCGTTGTTCACGCGCCAGCAGGTAGAAACAGAGCAGGCCGGCACAAATGCTCATGTTTTTGGTGAATTGAATCACCTGCCCGGCTTGCTGGGGGCCGCTCGCCGCCCAGAATTGATGGAACATAATACTGGTGAGGAAAATATAGAAGATCCACAATAGCGATATTTCTTTTACCCGATAACCAACAATAAATGCAATGCTGCCACCCAGCTCAATGGCAATGGCAAAAATGATCATCAGTTTGCCAATTAGCATGTCGCCAAACGGCGTTTTTAATACGTTATCGGTGAAGTTAATTATTTTTCCGCTGCCGCTATATAAAAATAGCGGGGTAATTAAGATACGGGCAATGATAATAATCGTGTGAGTGTTCATGCGCGATTCCTTGAATAAAAAAACCAATGAGTGAGCATGAACAGTATATTGGCGACACCCTGACGGGCGAATGACACCACTCTGTCAAAGCTGTCAGGAATGGCTGGCGCTATTTATTTAGCGCCAGCGTAAAGCCAAAGGTATTTTCGCCGTTCAGGCTGGTGGCAAAGACATCGCCGCCGTGCATTTGCGCCACCGCTTTGACAATCGACAGCCCAAGCCCGTGGTTGGTATCGCTTTGCGTTCTGGCGTGATCGGCGCGGTAAAATCGCTCAAATAATCTTTCCAGATGGTGGCTTTCAATGGCATCGCCATAATTTTTAACGCTCACCGTCGCATGCTGATCGTTGCTACTTAACGTGACCGTAACCTGACTGTTTTCGTAGGCGTAGCGGGCGCTGTTTTCCAGCAAATTAGCGAGCGAGCGGGTAAACAACCGCCTGTCGACGCAGATCGTCACATCACCTTCGATCAGCAAGTGCAAATGGCGATCGGTAAACGACGGTTCGGTATATTCGGCTGTTTTTAACGCTTCCTCGCGCAGCGACACTTCCGCAAGCTGCGCCGGATGTTTACCGGTTTGCGCATGGGACAAAAACAGCATGTCGTTGACGATCGACGTCATGCGGTTTACCTCCTCAAGGTTTGATTCGAGGCAGGCTTCGAGCTCCTCATGGCTGCGTTTGCGCGAAAGGGCCAGTTGTGTCTGGCCGAGAATGCTTGAGAGCGGCGTTCTCAACTCGTGCGCCACATCGGCGTTAAAACTTTCCAGTTGTCGCCATGCGGTTTGCTGGCGGGCAAGCACGCCGTTAAAGGCTTCTGCCAGACCCTGCAGCTCCTGCGGTAGCGCGGTAGCGTCCAGCCGCTGGCCGTCAATTCCCGGCGCAAGTTCACGCGCCTGCTGGCTGAGGAGTTCCACCGGTTGCATCCCCTGGCGGGAGATAACAAAGCCTAAAAAAGTCACGAACAGCACGCCCATGGTGGTGATAAAAATCAGCACCTGGGTAAATTCATTCAGCGTGCCCATATACGGCGTGGAGTCGATAGAAACCACAAAATGTAGCGGCGTCACGCCATCGCGGTAGCGAATGGTTTTCGTCAGAATAAACAGCGGGCACTGGTCGGTTTTTTCCCGGTTAACGCGGCTGAAGCCATCGGTAAGCGCGTTGAGATTGATCTCTTTTGGCGGCTCGCCACCCACTTGCAGCGTCGGATCGCTGCTTAAAATCCAGTAGTGAACGCGCCCGCCTTCCGAGTTACTCAGGCTCATCAGTTTGGTTTTGAGCTCATCGAGTTCATGGTGATTAAACTTGGAAACGATCAACGGCTCCACCAGTGAGTAGCGGAACATCAATTCGTTATGCATCTGTTTATTCAGCGATTCGCGCAGCGATTCCCGCAGGCAAAGCGCATAGGCGAGGGCAATACATAAGGTGACCACCGCAAACGTCAGCGCCAGTTTGCGGGAAATAGAACGTTTAAACATACGCACTCATTTTGCCGGGATCTTCGTTGCGATACTCAAGGATGTAACCCATGCCGCGCACGGTGTGCAGCAGCTTTTCTTCAAACGGGGAGTCGATTTTGGCGCGTAAACGTTTGATAGCGACTTCGACAATATTGGCGTCGCTTTCAAAGTTCATATCCCAGACCTGCTCGGCAATCATCATTTTCGACAGCACTTCCCCCTGGTGCCTGGCGAGCAGGCTTAACAGGGCGAACTCCTTTTGCGTCAGGTCGATGCGCGTACCGTTGCGGTAAACTTTGCGCGCGAGCAAATCGAGTTGCAGGTTGTGAACCTGCAACTGAGAAATATCGAGCCCGTCGGTTGGTCGGCGGCGCAGCAGCGCCTGAATGCGCGCCACCAGCTCAATCAGCGAAAAGGGTTTGGTCAGGTAATCATCCGCGCCCAGTCGCAGCCCTTTAACCCGCTCATCAAGCGAACCGCGCGCGGAAAGCATCAGCACCGGCGTCTGTTTCAGCTTGCGCAGGCTGGTGATGACGGTATACCCGTCCATCGACGGCAGCATGACATCCAGAATAATGGCGTCGTAGTCCATCTCCGTTGCCAGGAACAACCCCTCGCGCCCGTCTGCGCAGACATCGACGTTGTAACCCTGCTCGCGAAGCGCGGTGTTGATGTAAGACGAAATTTTCTCTTCATCTTCGATTAAAAGGAGTTTCATGACGCTGGCCCTGATGATTACCTATAACTGACGCCAATAATATAAAGCGTCGCCGCTAACAATTGCCTGACCGTTAACTGACAATTTTGTAAGCAAAAGCCGTTATAACGAATAAAATTCCCGCCTGGTGCGTTTACGGGGTATCTGCAATCGGGAGGATCCATTTATGAAACGCATCATTCCGGCCATGATGATTGGTCTTTTAAGCGCGCCGGGAGCACAGGCGATGCCGCTCAGCTACCGCATCGCCACGCCGGCAACCACGGTTGCGCTCTCCTGGCACGCCTTTGGCGGCGTTTCACAGGCGCATCTTGAAGGGGTGAGTGGCGACGTAACGCTGAACCCGGCAAAGGAGATTGAGGATCGCATCAACGTGACGATCCCTGTTGCGACACTTATTGCCTCGAACAGCCTGCTGACTTACCAGTTAAAAAGCAGTCTGTTTTTTGATGCGGAGCACTACCCGACAATCGCTTTTAGCAGTAGCCGGGTGGTGGATTTAGGCGACGGGCATTTCCGGGTTTTTGGTTCCCTCGCGGTAAAAAATGTTCGCCGCCCGGTGATCCTCGACGCCACGCTGCAAAAACAGGGCAGGGCGGATTCGGGGCAACTGTCACTCCACGCCACTACCGCTATCTCCCGTTCGGCATTTAACATGGATAAGTTCGCCATGCTGGTGGACGACACGGTAACGATAAATATTGAAATCCATGCGCAAGCCCGCCAGCCAGCGTAAACCGTGACGGGCGGGATTTATGACAGCGCGGCGTGCAGCGCCTGCGCGTGTTGTGACAATTGTGACGGCGGATTTCGGCCTATCAGCACAAATTGATAGCCACGCTGTTGCCACCAGACGAGATGCATATCGTGGCGATTTTCAGGCGTTAAGGCGCGCGTTTGGGCATGTCGTTCAGGCGAAATGCACAGCGCCATCGGGCCATACTCCGCATCCATCCAGGCGATTTGCGCAATCGAGGTGCTGTCATAACGCAGCATGCGCACCATTTTCAGTTCTGCGCCGGTCAGGACAAGTTGCGCCACCTTCACACTTAAGCCGATATCCTGTGCCGTGCGCGCCAGCCCGCGTTGCAATGCCGTGGGCGAGCTGTCTGCATCCAGCAGCGTTTCCGCGCTATACAGCGACATGTATTGCGCCTCGAGATCGCGGATTTTCTCGCTCTCATCGCGCGCCACCGCCAGTGTTCTTGCGAAATAGCCAAACCCGCTGCCAATCACCAGAAAACTGAGCGACGCGGCAATCAGCGAACGGCGGCTGATACCTGTGGATGAGCGGGGCGAAGCCAGCAGCTCGTTCAACCGCGCCTGCATGCGCGCTTCGGGGGCCTCATTGAGCAGCGGTGCGAAGGCCCCGGCGAAATCCGCTCGATCCTGTTTTAGCGCCTCGGTACGGCTGGCAAGCTGTTCGTCTTGTGCAAGCTGGTTTTCAAATTGTTGCGCATCCGCTTCACTCATCTCGCCATCGAGCCAGGCGACAATCGCGTCATCCTGGTAGGGCGGTGTAAACATACTGGGTTTCACGAGCGTTTCTCCTGAGGTTTCGGCGGCGTGTTGGCTTTTTTCGCCAGCGTCGCGCGTGCGCTTGCCAGCCGGCTCATGATCGTGCCGACAGGCACTGCGAGCGTGTCTGCCGCTTCCTGATAGGTAAAACCTTCGACATAAACCAGAAATACGGTGTTGCGCTGCGCCTCCGGCAGCGCGCTGACGTGCTGCATGACTTTCGCGTAATGCCGCCGCGCGTCATCCTGGGCGTGGGTATCCGCCGCCTGCAGTTCGTCGCTCTCCACAAAACCTTGCCCCATCCGCACGCGGCGCGCGCGCAGATCGGAGATCCAGATCGAATGCAGAATGGCGAACAGCCAGCTGTCGATGCGTGTGCCGGGGGTAAATTGCGCGCTCTTTTCCAGCGCGCGAACGCAGGTCGACTGCACCAGTTCTTCGGCAACCTCGCGGTTGCGCGACAGAACCAGCCCATAGCGCCACAGGCGTGTCAGATGTGCAGCAAGTTGCTGGCGAACGTCACTGGTGGTGATTTTGCGCTCCTCGCACCGGTAGTCAGGACTCAGGGTGACCATTAATCGCCGCCTGCAAATCGCGATACTCCTCGCATTGCACACCGCAAATCGTGGCGATGGTCTTCAGTTGCTCTTTTGCCAGATCCGGGCGGCCTTTTACCAGCCACGCTTCACCGAGATATTCACGCACTTTCGCATACTGCGGGTTGAGCGCCAGCGAACGCTGATAATAGCCAATGCCTTCATCGGTGCGGCCCAGTTTGCGCGTGGCGTAACCCCGGTAGTTCCAGGCTTCGGCGGTATTGGCGTTTTTCAGCGTATCCAGCAAATTCAGCGCCGCCTGATACTCCCCTTTTTTTTGCCAGATGATAAGCGTAATGGGTTTTATCGTCGTCGCTGAGGCGGCTGCTTTTTTCCGCCACACACTGTTTGAGCGTGCTGTCATAAACCTGCCCGCTCGGGCAGTCTGGCGTTTTGCTGTTGGTATTATCGTCTCCGGCGGCAAAAACCTGCGCGGCAGGCAGCAAAAATAGCGACAGCAACAGCGGGGCGAGCGTTTTCATTTGGAGTTCCTTCGGTAGCGTGAGTAGTGAGTTAACGCCGCAATGGCGAGTTCTATTCGAAAAAAATCACGTTTCCCGCAAAGCGCTGCCGATGCGTGCGACATCACCGTCACGTCATACATCCGGTTTATAATTGATACGGCGTGTCGCGGTAATGTGAGTCTCTGATTCGGCGGAGGGTAAACCATGCGTGTTAGCGGGCAGCAAGGTGAGTTAACGGCGTTAGCAGTGGCGGGCAGCTATGTGGTGTTGCTGGGCTGGGATATGCCAGAACAGTACATCCTCGCCGGTAATATTCTCGGTTTCGCCATTCAGCGCACGCGAAAAAGCGACGGGGAGGTTATCTGGTTAAGCGGTATGAAAACCTTCGCCAGCGTCGAGCCGACACCCGCGCCGGGCGTGCCCGTTTCCTCGTTCAAACACCCTTTCCAGACCTTTCAATGGTCTGATTACAGTGTTTCGCCCAATGCTGAATATCGTTACCAAATTGTCGCCATGCGCGGGCCTGCCGGGGCATTAACGCCGGGCGATGCGGTGCAACTGACGGTGTTAACTGAGCCAGTGGATAAAGGTGAACACGCAATTTTCTTCAACCGGGGCGCGATTGCTTCTCAGGAATATGCCCGGCGTTTTCACAATGCCAGCCCGGCGGAGATTGGCGATGCGGCGTGGAAGTGGCTGTCGCGCGGCTTGATTGAAGGGCTGGAGCGATTTATCGGCCAGGCTGATAAAGGTGATGAGCTGCACGGTGCCATTTTTGAGTTCAAAAACAGCCGCATCTATGAAGCGCTAAAAAGCGCTGCCGCGCGCGGCGCGACCGTCAGCGTGATTTACGATGGCGACTCGCAGCGCGAGTCCAATGAAAAACATCTGGCGCATAGCGGCATCGAGGCGCTGACGCACCCGCGCATACACTCCGGTCGCTATATGCATAACAAGTTCTTCGTTTTTCGGCGCCAGGGTGTGTCGCAGCAGGTGTGGACCGGCTCCACTAATCTCAGCGAAAACGGTATTTTTGGCCACTCGAATAATGCGCACATCGTTCGCGATCCCCGCGTGGCCGAGCAGTACGAAACCTACTGGCAATTGCTGTTGCTGGATTTAACCCGCGCGCCAACGGCGAAAAAAGTCGAAACGATCACCGCCGCGCCGCCGGTTCCCTGGCACGATGAAGTCAGTACCGTTTTTTCGCCGCGCACCTCGCTTACCGCGCTGGAGTGGTATGCTCAACTGGCTGCGGGCGCGCAACGCGCGTTGTTCGGCACTTTCGCTTTCGGCATGAACAAACTGTTTGTCCCCGCCTGGGATCGCACCGACGAGGTGTTACGCTTCGCCTTGCTGGAGAAAAAAGGTTCCGGCAGTCAGTACAAGCAACAAGCGGCGGAAATCGACCGTATCCGCAAACATCCAAATGTCACCGTCGCCGTCGGGCAAAACTTGGTGCTGAACGCCTTTGACCGCTGGCTGAAAGAGATTGAAAGCCCGGTAGAAGAGACGCACGTCACGTATATTCACACTAAATATTTGCTGATCGACCCGCTTGGCCCGGAGCCGATTGTGATTGTCGGTTCGGCGAATTTTTCCGCCGCCTCCACCGACACCAATGATGAAAACATGCTGGTGATCAAGGGCAACGCTGCCGTAGCAGATGTTTATCTTGGTGAGTTTATGCGCCTGTTCACCCACTATGCGTTTCGTGAGTCGGTGGCGCGCTCGCAACAACGCATTGTTGCAGGCGCGGTGTCGCCAAAATATCTGTACGAAACCACGCAGTGGATTGATGCGGCATCCGGGTATTTTGTCGCCGGTAGCGACCGCGCCCTGCGTCGCCGCTACTTTTCCGGTCAGTAAGCGGCGGCACAATCGCGGTTGCAGGAGATAATTGCCGGTGGCGATAGTTTCGCCATCGGGCATTTTTCCCGCCTTTATTCGGCTGGGTAAAAAGAGAAATAACCGATAATAAAGCGCACCGGCATGGCTATTTTGCTTAAGTGCGATAAAAAACACAGAAATGCAGTGCTTACCTTTCGCGATGTGGATGATGATTATCCGTTAAACCTGCCTGTATAGCGGGTTTTTGCGGATAAAGAGAGACGTTTACTGCTGGTGAGTAAATATCCGCTCGCCAATTTTTTGCGCCTCGCTTAATAACGCTTCCGGCGTGCCGAAATCAGGCAGCATCAGCGTGGCATTGGTGAGCACAGGCGCGCCGCAATAATCAAAAATCCCGTGGGCGATCTGCGTCTTCCAGGATTGCGCATAGCCATGTTTTTCAAAGGTTTTCATGTCTGAACCACCCAGCGCGATAAGGTGGACCGGCAAGTGACCAAGTTTGCCGGAAACCTTGCCGTTTGCGCCCTCTTCATAGGCCCAGCCGTTGGAAAACACCCGGTCAATCCAGCCTTTTAACTGGCCAGGCATGGTCCACCAGTAAATGGGGAACACCAGCACCAGCGCATCGGCTTTTTCAATGCGCGCCTGTTCGGCAAGCACATCAATGGGCAGCGGCGCGCCGTCGGTAAACGCGGTGTAATCTGCCGCATTAAACACCGGGTTAAAGCCTTCTTGCGTCAGATCGGCAAACTCTGCGCTATTTTCTCCGTTTTTATCCGTTATCCCCTGCGCAACAGCTTTCGCCACGCTGTGGGTTAACGAGCTCTCTAAAGGGTGAGAAACCACGATTAACGCATGCATCTGAACCTCCTGATTGCCATCCGCCGTTAACGGACGTAGTCTTATATACGAACAGTAACCTACCATTAGTAAGTTACTTTTAGTATATAAGCCTGTCAAGGGAGAAACATCATGCCGGAAACGCGTGTGCGTCAGCGCTTGTCGCGAGAAGATCGCTATTCGCAGCTTGTGGATGTCGCGTGGCACATTATTCGTGAAGAGGGCACCGAAGCGCTGACGCTCGGCCATCTGGCGGAGTTAGCCGGTGTCACAAAGCCCGTGGTGTACGATCATTTCACCAGCCGTTCCGGGCTGCTGGCGGCGCTCTATCGCGAATATGATCAGCGCCAGAACCGCAAAATGGATGATGCGCTGGCAAAGACCGCGCCGGAACTTGCCGCGCGCGCGTCGGTTATTGCCACCGCTTATATTGAGTGCGTGCTGTTTCAGGGCCGCGAAATGCCAAGTTTACTGGCGGCGCTCGCCGGTACGCCGGAGCTGGAAACTATCCGCCGCGAATACGCCGTTGATTTCATCGGCAAATGCCGCACTCTGTTTGCACCATTTTGCGGTGAACCGCTGCGCGATGCGCCGCTGTGGGCCATGCTGGGAGCCGCCGAAGGGCTCGCCTGGGCGGCGGTGCAGGGCGCCATTAGCGAGTTGCAGGCGAAAGAGGAACTTTGTGCGGTCATCATCGCCATGGTTCGGGCGACGCTGCCGCGCGGCTAAATTTGTTCTACCTGGCGCGCGCCTTGCATCAGGGAAGCAGGACTTCCCTGGAGCATACGCATGATAGCCAATTCATCGACCACCATCCGTTTCCTGCTCGCCTCGCGCCAGTGTGAGCTCAACAGCCTGCGTTATCTGCTGCAAAGCGGCGAGCTGGTAGGCAAAATCAGCCAGCTTGTACACATGCTGCAACGCGAGCGCGGAACCTCCAATATGTTCCTCTGCGCAAGCAAGGGGCAATTTGCTGATGAGTTGATCCTGCGCGAACAAGAGGTGGCGCAGGCACAAGCCCCACTGATGGCGCAACTCGACACGCTGGAGCAGCAGATTGCCGCGCTGCCGCAGGCCAGCCGTCTGTTCAGCCATGTCGCAAGCGTGGTGTACGCCCTGAGTGTGTTACCTGCGTTACGCCAGCAAATCCGCCAGCGCACGTTGCGTTTACCGCAGGCGATGAGCTTTTTTAACGACATCATTCGCCATTTGTTGTCGCTAGTGTTCGAGCTTTCTGACACCGCCGCCGAACCGGCCATCTCCAGGCATTTAATCGCCATGTTCAGCTTTATGCAGGGCAAAGAGTACGCCGGTCAGGAGCGCGCGACCGGCGCGGCAGCCTTTGCCGCTGGCACCTTCAGCGAAGAGACGCAGCAGAAATTGCTCAGCCTGATTGAACGCCAGGAGCGCTGTTTTGCCACCTTCGCTGATTTCGCCGACGATGAACACCGCCTGCGCTGGCAACAAATGGCGGCCGACAGCCAGTTTGAACGCCTGCGGCGCATTGCCTGCACCGGGCGTGAGTTATATGAAGCCGACAGTTGCCTGCGCTGGTTTGCCCTTGCCACGCAGCGCATTGACGAGATGAAAACGCTGGAAGATGCGCTGGCGCAAACGCTGATGGCGCACTGCCGGGCGCGCATTGCCGCCACCGAGCAGGCCAATAATGAGCAACTCGCCGATATCGAAAGCCTGATGCCCGCACACGAGAACGAAGAGAGCAGTTACTCGGTCTTTAGCGACGCGCACGGCTGGCTGGAGAGCGGCGGCGTTCGCCCGCAGCTTGGTCGTTCACTGCTGGTGCTGGTGCAACAGCAGTCGCGGCGCTTACAGGCGCTGGATACCGAGCTTGCGGCGCTGCGCGAAACGCTCAACGAGCGCAAGCAGATTGAGCGCGCCAAAAGCATGTTGATGCAGCACCGGCAAATCAGCGAAGAAGAGGCCTATAAAACCCTGCGGCGCATGGCGATGAACCAGAACAAAAAGCTGATTGAAATCGCCAGTGCCATGCTGGCGGTGGCCGATGTTTTTCAGGCTAACCCTTAAGGAGTAGCTGCACATTGCCAGTGCGAAAAGTGCCCTTCCGCAGTGCGCCGCGCTGGGTTGTTAACGGCAATATGCCGCGAAATCTGCCGCTTTCAATTCTGGCACAGCCTTTGCTTTAACCTTCCCAGACAGAAAAAATCACAACGCGCACCCGGCCAACGGCGGTCGGTTTAGCGTTAAGCGGACAACGGCGTCCATAAGCGTGCAGCTTTGCACAGGCTTATGGGCGCCGTTTTTTTTGCATCCCACAACGGTGAGCAGCGCGAGGGTGGCATGGGTGATAACAACACGAAAGGTATGACGGTTTCCCGCCGTCAGTTTTTACTGGGCAGCGCGGCGCTCGGCGGCAGCCTGCTGGTGCCGGGCGTCATTAACCGCGCATGGGCTGCCGGTTCTGACGCACCGGAGCTTAAAGAGATCCGCGTGGGCTTTATTCCGCTCACCGATTGCGCCTCGGTGGTGATGGCGGCGGTGAAAGGCTTCGACAAAAAATATGGCATCACCATTTTGCCAAGCAAAGAAGCCAACTGGGCGTCGGTGCGCGACAAGCTTCTTTCTGGCGAGCTGAATGCTTCGCACATTCTCTACGGTCAGCTTTACGGTCTGCAAATGGGGCTTTCCGGGCCGCAAACCAATATGGCGGCGCTGATGACCATCAACCAGAACGGGCAGGGGATCACGCTCGCTAACGCGCTGCACGAGGCGGGCGTCACCGATTTGCCTGCGCTGGCGAAGCATCTCGCCGCCAGCCCGGCGGGCACCTACACCTTTGCGCAAACCTTCCCGACCGGCACCCACGCCATGTGGCTCAACTACTGGCTGGCGAGCGCGGGCATTAACCCGCTCAACGACATCCGCAGCGTGGTGGTGCCGCCGCCGCAAATGGTGATGAACATGAAAATTGGCAACATGGTCGGCTACTGCGTTGGCGAGCCCTGGAACCAGCGCGCTATCAGTGATGGCATCGGTTTTACCGCCGCGACCAGCCAGGATATCTGGCCGGATCACCCGGAGAAAGTGCTCGGTACGCGCGCCGATTGGGTCGAAAAGAACCCCAACAGCGCCCGCGCGCTGACCGCCGCAGTTCTGGAAGCCTCGCGCTGGATTGACGCCTCGGACGACAACCGTCGCGAAACGGCGAAGGTGATTGCCGGTCGCGCTTATCTCAACACCAAAGAAGAGACCATTGTTGGCCGCATGCTCGGCCAGTACGACAACGGCATTGGCAAAAGCTGGAAAGATCAGCACGCGATGCGCTTTTTCCACGATGGCTCGGTCAACTACCCGTGGCTCTCCGATGGCATGTGGTTCCTCACCCAACACAAACGCTGGGGGCTGCTCGACAGCGACCCGGACTACCTCGCCATCGCCCGCCAGGTGAACCGCATTGATATCTACAAACAGGCCGCCGCCAGCGTGGGCAATGTTTCGCTGCCGGACAGCGATATGCGCAGCAGCGTGTTGATGGATGGCGTTCGCTGGGACGGCAGTAACCCTGCCGCCTACGCCAACGGCTTTAGCGTAAAAAAATGAGAGGTCGCTGATGAAAAACCAAGCGCAAGTTATCCCAATCCCGCTGGACGAAGCGGCGAAAATTCCCCAGCAGGCAGAGATCGTTACGCTGCCCGCTAAAGTGCGCGTGCGTCGTCGCCCGTCGCGGTTGCGCCCGCTGATGCAACGCGTGGTGCCTGCGCTGCTCGGCATCGGCTTGTTGCTCTGCCTGTGGCAGGTGGCGGCGCTGAACAGCAAAAACTTTCCCACACCGTGGCAAACGTGGCTGGCGGCGCTGGAGATTTTCGCCGATCCGTTTTATGTCGCCGGGCCGAACGATCAGGGCATTGGCTGGAACGTACTGGCCTCGTTAGAGCGCGTGGCGACCGGTTTTGGCCTTGCCGCACTGGTCGGTATTCCCACCGGTTTTTTGATTGGCCGCTTTCGTTTTGTCGCCAGCATGCTCAACCCGCTCATCTCCCTGCTGCGCCCGGTCAGCCCGCTCGCCTGGCTGCCGATAGGTTTGCTGCTGTTCCAGCGCGCGGAACCGGCGTCAAGCTGGACGATTTTTATCTGCTCCATCTGGCCGATGATCCTCAACACCGCCGAAGGTGTGCGGCAGATCCCGCAGGATTATCTGAATGTCGCGCGGGTTCTGAAACTTTCCGAGTTCGCCATTATGCGCAAAATCCTGCTGCCTGCCGCGCTGCCCGGCATCCTCACTGGCATGCGGTTATCGATTGGCATTGCCTGGCTGGTGATCGTGGCGGCAGAAATGCTGACCGGCGGCATCGGCATCGGTTTCTGGATCTGGAACGAATGGAACAACCTGAATGTGGAACACATCATCATCGCCATCGTGGTGATTGGCGTGGTCGGCCTGCTGCTGGAGCAGGCGCTGATGTGGATTGCTAACCGTTTTAACTACACCAACCGCTAGGGGGCTCTGATGCGTACCAATCCGATTATCCAGGTTCAGCAAGTGAGCCAGCGTTTTAACACCAGCAGCGGTGAGTTTCTGGCGCTTGATAACGTCAGCTTCGACATCCATCCCGGCGAAACCCTCAGCCTGATTGGTCACTCCGGCTGCGGCAAATCCACGCTGCTGAATTTGATTGCCGGGCTGACGCTGCCCACCAGCGGCGGTCTGCTGTGCAACAACCGTGAAATCGACGGCCCGGGGCCGGAGCGCGGCGTGGTGTTTCAGAACCACTCGCTGTTGCCGTGGCTGACGTCGTACGACAACGTCGGGCTGGCGGTGCGTCAGGTGTTTCGCGGCGAAATGAGCAAAGTGGAGATGCATGAATGGATCATGCACAACCTGGATTTAGTCCACATGTCCCACGCGTGGAATAAGCGCCCGCACGAGATCTCCGGCGGCATGAAGCAGCGTGTCGGCATTGCCCGCGCGCTGGCGATGAAGCCGAGCGTACTGCTGATGGATGAGCCTTTCGGCGCGCTTGATGCCTTAACCCGCGCCCATTTACAGGATGCGGTGATGGAGATCCAACAGCGCCTGCACACCACCATTGTGCTGATCACCCACGACGTGGATGAGGCGGTGCTGCTCTCGGACCGCGTGTTGATGATGACCAACGGCCCGGCGGCGAGTATTGGCGAAATGATGGCGGTGGAACTGGAGCGCCCGCGCTCGCGCGTTTCGCTCGCCGACGACGCGCAGTATCAGCGCTATCGCCAGCAAGTACTGCATTTCCTGTATGAGAAACAGCCCAAAGCGGCCTGACCTCTCTTTCTCTTGCGCATTAAGGATCCAGGTGATGAAAAAGCCCGTTTTAGCGGTGATCGGCCACGGCATGGTGAGCCACTACTTTCTGCAACAGCTTGTGGAGCGCGAACTGCACCAGCATTACGACATCGTGGTGTTTGGCGAAGAGCGGCTGCCCGCTTATGACCGCGTGCATCTTTCGGAATATTTTGCCGGGCGCAGCGCGCAGTCGTTGTCGCTGGTAAGCGAGGGGTTCTTTGCCGATAACGGCATCACGCTGCACTGCGCGAGCAAAATTGTCGCTATCGACAGCCAGAAACGCTGCGTGCGCGATGCGCAGGGTGTGGAAACCCATTACGACACACTGGTGCTCGCCACCGGTTCGTATGCTTTTGTACCGCCGATCAGCGGCAATACGCGCCCCGGTTGCCTGGTATACCGCACGCTCGACGATCTGGACGCCATTGCCGCGCAGGCGAAGAACGCGACACGCGGCGTGGTGATTGGCGGCGGTTTGCTGGGGCTTGAGGCCGCCAACGCCCTGCGTCAATTGGGGCTGGAAACCCATGTTGTCGAGTTTGCGCCACGCCTGATGGCGGTGCAGCTCGATGAGGGCGGCGCCATGATGCTGCAACGCAAAATCGAAGCGCTTGGCGTGCAGGTCCACACCCGTAAAGAGACGCGGGAAATCATCGACGGCGAGCAGGCGCGCCATCGCCTCTGCTTTGCCGATGGCAGTTTTCTGGAAACCGATCTGCTGCTGTTCTCGGCGGGCATTCGCCCGCGCGATGAGCTGGCAGAAAGCGCAGGGCTGCAAAAAGGGGCGCGCGGCGGCATTGTCATCAACGATCACTGCCAGACTTCTGATGAGGCCATTTACGCTATCGGCGAGTGCGCGTTGTGGAACGGGCAGATTTTTGGCCTTGTTGCACCGGGCTACCAGATGGCACGCAGCGTGGCGGACAAGCTTGCCGCGCACGACACGCCGTTTACCGGCGCGGATATGAGCACCAAACTGAAACTGCTTGGCGTCGAGGTGGCCTCTATTGGCGATGCGCACGGCAAAACCGCCGGCAGCCAGAGTTACCAGTGGACCGATGGCCCGCGTGAAATCTACAAGAAAATTGTCGTCTCTGCCGATGGTAAACGGCTGCTCGGCGCGGTGCTGATTGGCGATAGCGCCGATTACAGCCTGCTGCTGCAAATGATGCTCAACGACATGCCGCTGCCTGCGCAGCCGCAAACGCTGATCCTGCCTGCGCTTTCCGGCGATGCGCCAAAAGGGCTGGGTGTCGCAGCGCTCGCTGCCAGCGCGCAAATCTGCTCCTGTCATAACGTCAGCAAGGGCGATATTGCGGCCGCCGTGGCGGGCGGTTGCAGCGAGCTTGGAGCACTGAAAAGCTGCACCAAAGCGGGCACCGGCTGCGGCGGCTGCGTGCCGCTGCTGAAACAGGTGATGGAGCACGAGCTGGCGCAGCTTGGTGTGGAAGTGAAAAAAGATATTTGCGAGCATTTTGCCTGGTCGCGTCAGGAGCTGTATCACCTGATCCGCCTGCACGATATTCGCACGTTTGACGCGCTGATTGCGCAGTTCGGCCAGGGGCACGGCTGCGAAGTGTGCAAACCGCTGGTCGGCTCCATGCTCGCGTCTTGCTGGAACGATTACCTGCTTAAACCGCAGCACCTGCCATTGCAGGACACCAACGACCGTTTTTTTGCCAACATTCAAAAAGATGGCACCTACTCGGTGGTGCCGCGTATCCCGGCGGGCGAAATTACTCCGCAGGGGCTTATCGCCATCGGGGAAGTAGCGCAGCGCTACAACCTTTACACCAAAATCACCGGCGGGCAGCGAGTAGATCTGTTTGGCGCGCGCCTTGAGCAATTACCGGCGATTTGGGAAGAGCTGATCGCCGCCGGGTTTGAAACCGGCCACGCTTACGGCAAATCCCTGCGCACAGTGAAATCCTGCGTCGGTTCCACCTGGTGCCGCTATGGCGTGCAGGATTCCACCGGTATGGCTATCACGCTGGAGAACCGTTACAAGGGGCTGCGCTCGCCGCACAAAATCAAAATGGCGGTCTCCGGCTGTACCCGTGAATGCGCCGAAGCGCAGGGCAAAGACATTGGCGTGATTGCCACCGACAAAGGCTGGAACCTGTATGTCTGCGGTAACGGCGGCATGAAACCGCGCCACGCGGATCTGTTTGCCAGCGATCTCGACAGCGAAGCGCTGATCCGCACCATCGACCGGGTGTTGATGTTCTATATCCGCACCGCCGACCGGCTACAGCGCACCAGCACCTGGCTGGACAACATGGAAGGCGGGCTGGACTACCTCAAACAGGTGGTGCTCGAAGACAGTCTCAATATTGGCGCTGAACTGGAACGCGAAATGCAGCAGGTGGTCGACAGCTACCAGTGCGAGTGGAAAACCACCCTCGATAACCCGCAAAACCGCCTGCTGTTCCGGGGCTTCCTCAATAGCGATAAACCCGATGAGGCGGTAGTGATGGTGCCGGAGCGCGGGCAGATCCGCCCGGCAACGGCGCAGGAAAAACCGCCAGTGCAGGACCATCCACATACCGGTGATAGTGAGTGGGAGCAGATTGCCGCACTGGCCGATATTCCGGCGAACGCTGGCATGGCGGCGCGTCTTGGTCAGCAGCAAATTGCCCTGTTTCATCTGCCGGGCAGCGAGCCGCAAGTTTTCGCGCTCGAAAACCATGAACCCGGCAGCCAGGCGAATGTGCTGGCGCGCGGGCTGGTGGGCGATGCGGGCGGCGAGCCGATGGTTATCTCCCCGCTGTATAAAAAGCGCTTTCGCCTGCGCGACGGGCAAAGCCTCGATGATGCCGGGCAGCGTCTGCGCGTCTGGCCAGTGAAAATCCTGCACGGGCAAATCTGGGTGCAACATGCGCCCGCCGCGCAGAACACTTTCCCGGCAATTGCCGAAGCGTCTTAAGCAAACCCGGGGGCGAAATGGAGCAGATCAAAAGCGTGTGCCCCTACTGCGGGGTAGGCTGTGGGCTGGTGATGCAGGTGGAAAACCAGCGCATCATCAGCGTGGTGGGCGATAAAAGCCATCCGACCAACCAGGGGCGGCTGTGTACCAAAGGCAAAAGCTGCGCCGGGGCGATAACGGCAACTGGCCGGCTGGATAGCGCGTATCTTCGCACATCGCGCCAGCATGAGCCGGTGCGCACGGCGATGGGTGAGGCCATCCGCGAAACCGCCCGGCGGCTGCGTGGCATTATCGATAAGCATGGCCCGGATGCGCTGGCGCTGTATGTCTCGGGGCAGATGTCTTTAGAAGCGCAATACCTGGCGAATAAGCTGGCGAAAGGGTTTATTGGCACCAACAATATCGAGTCCAACTCGCGCTTGTGTATGGCCAGCGCCGCCAGCGGCTACAAGCTCTCGCTCGGTGCGGATGGGCCGCCGGGCTCTTATGACGACTTTGAACATGCCGATCTGTTTTTGGTGATTGGCGCCAACATGGCCGACTGCCATCCGATCCTGTTTCTGCGCATGATGGAGCGCGTCAATGCCGGGGCGAAACTGATTGTCGTTGACCCCCGGTGCACCGCCACGGCAGAAAAAGCCTCGCTCTTTTTGCAGATCAAACCCGGCACCGATCTCGCATTGCTGAACGGTTTGCTGGCGTGGCTTATGCAAAACGGTCAACTGGATAACGATTTTATTGCCCAACACACCGAAGGCTGGCAGGCGATGCCGGATTTCCTGCTGGATTATACGCCGCAGCAGGTAGCGGAGCGCACCGGGCTGCGTGAAGCCGACATTCGCCAGGCGGCGCAGTGGATTGGCGAGGCGGGGGAATGGATGAGCTGCTGGACGATGGGGCTAAACCAGAGTACGCACGGCACCTGGAGCACCAACGCGTTATGCAATTTACACCTCGCTACCGGCGCAATTTGCCGCCCTGGCAGCGGGCCGTTTTCGCTTACCGGCCAGCCGAACGCGATGGGCGGGCGGGAAATGGGCTATATGGGCGGCGGCTTGCCGGGTCAGCGATCGGTGCTGGTGGATGAAGATCGCGCTTTCGTCGAACAGCTATGGCAACGTCCGCCGGGCACGCTGCGTGGCGAGGTGGGTGGCGGCACGGTCGCGCTGTTTGACGCAATGAGCGCAGGTGAGATCAAAGCCTGCTGGATAATCTGCACCAATCCGGTCGCCACCGTGCCAAACCGCGAAAAAGTGATTGCCGGGCTGGCGCGCGCCGAACTGGTGATTGCGCAGGATGCGTTTCTTGATACCGAAACCAACCGCTACGCCGATATTCTGTTGCCGGGCGCGTTGTGGGCAGAAGCCGAAGGGGTAATGGTTAATTCCGAACGCACCATGACGCTAATGCAACAGGCGGTATCTCCGCCGGGCGATGCGCTTGCCGACTGGCAAATTATCGCCAGCGTGGCGTGTGAAATGGGGTACGCGGAGGGCTTTCGCTACGCCAGCGCCGCCGAGGTGTTTGATGAAATCCGCGCCGCTCACAACCCGGCAACCGGCTACGACATTCGCGGCGCGAGCTACGCGCGGCTGCGCCAGACGCCGTTGCAGTGGCCCTGCGCGCCGGATGATGATCAAACGCGCCACCCCATTCGCTATTTGCAGGATAACGGGCGCGTGCGTTTTGCTACCGCCAGCGGCAAGGGGCAATTTTTTGCCCGCCCGGATCTCGCGCCGGCCGAAATGCCGGATGACGACTACCCGCTGGTGCTCAACACCGGGCGCGTGCAGCACCAGTGGCACACGCTCACCAAGACCGGCAAAATCCCGCTGCTCAATACGCTCAACCCCGGCCCGTTTATCGAAATATCCCCCGAGGACGCACAACGGTTGGCAATAAACGAGGGCGACTGGGTTGATATCCGCTCGCGGCGCGGTATAGCGCGGCTGCCTGCGGTGGTGACTGACCGGGTGCGACCCGGCAACAGCTTTGCACCTTTTCACTGGAACGATCTGTTTGGCGACAAGCTGGCGATTAACGCGCTGACCAGCGATGCGCTGGATCCGGTTTCGCTGCAACCTGAGCTGAAACACTGCGCCATCGCGCTGGCGCGCAGCGAACAGCAACCCGCGTCCGCCGCTGCACCCGCAACGGATGAGGACAGCGGGTTAGTGCTGGTACTGTGGGCTTCCACCACCGGCAATGCGCAGGCCTTTGCCCGCCGCTGCGCCGAACAGCTGCTGCATGCCGGGTTGGCGGTAAAACTGCGCGCCATGGATAGCGTCAGTGTTAACGATATTGCCGCCGCGCCGCGCGTGTTACTGCTCGCCAGCACCTTTGGCGATGGCGATCCGCCTGCTAATGGCGCGGCGTTGTGGGCTGCGCTGAGCACCGAAAACGCACCTGCGCTGAGTGAGACGGCGTTTTCGGTGCTGGCATTTGGCGATGCCAGTTACGCACAGTTTTGCGGTTTTGGCCGCAAACTCGATGCCCGGCTGGCCGCCCTTGGCGCACAGCGGCTGCTGGCATGCCAGGTGTGCGATGCGGGCGATATTGACGCAGCACAGCAGTGGCTGGCGGCGATCCACACTGACATTCTGCGGCTCGGTGCGCTGCCGCAACGCGCGGAGCAACCCACGGCGAAACCCGGTTTCAGCCGCCACGCTCCCGTCAGCGTGCCGCTGGTCACTAACCAATTGCTGAGCGCGCCGGGGGCGGAAAAAGAGATCCGCCAGTTCGCGTTTGATCTGCAGGGTAGCGGTTTGCACTATGAAGCGGGCGACGCACTGGGCGTCTGGCCGCGCAACTGCCCGCAGCGGGTCGCCGAAATCCTCGATCTGCTGGCGCTGGATGGGCAAAGCATGGTGCAGGTTAGCGGCGTGGGCGAGATGACGTTGCAGGCTGCGCTCTGCGACTGTTTCGACATCACGCGGATCACCCCGGAGGTGCTGCGCCTGGTTGCTGACTGCGCGCAAAACGAAACGCTGAATAATCTGCTCGCCAGTGAAAACAGCACCGAACTTACGCAGTGGCTGTGGGGGCGGCAGGTCATCGACCTGTTGCAGTGTTTCCCGGTACATCTGGCGGCTGAACAGTGGCTGGCGGCGCTGCGTCGCTTACAGCCGCGGCTCTATTCCATCTCCTCCAGCCCGACAGTTTCCCCGCAGCGCGTTGAACTGACGGTCTCTACCGTGCGGTATGGCGACAGCAAGCAACGCGGCGGCGTCTGTTCGACCTTTCTGGCGGATCGCGCCGAGCGTGTGGCAATCTTTATTCAGCCCTCGCCACATTTTCGCCTGCCAGCAGACCCGAACACGGCGGTGATCATGGTCGGTGCAGGCACCGGTATTGCGCCGTTTCGTGGTTTCTTGCAGGAGCGCCAGGCCACGGGAGCGAAAGGTGATAACTGGCTGTTCTTTGGCGAGCAGCATGCGGAAACAGATTTTTATTACCGTGAGGAGCTGGAAGCCTGGCAGTGCGACGGCATTTTACAACGTTTTACCTGCGCGTTTTCCCGCGATCAGGCGCGGAAAATCTACGTTCAGCACCGCATGCTGGAGCAGGGCGAAGAGTTGTGGCGCTGGTTAGCCGCCGGGGCGCACTTTTATGTTTGCGGCGATGCGAACCAGATGGCGAAAGATGTCGAACACACCTTAAAGCAGGTGGCACAAACCTTTGGCGGTATGAGCGCTGACGAGGCGAACGCCTGGCTGGCGGCTATGGCGCGGGAAAATCGCTATCAGCGCGATGTTTATTAAGCGTAGATGCAGCCGACACGGCGGGTTTTCAATCGCCGACATTCGTGACGTTAGCCAACAGTGGGCGATGCTCGGTGGCATCTGCCCACTGTTGCCCGGTAGCATTCTGTGCCGACGACTATTTTCCGTTCTGTAACACAGTGAACAGATCCGGTGTTTGCGTATCGCGTTCGGGCTCTGCGGGCAGGCGATCCGCCGGGAGCTTACACAGCAAGCCTGCCGTCAGGCCAATCAAGGATGTTGGCGGGTAATCCTGCCACTGTCCTGGCGTATTCATGCGGGCGATTTTGTCGCCAGTGGCAAAATGCTCTGAAAAGAAGAGCTTATGTACATGGGCGAATTGGTGTGTATCACAGTTCACGACCAGGCTTTGGCGTTCGCTGCGAATCATCATCAGCGGATTCTTTTTCACCGGCATGCCTTCGTTGTAGTTATGAATCACGTCAATACGGCGCAAATAGGGATTGCCGTCGTAAAGGGAAATGGTGCGAAAATCGAGATAGCTGACGCCGCTGCTGAGTGTCACGAACTTAACGACCCGCTTGGGTGGTGTTTCCTCTTGCGTAGCGGTGGCACCAGGATGGCTGGTGCAGCCGGACATCAGCAGCAGTGCTGAGCCAATGAACAAAGATTTTTTCATTTTTGCTCTCCTTGCAGATCCGGGCGCACCGCCAGTAACTCGTCCTTGCTGACCTTGCCCTGAATCGAGCAGCGCAAAAAGGTTTTGCCTTCGCTCACTTCCAGCATAGCGAGTTTTTCCACGCTATCTGCTGCCGGAGCAATACCGCTGACGGCGGTTTTGTTGACCCGCCATGTTGTCTCACCGGCGCGTTTGATCAGCGGATTGCCGTAATAGCCGTCGGTGACTTTTTGCCAGTGAACGTCTGGTAATGCAGCTATCACCGCAGAGATGGGCTCTTCGATCACCCATCCCCAGAAGTAATAATCGCCCAATTTGCCCAGTGACTCCTGAGACCTGTCAAAGCCAGAAATGGTGAGCTGATTTATGCGCAGCGGCTTGCTAAACCAGACGATACCGGAGTCGTCCTTCGGCGCGGCAAACCAGGCGTGATGCTGCTTATCCGTCACCAGTGGCGCGGTGTGCGCCAGCGTTGCCCGCTGCTTATAGAGTTCATTGAAAAAAGTGCTGTCGCAACGCAGCAAACTTTCGGTCAGCGTTTGCGCCTTTGCGCTCCCGGTTATTGCCAGCGTGAGCAGCGCCAGGTGTAGAAAAAAAGATTTCATGGTTGTCCTTAAGGGTATGCGCCGTTTGTTATTACGGCTCCATTTTTTCATCGTCAGCAGACGTGCGTACACAGGTATCGGCATGAGAGGCCTGGCCTTTACATGAAAACGCGGCGGGCGTGGTTTTTTGCGCATTTATTAAGGTGTATTATTTATGCATCTTAACTATTGGTGACGTGTATGGCTGGTCCCCGGATCCTGCGAGAAAAACTGACTATCCGCAAAATGATTGCCCTTTATCAGCGCGCCTGCCCGGATGCGGTAAGCAGCGCAGCGCACTACGCGGATTTGTATACTTATGCGGAAAAGCGGCTGGATAAATGCGTGTTCGGTGAAGAGAAACCGGCCTGCAAACAGTGCCCGGTGCATTGTTACCAGCCTGCGAAACGTGAAGAGATGAAACAGATTATGCGCTGGGCGGGGCCGCGCATGCTGTGGCGTCACCCGGGGCTGACGGTGCGTCATTTGCTTGATGATAAGCGCCCGGTGCCGGAGCTGCCGGAGAAGTACCGGCGTAAATAGCAGGTGAGAAAGCAGGGCGTTTATTCGGTGAAGTCAGGGAACGATGGCTGGTTACGCGTTTGCCGCAACGGTGGTTTTACAGCGTTACTGAGGTGAAATGAAACGCCCGACGCGCGAAAACGCCCGTCGGGTCTGCGGCTATAGCGCCTCTTTATCAATACCTAATCGTTTCATTCTGGAGAGCAGCGTCGTGCGTTTGAGTCCCAGACGCTGCGCCGCGCCTTTTGGCCCGGCGACCACGCCGTTGGTTTCCCGCAGCACGCGCACAATCAACTGATACTCATCTTCCCCTTCGCGCGCCACTTCGGCGGGCGGTTCGGGCGTGACGGACGGTACAGCGATTTCCGCCATCGACAGTTGCAGCACGTTGCCGCGCGTCAGCAGCACCGCACGCTCGATCACGTTCTCCAGCTCACGCACATTCCCCGGCCACTCCATCGCACTCAGCACACGCAAGGTTTCTGCCGGGATGCTGTCAATATTGCGCCCCATTTTGCGGGCGATTTTAAAGGTGAAGGCTTTCACCAGCAGCGGAATGTCTTCCGGGCGCTCACGCAGCGGCGGCAGGTGGATGGGGAAGACATTCAGGCGGTAATAGAGATCGCTGCGAAATTCCCGGTCGGCGACCATCTGTTTGAGATCGCGGTTGGTGGCGGCGATCAGCCGCACATCGGTCTGGATCAGCTTATTGCTACCGAGGCGCTCAAACTCCTGCTCCTGCAATACGCGCAGCAGCTTGGGTTGCAGCTCAAGCGGCATATCGCCCACTTCATCAAGAAACAGCGAGCTTTTATCCGCCAGCTCAAAGCGCCCGATGCGCTGCGCGCTGGCGCCGGTAAACGCGCCGCGCTCGTGACCAAACAGATCGCTTTCCAGCAGCCCGGCCGGCATCGCCGCGCAGTTCATCTTCACCATCCGGCGACTGTTACGGTCGCTCAGGTTGTGAATAGCGCGCGCGATAAGCTCTTTGCCGGTGCCGGTTTCGCCAAGGATCAGCACCGTGCTGTTGCTCTGCGCCACCATCTCAACCTGCTTGAGGACGCGGAACATCGCATCGCTGCGCCCGATAATCTCGCCAAACTCGCTGTCGACATTGTTTAACTGTTCGGTAAGTGCGAGGTTTTCATCCACCAGCCGCTCTTTAAGACGGTGGATCTCCTGGTAGGCCAGCGCGTTATCCACGGCAATGGCGATACGCTCGGCAATCTGGCGAAGTAGCTTCAGGTTCGCCGGGGTAAACACCTCTTTCTGGCACTGCGCCAGTTTCAGTACGCCCAGCAGATTTTTCCCCGACATCAGCGGCAGCAGGCACAGGGTCTGAATTTTATTGCCCCAGGTTTCAAACAGCATCCGCTCGTAGGGGGCGAGTTTGTCACGCTCGTGCAGATTAATCAGCAGCATCTCTTTGCTGCTAAATACCCGCTCGGTCAGCGTTCCCTCTTCCTCGACTTCCTGCGTTTCATGGGCGGGGTCGGCTTCATCCAGGTAGTGCGTCGAGTAGATGGTCAGTTTGCCCTTGCGGCTGCCGCGCAGCACCAGGCTAATAGCATCAATGCCGAAGTAGTAGTGGATCTCTTTCGCCACTTCGCTGACCAGCTCATCCATATGCAGCCGGGAGAGCACGGCGTTGGTGATGGCGACCAGAATGCGGAAATCGTCGCGCTCCTGGCACAGAAGCTCGTAGTCCGGCGTGGGATGCTCGCGGCTTTGCAACTGCTCGGCAACCACGGCAACAATTTGCGTCAGCGTATGCAGACGCTCGGTCTCTTTGTCGCTCCATGGCCTGTCGCTGGTGCGAAAAAATTCGCAGCCGCCAAAAATCTGCCCTTCAGCGGCGAGCGGCAGCAAGCTGTAATGGGCGAATGCCGGGTAGATCCGGCTTTCGGCAACCGCGGGCCAGGTCTCGCTAAAGAGCTGCGCGGTGCAGCGCAGCGCCTGCGGGTGAGAAAGAATGTGTCGCACCGGGCCGCCTGCCAGCAGCGCCTGGTCGTTATATTTGGCGCTGTTGTCGGGGGTTTGCACGGCGTAACGGCTGGCGAGATGGCTGTCGGCGTGCCACAGCACAATCGCGGCGTTGTCGGCGAGACCCGCCTGGCGGGTCAACCGGGTTAATGTTTCACAAAGCGCGGCCATATCGGGCTGCTGTAATAACATCCGCGTTATATCAAACAATCCTTGTTGCCCGAGATCACTCATCGGTGTATACGACATTTTGCTTTTCCAGGAACACACGCAGAAGGTGTGAAAAAATTAATAAAAATAGAAAGTTAACAAATCCGTGGTAAGGGCTCGGCATGAGGTAAATCCAGCAGGCGCTTCACTCCATAAAGGCCTGTCAGGCGTACACCTTTGCGTTCGACCACTTCGCCAATTATTGCGGCGTCGCGCCCTAAAGGATGAGCGCGTAATTGTGCCAGCGCCTGCTCTGCGGCTTCGCGCTGTACGGCAATCACCAGTTTGCCTTCGTTGGCAAAATTCAGTGCATCCAGCCCCAGCAGTTCGCAAACTCCGCGCACCGCCGGTTTTACCGGTAAGTCTCGTTCATTTAACTCAATGCCGTAACCGCTGGCGGCAGCAAACTCATGCACCACGGCGTTAACGCCGCCGCGCGTGGCGTCGCGCAGGGCTTTGACGCCAGGAAGCTCGCGCAGTTGGCTAATCAACGGCGTCAGCACCGCGCAATCGCTGGTCAGCTCGCCATCCAGCCCTAAGCCTTCGCGCAGGTTAAGAATAGTTGCGCCGTGATCGCCCAGTGTGCCGCTTGCCAGCAGCACATCGCCGGGTTGCAGAGAATTTGCCGCCCAGTGAACCGATGCCGGGATAGCGCCAATGCCGGCGGTATTGATAAACACTTTATCGGCTGCGCCGCGCTGCACCACTTTGGTATCGCCAGTAACAATGGCGATACCGGCGCTGCGGGCGGTTTCGGCCATGCTCTCAACAAGGGTTTTCAGCGTTGCCAGTGGCAGCCCCTCTTCAAGGATAAAACCGCAGGAGAGGAAGCGCGGTGTTGCGCCGCTAACGGCAATATCGTTCGCCGTGCCGCATACCGCCAGCTTGCCAATATTGCCACCGGGAAAGAACAGCGGATCGATAACGTAGCTGTCGGTGGAAAATGCCAGTCGATCGCCGCCTGCCGTCAGTTCTGCCAGATTGATACGCGCCTGATCTTCCTGCTCTGCGAGCCAGGGGTTGTCGAATGCTTCGAGAAAAAGCTGGCTGATGAGTTGTTGCATAGCCTGGCCGCCGCTGCCGTGCGCCATCTGCACTTCATTCATGCTTCACACTCCTGAGCACGGTATTGATACCAGGCTGCGCAGGCACCTTCTGATGAAACCATCAGTGCGCCGAACGCGCTTTGCGGGTTACAGGTGTTACCGAACAGCGGGCACTGGTGCGGTTTACAGCGGCCGGTCAGCACGTCACCGCAGCGGGCACGCGGATCGTCATACACTTGCTGTACCGCCGGGCGAAAATGCGCTTCGGCGTCAAAGCGCTGATATGCGGGCGTCAGATGCACGCCGGATTCGCCAATCATGCCCAGGCCGCGCCATTCGCTGTTGCCGCGCACGGTAAACACTTCGGCGATGGCGGCCTGCGCCAGTCGGTTGCCTTCGTCCGGCACCACGCGGCGATACTGGTTTTCCACCTTGCTGTGAGCGGCAATTTTTTGCTCAACCAGCATCACCACGCCCTGCAACAGATCGAGCGGTTCAAAACCGGCGACCACCAGCGGGCGCTGATACGTATCGGCGATAAAAGTGTAGGCGTCAGTGCCGATCACCATGCTGACATGGCCCGGCGCGAGAAACGCGTCGATGCCGTTGTCCGGCTGCTCCAGCAGGCTGCGCAGCGTAGGAATCAGCGTGATGTGCTGGCAGAAAAACCAGAAGTTATCGAGGTTACGGGCTTTTGCCTGCTGCAACGTAATGGCGGTGGCAGGCATGGTGGTTTCGAAACCCAGACCGAAGAACACCACTTTGCGCTGCGGATTTTTTTCCGCCAGCGCCAGCGCATCCATCGGGGAATAGACGATGCGCACATCCGCGCCGCGCGCTTTTGCCTGCAGCAACGAGCCGTTTTTACCCGGCACGCGAATGGCGTCGCCAAAGGTGCAGAAAATCACCTCCGGGTGCTGGGCGATCTCCACGCAGGTATCAATCCGTCCCATCGGCAATACGCAGACCGGGCAGCCGGGACCGTGAATAAACTCAATGTTTTCCGGCAGTAACTGGTCGAGGCCAAACTTGAAAATAGCGTGCGTGTGCCCGCCGCACACTTCCATAATGCGCAGCGGGCGCGCGGCGGTGTAAGAGAGGTGCGTTGCCCGTTCACGCAGGTGATCAATCAACTGCATCACCTGTTCCGGGGCGCGGTATTCGTCGACAAAACGCATTATTTTTCCTCGCCATAAAGCAGCGCGCCGACATCGGGTTCGACATCGAACATATTTTGCAGCGCTGCCAGCGTATCCAGCGCCTCTTCTTCGTTAATCACGCTCATGGCGAAACCAACATGCACCAGCACCCACTGGCCGAGGCGCGACTGGCCGTTTTCGTCTGTGCTGCCGACCAGCGTTAAATCGACATCGCGCTGAATGCCGCTGACATCCACTTTGGCTTGCAGGCCATCAATAGCGCAAATTTGCCCCGGTACGCCTATGCACATCGTTGCGTCTCCAGCCAGTCAAGCCAGGCGTCCATTCCGTCGCCTTTGGTAGCGGAAATCAGCATGATTTCAATGGTCGGGTTCACTTCACGCGCATAGGCGATGCACTGATCGACGTTAAAATCGAGGTAGGGCAGCAAATCCACTTTATTAAGCAGCATCAGCGAGGCGGCGGCAAACATATGCGGATATTTCAGCGGCTTATCTTCGCCTTCTGTCACCGACAGCACCGCCACTTTATGGCGCTCGCCAAGGTCGAAACCCGCCGGGCACACCAGGTTGCCGACGTTTTCGATAAACAGAATGCCGCGATTTTCCAGCGCCAGTCGTGGCGCGGCGTCGGCAATCATCTGCGCGTCAAGATGGCAGCCTTTGCCGGTGTTGACCTGAATCGCCGGCGTGCCGGTCGCGCGAATACGCGCAGCATCGTTAACCGTTTGCTGATCGCCTTCAATCACCGCACAAGGGACACGCGTTTTCAGGCGCTTAAGGGTTTCGGTAAGCAGGGTGGTTTTGCCGGAGCCGGGGCTGGAAACCAGGTTCAGCACCAGTTGCTGTGAAGCGGCGAAACGGGCACGGTTACGGGCGGCGATTTGGTTGTTTTTCTCCAGCACGTCGATTTCCACTTCCACCATCCGGCGCTGGCTCATGCCGGGAGCGTGGGTACCGGCTTCACCGTGACCATAATGCAGGTCGCCGTGTTCCAGTTGCGTGGGGCGAAAATCGTCGGTTTTAACACCGGTGATTTTCAGCGCCGGGCGAGCGGCAGGGGAGAACGGTGCACCGCGAAACGCCGAGTGCGGGTTATGTTCGTCACCCTCAATATAAAGGTTACCGTCCTGACAACCACATGTTGTACACATTGTTTACTCCTCAATTTCCAGTCGCTGAATTTGCATGCCGTCATCGGCGACAATCTGCAACTGGTCGCTGTGGCACTGCGGGCAGCGGCGCACTCGCTGGGTAAGTAACGTCACATATTGTTGGCAGGACTCGCACCAGCATTCCGCCTGTTGTTGTTCGATGTGCAGTGTACAACCTTCCGCCAGGCTGCCACGGCAAACCAGATCAAAACAAAACGTTAAAGCTTCCGTTTCTACACAAGAAAATGCGCCGACTTTCAGCCACACGCCGGTGACCCGACGCGCGCCGTTTGCTGATGCCTGTTGTTCAATAATTTCCAGCGCACGCTGGCAGAGGGTGATTTCGTGCATAACGCCTCCTGATGACTTTGCCCCCTTAATGCAATAAGAGTGCCATTACACGTTTTGACACGGTGACGATGTCGACAATGTCGAGATGACACGTCGAAAGGGTGAGGGTTTTCCTTTTATTGTTATAAAAATCAATAAATTAAATTTTGGCATGGATGATGCTTTACCGCCGTTGTTTTTCATTAACCGGGTAAGCAGACATGACGATATGGGAAATTAGCGAAAAGGCAGATTACATTGCCGGGCGGCATCACCGCCTGCAGGAAGAGTGGCGTAGCTACTGTAACGCGTTAGTGCAGGGCGTTACGCTCTCCAAAGCGCGGTTGCATCACGCCATCGGCTGTGCGCCGGAGCAGCAACTCTGCTTTGTGCTGTTCGAACACTTCACGGTTTATATCACCCTGACCGGCGGCTTTAACGGCCACACCATTGAATATGCGATTGCCAATAAAGAGAGCGAGGAACGACGCGTAATTGCCAAAGCGCAGCTCTCCAGCGATGGCAAGGTCGATGGCGCGTTCAGCGTGCGCGATCGCGAAAAAGTGCTGGAGCATTATCTCGGCAAAATCGCCGCCGTTTACGACAACCTGTATGCCGCAATGGAAGCGGATACGCCGGTCAATCTCACCACGCTTGCCAGCCACGCGCACGCGCCTGCGCTGGCCTGAGTTTGGGTGTCGACATGTGTCGAAGTGACACATAGCGCGACACGTTTCGTCATAAATGACCGCCCGTAACCAGGGTGAATCACCTGAGGATTTGCTGGTGAACCGTTTTGTAATTGCCGATTCGGCGTTATGTATTGGGTGCCATACCTGCGAGGCTGCCTGCGCCGAAACGCACCGTGCGCATGGCCTGCAGGCGATGCCACGGCTGCGTGTGATGCGCAGCGAAAAAGAGTCCGCGCCGCAGCAGTGCCACCACTGTGAAGACGCGCCCTGTGCGGGCGTTTGTCCGGTGAACGCGATCAACCGCGTTGATGGCGCGGTGCAGTTAAATGAAAGCCTGTGTGTCAGTTGCAAGCTGTGCGCGATTGCGTGTCCTTTCGGCGCGATTGAGTTTTCCGGTAGCCGTCCGCTGGATATTCCCGCCAATGTTAACTCGCCCAAAGCGCCCGCTGCGCCGCCTGCGCCGGCGCGTGTCAGCACGTTGCTTGACTGGGTGCCCGGCGTACGGGCAATTGCGGTGAAGTGCGATCTCTGCCACTTCGATGCAGAAGGCCCGGCCTGCGTGCGGATGTGCCCGACCAAAGCACTGCATCTGGTCAATAACCGGGACATCGCCAGAGCCAGCCGCCGCAAACGCGAGCAAACCCTCAACACGGATTACGGCGATTTATCGCTGTATACGCAGATAAACCGGAGCGCGAAATGACTATCCTCTCTTTGTTAAGCGCGGCTGTCGCGGTGCTCACCTGCGCCGCCATGTTGGCCTATCTGTTTATGCCGTTCAAAGCGTTAAGCGGTCTGTTTGCCGGGCTTGGAGGCGCTATCGGCTGTGCAATGGCGGCAGTTTGCGGCGTGATGGCATTAACAGATGCCGTGACGGTGAGCGGCATGATACCGCTGATTCAGTATCACATTCTGGTCACACCGCTGAGCGCCGTATGGCTGATAACGCTCGGTGTTTGCGGCGGTTTTGTTAGCCTGTACTCCATTTACTGGCATCGCCATGAAGCGGTGAAAGCCAACGGTCTGCTGATGAACTTACTGCTGGTCGCGGCGTTGTGCGCGGTAAGCGCGGCAAACTTCGGCGCGCTGGTGATCATGACGGAAATCATGGCGTTGAGCGCGGTGTTCCTTACCGGCTGTAGTGAATCCGGCAAGCTGTGGTTTGTCATGGGCCGCTGCGGTACGGTGCTGCTGGCGCTGGCCTGCTGGTTGCTGTGGCAGCGTTATCAGACGCTGGATTTTGCACTGCTCGGTACACATGCGCTCGGCAGCGACATCTGGCTGCTCGGCGTGATCGGTTTTGGCCTGCTGGCCGGGATTATTCCGCTGCATGCCTGGGTGCCGCAGGCGCATGCCACTGCGCCCGCACCGGCGGCGGCGCTGTTTTCCACGGTAGTGATGAAAATCGGTTTGTTCGGCATTCTGAGCCTTTCACTGCTCGGCGGCCAACCGCCGCTGTGGTGGGGCGTTGCGCTGCTGGTATTTGGCATGATTACCGCCTTTGTCGGCGGGCTGTATGCGCTGATGGAGCACAATATCCAGCGCCTGCTGGCATACCACACGCTGGAGAACATCGGCATTATTCTGCTCGGCCTGGGCGCGGGCGTGACCGGCCTTGCGCTGCAACAACCTGTTTTACTGGCGCTGGGGCTGACCGGCGGCCTGTATCACCTTTTCAACCACAGCCTGTTTAAAAGCACGTTGTTTCTCGGCGCGGGTACGCTGTGGTTTGGCACCGGTTATCGCGATATCGAAAAACTGGGCGGCATCGGTAAAAAGATGCCGGTTATCTCGCTGGCGATGCTGGTCGGGCTGATGGCGATGGCGGCACTGCCACCGCTCAACGGTTTTGCCGGTGAGTGGGTGATTTATCAATCCTTCTTTGGTTTAAGCGCCAGCGGTCATTTCCTGCTGCAACTGCTGGGGCCGCTGCTGGCGGTTGGCCTGGCGATTACCGGTGCGCTGGCGGTGATGTGCATGGCGAAAGTCTATGGCGTCACATTTCTTGGCGCGCCGCGAAGCGCTCAGGCGGAAAACCCACGTTCTATTCCCTGGTTAATGACAGGCGTGGTCGCCGCGCTGGCCATTTGCTGCGTCATTGGCGGTGTTGCCGCACCGTGGCTAATGCCACACCTGTTTGCCGCCGTACCGTTACCGCTGCAAACGGCGAACACCGTGGTGTCGCAGCCGATGATTGCGCTGTTGCTGATTGCCACGCCGCTGCTGCCGTTGCTGCTGATGATGCTGTTTAAAGGCGATCGCCTGCCCGCCCGCCGCCGTGGTAGCGCCTGGGTGTGCGGTTACGATCACGAAGGTTCAATGGTGATTACCGCGCATGGTTTCGCCATGCCGGTGAAAGCGGCCTTTGCCCCGGTGCTGAAGCTGCGTAAATGGCTGGAGCCCCGGCTTCCTGTTCCCGGCTGGCATGGTGATAGCGCGCCGGTGCTGTTTCGTCGGCTGGCGCTGATTGAGCTGGCGGTGCTGGTGGTAGTGGTGATTTCACGAGGAGCCTGATGATGAGTTTTCTGTTTGCTTTACTACAGGCGCTGGTGTTGTTTGCCGCAGCGCCGCTGCTTTCCGGCATCAGCCGCGTGGCGCGTGCGCGGTTGCATAACCGGCGCGGGCCGGGCGTGCTGCAGGAGTACCGCGATCTGCTGAAACTGCTGGGGCGGCAAAGTATTGCCCCGGCGGCGTCGGGCTGGGTATTTCGTCTGACGCCGTTTGTGATGGTGGGCGTCATGCTGACCGTTGCGACGGCATTACCGGTAGTGACGATTGCTTCGCCGCTGCCGGAACTTGGCGATCTGATCACGCTGATTTACCTGTTCGCCATTGCCCGTTTTTTCTTTGCCATCTCCGGGCTTGATACCGGCAGCCCGTTTACCGGCCTTGGTGCGAGCCGTGAAGCGATGCTCGGCGTGCTGGTCGAGCCGATTTTGCTGCTTGGCTTGTGGGTGGCGGCGCTGGTCGCCGGTTCCACGCACATTAGCCACATCACCAATACCGTCTATCACTGGCCGCTATCTCGCAGCATTCCTCTGTTCCTGGCGCTGTGCGCCTGCGCGTTCGCCACCTTTATCGAAATGGGCAAACTGCCGTTTGATCTCGCGGAAGCGGAGCAGGAGTTGCAGGAAGGGCCGCTGTCTGAGTACAGCGGCAGCGGTTTTGCCGTGATGAAGTGGGGCATCAGCTTAAAACAACTGGTGGTGCTGCAACTGTTTGTTGGCGTGTTTCTGCCCTGGGGGCAGATGACCACCTTTAGCGCCACCGGTTTGCTGCTGGCGCTGGTGATTGCCGTGGTGAAACTGGTCGCTGGCGTGCTGATTATCGCCCTGTTTGAGAACAGCATGGCGCGTTTGCGTTTTGTCGCTACGTCACGCGTGACCTGGGCCGGTTTCGGCGTCGCCTTTTTAGCCTTCGTCTCCTTGCTGGCGACGTATTAAGAGAGTTTGAGCATGTCTGAAGAAAAAATCGGTCAACACTATCTTGCCGCCCTGCACGAGAAATTTCCCGGCGTGGTGCTGGATGAAGCGTGGCAGACCAAAGACCAGATTACCATCACCATCAAGGTGAACTACCTGCCGGAAGTCGTCGAGTACCTTTACTACCAGCAGGGTGGCTGGCTTTCCGTGCTGTTTGGCAACGACGAACGTAAGCTGAACGGCCATTTTGCCGTTTATTACGTGCTGTCGATGGAGCAGGGCGTGAAATGCTGGATCACGGTGCGTGTGGAAGTGGATGCGCTGAAACCGGAATATCCGTCCGTAACGCCGCGCGTACCGGCAGCGGTGTGGGGCGAGCGCGAAGTGCGCGACATGTACGGCCTGATCCCGGTGGGCCTGCCGGATGAGCGCCGCCTGGTGCTGCCGGATGACTGGCCGGATGAACTCTACCCGCTGCGTAAAGACAGCATGGACTATCGCCAGCGTCCTGCACCGACTACCGATGCGGAAACCTACGAGTTTATTAACGAGCTGGGTGATAAGAAAAACAATGTGGTGCCGATTGGCCCGCTGCATGTGACCTCGGACGAACCGGGCCATTTCCGCCTGTTTGTTGACGGCGAGAATATTGTCGATGCCGACTACCGCATGTTTTACGTCCATCGTGGCATGGAGAAACTGGCGGAAACCCGTATGGGCTACAACGAAGTCACGTTCCTTTCCGATCGCGTCTGCGGCATCTGCGGCTTTGCCCACAGCACGGCCTATACCACGTCGGTAGAAAACGCGATGGGCATTGTCGTGCCGAAACGCGCGCAGATGATCCGCGCCATTTTGCTCGAAGTGGAACGCCTGCACTCCAACTTGCTCAACCTTGGCCTGGCCTGCCACTTTGTCGGTTTTGACTCCGGGTTTATGCAATTTTTCCGCGTGCGCGAAGCCTCCATGAAGATGGCGGAAATCCTCACCGGGGCGCGTAAAACCTACGGTCTGAACCTGATTGGCGGTATTCGCCGCGACATGTTGAAAAACGACATGATCCAGACTCGCCAGCTAGCGCAGCAGATGCGCCGCGATGTCACCGAGCTGGTGGAAATGCTGATGAGCACGCCGAATATTGAGCAGCGCACCGTGGGCATTGGTCGCCTCGACCCGCAAATCGCTCGCGATTTCAGTAACGTCGGCCCGATGGTGCGCGCCAGCGGCCACGCGCGCGATACGCGCGCCGACCACCCGTTTGTTGGTTACGGCCTGTTGCCGATGACTGTGCACACCGAACAGGGCTGCGATGTGATTTCACGCCTGAAAGTGCGCATCAATGAAGTGCTGACCGCGCTCAATATGATCGATTACGGTCTCGACAACCTGCCTGGCGGCCCGCTGATGGTGGAAGGCTTTACCTATATTCCGCACCGTTTCGCGCTCGGTTTCTCCGAAGCGCCGCGCGGGGACGATATCCACTGGAGCATGACCGGCGATAACCAGAAACTTTACCGCTGGCGCTGCCGTGCGGCGACGTACGCCAACTGGCCGACGCTGCGCTATATGCTGCGCGGTAACACGGTTTCCGACGCCCCGCTGATCATCGGCAGCCTCGATCCCTGCTACTCCTGCACCGACCGCATGACGGTGGTGGATGTGCGCAAGAAGAAAAGCAAGGTCGTGGCTTACAAAGAGCTGGAGCGTTACGGGGTTGAGCGTAAGAACTCGCCGTTGAAATCGTGAGGGGAGAACGGTAGCGATGTTTACCTTTATCAAAAAAGTGATCAAAACCGGTACGGCAACCAGCGATTACCCGCTGTCGCCGATGCCGGTCGACAAAAACTTTCGCGGCAAACCGCAGCACAACCCGCAGCAGTGCATTGGCTGTGCGGCGTGCGTCAATGCCTGCCCGTCGAATGCGCTGTCGGTGGAGACCGATCTGGCCACCGGTGAGCTGGCGTGGCAGTTCAACCTGGGGCGCTGCATTTTTTGCGCCCGTTGCGAAGAAGTGTGCCCGACGGCGGCTATCACGCTTTCGCAGGAGTATGAGCTGGCGGTGTGGAACAAAGCCGATTTCCTGCAACAGTCGCGCTTTGAACTGTGCCAGTGCCGCGAATGCACCCGACCATTCGCGGTGCAAAAAGAGATCGACTACGCCATCGCGCTGCTGGCGCATAACGGCGATAGCCGGGCAGAGCTGCACCGCGAAAGTTTTGAAACCTGCCCGGAGTGTAAGCGCCAGAAATGCCTGGTGCCGTCCGATCGCATTGAATTGACCCGCCATATGAGAGAGGCCAGCTAATGAGCCAGCTGTTAGGTCCGCGCGATGCGGACGGTATTCCGGTACCGATGACGGTGGAGGAGTCCATCGCCAGCATGAAAGCCTCGCTGCTGAATAAGATCAAACGCTCCGCCTATGTCTACCGCGTGGATTGCGGCGGTTGCAACGGCTGCGAAATCGAGATTTTTGCCACACTTTCACCGCTGTTTGATGCAGAACGCTTCGGTATCAAAGTGGTTCCGTCGCCGCGCCATGCCGACATTCTGCTATTCACCGGCGCGGTAACCCGCGCGATGCGCTCGCCTGCGCTTCGCGCCTGGCAATCTGCGCCGGATCCCAAAATCTGTATCTCCTACGGCGCGTGCGGCAACAGCGGTGGTATCTTCCACGACCTGTACTGCGTGTGGGGCGGCACCGACAAAATTGTGCCGGTGGATGTCTATATTCCCGGCTGCCCGCCAACGCCCGCGGCCACGTTGTATGGTTTCGCCATGGCGCTGGGCTTGCTGGAACAGAAAATCCACGCTCGCCTGCCTGGTGAACAGGACGACCAGCCGGCCGAGATTTTGCACCCGGCGATGGTGCAACCCCTGCGCGTGAAAGTGGACCGCACCGCTCGTCGGCTGGCGGGTTACCGCTACGGCCGCCAGATTGCCGATGACTATATGCGTTTGCGAAGCGTTGGCGAACATGAAGTGGTGAACTGGCTGGCGCAGGAGAACGATCCGCGCCTGACCGAGATTGTCAGCCATCTGAACCAGGTGGTGCAGGAGGCGAAAATCTGATGGGCGAATCGGTGGTCTTTAGCCAGTTGCGGCGTAAATTTATCGACGAGAACGACGCGACGCCCGCACAGGCGCAGCAAGTGGTTTATTACAGCCTGGCTATCGGCCACCATTTGGGGGTGATCGACTGCCTGGAAACGGCGCTCTCCTGCCCGTGGGAGGATTACCTGGCGTGGATCGCCACGCTGGAGGTGGGCAGCGAAGCGCGGCGCAAAATGGAAGGCGTACCGCGCTACGGCGAAATTGTTATCGACAGCACGCACGTGATGCTGCTGGCAAACGCCTTTGATCGGGCGCAGGCGCGGCAAAATGCGCAGCAGCTTGCCTGGAGCAAAGCGCTGCTATCGATGCTGCATGATATCCATCAGGAAAGCGCCATCTATTTAATGGTGAGGAGATTACGTGACTGACGTATTGCTGTGTGTGGGCAACAGTATGATGGGCGACGATGGCGCTGGCCCGTTGCTGGCGCAAATGTGCGCCGAAAACCCGCAAGGTAACTGGCAGGTGATTGACGGTGGCAGCGCGCCGGAAAACGATGTGGTGGCGATTCGCGAACTGAAACCTTCACGGTTGCTGATTGTCGATGCGACCGATATGGGGCTCAACCCAGGTGATATCCGCGTGGTGGATCCGGATGACATTGCCGAAATGTTCCTGATGACCACCCACAATATGCCGCTCAACTATCTGATTGATCAGTTGAAAGAGGATATCGGCGAGGTGATTTTCCTCGGCATTCAGCCGGACATTGTCGGGTTTTATTACCCAATGACGCCGCCGGTAAAAGCCGCAGTGGAATGTATCTACCAGCGGCTGGCGGGCTGGGAAGGTAACGGCGGTTTCGACAATCTGTAAACGGTGCGCCGGTTGCCCGGCGCAGTCATTTAACGACGACGTTTTTCCGTATACATGACTTTGTCACAGTCTTCCAGCATGTCGCGCAGCGTGGTGTATCGGCTGCCGCCGTTTTCGATAATGCCGTGCGAATAATTGATGTGGTAATTCTTACCGGACAGATGATCGATGGCGTCCATCCGTGATTGCAGATCGAATAAAAACGCATCCACGTCATTCACGGCGAGATTTCCCAGCAGCACCGCAAACTCACCGCCGCCCAGACGCGCGGCAATATCCTGCTCTTTAATACATTTCGTCAGGTTGCTGGCGAAGATTTTTACCACCTCATCGCCCTCTTTGCTGCCCAGCAACTCATTGATGGCTTTCAGATTATCAATGCTGAAATAGAGCAGGCTGAAGGGTTTTTTATGCTCTTTTAGCCACGCGAAGCGCTTCTCACCGGTGCGGTAAAAACCGCGATTGTTTGGCATCCCGGTAAGGCTGTCGGTCATCGCCATACTGAGGATCAAAAACTCATCTTCCACGATGGCGGCGAAGTCGAGCAGGGTGTTGATTTCCGCACTGGAGAACGGGCGCGGATAGGTGTCGATAATACAAATTGTCCCGGCAATCGCACCGTCTGGCAGGCGCACCGGGCAGCCAGCGTAAAAGCGCACCCAGGGCTCACCAACGACAAACGGGTTATCGGCAAAACGCGGATCGGCGAGGGTATCTTTCACAATAAAAGTCCCCTCTTCGAGGATGGCGTGTGCGCAAAAGGAGAGATTGCGCGGTGTTTCGTGAGTATCGACACCGCTGCGCGACAGTAACCACTGACGATCGCGATCGAGCAGGCTGATGACCGCGATGGGTACGTCAAAGGTGGTCTTCGCCGTACGGGTTAACCGGTCAAAGCGCTCATCATCCTTTTTATCAAGCAAATCCATCATGTATAGCGACTTTAGCCGCTCGATTTCATTGACTGGCATGGCCGGAAAGATCATAGCTCATCCTCGCTCTGTTCTGTTTCCTCAAGTGTAGACAGTTCTTCTGATCATTGCGTTATATATCCGTAACTTGCCTGTGCGCGCACAAAATCGATAAACGCTTGTAATGGCGCAGGAATTAGCCGCCGGGAGTTGTAATAGAGATACGGGCCGTTAAACGACAGCCACCAGGGTTCTAGTACCGGAATTAGCTCGCCGCGTTCAATCGGCAAGCGCAGCCACTCTTCAAACAGATAAATAATGCCGCTTCCGGCAATAGCGGCTTGCACGGCCAGATCCATTGCCGCGCCGACGCTAACCACTAAAGCGCCGTTGACCTGTACGCGCAACGCTTCGCCGTCGCGCTCGAACTCCCACTCCGGCATCACGCCGCTGGCGTAGCGGCCGCGAATGCAGTTGTGGGCAATCAGATCGCGTGGATGTTGCGGTATGCCATGTTGTTGCAGGTAATGGGGGGAGGCGGCGGCGACAAAACGCTGGCGACGCGGGCCGATGGGCAGCGCGACCATATCCTGCTCCAGACATTCGTCATAGCGGATACCGGCATCACAGCTATCGCGAAAGACATCCTGCACGTTACTTTCGGCAACGATTTCCAGCTGGATATCCGGATAGTGCGCCAGAAAGGCGGGAACGATGGCGGGCAGCACCAGCCGGGCGGCGCTGACCGGCACGTTCAGGCGCAGCGTACCGCTGGGTGTTGAGCGGTAACGGTTAATGGCGTCGAGCGCAGCGTCCACTTCGCTCATCGCTGGTTGCAGCCGCTCCATCAGCGCTTTACCCGCATCGGTTAGCGCCACGGTGCGGGTGGTGCGGTTAAACAGACGCACGCCGAGCTGCTGTTCAGCGCGGCGCACCGCATCACTCAGGCGGGAAGGGTTAGTGCCAGTCACGCGTGCAGCTTCGCGAAAGCCTCCGGCGTTGGCGACAGCCACAATGGCGTTCAGCAGGGCGAAGTCCAGCTTCATTGTTCGGTTAACCGTACAGTGTGTATGAATTTCAGCGGATTGTTGCACAGCAACGATGCTCCTACAATCTGTTTACTTAATGCACAGGAGGTACTCCATGTCTCAACCCTCACTTACCTTTCGTCTGGGCGATCGCCAGGTTGGTCGCCTGGGTTACGGTGCCATGCAACTGGCGGGGCCCGGCGTGTTTGGCCCACCCGCTGATGAAGCGAAAGCGTTGCAGGTGCTACGCGATGTGATTGCCGCAGGCGTGAACCATATCGACACCAGCGATTTCTACGGCCCGCATGTCACCAATAAATTGATTAAGCAGGCACTGCATCCGTACCCGGATGATCTGTGTATTGTCACCAAAGTCGGCGCGCGCCGTGATGACAAAGCTAACTGGCTGCCCGCATTCAGCGCTGAAGAGTTAACGCAGGCCGTTGAGGATAACCTGCGAAACCTCGGCCTTGAGTCGATGGAAGTGGTGAACCTGCGCGCAATGTTCGGCGTGCATGGGCCTGAAGAGGGGCCGCTTGAAGCGCCGCTGGAGGCACTGATTAAGCTGAAAGAGCGTGGGCTGATTCGCCATATAGGCCTGAGCAACGTGACGGCGAAACAGGTGGCGGATGCGCAGAAAATGACGCCGATTGTCTGTGTACAGAACCTCTATAACGTGGCGAACCGTCATGACGACGCGCTGATTGATTCGTTGAATGCGCAGGGGATCGCCTTTGTGCCGTTCTTCCCGCTCGGCGGCTTTACGCCGTTGCAGTCAGGCGAGTTGAATGAGGTCGCGCAGGCGCTTGGTGCCACGCCGATGCAGGTGGCACTGGCCTGGCTGTTGCAGCGTTCGCCGAATATCCTGCTGATCCCCGGCACGTCGTCACCGAAACATTTACAGGAAAATCTCGCCAGCGCGCAACTCACCTTGCCGCCGGATGCGTTGGCGAAACTCGACGCTATCGCGCAGGCGTAATCAGAAACTGCCCGGTTTACCGGGCAGTAGTTTTAGGCGCAATCACCGACTCACGGCACACCAGTTCGCCCCGATGGGCGCAAATGGCGGCAGCTTCTGGCATCAGAACCATCTCAATGGCGTTACGGATCATCTCCTCCATCGGCACATGGATGGTGGTCAGTGACGGATTGTAATATTTGCCGATAACCGAATCGTCAAACCCGGCCAGCGACACATCCTGCGGCAGCCGCAAACCCGCTTCATAACAAGCTTTCGCCACGCCAATCGCCATATCATCGTTTCCGGCCAGCACGCAGGTAAACGGCACATTGCGCGCCAGCAGTTCGCGCCCCGCCTCATAACCGCTGTCGGTGCTCCAGCTACCGCGCACCAGCAGTTGCGGGTCGGGTTCGATCCCGGCGTTGCGCAGTGCTTTACGATAACCGGATAAACGGCTCTCGCCGGTAGGGGAGGCGTCAGAACCGGCAACAAATGCAATGCGCGTATGTCCTTGCGCCAGCAGGTATTCCATCATCGTTTCACAGCTTTGCTGGTGATCGACAAACACGCACTGGTTGCGGTGGCGGGTAAGTTCCCGGTTGATCACCACGACCGGTGTCGGGTTGCGTTCGATGATCTCATCGAGTTCAGCGACCGATAGATATTTGGGGTAGATCATTATCGCTTCGCAGCGCAGCGACAGCAGCAGATCGATGGCGTCGCGCTCTTCCTGCGCGCTGTGTTTACCGTCCGCCAGCACCAACTGGCGGCTGTGCAGCTCGCTATTGGTTGCCGCGTGGTAAATCATGCTGGAGAAAAACGGGCCGTTATACAGCCCGTTGGTGATGACCAGCCCGACAGAGTTGGTTTTATTGTTGGCAAGATTGCGCGCCAGTTGATTGGGACGATAACCCGTTTCGGCAATCGCCTGCATAATGCGGGCTTTCACTTCCTCACGGACAAAAACTTTGCCGTTTAGCGCGCGCGATACTGTCGCTTTGGAGACGCCAGCCAGCCTGGCGACATCCAGTATCGTTACCATCGTTCAACCTCACTGTTGTTATTATTGCGGCGGTTAATTTCAGGCCAGCGACATCAGCGGTACTCCCGCGCTGACAGCGCCCTGCGACTGATGGCGAGTGAGCGTAAACTCCTCGCTATTGACCACCAGTACGGGCGTGGTCAAATCATAACCGGCCTGCTCAATGTGTTCTTTATCAAAGGCCAGCAGCGGTGTTCCGGCGCTAACCCGGTCACCCTCTTTGACCAGCGGCGTAAAATATTGCCCCTGAAGATTAACGGTGTTAAGCCCAACGTGAATCAGCAATTCCGCGCCATTATCACATATCAGACCAATGGCGTGATGAGAGTCGATCAATGTTGCGACCTGTGCATCACAAGGGGCGACAACTTTACCTTCGTGCGGGATGATGGCGATGCCATCGCCCAGCACTTTTCCGGCAAAGGCTTCATCCGCGACGCTTTCCAGCGCAATAATTTCACCTTTGATGGGGCTGAACATTTGCAGGGAACCGACAGCCAACGTCGCGCTTTTCTCATCAGAAACCGCTGCTTCAACCGGATCGTCAAACCCGACAAATTGCACCATCACAATGGTCAGCACAATCGCGGTGCCCGCGCCCACCAGCTCGCCAATAAATGACATTGGCGCATCCGGGCTAATCGCGTTGACCAGCGTGAACAGGCCCGGCAGTGCGGCATAAGCATAGTAGAGACTGCCAAACAGGCTGGCGACGACTGCACCAATCGCGCCGCCAATACAGCCGCAGATAAATGGTTTTTTAAAGCGCAGCGTCACGCCATAAATCGCCGGTTCAGTAATGCCGAAAATTGCCGTCACGCCCGCCGACAGCGAAGTTGCCTTCAACTGTTTGTTGCGGCTTTTGATAAACACGCCGAATACCGCCGCCATCTGACCAATCACTGCAATGGTTTGATACGCCTGGAAAGAGTCATAGCCCTGAGTATCGAAGTTGGCCATGATCACCGGCGTAATGCCCCAGTGCACGCCAAAAATCACAATCACCTGCCAGACACCGCCGATAATCGCCGCCGCCAGTGCCGGTGCGGCGTGGAACAGCGTGTTATAACCGTGCGCGACGCCCAGCGCCGCCCAACTGGTAATCGGGCCAATCACAATCAGCGTCAGCGGCACAATGACTACGAAGCAGAGCAGCGGGGTAAACAACGGGCTCACCACTTCAGGCAGCCATTTTTCAACGCGGCGTTCAAACCACGACAGCGCCCAGACGAGGAACAACGGCGGCAGCACCGAGGAGGTGTAAACCGTTTCCGCCAGCGGGAAAAAGAGGAATTTCACTTCACTGCCGCTGGCGATTTTCCCGGCCATCGCCGTCCACTCCGGGTTGATTAACGCGCAGCAACAGAGCACGGCGATAAAAGGGTTACATTTAAAATGGCGAGCAGCAGTGATGGCGATAAACACCGGCAGGAAAGCAAACGGCGTCCATGACATAAAGTTCAGCACCGCAAAGGTGCCGGAAGTTTTGATCTGCGCATCAACAAGGCCGAGCAGGATCAGTATGCCCTGTAAGATCCCGGCGGCGGCAAGAATGTAGACAATCGGCGCGAACACTGCCGACATGGTAGCGATCACCGCATCCAGCCAGCGGGTTTTCGGCTGTGCTGCGTTGCCGTCTTTCTCTTTCACCATGCCGCTCAGCGCATTAAACACATCGGCGACATGGGTGCCAATCACCACCTGAAATTGCCCGCCACTTTCCACCACCGCAATCACGCCGGGCAGACTCTGGATGTTGGATTTCGCTGTGTCAGGCGTTTGATTCAGTACCAGGCGCAGACGCGTGGCGCAGCGGGAGAAAGTACTGATGTTCTCTTCACCGCCGACCTCGCGGAGGATATCACTCGCTAACTTATTGTAATCCCTGATAACGGCCATTTTTATTTACCTTTTATTATCGGAAACTGAGTCGGTGTAACTGCGTGAAACCGGTTTCATGCTAACCTGGTCAACTTCACCCGCAACCGGTTTCATGGAGATCTGCGAGCCAAATCACTACTCGGTTTGTATCAGGGAGTGGAAATCGACAGGCATATTTCGTTGGGGGACGAAGCGTGGACCTGGCATCTGCGCAACACTGGCGGCTCATTATTCATGAGGAGCCATTTTATGATCGCTGTTCTTTTTGAAGCCGATATCGCCGCAGGCAAGCAGGCGCGTTACCTGCAATTAGCCGCAGAACTCAAGCCGGTACTGGCAGACATCGACGGGTTTATTGCTATCGAACGCTTTCAGAGCTTAAGCCGCGAGGGGAAGATTTTGTCATTGTCATGGTGGCGCGATGAAGCATCAGTGCACGCCTGGAAAAGCAACGTTCTGCATCAGGCAGCGCAGCGCGAAGGGCGGGAAGCTATTTTTTCGTCCTACCGTATCCGTGTTGCCACGGTTTTTCGCGATTACGCATCAACCCCGGAGAAGCCATAATATGTACGATATTCACGTTATCCTGAATAATGCGCCGGGCGAACTGGCACAGCTTGGCGAAACACTCGGTAAAAATGGCGTCGGGCTGGAAGGGGGCGGTGTGTTTACCGCAGGCGATCACTGCCATGCGCACTTTCTGGTGGCTGACGGCGAGCGCGCCCGGGAAGTGTTAACCGCTACCGGTTTTTGTGTGCATGCCGTGACGCCGCCGGTTATTCGCAAACTCAAGCAGGAGCGTCCTGGCGAGTTAGGCGAAATTGCCCACACGATCGCGCAACATAATATCAATATCCTTGTGCAATACAGCGATCATGACAACCGGTTGATCCTGCTCACCGATAACGATCCGCTGGCGCGCGAGGTAACACAACGATGGGACGTACAACCGCTATGACCGGCAATGAACTACGCAAAATGCAGGAACAACCGCTATGACCGGCAATGAACTACGCAAAATGCAGGAACAACCGCATCTGCTGGAGGAAACGCTCTCTGGCCTTGCCAGCGCGATGGCGGAGCCTTCCCGGGCGAAAATGCTCTGCGCGCTGATGGACGGGCGAGCGTGGACCGCGACCGAGTTGAGCGCGGTGGTAGATATTGCCGCGTCAACGGCCAGCGCGCATCTGGCAAAACTGCTCGCCAGCGGGCTGCTGGTCTGCGTTTCACAGGGGCGGCACCGCTACTACCGGCTGGCAGGCAGCGATGTCGCCGCGCTGCTGGAAACGATGATGAGCGTATCCATGCGCGGTGCGCAGGCACCTGTCACCCGCACGCCGCTGGCGCTGCGTCAGGCGCGTACTTGTTATGATCATCTTGCCGGTGAAATAGCCGTTGGCGTGTATGCGTTTATGCAACGCGAAGGCTGGATCACCGATGATGGCAGCGCGGTAACGGATTCAGGCAAATGGAGTCTTGAGAAGATCGGCGTCACCCTCGATCCGCGCACCCGGCGTAAACCCTGTAGCGCCTGTCTGGACTGGAGCGAACGGCGCTTTCACCTCGGCGGTGACGCAGGCGCGGCGCTGCTGATTGCTTTCGAACAACAGGGCTGGTTGCGCAGAACCCCGGGTTATCGCGAAGTCACGGTAACGGAAGAGGGGAAAACCGCGTTTTTTCGGGTGTTTGGTGTTAAAGGGTGAAAAGAAAATTGTCGACACGCCTTCAGGAATGGCTAAACCTTTGTTGATTGCATAGCTTTCAGGCTATAATTTCCGTTCATAGCAAGAAAGCTATGAGGGAACGGTAATGTAGCAAGTGATTACGACGGAGCGTTTTGACGTGTGGTTTAGCATCCAGCCAGAACTATTGCAGGATGAGATTTTAGCGGTTTTCAGGATCCTCAGTGAGTTTGGCCCGCAGCTTGGGCGTCCTTATGTCGATACTATAAAAGGATCAACCTATAGCAATATGAAAGAGTTGAGGATCCAGTATGCAGGTTCTCCCGTACGCGCTTTTTTTGCGTTCGATTCTACGCGGCGGGCTATTGTGTTGTGCGCCGGAGATAAGACAGGCGTTAACGAGAAACGGTTTTATAAAGAGATGATAAAAATTGCTGACGCAGAGTTCAGAAATCATATGCGAAATAAGGAGTTAACGTGGCAACCTTAGACGAACTTTTAGCGAAACGCAGCCCTGAAAGCCAGGCGCGAATTGAAGAGCGTGTTGATGAGCTGCGCCGCAACATTGTATTGAGCCAGCTACGTGAAGAATTGAATATCTCCCAGACCGAGCTTGCCGGAGTCATGGGCGTCAAACAGCCGACACTGGCGAAAATAGAGCAGCCTGGCAACGATCCCCGTCTCTCTACTCTCAAGCGTTATGTCTCTGCGTTAGGTGGCGAGTTAAGCATTGATATCACATTGCCGACAGGCAAACGCGTTGCATTTCATATCTGATATTGATGCTAAAAGCCGTGAATACGCCGCCGGATGGCGGCTTGTGCCTTATCCGGCCTACACAGCATCCCATTGATTTTATGAAAAAATTCGCGCTCTGCCTGAGGCGATGATCTTCGCTCCGGATCGGGCAAATTAATTACCAGCAGTGAAACGTCTCCTGCCCGATATATAAAAAATGGTCGTCCGATTTTCGGTTGTTAGGAGTAGACGGCAAACGCCACACTGACTTCACTTAACAGCCCTGGAGACGACCATGGATTTCACCGCTTTTCATCAGCAAACCACACCATTACTGATCGCTAATGTCTGGGACGCAGCCAGCGCGCGGGCGGCAGAGCAGGCCGGGTATCAGGCGATGGGTACCTCCAGCGCCGCCATTGCCGCGATGCTCGGTTATGACGATGGTGAACGAATGCCATTTGCTGAAATGCTGTTTATGGTGAAGCGCATTCGCGCCGCCTGTGACCTGCCGATCAGCGTGGATATGGAAGCCGGTTACGGCCAAACCGCGCAAGCCATTGCCGGTAACCTGCAACAATTGATAAAGCTCGGCGTGGTGGGCATCAATCTGGAAGATAGCCGCGTGGTCAATGGCAAACGGCAACTGGTTGATGCCACACACTTCGCCCGGCAGTTACGGGAAATCCGCGCGCAATTGCCGTGTCCGTTGTTTTTGAATATCCGTACCGACACCTTCTTGCTGAACGTCGAAAATGCGCTGGCGGAGACGCTGTATCGCGGACAGTTATATGCTCAACACGGCGCGGACGGTCTGTTTGTGCCCTGCGTGATGCAAAATGCGGATATTGCCGCGATTGCCCAACAGATTCCTTTGCCGCTCAATGTAATGTGCATCCCGGGGATGGCGGGGTTCGTCGAACTGGCTGCGCTTGGCGTGCGCCGTATTTCGATGGGCAATGCTGTTCATGCCGCGTTACAAACGCCGCTGAAAAACATACTGTTGAGCGTGCAGACACAGCAATCCTTTGAGGGCGTTTTCCACCATGCAAATCACGGATAAAGCGCAGTGCGACGCCTGGTATCAGGCGCTACTCGATCGCGCTTCTGAATACACCGGCCTCTTTTTTGTCGGTGTCAAAACCACCGGGGTTTTTTGTATTTCCGTTTGCCGCGCGCGTAAACCGAAGCGGGAAAATGTGGTGTTTTTCCGCGAAGTGAAATCAGCACTCGATGCCGGTTTCCGCCCGTGTAAAGTGTGTCGACCAACGGAAAATGCCTGTTCGGCACCGGCCTTTATCGAGCAGGCGTTAGCGCTGGTTCGCGCCAATCCGAAAATGCGCATCAGCGATGCGCTACTGCGCGAACAGGGCATCAGCCCGGAGCGTGTGCGACGCTGGTTTTTGCAGCAACATGGCATCACTTTTCAGGCTTTTCAGCGTATGTCGCGGGTAAATGTCGCACTTCAGGAGTTGAAAGGCGGGCGCAGCGCCACCGATGTTGCCTTTGACAGCGGTTATGAGTCGCTCAGCGGCTTTGGTTATACCTGTAAAAAACTCACTGGCGCGGCACCGAGCGTCGGGCAACAGGTGATCATGATCCACCGTTTCACCACACCGATTGGCCCGATGTTTGTCTGCGCCACAGAACAGGGTGTTTGTCTGCTGGAGTTTGTTGACCGGCGCATGCTGGAGACCGAATTCAGCGACTTACAGCGCTTGTTGAAAGCGCGCATTATCGCCGGGGAAAACGCGCACACCCGACAGGCGGAAAAAGAGATCGGTGAATATTTCGCAGGCGAACGCCAGCAGTTTTCGCTGACGCTGGATCTGCCCGGCAGCTCGTTTCAACGCCGTGTGTGGCAGGGCTTACAAACGGTACCGTACGGCCAGACCACGCATTATCAGGCGCTGGCGGAATGCCTTGCACAACCCACCGCGGTGCGTGCTGTCGCGGCGGCCAATGGTGCGAACCGGGTAGCGATTGTCATTCCTTGCCACCGGATCATCGGTAAAGATGGCGCCATGACCGGCTACGGCGGCGGTATCGCGCGCAAAGCGTGGTTGATCGCCCATGAGGAAAACCACCTTATACGGTAGCGGCGTTTACCTCTTTGGCAGAAAAACCTGCGGTTGTGGGCTTAAGATCGCGCGCGTTTGCCGCTCATACCGGTTCATGGTGTGGATGATGTGCCGTGATCGGTAATCGCCTGCGCGGCGCAAATCAGCGCCAGGTGGCTTAAACCCTGCGGCAGGTTACCGCTCCACTTGCCGGTGCGAACATCAAACATCTCATTAAAGGTTTCGACATTGCCTTTATCGCAAAGGGCGCTGAGGATCGCCTCCATTGCCGCTTCGGCTTTGGTTATCTCGCCCATTGCTGCCCAGGCTGCCGCCAGCCAGAACGAACAGGCGACAAAGGTGTTCTCTTCCTGTTCAACGCCGCTGTAGCGGTAGACCAGTGCGCCGCCGTGACCCAGCTCTGTTTCAATGGCCCGGTAAGTGGCAAGCATGCGCTGAGGGTTAATGTGTTGACCATAGCGATAAACCAGCGCCAGCGAAGCATCAAGCCTTTCTTCGCTATCGGGGTAAAAAAGATAAGCCTGCTTGCGCTCTGACCAGCAATGGGTTTCGATCCAGTCGCGGATGCGATCCCGCTCGCGCTCCCAGCGCCCGACCCACGTCGGCTCGATGTATTTCTCTTTCGCCATCAGCACGGCCATATCCAGCGCCAGCCAGCACGCCATCTTGGAGTGGGTATAATGTTGCAGCTCGGGTAGTTCCCAAATCCCGCAATCCTTTTGCCGCCAGTGATCGGCGCAGCAGTTTGCCAGCTCACCCAGTAACCGCGAGGTGGTGAGATCCAGCACGTGGCCCGCCTTTACGAACAGCTCCGCCGTTGCCAGCATGTCGCCGTACATGCTGAGTTGTAACTGGTCGCGGGCGTTGTTACCTATTCGCACCGGTTTTGAATTCTTGTAGCCCCGTAGCGCCGGATATGTTTCGCAGGGCACTTCGTCCCCTTCGAGGGTGTAACAGGCCTGCAGCCTGACACCGTGGCGGATAATGGTTTTTGAAAGCCAGGAGAAGGCGGCTTTGCACTCTTCCAGCGCGCCTAAAAAGGCAAAGGCTTTAATAATCAGGCAGGCATCACGGATCCACGCGTAGCGATAATCGTAGTTTTTCTCACCACCAACGCCCTCAGGAATGGAGGTGGTCGCCGCCGCCGCAAGCGCGCCGGTGGGCGAGTACCAGAGAAATTTCAGCGCCAGCGCCGAACGCCCGACATGTTCTGCGTAACGCCCTGCATAGCTCAGGCTTTTACTCCAGTCGCACCAGGCTGCATGGCTGGTTTCAATACGCGCGTCGATAGCATCGAGGCTCGGTACTGCCAGCGGCTCTTTCTCGGTCACCAGCAGGGCGACTAACCGCCGCTGGCCCGCCGAAACAGTGATGTGACCATTAACCTGCTCATCGTCGGCGTCGGTGATGTTGACCTCTTCGCTGGTGCGCAGCATCGCCATTAAATCGGCGATATGGTAGACGTTGCCGTGCGCTGTTTTGTTCATCCACGGCGAACAGGTTTCTGCCCGTGTGCCGAAACGGACTTTCAGCGTTAAGGCTACTTCGCCTTCCAGACCGTCAATCCGGCGCGCCAGCTCGCTCCACGGCAACCGTCCGGCGAGCGTACTGTTAATGGATTCGGTGAGTAACACTTTGCCGCTGGCGGTGGTGAAGGTGGTTTCCAGCACATTGCTGTCCTGCCTGTAGCACCGCGTCACGGTGTAAGGTTGCTGCGGCGCTAACTGAAAAAAACCGCCAATCTCCGGGTCGAGCAGGCGATCAAACAGCGGCGGGGAATCCAGGTTCGGCGCGCACCACCAGTCAATTGATCCGTCGGGGGCGATAAGTGCGACCGAGCGCCCTTCGCCTATCGCGGCGTAATCGCCGGGTTCGGCAAAGCCATCCTCCCGTACAGGAGAGTGAAAAATTGTGTTCTTCACGGTGTTGCGATCCTTACCAGAAATGACCGCCAGACGGCGGCCATATAAAGAGTGGAAGCGGGAGTGAGAATTACAGCGTGCCGGTACCCCCGTCAGAACACCAAACCTGCCCGGAGGTGTAGCTGCTTTCCGCCGAGGCCATGGTGACATACAGCGGGGCAATTTCTACGGGCTGACCAGGGCGGCCCAGCGGCGCGGTGGCCCCGAACTGCTGCACTTTTTCCTGTGGCTGACCGCCGCTGGACTGCAGCGGTGTCCAGTAAGGGCCTGGAGCCACTGCATTAACGCGAATGCCTTTTTCACCAAGCTGCTGCGCCAGCGATTTAGTGAACGCCACAATCGCCGCTTTGGTCTGCGCGTAATCCAGCAAAATCGGGCTTGGCTGGTACGCCTGCACCGAAGAGGTGTTGATAATGCTGGCTCCGCGCGGCAGATGCTCCACGGCGGCTTTGGTTATCCAGAACATCGCATAGACGTTGGTTTTAAAGGTGGCGTCAAAATCTTCCGTCGAGAGCGTCAAAATCGACTCGTTAAACTGCTGACGACCGGCGTTATTAACCAGAATATCCAGCCCGCCGAGTTTGGCGACCGCCTCTTTAACCAGCGTCTGGCAAAACTGCTCTGAACGGATATCACCCGGAATGGCGATGGCTTTTCGCCCTTCGGCTTCAATCAGTTTGATCACTTCGGCGGCGTCGGATTCCTCTTCCGGCAGGTAGTTGATCGCCACATCCGCGCCTTCGCGGGCATAGGCGATGGCAACCGCCCGGCCAATCCCGGAGTCCCCGCCAGTAATCAGCGCTTTACGGCCCGTTAAACGCCCGGAGCCCCGGTAGCTGGTTTCACCGTGATCCGGCACAGGTTTCATTTTGCTGGCAAGACCCGGTGCGGGCTGCGGTTGTTCGACAAACGGAGGAGTAGGATAGTGCGGTGCTAGCGTGGTTTTTGGGCTTTGCTCTGCCATGCTTTCTCCTTCAGACGTTGTTATACACGTCATTAAGCCTGGCATAGATGTGAGCGTTGTCACGCTATCAAGCGGCAAACCGGCATTGAGAATAGTCTGTAAACAGCGGGAAAAAGAGGGGCAACGACGAAATGTGTTGGTGTTGCCCCTCTTGTATAGCGCAGGGTTTAGTCGAGATCGGCCCCGTTGCTGGCGATCACTTTCTTGTACCACCAGAACGATTTTTTACGGCTGCGTGCCAGCGTACCGTTCCCGGCATCATCGCGGTCAACATAGACAAAGCCGTAGCGTTTGCTCATCTCGCCGGTTGATGCCGCCACCAGATCGATACAGCCCCAACTGGTGTAACCGATAACCGGAATACCGTCTTCAATGGCGTCGCCCATCGCACGGATATGCTCGCGCAGATAGCTGATGCGGTAATCATCTTCCACTTCGCCGTTGGCGTTCAGCTCATCTTTCGCGCCCAGACCGTTTTCCACCAGGAACAGCGGTTTCTGGTAGCGGTCGTACATCATGTTCATGGTGATGCGCAGACCCAGCGGATCGATGCCCCAGCCCCATTCACTGACCTCAATGTGCGGGTTGCGCAAGGATTTCACGATGTTGGCGGCGCTGGTGTTGTTGGCGTTCATATCCGCCGACGCACAGCGTGAAGCGTAATAACTGAAGGAGACAAAATCGACGGTGTTCTTCAGGATTTCGTCGTCACCGGCTTCTTTGACAATAGTGACGCTTTTTTCGCGGAACACGCGCGCGGAATAGGCCGGGTAGCTGCCGCGCGCCTGCACATCGATAAAGAACAGGTTTTCACGATCTTTTTCCAGCGCCGTCCACACATCGGCCGGTTTACAGGAGTAGGGGTAGAAATTCCCGCCCGCCAGCATGCAGCCCACCTGATTTTGCGGGTTCACTTGATGGGCGATTTTCGTTGCCAGCGCGCTGGCAATCAGCTCATGGTGCGCCGCCTGGTATTTCACCTGATCCTGATTCTCACCCTCTTCGAACACCAGTCCCGCGCCGGAGAACGGGCTGTGCAGCATGATGTTGATCTCATTGAAGGTCAGCCAGTATTTCACCAGCCCGTCAAACTCTTCAAAGCAGGTGCGCGCGTAACGGGTGAAAAACTCCACCATTTTGCGGTTACGCCATGAGCCATATTCAATGACCAGATGCATCGGCACATCGAAGTGGCACAGCGTGACCAGCGGTTCGATATTGTACTTTTTGCACTCTTCAAACACCGCGCGGTAGAAGGCGATCCCTTCCGGGTTCGGCGTCAGCTCATCGCCTTTCGGATACAGGCGGCTCCAGGCAATCGAGGTACGAAACACCGAAAAACCCATCTCCGCCATCAGCGCGATATCTTCTTTGTAGCGATGATAAAAATCGATCGCCTCGTGGCTTGGGTAGAATTCGTCATCACGTAGCGTAAAGCGTTTTTCCTGACCCAGTTTCACTGGCAGACGGTTCGCGCCGTGCGGGATCATATCCACGGTGGTCAGCCCTTTGCCGCCCTCCAGATAACCCCCTTCCGACTGGTTGGCGGCAAGCGCGCCGCCCCATAAAAATCCTTGCGGAAATACTGACATGCGTTACCTCGCTTTCTTAAATCAGGCTCGTGCTTCTTTTACAGTGGCCGGCCCGGCCGCTTGCGGTTTGTTCTCGGTTTCCACGGGAATATCTTCAAACCCGAGCAGCAGCGTCAACACAAATGACAACACTACCGCCAGCGCCATTACGCCGAATACCCACACAATGGACATCGGGTTAGCCGGATCGAAGAACTGCACGCTGGTAAATAACCCCGGTGCCGCCATCGAGTGGCTGGCCAGCCCGGCGATACCGGCGACCGCGCCGCAGACAAAACCACTAATTAAACTCGCAATCAGCGGGCGTTTCAGGCGCACCGCCACACCGTAGAGCGCCGGTTCTGAGATACCGGCCAGAATCGCGGAAGCTGCTGCCGCCATCGCGGTCTGGCGCAGTTCCGGGTTTTTGGTTTTCCATGCCACCGCCAGCGAAGAGCCGCCGAGCGACAGGTTCGCACCGATTTCCGACGGCATGACCATGCCCTCTTTGCCGGTTTCCGCGATGGTTTGAATAATGGTTGGGGTAAACACACGGTGCATACCGGTCATTACCAGCAGCGGCCACAGTGCGCCCATAATGGCAACCGAGAGCCAGCCGAGATAGCCGTGAATGGTATAGACCAGCGCGGAAATCGCACTACCGATCCAGATACCGAGCGGGCCAATCAGCACAATCGCCAGCGGCGCGGCAATCAGCACGATCAACATCGGTTTTAAGAAGTTTTTCGTCACCGCCGGTGTAATACGATCCACCCAGCGTTCGATATACGACAGACACCAGGTCATCACCAGCGCCGGGATCACCGTATAGGTGTATTTCACTGCCGTCACCGGGATCAGCGCGAACTCAACGTGCTCGCCCTGCGCGGCTTTCGCCATCAGATCGACAAAGCTCGGATGCACCAGCACACCGGCGATGGCGATCGCCAGCGACATATTGGTTTTGAATTTCACCGCCGCAGACGCTGCCACCATCAATGGCAGGAAGAAGAATGCGCCGTCGCCAATCACCGTCAAAATCGTCAGCGTGGAAGAACCTTTTGGCAGCACACCGGACATCTCCAGCACCATCGCCAGCAGTTTCACCATCGACCCGCCGATAATAGCCGGGATCAGCGGCGACATGGTGCCGATCAACGCATCAAGAATGCCCGCGCCAATGCGGCGCAACGTCAGTTTTTGCTTCGTCTGTACTTCAACCGGCTGCATATCTTGCGGCAGCAGGCTGACCACTTCGCGAAACGCCTGGGAAACGGTGTTGCCGATGATCACCTGGCACTGATTGTCGTTGCGTACCACACCCATTACGCCGCTGACGCTTTTAAGTGTTGGTGCGTCGATACGGGTTTCGTCTTTCACTACAAAACGCAGGCGTGTCATGCAGTGCGTGACGGCGGCGATATTCTCGGCTCCGCCCAGCGCGTCCACCACCGAGTGGGCCAGCGCGGCATAATTCTTTGCCATCAGATTTTATCCTGTTTTATCAATAAGGTACTGTTTCATCGCCACGCCCTGGCGGCCATGAAACATGAAATAGGTAACCGGTTCCACAAAATCATGATGAGTTTTATTGTGTGAAACAATATGTAAAACGCGGTTATTTTTATAATCGTGATGATGATCACTTAATGTCGTGCGTACGAAATGTTCATCTGTTGGGGTTAAGTGTTCCCATCATCGCAACGCCTGAAGTACACTTCGGGTCACGATTTTTGAGGGGTAGGATCGATGGCGACAATGCAGGAAGTAGCAAAGCGGGCCGGCGTGTCGAAAGCCACCGTTTCCCGCGTGCTGACAGGCAAAGGGTATGTCGGCGAAGAGACGAAAGCGCGCGTTTTTCAGGCCATTACCGAAAGCGGTTATCGCCCGAATTTGCTGGCGCGCAGCCTGGCTTCCAGCAAAACCCAGACCTTAGGGCTGGTGGTCACCAACACCCTCTATCACGGGGTTTACTTTAGCGAGCTGCTTTCGCACGCCGCGCGCATGACCGAAGATAAAGGCCGCCGATTGCTACTGGCAGATGGCAAACACAGCGCCGAAGAGGAGCGCCAGGCGATCCAGTACCTGCTCGATTTGCGCTGCGACGCGATCATTATTTATCCGCGCTTTCTTAGCGTCGATGAACTCGATGAGATTATCGATAACCACTCGCAGCCCATCGTGGTGCTCAACCGCCGTTTGCGTAAACACGCCAGCCACTGCGTTTACTCTGACCAGAAAGCCTCCAGCATGAACGTGGTGTCGCGGCTTATCTCCCGTGGTCACCGTGATATTGCGTTTATTACCGGTTCGCTGGATTCGCCCACCGGTATTGAACGCTTATCGGGCTATAAAGACGCGCTAGCGCAGCACGGGATTGATGTGCGTAATGAATTGATAGCCGAAGGAAAATGGACGCCAGCCAGCGGCGCGCAGGGCGTGGCGGAGCTGCTTTCCCGCAAGGCGACCTTCACCGCGCTGGTGGCGAGCAATGACGATATGGCCATCGGCGCGATTAAGCAGTTGCATGAAAGCCAGCTCGCGGTACCCCGGCAGGTGTCGGTGGTGGGGTTTGATGATATCGCCATTGCGCCATTTACCGTGCCGGCGCTCTCCAGCGTGAAAATCCCGGTCACGGAGATGATCAAAGAGACGATTAACCGCTTGATCTTTATGCTTGATGGCGGCGATTTTCACTACCAGCAAACCTTTCCCGGCGAGCTTATCACTCGCGATTCCATCATTAACGGCCCGCACGCCTGATCTCGTCAGCTGTCATCGTCACTTTTGTCGATGACAGCCCCTGATTTTATAAAATCCCTTTAATTACAATAAATTATAATTCTGGCACGCTTTGTGAATACTCCGGCAGGATATCGCCTTTTTCCGGAGGAATTCATGAACCGATTTATTATGGCTGACGCTGCAAAATGCATCGGCTGTCGCACCTGTGAGGTCGCCTGCGTGGTGTCTCATCAGGAAAACCAGGATTGCGCGGCGCTCACCCCTGAGACGTTTCTGCCGCGTATTCATGTCATCAAGGGTGTCAATGTGTCGACGGCGACATTGTGCCGTCAGTGCGAAGACGCGCCCTGCGCGAATGTCTGCCCGAACGGCGCCATCAGCCGCGACGAAGGGTTTGTACATGTGATGCAGGAGCGCTGCATTGGCTGCAAAACCTGCGTAGTCGCGTGCCCGTACGGCGCGATGGAAGTGGTAGTGCGCCCGGTTATTCGCCACAGCGGCGCAGGCCTGAATGTGCGCGCTGAGAAAGCCGAAGCCAACAAATGCGATTTGTGCCACCACCGCGAAAGCGGCCCCGCTTGTATGCAGGCCTGCCCGACCAACGCGCTGGTGTGTGTCGATCGCAACTTACTGGAACAGATGAGCGCGGAAAAACGTCGTCGCGCCGCGCTGGATGGCGCCGTTTCCCTGGTGTTCTAAACAATCTGAATTTCACTTTTAACAGGTCTGTTACTGATGAAAAAAATTACGAGCGTATGCCCTTACTGTGGCGCTGGCTGCAAACTGAAACTGGTCGTGGATAACGGAAAAATCATCCGTGCGGAAGCGGCCAACGGCCACACTAACCAGAACGAACTGTGCCTGAAAGGCTACTACGGCTGGGATTTCCTCAACGACACCAAACTGCTGACGCCGCGTCTGACCCAGCCGATGATCCGCTACGAAAAAGGTGGCAAACTTACGCCGGTCAGTTGGGATGAAGCGATCCGCTACACCGCCAAACGCCTTAGCGATATCAAAGCGAAATATGGCCCGCGCGCCATTATGACTACCGGCTCGTCACGCGGCACGGGCAATGAAACCAACTATGTCATGCAAAAATTTGCCCGCGGCGTGCTCAACACCAACAACGTCGACTGCTGCGCGCGTGTTTGCCACGGTCCGTCTGTTGCGGGTTTACAGGAAACGCTCGGCAACGGTGCGATGAGTAACTCTATCGGCGATATCGAAAACTCCAGTTGTTTGCTGGTGTTTGGCTATAACTGTGCCGATTCACACCCGATCGTCGCGCGCCGGGTGATCAAAGCCAAACAGAAAGGGGCGAAAATCATTGTTTGCGATCCGCGCCGCATCGAAACCGCGCGCATCGCCGACCAGCACCTGCAACTGAATAACGGCTGCAACATGGCGCTGGTCAACGCTTTTGGTTATGTGCTGCTCGAAGAAGAACTCTACGACAAAGATTATGTTGCCAGCTTTACCACCGGGCTTGAGGCGTATCGCGAAACGGTAAAAGATTACGCACCGGAAGCGGTGGAACACATTACCGGCGTGCCGGCAAAACAGGTACGCCAGGCGATGCGCACCTATGCCGCCGCGCCATCTGCCACCATTATGTGGGGCATGGGCGTAACGCAGTTCGGCCAGGCGGTGGACGTGGTGAAAGGGCTCTCCAGCCTGGCGCTGCTCACCGGTAATCTTGGTCGTGAACATGTTGGTGTTGGCCCGGTACGCGGGCAAAACAATGTGCAGGGCGCGTGCGATATGGGCGTGATCCCCAACCAGTTTCCTGGCTATCAGGATGTGGTCAACCCGGAAGTACGCGCTAAATTCGCCAAAGCCTGGGGCATCGACCCGGCGGTGATGGACGATAAAGTGGGCGTACGCATTACCGAAGTGCCGCACCTGGCGCTGGAAGGCAAAGTGAAAGCCTATTACATCATGGGCGAAGATCCATTGCAGACCGAAGCGGATTTGGGCCTGGTGCGTAAAGGCTTTGAAGCGCTCGATTTCGTGGTGGTGCAGGACATCTTTATGACCAAAACCGCCGAGCAAGCCGATGTGCTGCTGCCCGCCACCTCCTGGGGTGAGCATGGTGGCGTGTTTACCTGTGCCGATCGCGGTTTCCAGCGTTTTGAAAAAGCTATCGAGCCGAAGTACAACGTCAAGCGCGACTGGGAAATCATCAGCCTGATTGCCACGGCAATGGGCTACCCGATGCACTACGACAACAACCAGCAAATCTGGGATGAGCTGCGCGAGTTGTGCCCGCTGTTCTACGGGGTGACCTACGAAAAAATGGGTGATATGGGACACGTTCAGTGGCCTTGCCCGACGCTGGATCACCCCGGCACGCCATATCTGTATCAGAACAACAAATTCGATACGCCGGACGGCAAAGGTCATCTTTTTGCTGCCCAGTGGCGTGCGCCAGCGGAACGCCCGGATGATGAGTTCCCACTGGTGCTCTGCACGGTGCGTGAAGTCGGTCACTACTCATGCCGTTCAATGACCGGCAACTGTGCGGCGCTGCAAACCCTCGCCGATGAACCCGGTTTTGTGCAGATTAACCCGGACGATGCGGCGGCGCTGGGCGTGCAGGATCGTCAACTGGTGTGGGTTGAGTCGCGCCGTGGCAAGGTGATCACTCGTGCGGATGTCAGCGAGCGCATCAATCACGGCAGCGTGTATATGACTTATCAGTGGTGGATTGGTGCGTGTAACGAACTGACGCAGGATAATCTGGATCCGATTTCAAAAACGCCGGAGACCAAATATTGCGCAGTTCGGGTGAGTGCGATCAACGATCAGCGCTGGGCCGAAGAGTACACTCAGAGCACTTATCAACAGATGAAGAGTCGATTGCTCAATGCAGCAATGCAATGATGACACGGCCAACAGCAACGGTGTCTGTTTGCGCGTGTACGGAAAAGTACAAGGGGTGGGCTTCCGCCCCTTTGTCTGGCAACTGGCGCAACAGCTCGGGCTGAAAGGCGATGTCTGTAATGATGCGCAGGGCGTGGAGGTTCGCCTGCTCGGCAATGAGCGCGAATTTCTCGCCCTGTTGCAGCAACAGTGCCCGCCGCTGGCGCGCATTGATATGGTGACCAGTGCGCCGTTTTGCTGGTCCGTTTTACCGCTTGATTTCGCCATTCGCCACAGTGCGGGTGGCGCAATGAATACCCAAATTGTTCCCGACGCGGCAACCTGTCCGGCTTGCCTTGCGGAGATGAACGACCCTTCTGAACGCCGCTATCGCTACCCATTTATTAACTGCACCCACTGCGGGCCGCGCTTCACCATTATTCACGCTATGCCTTATGACCGGCCTAACACCGCGATGGCACGTTTTCCGTTGTGCCCGGTTTGCGAAGCCGAATACCGCGATCCGCTGGACCGGCGTTTTCACGCTCAGCCCGTCGCATGCCATGAATGCGGCCCCGCGCTTGAATGGCGCAGCGGCGAACAGCATGCACATGGGGAAGCGGCGCTACAGGCGGCAATCGCGCTGCTAACAAGCGGCGGCATTGTGGCGGTAAAAGGCATTGGTGGTTTTCATCTCGCCTGCGATGCAACGAACCAGGCGGCGGTGATGCATCTGCGCGCGCGAAAACATCGCCCGGCAAAACCGCTGGCGGTGATGTTACCCGGCGCGGAAGGCGTGACGGCGCAGGCGCAGCGCTTACTTGCGACGCCCGCCGCACCGATTGTGCTGGTGGACAAAAATAGCGTTTGCGAGCTGTGCGAGGCCATTGCGCCCGGTCTTGATGAAGTGGGCGTTATGCTGCCTGCTAATCCGCTGCAACACCTGCTGGCGCAAGAATTACAGCGCCCGCTGGTGATGACGTCCGGCAACCTCAGCGGCAAACCGCCTGCAATCAGCAATGACGAGGCGTTGAGCGATCTGGCGGAGATCGCCGATGGCTTTTTGCTGCACAACCGCGATATTGTTCAGCGCATGGATGACTCCGTGGTACGCGCGAGCGGGGAGATGCTGCGCCGTTCGCGCGGCTATGTGCCGGATGCGATATCGCTGCCGCCGGGGTTTAACGATCTTCCATCGCTGCTCTGCCTTGGCGCGGATCTGAAAAACACCTTTTGTCTGCTGCGCGGTAACAGTGCGGTGCCGGGTCAGCATTTTGGCGATCTCACCGATGAAGGCGTCGAAGCGCAGTGGCGCAGTGCGCTGCGCCTGATGCAGGATATTTATGACTTCCACCCGGAGCAGGTGGTGGTGGACGCTCATCCGGGTTATCGCACGCATCAATGGGCCAGCAGCTATGGCCTGCCGGTGCAGACGGTGCTGCATCACCACGCCCATGCCGCTGCCTGCCTTGGTGAACACGGCTGGCCGCTGGAAGGCGGCGATGTGATTGCGCTTACGCTTGATGGCATCGGGATGGGCGAAGGCGGTGAGCTGTGGGGCGGTGAATGTCTGCGGGTCAATTACCGCGAGTGCGAACACGTAGGCGGGCTACCGGCAGTGGCGCTTCCCGGTGGTGATTTAGCCGCGCAGCAGCCGTGGCGCAACCTGCTGGCGCAGATGCTGGAGTTTGTCCCTGACTGGCAGCGCTACCCGGAAACCGCCGATATCCAGCGGCAGAACTGGCCAATGCTGGCGCGCGCAATTGAACGCGGGGTTAATGCGCCTAAAGCCTCATCCTGCGGGCGTTTATTTGATGCCATCGCCTGTGCGCTAGGCTGTGCGCCGCTGCACCTCAGTTATGAAGGCGAAGCGGCCTGCCAACTGGAAGCGCTGGCGGCGAGTGTGGAGTCCGTTGAACATCCGGTTCAGATGCCGCTTTGCGGAACCATGCTGGATTTGGCGGCGTTCTGGCAAAGCTGGTTGAACTGGCAGGCCACACCCGCCGGGCGCGCATGGGCATTTCATGATGCGCTGGCGCAGGGCCTGGCAACGCTGGCGCGGCAGGAAGCGACATCGCGTGGGATTCATGTGCTGGTGTTCAGCGGCGGCGTAATGCATAACCGCCTGTTGAAAAAACGCTTACAGCACTATCTTGCGGAGTTTACTTTGCTGTTTGCGCACCAGCTCCCGGCCGGTGATGGCGGTATTGCCTTCGGCCAGGGTCTGGTAGCGGCAGCGCGGGCTATACCGCCAGCGCTTTAAGCAGGGCAAACGCCTCCTTCATTCTGTCTTCGCTGACCACAAACGCGCGCAGTTTATCTTCTGCGTCGAGCCCTTTTGCCACCATGCCATCGGCCTCGGTGGCAATGTGCCAGCGCAGATCGGTGCGGTGCGTTTCCCCGGCCAGATGCAGCGGCATCAGCGGCGTTTTCACCTTCACCAGCATCGCAGGCAGCACCAGTTGCGTGCTATTGCCGGTGAGGTTTTTCGCCAGCGTCATCGCGCTCAACTGGATTGGTTGTAGGAACGGCAGCACCTGACCGTTGATCTGCGCGCAATCGCCGAGTGCGAAGATGTGCGGATTGCTGGTTTGCAGCGTGCCGTCCACCACGATCCCGCGTCCAACCTTCAGCCCGGCGTTCTGCGCCAGCGACACCTGCGGCGACAGCCCGGTGGCGGCAACGACCACATCCGCATCGATGTAGCGATCGTCATCCAGTTGCGCACGCACCCCCTGTTCATGCTCGTCGAGTTGCATTAAACGCGATTGCAGCAGCAGGCGTACGCCCAGCGCCGTCAGGCAGTGTTGCAGGCGGCCACTCACTTCCGGCGGCATTAACGAAGGCAGAATGCTGGCGGCGTTATCCAGCACGGTCACGGTTTTGCCCGCGCGGCGAAAATCCATCGCCAGCTCGCAGCCAATCAGCCCGGCACCTACAATCAGCACGCGGCTGGCATCGCGCAGGGTGGTTTCACAAGCGTGATACTCCTGCAAGCTATTGAGCGTGAGCATTTTTTCGCGCCCCGGCAGCGGCGGAACGAACGCCTTTGCCCCGGTCGCCAGCACCAGTTTGTCGTATTGCCACTGTTTGTCGGCGCTTTTCACCACCCGCGCTTGCGTGTCGATGGCGCTGACGAAGGTGTACGGGAACAGCCGCAGATTATATTGCTCAGCGAACTCGCCCGCCGACTGGCGAATCAGATCCTCGGCGCGTTGCGCCTGGCTAATCACATGGCTGAGATCCGGCTTGTTGTACTCTTCCATGCCATCGGCGGCAATCAGCGTCAACGGTATGGTGCTGTCAAGTTTGCGAATGTTTTTCACCAGCGTCCGGGCGGCGAAGCCTGAACCGATAATGACAATACCTGCGCTCATTTTGCCTCCGTTGCCAGTTCGTCAAACACCTCTTTACCAAGGGAACATTCCGGGCAGAGGAAGTTGTCCGGCACCTCGCGCCACGGCGTACCTGGTGCGACATCCTGCATCGGCTCACCTTTTGCCGGATCATAAATCCACTGGCACACACTACACTGCATGGATGGGCCGAGATCCGCCGCGGCTGCGGCTGCGCAGGCACAGGTTTCTTGCGTGCTGGCGGCTGATGTGTTTACTGGTTCCGGCAGCGGCGACAGCGCCCACTGGCGGGCAATATCGCGCCCGTGCTGGCGGCACACTTCCAGCGCGTCGATATCCGGTCGCCATTTTGCTTTCAGGCTGACAGACATCTCAAAACCGGCGTCCTGTAAACGGGTTGACAGGCGGTCAACCGCGCCGCCGCTCCAGCCATGGGAGCCAAAAGCGCTGGCGCGTTTATTGCGAAAACGCAGGCCGGTAATCTCTTCAACCAGCCCGGCGATTTTCGGCATCATCACGTTGTTCATCGTCGAGGTGCCGACCAGCACGCCTTTGGAGCGGAACACATTGGTCAGAATGTCGTTTTTATCGCTGCGGGCGACGTTGAAGATTTTTACCGCCACGCGCGGGTCGACTTCATTAATGCCTTGCGCAATGGCGTCGGCCATCATGCGGGTGTTGTTGGACATGGTGTCGTAGAAAATCGTGATGCGATCTTCCTGGTAATCCGCCGCCCATTTCAGATACAACTCAACGATTTGCGTCGGGTTATCGCGCCATACCACGCCGTGTGAAGTGGCAATCATATCGACAGGCAGGTTGAAGCCGAGGATCTCGGTAATTTTCGGCGTCACCAGGCGGCTGAACGGTGTGAGGATGTTGGCGTAGTAGCGCTGGCACTGCTCAAACAGTTCCGTTTGATCCACTTCATCATTGAACAGACGTTCATCGCAGTAGTGCTGGCCAAAAGCGTCATTACTGAACAGCACGGCATCGCCGGTCAGGTAGGTCATCATGCTGTCCGGCCAGTGCAGCATCGGCGTTTCGACAAAAATAAGCTGTTTACCGTTGCCGATATCCAGCGTGTCGCCGGTTTTCACCACGTTGAAATTCCATTCAGGGTGGTGATGGTGGCCGTTAATCGAGTCGATGGCGTTATTGGTGCAGTAAATTGGGGTGTTGGGGATATACGACATCAGCTCGGTCAGCGCACCGGCGTGATCTTCCTCCGCATGGTTGATAACGATGTAGTCGATCATCTGCAGATCGATTTCGCTGCGCAGGTTCTGCACGAACTCACGGCTAAATTTATGATCAACGGTATCGATCAGCACGTTTTTGCCTTCGCGGATCAGATAGCTGTTGTAGCTGCTGCCGCGCAGGGTTTTATATTCGGTGCCGTGAAAGTCGCGAACTTCCCAGTCACGTTGTCCAACCCAGTGAATGTTGTTTTTTACATGAATAGCCATATCAGTTGTCCTGTGCAGTTTTCTCAATTCGATGTATGGCTAATATCAAGTTACGTGCCAACTTTTTATTGTATTGATTTATAAGTTTTTTATTGATTTCTTGAAAAAATAAATTGTCATTATGACTATGATAAGTACAGTCAATATGACACTATGAATTGTCAAAACGACAGTGAGGTAGGTATGAGTTTTTCGCTGAATGTACTGGCGGGGATCGCCATAGAATTGCAAAGCGGTATCGGCCATGCGGACCGTTTCCAGCGGCTGATCACCACTCTGCGTCAGGTGCTGGAGTGTGATGCTTCGGCATTGCTGCGCTACGACGCACGGCAGTTTATTCCACTGGCGATCGACGGACTGGCGCAGGATGTTTTAGGCAGGCGTTTTACGCTGGAAGGCCACCCACGGCTGGAAGCGATCGCCCGCGCCGGTGATGTAGTGCGTTTTCCCGCCGATAGCGATTTGCCCGATCCTTACGATGGCTTGATCCCCGGCCAGGAGAGCCTGAAAGTGCACGCCTGCGTTGGGCTGCCGTTGTTTGCCGGGCAAAACCTGATTGGCGCGCTGACGCTCGATGGCATGTCGCCGGATCAGTTCGACACCTTTAGCGATGAAGAGCTGCGGTTGATTGCCGCGCTGGCGGCAGGTGCGCTGAATAACGCGCTGCTGATAGAGCAACTGGAGAGTCAGAATATGCTGCCTGGCGCACCGGCGGCGTTCGAACAGGTAACGCGCAGCGAAATGATTGGCCTGTCGGCGGGCATGGAGCAGCTAAAAAAAGAGATCGAGATCGTTGCCGCTTCCGATCTGAACGTGTTGATCAGCGGTGAAACCGGCACCGGTAAAGAGCTGGTGGCGAAAGCTATCCATGAAGGTTCACCGCGCGCTATCAATCCGCTGGTCTATCTCAACTGCGCCGCGCTGCCGGAAAGCGTGGCGGAGAGCGAGCTGTTCGGCCATGTCAAAGGTGCCTTTACCGGCGCTATCAGCAACCGCAGTGGCAAATTCGAGATGGCCGACAACGGCACGCTGTTTCTGGATGAGATTGGCGAGCTGTCCTTGTCGTTGCAGGCGAAATTACTGCGCGTGCTGCAATACGGCGATATTCAGCGCGTCGGCGACGACCGCAGCCTGCGTGTGAATGTTCGCGTACTGGCCGCCACCAACCGCGACCTGCGCGAAGAGGTGCTGGCCGGGCGTTTTCGCGCCGATCTCTACCATCGGTTGAGCGTGTTTCCGCTTTCTGTACCGCCGCTGCGCGAGCGCGGGGAAGATGTTGTTCTGCTGGCGGGCTATTTTTGCGAACAGTGCCGTTTACGGCTGGGGCTGGGGAGAGTGGCGTTAAGCCCCGGCGCGCGCGCGCATTTGCTGAGTTATGGCTGGCCGGGCAATGTGCGCGAACTGGAACATGCCATTCACCGCGCGGTGGTGCTGGCGCGCGGTACGCGTAACCGTGATGACGTGGTGCTGGAAGCGCGGCATTTTGCGCTTAGTGATGAACCAGCGCAGCCATCCAGCCCGGTAACGCCGCTGCCCGTGGAGCAAAATCTGCGTGATGCGACAGAGGATTTTCAGCGGGCATTTATTACCCGCACGCTGGAAGAGCAGGGCGGTAACTGGGCGGCCTGCGCGCGCGGTCTGGAGATGGATGTCGCCAACCTGCACCGGCTGGCGAAACGTCTGGGGCTTAAGCGTTAAAGGATTTCTGCCTGCCAGAGATGGGTAAAGTGACGTCGCCAGCCTGCACTGGCTGACGAAGCACCTGGACGAAAGGACTAAACAATGCCTGCCAGAGATTTGCAGATTGGCGTCGCCAGCCTGCACCGGCTGACGGAGCACCTGGACGAAAGGATTAAAGAATGCCTGCCAGAGATTTGCAGATTGATGTTGTCAGCCTGCATTGGTTGGCGAAACGTCTGGGGCTTAAGCGTTAACGTATTCCCGCCTGCCAGCGATCGTGCCGCATGACGTCGCCAGCCTGCACCTGCTGGCGAAACGTCCGGGATTGAAGCGTTACAGAATGCCAGCCTGGTAGAAATCTTGCAGGTTGATGGCACCGACCAGTAAACCGGCGTCATCCACCACCGGGGCGGCGGCAATTTTGCGCTGCATTAAGCGCTCTTTAGCGTCCACGGCGCGGCTGCCCGCTTCCAGCGTGATACCACCGGGCGTCATTGCTTTATCAACCTGCGCGGTTAGCGCTCCGCCTGACACCAGCCAGCGGCGAAGATCGCCATCGGTAAATACACCTTTTACATGGCGCTGGTTGTCGCAGACCGCTACCAGACCCAAACCGGTGCGGCTCAGTTCCAGCATCGCGTCCATCACGCTGGTGGTAAATTGCACCTGCGGGATCTGTTCCTCTTTGCGCATCAGATGATGCACTTTATTGAGCAACCGCGCGCCAAGCGCGCCTGCCGGATGAGAGCGGGCAAAATCCTCTTCATCAAACCCGCGCGCCTGCATCACCGCCATCGCCAGTGCGTCGCCCATCATCAGCGTGTTGACGGTGCTGGAAGTCGGCGCCAGGTGCATCGGGCAGGCTTCGCGTTCAACCGAGATATCCAGCACTGCCCGTGCGGCGAGCGCCAGCGGGGAGCGCGGTTTGCCGGTCATCGCCAGCAGGGCGACGGATTTCTCTTCAAGACGCGGCAGGATCAGATCCAGCTCTTTGGCCGAACCGGAGTAAGAGATAAACAACATCACGTCGCGGCTTTCGATCATGCCCAGATCGCCATGCAGTGCTTCCGCCGGATGGACGAAAAATGCCGGTGTGCCGGTGCTGGCAAGCGTCGCGGCAATCTTTTTGCCAATATGGCCGGATTTGCCGATCCCGGAGACGATGATTTTCCCCTCGCAGTGCAGCACGGTTTCGGCGGCGCGCACAAACGCCTCACCGAGGCGATCCGGCAGACGGCTGGCTTCCTGAAGCTCCAGCAGCAGGGTTTGCCGTCCGGCGTTAATTAATGACTCACTCATGTTTTTCTCCGGCAATGATCACTTCAACCCCTTTGGCTTCCAGCGCGGCGCGCACGTCGGCGGCGATCCCGGAATCGGTGATCAGCTTATCCACGCTCTCCAGGCTACAGACCACGTTCGGGCTTTTACGGCCAAATTTGGAGGAGTCCGCCATCAGGATCACTTCCCGCGCGGCGTTGCACATCGCTTTGCTGACGGTGAATACCTCGTTAAAAGTGGTGACGCCTGCGTTCAGATCGATGCCATCGGTGCCCATAAACAGCTTGTCGAAGCTGAAATGCTCAAAGGCGTTTTCCGCCAGTTGGCCGTGGAACGAGGCCGATTTCTTACGGAAGGTGCCGCCCGGCATCAGGATCGTTTGCTCGTTATCCAGCTCAGATAGGGCATTAACGATATGCAAACTATTGGTCATCACCGTGATGTTATTGAAGTGGCTGAGCAGCGGTACCATTTGCAGCACCGTACTGCCCGCATCAAGGATGATCGAATCGCCGTCGTGGATGTAGGTCACTGCCGTTTCGGCAATCAGCCCTTTTTGCACGGTGTTGATAAGCGTCTTGTGATCAATCGGGGGATCGGCTTCATCTTTGTTGAGCACCACGCCGCCATAAGTGCGGATCACCGCGCCGGAATGTTCCAGCGCGACGAGATCTTTACGTATGGTCGTCCCTGTGGTGTCGAAGTAAGCTGACAGCTCTTCAACAGAACACTTTCCCTGCTTTTGCAGATGCTCAAGAATAGCCGCCTGACGCTGACGTGGTTTCATAGGCGCTGATATCCTGCGTTACGTTGCGAAATGATAATTTCGCAAGCTATTAGCGTTCACAACGAAATTATCAATGTTTCATTTTAAGCGCTAATGATAGAGCATTCTGACAGCTCGGATCATGGGGAAAGATCACATCAGGCTCTAATTCCTCTCTTTTTATCCCCATTACGTGGTCGATTTTTGTTGGTCGGGCAAAAACGGTCAGGCCGCGCATCAGCAGGGTGTCGGTCACGCGGTCTTGTTGATCAAACGCGACGGCCAGCACCACGCGCGGTTTGAAGCGCCCGCCGGAGCGCCCAACGCCGACGCGCCCGCGCTGGCACAGCGTATCAAACGCTTTGTTAAACTGGCGGATTTGCCAGCCGCCAAGCGCCATCTGGCAAAGCCAGGCGATGGCGGCAACGGTAATCAGGGCTGAAACCATAGCGATCTCCTTTTAAATCAGGCCCCCGCGCGGAGGGCCATGCGGATCAGAACATCACCTGGCCGCCGGTGACATTAATTGACTGGCCGGTGCAGTAAGAGGCTTTGGGGCTGGCGTAAAACATCAGCACGTTCAGCACATCCTGGTAATCGCAGCCGCGCTTGAGCGGCACTTTGTCGACGTAATATTGCTCTACTTCGTCCGCCGCGATGCCCAGTTTGCTGGCATATTGCGGGATAAGTGACTGGAACATCGGCGATTTCAGCAAGTTACCCAGCATCAACGAATGCACGGTAATGCCGTACTCTGCCAGATCCAGCGCCAGTGATTGCGTTAAGCCCACGCCGCCGAACTTCGCCGCGCTGTAGCCGGAGTTGTGTTTGCTGCCCACTTTGCCGGATTTGGAGTTGATTTGGATGATGCGCCCCTGAATGCCGTCGCGAATCATCAATTTCGCGAACTCACGTGCGCAAAGGAAATAGCCCACCAGGTTCACCTGCAAAGAACGGTCGAAATCACCGAGCGCAAAATCGCTGATAAATGCCGCTTTGGCGATACCGGCGCTGTAGACCAGCAAATCCGCACGGCCAAAAATCTCATCCACGCCGCGCGCCAGCGCCAGCACGCTGTGCTCGCTGGTGGCGTCCGCGCCAAAGCCGTAGGCCATCCCTTCGCCAAACTCGCTGTTGATCTCCTGGGCGACATTTGCCGCTTTATCACTTTGAATATCCACTACCGCCACGCGGTAACCTTCTGCGGCAAGCCCACGGCTAAGGAACGCCCCAAGGGTTTGTCCTCCACCAATGACAACGGCAACCTGTTTCATACTCTTCTCCTTACGACTTAAGCGACAAATTTCAAAATGCAGCCGGGGGCGATACCGTCAGGCACCGGGCCTGCGACGTGTACCGTTCCGGGGTATTCCGCCTGCGTTTGTCCATCGAAACGCAGGGTGATATGACCCAGTTCACGCAAATTCTGCTCGGCCACGTCGCCTACAGCGGTGACCGGGTAGCGGCGTTCGCCCAGTTCAAACTGCGCACCGGGTAACAGCGCGCCCGAAAGCGCACCGTGGTTATGGATAAAGCAGAACTCGGCAACATCCGCAGGCGCGCCTTCGCGGAAGGTGATCAGCATGTTGTCGCTCAGCGCGTCCGGGGCGCTTTCACCGATGTGGGTAATGGTGGTTTGATAAATCACACTCATAAAACACCCCTTATTGATAAATGAAACCGGAGACAAACCAGGCGACTAACACCGTTGGCGCACCGGTTAAAAATCGGCTGACCAGCACGGAGGGGACGCCGACGCGCACCGTATCCTGACGCGCTTCCGCCAGTGACAAGCCCACCGGAATGAAGTCGCACGCCGCCTGGGCGTTAATGGCGAACAGCGCGGGCAGGGCAAGGTGCGGCGGAATATTGCCGAGGCCGATCTGTACACCAATCAGTACCCCGATAACTTGTGCAATCACCGCACCTGGGCCGAGGAAGGGTGACAGCAGCGGGAAGGAGCAGATGAGCGCCAGCGTCACCAGCCCAAGCGGATGGCTGGCAAGCGGCGCGAGCCCGTGGGCAATCCAGTCGCCAAGCCCGGAGGCCATGATGATGCCGATCAGCGCCGAGACGAAGGCCATAAACGGCAGAATGGTTTTCAGCACCGTGTCGATGGTGTCGCGCCCGGCCTGGAACAGCACCGCGACCGCCGAGCCCATGCCCATGCCGACTTTCGCCAGCAGGCCATCGCTCTGCTCGGTGATCTTTTTGCTGGTGTCGTAATCCTTTGTCACCGTGCGTTTTGGCGTGACGGTCGGCGCTTCACCGTGCAGATGGATATTTTCCTCTTTCACGCCAGAGACATAGATATCCTCCAGGATGTACTGCGCCAGCGGGCCGGATTTCCCGGTGGCGTGGATATTCACCGTTGGGATGCGGCGTTTCGGATAGATGCCGCAGCGCAGCGTGCCGCCACAGTCGATCACCGCGACGCCGATCTCCTCCGCTGGCGGTTCGCCCTCTTTAAAGCCGTCTACCGCCTGCCAGCCGGTGAGTTGCGCCAGCTTGTCGACAATTGCCGGACGGGTGCCTGCAGTGATATAGACGATTTTTTTCTCAGTGCTGGCGTCGATTTCCAGCGGGCCGCCCCAGCCGCTGGCGCCTTTTTCAATCACTATGCGCGTCATGATGTTGCTCCAGCGAGTTGGACTTTTTGTTCAAGCTGAATGCCCATTTTCTTCTCGAAAATGGACGTGGTCAGGTCGGTGACCCAGCCGCGGAAGAAGTTGGTCACCAGGCCGACCAGCAGGTAGCTCACCGCCAGCGGGCCGAGCGGCAAGCCCAGTGTTGTCAGACCGTTGGCAATCCCCAGATAAACAAACAACTCGCCAGGGTTGATATGCGGAAACAGGCCATTCATCGAGTGGCAACTGTAGGAGGCGGCAGCGTAATAACTGGGTTTGTACTTCTCTGGCATAAAGCGCCCGAGGCTCAGCGTCATAGGGTTGCAGAAGACAAACGTGCCGACGCAGGGCAGCAGTAAATAACGGGCAAGCGGATTGCCCGCGCAGCGCTGGGCAAATTTTTCGATACGGTGTTGGCCAATAAAATTAATCAGTGCGTTCATGATGACCAACAGGCTTATCAGTAGCGGCAAAATACCGGTCACCATGCCGGTGAACACTTCGCCGCCTTTCTGAAACAGCCCGATGAACCATTCGGCACCATGCGTAATGGTTTCCATTGTTCTCTCCTGTAGGGTTGTCGTTTTGTTGTTTAACCGTGCACTATCATAATCATTATGAAAGGTTGAAATGTGTTATTTAGGTCTCGTTATGAAAGAAAAAATGATCATTGTGAAAGTTTTTGCAAGGATGAGCGGAATTAAATGAACGCGTAATGGAAAGTGAAAAAGTGAAGTGAGATCGCGTGCGCAGGCGTTACGGCGCTTCCTTGTCGGTACGCAGATGCTTTACCATACTTGCTCCTGGCTGATTCGTTTAAAATGGAAGTCCCATGTTGAAGCGTTGTTACGCAGCATTACTGCCTGCGTTTGTTGTGCTCTGTGCCTGTAGCAGTAAACCCCCGCTTGCTGAAACCCCGCAAACCGCGTCGCCCGCGCCTTCCGGCGGTTTCCTGCTTGAGCCGCAGCACAATGTTCTGATGACCGGCGGTGACTTTGCCAATAACCCGGCGGCGGAGCAGTTCATCAATATGATGGTCAGCAAGCACGGTTTTGACCGCCAGCAACTGCATGAAATTCTCTCGCAGGCCAAACGCCTGGATTACGTGTTGCGCCTGATGGATAAGCAAGCGCCGACGACAGCGGGGCCAACCGGGCCGAATGGCGCCTGGCTGCGCTATCGCAAGCAGTTCATCACCCCGGACAATGTGCAAAATGGCGTGGCGTTCTGGAATCAGTATGAAGATGCGCTTAACCGCGCGTGGATGGTTTACGGCGTGCCGCCGGAAATTATCGTTGGCATTATCGGCGTGGAAACCCGCTGGGGCCGCGTGATGGGCAAAACGCGTATTCTGGACGGGTTAGCGACGCTGGCCTTCGCTTACCCGCGCCGCGCGGAGTATTTCGCCAGCGAGCTGGAGACGTTCCTGCTGATGGCGCGTGATGAGAGCGATGATCCGCTTGATCTAAAAGGTTCTTTCGCTGGCGCAATGGGTTATGGACAATTTATGCCCTCTTCATACAAGCAGTACGCCGTCGATTTCAACGGCGACGGGCATATCAACCTGTGGGATCCGGTGGATGCCATTGGCAGCGTGGCGAACTACTTCAAACAGCACGGCTGGGTGAAAGGCGATGTGGTGGCGATCCCGGCCAACGGCCAGGCGCCGGGGCTGGAAAATGGCTTTAAAACGAACTACAGCGTCGGGCAACTGGCTGCTGCGGGCTTAACGCCACAGCAGCCGCTGGGCGCGCACCAGCAGGCGAGCCTGCTGCGACTTGATGTCGGCACCGGCTATGAGTACTGGTACGGTCTGCCGAACTTCTTCACTATCACCCGTTATAACCACAGCACACACTACGCGATGGCGGTCTGGCAGCTCGGCCAGGCGGTTTCACTGGCGCGCGTTCGCTGATCTCTCTCCCCTCCTGCGGGAGGGGAACCTGAAACATTTCGATGCACTCCCGTTACGCATAGCGATTTACTTAATCATTCATACTGATTATTGTTACGTTATAACATATGAGGTATGTGAATGATTCCCGTAACGCTGTTTTCCCTTTCCGGCACCATCCGCTTAGTGCTGGCGGCCGCGCTATTAGCGGTGCTTTGGCTCCTGACAAGCTGGGCGGTTGCGCTGCCATGATTGAACTTGACCATTTGGTCGCAGGCTACGATCGCCTCGCGATCACGCCGGCGCTGTGCGGCACGCTGGCGCGCGGCAGCATGACGGCGATTGTTGGCGCGAACGGCTGCGGCAAATCGACACTGTTAAAAACGCTGGCCGGATTTTTACCGCCGGTGAGCGGCGTTCTGCGCTGGCAACCGGCGCGACCAGTCATCGGCTGGCTGGCGCAGCGCCACGCGCTGGAATCACAATTTCCGCTCACCGTGCAGGACGTAGTGAGTATGGGCTGCTGGCCGCGCGTTTCGCTGTTTCGCGGGTTGAACCGCGATGCCCGCAGCCGAATCGCTCAGGGACTGGAGCGCGTTGGGCTGGCGGCAATGGCGCACGAGACAATTGATACGCTTTCCGGCGGGCAGTTTCAGCGCATGCTGTTTGCCCGCGTCTGGGTGCAGAACGCGCCGCTGGTCATGCTCGACGAGCCGTTTACCGGTATTGATGAAGCCACATCGCAACTGTTGATGGAGCAGATTGTGGACATGCATCGCGGCGGGCAAACCATTCTTGCCGTGCTGCACGATAGCGAGCGCGTGTCTCGCTATTTCCCGCAAACATTACGCCTCGACGAACGCGTGGCGCAGTGGGGCACGACAGTGCATTTCGCGGCAAAAGATGAGGTGTGCAGCGCATGATCTGGCATCTCTTTTTTCAGCCGTTTATCGAATTTGGCTTTATGCGCCGCGCACTGGTGGTGTGTCTGGCGCTCTCCATCAGTACCACGGCGCTGGGCGTTTTTTTGCTGCTGCGGCGCATGAGCCTGATGGGTGATGCGCTGTCGCACGCCATTCTGCCTGGCGTGGCGGTGGGCTATTTGCTAAGCGGGATGTCGCTGCTGGCGATGAGTATCGGCGGTTTTGTCGCAGGTATCACCGTCGCGCTGGTGGCAGGCTGGGTAAGCCGCCGCACGCCGCTTAAAGAGGACGCCAGCTTTGCCGGTTTCTACCTCGGGTCGCTGGCGCTCGGCGTCACGCTGGTGTCGCTGCGCGGCTCCAGTGTCGATCTGCTGCATCTGCTGTTTGGCTCGATTCTGGCGGTCGATCGCGATTCGGCGCTGTTTGTCGCGGGTGTGGCCAGCCTGACGCTGCTGGTGCTGGCGTTTTGCTATCGCGGCATGGTCAGTGAAGCGTTCGACAGCGCGTTTTTGCAGGTTAACTCGCCGCGCGCGCCGGGCCTGCTGCACGGGCTGTTTCTGGCGTTACTGGTGCTCAATCTGGTGGCCGGGTTTCAGGTGCTCGGCACATTAATGGCAGTGGGCGTGATGATGCTCCCCGCTGTGGCAGCGCGTTGCTGGGCGCGGACATTACCCGGATTGTTGTTGCTGGCGGCCAGCATTGGCGCGCTGTGCGCCTGGCTTGGGTTAAGTCTGTCGTGGATGGCGGGGTTGCCCGCCGGACCGGCGATTGTGCTGACCGCCAGTATTGTCTTCTTTTTTTCCATTTTATTCGGCACGCGCAGTGGGCTGGCTCACAGCCTGCGCGCACTTTTAACGTAGCAAGGGGAAATGATGAAACGGACAGGGCTTATTCTGGCGCTGGCGCTCGGCCTGGTGGCGCAGGGCGCAATGGCAAAAACAGTAAATGTGGTCGCCAGCTTCTCGATTCTGGGCGATATCACCCAGCAGATTGGCGGCGATCACGTCAAGGTGACGACGCTGGTGGGGCCGGATGGCGATCCGCACACCTTTGAACCATCGGCGAAAGACAGCGCGCTGCTCAACAGCGCCGATGTGGTGGTGGTGAACGGCCTGGGGCTGGAAGGCTGGCTGGATCGTCTGGTGAAAGCCTCTGGCTTTAAAGGTCAGCTTGTCGTCGCATCAACCGGTGTTGCAACGCATACGCTGGAAGAAGATGGCGCAACAGTGACCGATCCCCACGCCTGGAACAGCGCCGCGAATGGCGCGCTGTACGCAAAGAATATTCTTGCCGCGCTGGTGAAAGCTGATCCGGCTGATGAAGCCGCGTTGAATGCTTCCGGTCAGCGTTATATCGATCAGTTAAACAAGCTGGATAGCTGGGCAAAAGAGCGCTTCAGCGCGGTGCCGCAGGCGAAACGTAAAGTGCTGACCAGCCACGATGCGTTTGGCTATTTTGCTCGCGCTTACGGCGTTGATTTCATGGCGCCGCAAGGCATCTCTTCTGAAAGTGAAGCCAGTGCCGCACAGGTGGCCTCGCTTATCAAACAGATTAAAGCCGATGGCGTGAAAGTGTGGTTTATGGAAAACCAGCTGGATCCACGGCTGGTGAAACAGATCGCCAGTGCAACCGGCGCGCAACCGGGTGGCGAGCTTTATCCGGAAGCGTTAAGCGCCAAAGGCGGGGTGGCAGATACCTATCAAAAAGCCTTTCGTCACAACGTCGACACTATCTATAACAGCATGAAGTAACAGGTAATAAGCCACGCAGGCCAGCGCTCGCTGGCCTTTTTTCGGAAGCCTCCTCGTAAATTCGCCATCCCGTCCCCATCTTTTCGCGGAAAGTGGTATCTTTTCCGCCACAGTTTTTAGACGCACGGGAGCCATCATGACGGACAATGAATTAATGCAGCTCAGCGAACGCATCGGGCTGGCGCTTAAGGCGCGCGGCGCGACGCTGACCACGGCAGAATCCTGTACCGGCGGCTGGGTGGCGAAGGTGGTAACCGATATCGCTGGCAGTTCCGCCTGGTTTGAACGCGGGTTTGTTACCTACAGTAATGAAGCGAAAGCCCAAATGATTGGCGTACAACCCGCCACGCTGGATGCGCACGGCGCGGTCAGCGAGCAGGTGGTGGTCGAGATGGCGATTGGTGCGCTGAAAGCGGCGCGCGCCGACTATGCGATTTCTATCAGCGGTATCGCCGGGCCGGATGGCGGCAGCGACGAGAAGCCGGTTGGCACCGTCTGGTTTGGCATTGCCAGCGTCAGCGGGGAAGGGATCACGCGGCGTGAATGCTTCTCAGGTGACCGTGAAGCGGTGCGCAGACAGGCTACCGCCTATGCCCTGCAAACCCTTTGGCAACATTTTCTACAAAATGCTTGATACTGTATGACCATACAGTATAATTGCGACAACAGAACAGTAATTCACCGCGGAGCGTAACGCGCTTCACTCTGCATGAAGGAGTAATCATGGCTATCGACGAAAACAAACAAAAGGCGCTTGCAGCCGCACTGGGTCAGATCGAAAAGCAATTCGGTAAAGGCTCCATCATGCGTCTGGGTGAAGACCGTTCCATGGATGTGGAAACCATCTCTACCGGTTCGCTCTCGCTGGATATCGCGCTGGGCGCTGGCGGTTTGCCGATGGGGCGTATTGTCGAAATTTACGGGCCTGAATCTTCAGGTAAAACGACGCTGACCCTGCAGGTCATTGCCGCTGCACAGCGCGAAGGTAAAACCTGTGCGTTTATCGATGCTGAACACGCGCTGGATCCGGTTTACGCTCGCAAGCTGGGCGTTGATATCGACAATTTGCTCTGTTCTCAGCCGGACACCGGTGAGCAGGCGCTGGAAATCTGTGACGCGCTGGCGCGCTCCGGTGCGGTTGACGTGCTGGTGGTCGACTCCGTTGCGGCGCTGACGCCGAAAGCGGAAATCGAAGGCGAAATCGGCGACTCTCACATGGGCCTTGCGGCGCGTATGATGAGCCAGGCGATGCGTAAACTGGCCGGTAACCTGAAACAGTCCAATACGCTGCTGATCTTTATCAACCAGATCCGTATGAAAATTGGCGTAATGTTCGGTAACCCGGAAACCACCACTGGCGGTAACGCGCTGAAATTCTACGCCTCTGTGCGTCTGGATATTCGCCGTATCGGTGCGGTGAAAGAGGGCGATAACGTGGTCGGCAGCGAAACCCGCGTAAAAGTGGTGAAAAACAAAATCGCTGCGCCGTTCAAACAAGCTGAATTCCAGATCCTCTACGGCGAAGGCATTAACTTCTACGGTGAGCTGGTCGATCTTGGCGTGAAAGAGAAACTGATTGAAAAAGCGGGTGCCTGGTATAGCTACAACGGCGACAAAATTGGTCAGGGTAAAGCGAACGCAACAACCTGGCTGAAAGAAAACCCGGCGGCGGCAAAAGAGATCGAGAAAAAGCTGCGCGAAATTCTGCTCAGCAACCAGAATTCTTCCGCTGAATTCACTGCCGATGGCAATGACGAAGGCGTTGAAGAGACCAACGAAGATTTCTGATAGTTTGAATGGTAATCAAGGGCTGCTGATGCAGCCCTTTTGCTTTTCTACGCACACAGGATCAAGCTATGTCTGAAAACCCTTCTCGCCGCTCCGCCGTTTCCCGCCTGCGTGACAGAGCTATACGGATTCTGGCGATGCGCGATCACAGCGAAAAAGAGTTTCGTCGCAAATTAACCGCGCCAGTAATGAGTAAAAACGGCCCGGAAGAACTGGATATCACGCCGGAAGAGGTCGAAGAGGTCGTTGCGTGGTGTCTGGAGCATAACTTTCTTGATGACATGCGCTTTGTGCGCCAGTTTATCGCCAGCCGTGCGCGTAAAGGTTATGGTCCGGCGCGCATTCGACAGGAATTAAACCAGAAAGGGATCTCGCGCGAAGACAGTGAAAGCGCGCTACGCGAATGCGATATCGACTGGGTGGAGAGTGCCCGTGCGCAGGCGCAGCGCAAATATGGTGAACCGCTACCGACTGAATATACGGCGAAAGTAAAAGTGCAGCGTTTTTTACTCTATCGCGGCTTTATGCAGGAAGATATTCAGGAAATATGGCGAAATTTTGCCGACTGAGCGCATACGGGATTTTACTTCGCAGTAAAGAAAACTTATCTTATTCCCACTTTTTCCAGTAGCTGGCGCGTTTTCCATGTATGGCAACCGCCGGTTACCACATTTCGTTAGCTTGATTTCAGGATAATTATGAGCAAGAGCACCGCTGAGATCCGTCAGGCGTTTCTCGATTTTTTCCATAGTAAGGGACATCAGGTAGTTGCCAGCAGCTCCCTGGTACCGAATAACGACCCGACTCTGCTGTTTACCAACGCCGGGATGAACCAGTTCAAGGATGTATTCCTTGGGCTCGACAAACGTAATTATTCCCGCGCTACCACAGCACAGCGTTGCGTTCGTGCTGGTGGTAAACACAACGACCTGGAAAACGTCGGTTACACCGCACGCCATCACACATTCTTTGAAATGCTGGGCAACTTTAGCTTCGGCGACTACTTCAAACATGATGCTATTCAGTACGCATGGGAACTGCTGACCGGTGAGAACTGGTTCAACCTGCCGAAAGAGCGTCTGTGGGTGACGGTATACGAAACGGACGACGAAGCGTACGAAATCTGGGAAAAAGAAGTGGGCGTGCCGCGCGAGCGCATTATCCGCATCGGCGATAACAAAGGTGCCGCTTACGCTTCTGACAACTTCTGGCAGATGGGCGATACCGGTCCGTGCGGCCCGTGCACCGAGATTTTCTACGATCACGGCGACCATATCTGGGGTGGCCCTCCGGGCAGCCCGGAAGAAGACGGCGATCGCTATATCGAAATCTGGAACATCGTTTTTATGCAGTTCAACCGCCAGGCCGATGGCACCATGGAACCGCTGCCGAAGCCGTCCGTGGATACCGGTATGGGCCTGGAACGCGTTGCCGCGGTGCTGCAACATGTGAATTCCAACTACGAAATCGACCTGTTCGCGAAGCTGATTCAGGCGGTAGCAAACGTGACCGGCGCGACCGATTTGGGTAACAAATCCCTGCGCGTAATCGCTGACCACATCCGTTCCTGTGCCTTCCTGATCGCCGATGGCGTTATTCCGTCGAACGAAAACCGTGGCTATGTGCTGCGTCGTATCATTCGTCGTGCGATTCGTCACGGCAACATGCTGGGCGCGAAGGACACCTTCTTCTATAAGCTGGTTGGCCCGCTGATCGAGGTGATGGGTTCCGCCGGGGAAGATCTGCAACGCCAGCAAGCTCAGGTTGAGCAGGTTCTGAAAACCGAAGAAGAGCAGTTTGCACGTACGCTGGAGCGCGGTCTGGCGCTGCTTGACGAAGAGCTGGCAAAACTGAAAGGCGACACGCTGGACGGCGAGACCGCTTTCCGCCTGTACGACACTTATGGCTTCCCGGTGGATTTAACCGCCGATGTCTGTCGTGAGCGTAACCTGAAAGTTGACGAAGCAGGTTTTGAAGCCGCGATGGAAGAGCAACGCCGCCGCGCACGCGAATCCAGCGGTTTCGGCGCAGATTACAACGCAATGATCCGCGTTGATGGCGCGTCAGAATTTAAAGGCTATGACCATCTGGAACTGAACGGCAAAGTGACAGCGCTGTTTGTCGACGGTAAGCCGGTGAATGCGATTGCCGCAGGTCAGGAAGCGGTGGTTGTTCTCGATGAGACGCCGTTCTACGCCGAGTCTGGCGGCCAGGTGGGCGACAAAGGCGAACTGAAAGGTAATGGCTTTGCCTTTGCCGTACAGGATACGCAGAAATACGGTCAGGCGATTGGTCATCTCGGTAAGCTGAATAGCGGTTCGTTGAAAGTCGGCGACGGTGTGAAAGCGGAAGTCGATGAAGCGCGCCGTGCGCGTATTCGTCTGAACCACTCTGCCACACACCTGATGCATGCCGCGCTGCGCGATGTGCTCGGTACGCACGTTGCGCAGAAAGGCTCGCTGGTAAACGACAAAGCGCTGCGTTTTGACTTCTCCCATTTTGAAGCCATGAAACCATCGGAAATCCGTGCGGTAGAAGATCTGGTGAACGCGCAAATTCGCCGTAACCTGCCAATCGAAACCAACATCATGGATCTGGAAGCGGCAAAAGCGAATGGTGCAATGGCGTTGTTTGGCGAGAAATACGAAGATCGCGTGCGCGTGCTGCGCATGGGGGATTTCTCGACTGAGCTCTGCGGCGGCACACATGCTTCCCGCACCGGTGATATTGGTCTGTTCCGTATTGTGTCTGAATCCGGCACGGCGGCGGGCGTGCGCCGTATTGAAGCGGTAACCGGTGAAGGCGCGATTGCCAGCCTGCATGCGCAAAGTGACCAGTTGCATGATGTCGCGCAGTTGCTGAAAGGCGATAGCCAGAACCTCGGTGATAAAGTGCGTACTGTTATTGAACGTACTCGCCAGCTGGAAAAAGAGTTGCAGCAGCTTAAAGAGCAGGCCGCGGCGCAGGAGAGCGCTAGCCTGTCCGGAAAAGCGATTGATCTTAACGGCGTCAAACTGCTGGTTAGCGAGCTCGCTGGCGTCGAGCCGAAGATGCTGCGTACCATGGTGGACGATCTGAAAAACCAACTGGGTGATTCAGTGATTGTGCTTGCCACCGTGGCGGAAGGAAAAGTTTCCCTGATTGCGGGTGTGTCGAAGGGTGTGACCGACCGTGTGAAGGCCGGGGAATTGATCGGTATGGTTGCCCAGCAGGTTGGGGGTAAAGGTGGCGGACGTCCGGATATGGCGCAAGCCGGCGGTACTGACGCAGCCGCACTGCCTGCCGCTCTCGCCAGTGTAAAAGACTGGGTAAGCGCTAAACTGTCATAATTACAAAGCGAAAGCAGACGCCATAACCTTGCGGTTATGGCGTTGTTGCCACTACGCTATTGATAACGATAAAGTCAGGTTAAAGTCTTGTATATCGGCTAAACTTAGGTTTAACAGAATGTAATGCCGTGACTGCTTACACTTAGGTGTTTGTCATCGCTTACTTTTTGGCGTTATATGATGGATAATGCCGGGATACAGAGAGACCCGACTCTTTTAATCTTTCAAGGAGCAAAGAATGCTGATTCTGACTCGTCGAGTTGGTGAAACCCTCATGATTGGGGATGAGGTCACTGTGACTGTATTAGGGGTTAAGGGTAACCAGGTTCGTATCGGCGTTAACGCCCCTAAAGAAGTTTCCGTTCACCGTGAAGAGATCTACCAGCGTATCCAGGCTGAAAAATCACAGCAGTCGAACTACTGATGCTATTATCGCGTCTCGCTGTTTCCCGGCGAGACGCAACACCTCCTCCTGATTTTCCCCTCGTTACGTTTCCTTTTTATTGCATACTCGCTGTTTTCCTCTGTTACGCGCTTTTGGGCCGTGCATGTGTTTGCAATTTTTCTGCAGCGGAACGGCAGAAATTTTGCTGATAAAACATCCTTTTTGGCCTTTTTGCAGGCTAATTGCCTGCGAAGTGTGCAAACGATTCAGGGGCTGGAAAAAGTGTTTGACTTATAAGTCCCAGAAAGTAATATGTGCGCCACGCAGCGACGATGAGCCCTTAACAAGTTCTTCGAAGCACTCGAAAGAGGCGCGTGTGGTGAGGTGGCCGAGAGGCTGAAGGCGCTCCCCTGCTAAGGGAGTATGCGGTCAAAAGCTGCATCCGGGGTTCGAATCCCCGCCTCACCGCCATTTTGCATCCGTAGCTCAGCTGGATAGAGTACTCGGCTACGAACCGAGCGGTCGGAGGTTCGAATCCTCCCGGATGCACCATCTTGCTCAGTGTGGCGAGGTAACGCAGCACTGAATCAGCGTTGTAAAGTAAGTTTCCCGATGCATCCGTAGCTCAGCTGGATAGAGTACTCGGCTACGAACCGAGCGGTCGGAGGTTCGAATCCTCCCGGATGCACCATTCTTGCTCAGTACGCCGATGATATGCAGATATGAATCAGCGTTGTAAATAGCATTTCCCGATGCATCCGTAGCTCAGCTGGATAGAGTACTCGGCTACGAACCGAGCGGTCGGAGGTTCGAATCCTCCCGGATGCACCATCTTCTTCAGTGTGGCGAGGTAACGCAGCACTGAATCAGCGTTGTAAAGTAAGTTTCCCGATGCATCCGTAGCTCAGCTGGATAGAGTACTCGGCTACGAACCGAGCGGTCGGAGGTTCGAATCCTCCCGGATGCACCATTTTTGCTCAGTACGCCGATGATATGCAGATATGAATCAGCGTTGTAAATAGCATTTCCCGATGCATCCGTAGCTCAGCTGGATAGAGTACTCGGCTACGAACCGAGCGGTCGGAGGTTCGAATCCTCCCGGATGCACCATCTTCTTCATACACCAGACTATTTATTCTGTCAGTTTCGGCGAACATAATTGCCGGAATCAGAAAGGGCAGCGCTGTTTCAGCCACGGTCTGAAGGCGAGATGAATCCGAGTTATCTTCCCGGATTTGTTTGGTCATGAAGTTCTGAATCTGTAGCGTAAAACTTTTCCCGATGCATCCGTAGCTCAGCTGGATAGAGTACTCGGCTACGAACCGAGCGGTCGGAGGTTCGAATCCTCCCGGATGCACCATCTTCTGCAATACCCCCGTCGATTTATTCTCTCAGGTTTAGTGCATGTTTCTGCTGATACCAGCAAGAATAACGCAGCTCAGGCAATACCCTACAAGTTAAACAAAGCCATTCTCCAGACCGCATCGCCTGTGCAAAACACAAAACTTCGTCTCACCGGTACCCCGTCAAAATCATGCTTAACACAATGCTTCTCACTCGCTGGCAGCGACAAAAATCACTGTTTACGTTAAAGTAACTGTTTGTTATCCGCTTTGTGAGAACATGATGTACGAACGTTACGCTGGTCTGATTTTCGATATGGATGGCACTATTCTTGATACAGAGCCAACTCACCGTAAAGCCTGGCATGAAGTGCTCGGGCGTTATGGGATGCGTTTTGACGAACAGGCGATGATTGGGCTTAACGGCGCTCCAACCTGGCGTATCGCGCAATCCATTATTGAAGCTAACCAGGGCGATCTCGATCCTCATCTGTTGGCTCAAGAAAAAACGGCAGTTGTAAAAGCAATGCTGCTGGACTCTGTTCGCCCATTACCGCTTATCGAGGTGGTGAAAGCGTGGCATGGTCGTCGTCCGATGTCTGTGGGAACGGGCAGCGAAAGCGCGATTGCGGAAGCGCTGCTGGCACACCTTGGATTGCGGGAATATTTTGACGCTGTTATCGCAGCCGATCATGTTAAACATCATAAACCCGCGCCCGATACTTTCCTGCTTTGTGCGCAAAGCATGGGGGTGGAACCGACGCAATGCATTGTTTTCGAAGATGCAGATTTCGGGCTTCAGGCGGCGCGTGCAGCCGGTATGGACGTCGTGGACGTACGCTTATTGTGAGCGACACGCTGTCGCTGTTGTCACTGTTTTCCAGCAGCTTTCTCAGCGCCACGCTGTTGCCTGGTAATTCTGAGGTCGTGCTGGTTGCAATGCTAATTTCTCACGTTAGCCAGCCCTGGCTTCTTGTTGTAATAGCAACAATGGGTAATAGCCTTGGAGGGCTGACTAACGTTATTCTTGGGCGTTTCTTCCCGCAGCGTAAAACATCGCGCTGGCAGGAAAAAGCGACTGACTGGCTTAAACGATACGGCGCGGCAGCGCTGTTGTTAAGCTGGGTGCCTGTAATAGGCGACTTGCTGTGCCTGCTGGCAGGATGGATGCGCTTGTCGTGGGGGCCGGTAGTGATTTTTTTATGCCTTGGCAAAGCGTTGCGCTATCTGGCGATCGCCTTTGTGACGCTGCAGGGTATGACGTGGTGGCACTAATTGGACTGAGTGAGTGACCTTTAATCGTCAACCATTACAATTATGCTTAATAAAATGATTATGACAGGCGGGAGGTCAATTTGATCCCGGACGTATCACAGGCGCTGTCCTGGCTGGAAAAACATCCTCAAGCTTTGAAGGGGATACAACGCGGTCTTGAGCGTGAAACGCTGCGCGTAAATGCGGATGGCTCTCTGGCAACTACGGGTCACGCGGCTGCGCTTGGCTCAGCACTGACCCATAAATGGATCACCACCGATTTTGCTGAAGCGCTGCTGGAATTTATCACTCCGGTAGATGGCGATATCGATCATATGCTGACCATCATGCGTGATATTCACCGCTACACTGCGCGCCAGATAGGCGACGAACGCATGTGGCCGTTGAGCATGCCGTGCTATATCAAAGATGGTCAGGAGATTGAGCTGGCGCAGTATGGCACGTCCAATATTGGTCGCCTGAAAACGCTCTATCGCGAAGGGCTGAAAAATCGCTATGGCGCGCTGATGCAAACCATTTCCGGTGTGCATTACAATTTTTCGCTGCCGATGGCTTTCTGGGAAGCGAAAAGCGGCAGTACGGATAAAGAATCGGTATCGGAAGGTTATTTTCGCCTCATCCGCAATTACTACCGGTTTGGCTGGGTGATCCCGTATCTGTTTGGCGCTTCGCCAGCAATTTGCTCGTCGTTCCTGCAAGGGAAACCGACAACGCTGCCGTTTGAGAAAACGTCGAACGGTATGTACTACTTGCCGTATGCGACCTCATTACGCCTGAGCGATCTTGGGTACACCAATAAATCGCAAAGCAATCTCGGTATTACCTTCAATAACCTGCATGACTATGTGGTGGCGTTGAAGCGCGCCATCAAAACGCCTTCTGAGGAATACGCCAAAATTGGTCTGAAGAAAGAGGGCAAATACTTACAGATCAACACCAATATTCTGCAGATTGAAAACGAGTTGTATGCACCCATTCGCCCGAAACGTGTAACCCGTAGCGGCGAAACACCCTCGGATGCGTTGCTGCGCGGCGGCATTGAGTACATCGAAGTGCGTTCCCTGGATATCAATCCGTTCACCGCCATTGGCGTTGACGAGCAGCAGGTGCGTTTCCTCGATCTGTTTATGGTCTGGTGCGTGCTGGCTGATGCGCCGGAAATGAGCAGCGATGAACTTCTATGCACCCGTACTAACTGGAATCGCGTGATTCTCGAAGGGCGTAAACCTGGTTTGACGCTCGGAATGGGCTGCGAAACCGCACAGTTCCCGCTCGCTCAGGTCGGTAAGGATCTGTTTAGCGATCTGAAACGAGTAGCGCAGACGCTGGATGGCGTGTACGGTGGCAAAGAGTACGAAAAAGTGTGTGACCAGTTGGTTGCCAGCTTCGACGATCCGGAATTGACATTCTCAGCGCGCATTCTGCGCTTAATGATAGATAATGGTATTGGCGGCACAGGGAAAGCCCTGGGCGATCAATACCGGTCGCAGTTGCGTGAAGAGCCACTGGAAATTTTGCTTGAGGAAGATTTTATCGCCGAGTGCAAAGCGTCGCTGGCGCGTCAGGCAGAGGTTGAAGCCGGAGATTCGGAGTCATTCGAGGCGTTACTCGCGCGCCACGCCTGATACAAAAGAAAAAGGCCACATCTCTGTGGCCAAAATTTCATCTCTGAAGTTCAGGGATGATGATAACAAATGCGCGTCTTTCATATACTCAGACTCGCACGGGAAAAAAGAGTTCATTTTATTTTTTAAAAATCACTGTCGGAGGTGACTAAATGCCATTATTGGATAGCTTCACTGTCGATCATACCCGTATGGAAGCGCCAGCAGTCCGTGTTGCCAAGACTATGGACACGCCGCACGGCGACACCATTACCGTATTCGACCTGCGTTTCTGCGTACCTAACAAAGAAGTGATGCCGGAAAAAGGTATCCATACGCTGGAGCATCTGTTCGCCGGTTTTATGCGTAACCACCTCAACGGCAACGGCGTTGAGATCATCGACATCTCTCCGATGGGTTGCCGCACCGGTTTCTACATGAGCCTGATCGGTACGCCGGACGAACAGCGCGTCGCCGATGCCTGGAAAGCGGCGATGGCAGATGTCCTGAAAGTAAAAGAGCAGAATCAGATCCCGGAACTGAACATCTATCAGTGCGGGACATACCAAATGCACTCTCTGGAAGAAGCGCAAGAAATCGCGCGTCACATCCTCGATCGCGATGTTCGCGTTAACAGCAACGAAGAACTCGCCCTGCCGAAAGAGAAATTGCAGGAACTGCACATCTAGTTTCCCCATGCCGCCTTTCTGCCTGGAAGGCGGCATTATTATTTTATCCGCACATTTTCATATTCTATTCATTCAGTGAAAGTATTGTATTTCATTAATTATAATGAAATCATGATGCGTCAATAATATCCATTCCGGCTATGTGGCTTCTTGTTGTTATTTAAATTCTGGCGTGATAGTTTTCACCCCTGTTGTTATTTGACGGATATTTCACGTTTAATTTATTTATTAACTGAATGTAATTCAGTGAAATGATATGCCTGAATGATGAGGATATTATGCGGCGTTCACACTCTTATCTTTTATGTCTCTCCCTCGTTTTACCCTTTACATTAGCGGGTTGTGTTAAATCAACGGTGCCCTCCGTGGTGAAAGATGCGCCACAGAAACAGCAGACGCAACAATGTTACGAGCTTCTGACTGCCTTAAAAGGCCTGGATAATTCCGCATTTGAAACTTACAAACAGCAATTTAATACGATTAATAAAAGTTATGAAGTCTATAAGCGAAATCGACCAATAATTGATAAGAATTCTGCGGAAATAATGAAATCCGAAATTGATAGTAAGATTGAAGTGGTTTGCTCGCGTGTGCGCAGCGCGGTATTCACTAATATGTCCAGTCGCGCAAATGCCCTGAAACAGTTATGAGAAAACTATTTTATTCATCTGCTGTGCTGTTATCGGCTATATCATCATCAGCCACCAGCGCTGAGCCTGCCTCATTACTCGACCGACTAAACGAGGAACACATAATATCAGCCGAGCCGCAGTCTCCGTTTACGGCGGACCACACTAGTACAGGCTCAGCTGCTACGTCTTCATCACAGGCTGCTGCTAAACAGCAGACCGCGCCAAAAAAAGCATCAAGTGATCAAGAAGTCAGGTTACTGAAACGCAAACTCGTGGAGTTGCGGCGTGAAGCAGAAACGCTGCGCAAAAAACAGATCTCAGCAACGCCCATACAGCAAAAAAATAACGCAGGCGACGATAGCAAACAGCCGCCGCCGATCATTAGCAGTGAAAATAAGCAGCTACAACAACAGCTGCAGGCCAGCGAGAAGCAACTTGCCGAAGCGAATAATAAACGTGAAGAGGCAAATAATAACCTTGATGCCGCCGCGAAAAAGATGAGTGAGCAGGCGCTAAGTATTACGACATTGAAAGATGAGTTGCAGCAGCGCAGCGAAGAAAAATCACAGGCGGAACAGCAGCTGGCGGAAGCGAAAAAGCAGGGCGCAGATCTCAGTGCGAAGCTGCAGCAGGTGGCAACGAAAACCGCTGAGCAGGAAAAGCAACTTGCCGCGCTGGAAGCGACGCTGAAACAGCGCAGCGAAGAAAAATCGCAGGCGGAACAGCAACTGGCGGAAGCGAAAAAGCAGGGTGCGGAGCTCAGCACAAAGCTGCAGCAGGCGGCAACGAAAACCGCTGAGCAGGAAAAGCAGCTTGCCGAGGCGAATAAAAAACGCGACGAGATAACCAGCCAGCTCGCTGCCGCCACGAAACAGGCTGGCGGGCAGACATCCCACATCGCTACGCTGGAAGCGACGCTGAAACAGCGCAGCGAAGAAAAATCGCAGACGGAGCAGCAACTGGCGGAAGCGAAAAAGCAGGGCGCGGAGCTCAGCGCGAAGCTGCAACAGGCGGCCACAAAAACCGTAGAACAGGAAAAGCAGCTTGCTGAGGCGAATAAAAAGCGCGACGAGATAAGCAGCCAGCTCGCTGCCGCCACAAAACAAGCCGCAGATCAACAAAGCCAGCTTGCCGAGGCGAATAAAAAGCGCGATGAAATAACCAACCAGTTCGCTGCTGCCACCAAACAAGCGGCAGAGCAGACATCGCACATTGCCGCGCTGGAAGCGAAATTAAAGCAGAGCGGCGAAGAGAAGGCGCAAATGGAACAGCAACTCGCTGCTGTGAAGAGTGCGCCAGCTGCGGCGGAAAATGGGGCGGGTAAAGCGAATTCACCGGCATTCTCGCTGGCGGCGGATAAGTCTGAACTTGCGCGCGTCAACTATGCGTGGGGCGTCTGGTTTGCGGCAAAAGTTCAGCTTGAAAGCGAAACGCTGAAAGACATTGGTCAACAATTTATGCCGCAGGCTTTTCTGCAAGGCTTGCAGGATAAATTTGCGGGCAGTCTGCAAATGCCGAATGCCGATCTTGAAAAGGTCCTCACTACGCTCAACAAGCAGGTAGACGATGCGCGGCAACGCGAAATAACCCGCAACAAGAAGCAAGGGCAGCAGTTGTTGGCCGATGCGGCGAAGCTAAAGGGCGCGGTGCGGGCAGATAACGGCGTGGTCTATTTGGTTGAAAAACGTGGGCCAGGCGCCGCTATTGGCGATACCGATGTCATCCGTTTCAAAGTGGATGAAAAGGTCAGCTCCGGGCAGGTTCTCGCACAGAACGAAGTCAATACGGCGCGCGTGAGCGAACTGCCGATGGTGATGCGTGCTGGCGTAAAAAAACTGGTCGTGGGTGGACGAGTGAAGATTTATGTTCCCACCGAGTTGGCTTACGGTGAGGAAGGAATACCTGGCGCGGTGCCGCCCGGCGTGACTTCCGTCATGACGCTGGAAGTCCTCGGCATTGAGAAGTAAAACAAGCAGTCAAAAAATCGCCTCCATTAAGGAGGCGATTTGCTTTTAGGTTAATGCGCGCCGCCGCCGCCCGCGCCAAATGGCGGTTTGGCAAACCACACCAGCCCCAGCAAGATCAGGAACACCCCCGCAGAGAACCAGAAAATCTCATTGGCCGAGATAATCAGCCCCTGATTGGTTATCTGCTGCGCTATCCAGCCGGAAGCCTGTTGCTGCGACATGCCCATCCCCTGCAGCTGGTTATAGATTTCCTGCGAGTTCGGATTGTACGGGTTGACCGACTCCGTAAGCTGCGCATGGTGCATCGATTCCCGGTTCGTCCACAGCGTCGTGGTGATCGAGGTTCCGATCGAGCCCGCCAGCGTACGCGCAAAGTTCGACAGGCTCGACGCTGCTGCCAGCCGTTCCGGTGGCAAACCGGAAAGAGTAATAGTCGTCAATGGCATAAAGAAGCACGCCACCGCGAAACCCTGAATGAACTGAGGCCACGCCGAAGCGCCGAAATCCATGCCCGGCTCGAAGGTATACGCACGCCAGTAGAAGCACACCGCGTACATGATAAAGCTGAACGTCACCAGACGGCGCATATCCAGCTTATGCGCGAAGCGGCCAATAATTGGCGACAGCAGCACCGGTATCACGCCAACCGGCGCGGAAGCCAGCCCCGCCCAGGTCGCGGTATAGCCATACACTTCCTGCAACAGCTGCGGTAACAACACAATCGCGCCGAAATAGAGCATATAGGCAAGGCTGATACACAAACAGCCGATGGTAAAGTTGCGCGACTTAAACAGCGACAGATCGACTATCGGGTTATCGTCGGTCAACTCCCATACCACCAGGAAACTTATCGACACCACGGCGACAATCGTCAGCACGACGATCTCCGTCGAGTTAAACCAGTCGAGCTCTTTACCCTGGTCGAGCATCACTTGCAGGCTACCGATACCGACGACCAGCAGCGCCAGCCCTACGCCATCAATGCGCCGCTGCTCGGTACGCGTTTCGCGCCCACGCAGGCTTTGCAGCGTCAGCAACACCACCAGCGCACCGATCGGTACGTTGATAAAGAAGATCCAACCCCAGTGGTAGTTATCGCTGATATAACCGCCGAGGATCGGCCCACAAATCGGCGCGACGATCACCGTCATTGACCACAGCGCCAGCGCGATAGAGCGCTTGGCGGGCGGATAGTTGCTGAGCAACAAGCTCTGTGACAGCGGGATCAGCGGTCCGGCGACGATACCCTGGATCACGCGAAAGAAGATAAGCATCCCCAGGCTGTTGGAGACGCCGCACGCCCAGGAGGCGATAGCGAAGGCGACGGTAGACCAGAGAAACAGCTTCACTTCCCCAACGCGTTTCGCCAGCCAGCCGGTGATCGGAATCGAGATGGCGTTCGCCACCCCGAACGAGGTGATCACCCACGTACCCTGGCTCAGCGAGGAGCCAAGGTTTCCGGCAATAGTCGGAATAGCAACGTTAGCGATGGTCGAGTCCAGCACCTGCATGAAGGTCGCAAGCGACAACGCAATGGTCATAATGACCAGCTGCGCGCCTTCCAGCGGTTTCTGTTGCATTGCACTCACCTCAGATTAACCGGCGTTGGCTTTCACGATGTTTTCGATCAACGTGTTGACCGGCTCAAGGCTGATTTCCCGGGCGTTGCTTTCATAAGCCGGGCTGGTGCGCACCTGGCTTGCCAGCACCTGACCTTCACGATCGGCGGTATCCACTTTCACCAGCGTGGAAAGACCAATACGCAGCGGATGATCGGCAAGCTGTTTGGCATCCAGCTCAATACGCACCGGCAGACGCTGAACCACTTTGATCCAGTTACCGGTGGCGTTTTGCGCAGGCAGCAGCGAGAACGCACTGCCGGTTCCCATATCCAGACCGACCACTTTACCGGTGTACTTCACTTCATCGCCGTAAATGTCGCTGATGATGGTGGCACTCTGGCCAATACGCATATGCGCAAGTTGCGTCTCTTTAAAGTTCGCATCCACCCACAAATTGCTGGCTGGAACGACTGCCATCAGCGCGGTCGAGGTGGTGATCTGCGCGCCAGGCTGTACGGCACGGCGGGAAACGTAGCCGGTGATTGGGCTGACGATTTTCGTCCGTTGCAGCGCCAGCCAGCTATTGCGAACTTCGGTCGCTGCTTGTTTTACCGCCGGTTGATCTTCCAGACGGGTATCAAGCACGATGGCCTGGTTAGCGTTGTATTGCTGAATGGCGACATCCAGCTCTGCTTGTGCGCTGGCCACGGCGTCACGGGCGTGTTGCAGCTCTTCGCGGCCAATCAGGTTGGCACTGCCGAGCGGCACGCGGCGGTTAAAATCGCTCTGCGCCTGGGCGAGGGCGGTTTTTTTCAGCTCAATGCTCGCCTGCAGCTGTTTGCTGTTGATGATTGACTGGCGGGTCTGGCGCACGCTGCTTGCCAGCGCGGTTTGTGCTTTTTCAAACGCCTGCTGCGCATCTGTCGCGTCCAGCGTCACCAGCACATCACCCTGTTTAACGAAATCGGTGTTATCGGCCCAGACTTTCGTCACGCTGCCGGACACCTGCGCCATGATTTGCACCTGGTTCCCTGCCACGTACGCGTCATCGGTCTCCTCGACGTGACGCAGTACCAAAAACCAATAAATCCCGTATGCCACGGCAATAACAATAAAGAGCAAGGTCAGCAGAAGAAGGGTACTTTTACGTTTGCCTTTCTTTTTGACCGGTTGCTGCGGGGTTTGACTCTCCGCATTTGCGCTCATGCTTTTCTCCACGATCTTCTTATTTTCATCCCGGCAAACGCCGGCCTGTTTTTGCCAAAAAAGCCAGTAGATACTGGCTCTTCAGTATTTTTATATCCTGGATATTCGAGCGTCTTATCGCGTTAGCGCAACGCCTCGAGAATGACGTCGTCTTCTTCCATCTGGTCGAGACGCGTCAGGAGTTTTCGGGTGATATGCTCAAGCTGATCTTTTTCGCCAACGCTCAGCGAAGACCAAAGTTGATGCAGGCAGTTATGCTGCGGGGGCAGAACCTGGCGCAGGAACTCATGACCTTTATCGGTCAACTGCAGGTGCAGACAGCGGCGATCGTTATCGCTTTCGCGACGCTCAATCCAGCCGCGCTTTTCCAGCTCATCGGCAATGCGTGTCGCATTGGTACGGGATGATCCCAGCGCGCTACTCAGCTCAGAAGGCTGAATACTGTGATTTTCCTGAGATTCCAGGGTAATCAGCGCCATAAACAATGTCTCGTTAATGCCCTGCGCTTTCAGCATCTTATTGCGGTTTTCCAGCAGCTTGCCTTGCATATGCATACACAGGCGGGTTAACAGAATTTCCTGAAACGGGAAATCTTCATAGCGGCTGGCGCGAAACTTAAGCATTTGTTCAATGGGCGTAAACGAACTATCCATTTGGGTATAACCTCATTAATTGCAGTCGATATAGTAACGACAGTGACAAATAAAGTAAATGTATTATTTGTAGTAATAAATTTGCCTTATCTATGCTTCTGTCAGGAGTTTCCAGACGATTCCGTACGCGAAAGCGCTCAGTAGCGTGGGGAGAATAATGCTGCGTGTTTTCCAGAAGCTCACGCCGAGTACGGCGAAACCGGCAAGCGTTGGCAGCAGGCGGCGACTGTCGGCAGCGATTTCCGGCACGCAGGAGACCACCAGCAGCGCGCAGATAGACGCAATGCCAATGGTGTCCAAAAATACACCGCTCACGCCGCGTTTCGCCGGGCGCGACTGTCCGGCGCGAAGACGCAACGGCAGATAACGGAATAAAAAATTGACGCAGCCCACCAGCAGGCCGAGCAGCAGCACCTCATTGCGCATCAGGTGCTCCTTGATAAAACGCCTGTACCAGCGCGGCCAGGCAGCCGGCGAAAATCCCGGTCAGAATCGCGGCAGGAATAGAAAACAGCGTGACGCCCGCCAGTGCACCGAGCAGTGCTGCCGTGACGGTACTTAGCTGGCGACGCTGGAACGAGGCGAGCAGGAAACTCATAAATAGCGCGGGCAACATAAACCCTAACGCCGATTCCACCGCCGGGTAACCATCCAGCAGTCCGTCGCCGGAAAACGCGCCCAACAGCGTGCCCGCCACCCAGGAAAGCCAGGAAAATAAGGCGATGCCGATCATCCAGTTTTCGCTCCATCGGCGGTTATCACGCACCAGCTTCGCGGTGGCGGCGGCAAATACCTCATCCGTCAGGCCAAAAGCCCAGACGGCCGTTTTGCGGTTTTTGAGCGGTTGCAGAATACGGCTGCGCAGCGACGGGCCATAAAGCACGTGGCGAACATCCATGGCCATTACGGTCAGCGCGGCAACCCATAATGCGCTACCTGCGGCAAGCATGGTGGTGATGACGAACTGACTGGCACCCGCATAAATAATGCAGGAGAAGAAAACGCTTTCGAGTGGGGTAAAACCGAGTTTGGTGGCATTCATGCCAAAGGCAAACGCAACGGGGACGTAGCTCAAAACGATGGGAAGGCTGTCTTTGATACCTTCCAGAAATGTCGCGCTCTGGTCAGACGTGCTCTTTGTTGCGGTTACTGAACTATCCATATCCATAATGTTTGTTATATATCACCCACGTTAATATAACCGGGATAAACAAGTCCCATAACCTTAACAGACTGAGGGACTCGTTAACACCCCGGTGTTCCTACGAAACGTGCAAACGTGGGTGGTTGTTTACATTGCCGCCTCCTGGCGGTGAAATCCTCGCCACCAAACCAGCAGATTCAGCAGCGCCAGTACGCTACCCGCGAGACAAACCCCAGTCCAGCCTGCGTGTTGCCAGGCGGAGGCGGAGATCAGCGAGCCCGCCGCGCCGCCAATAAAATAGCTGGTCATATACCCGGCGGTCAGGCGGTTTCGCGCGTCCGGTTTCACGCGATAGATAACCGTCTGGTTGGTGATATGCACCCCCTGCACGGTGAGATCCAGCACGATAATGCCAATAATCAAGGCGATAACCGAGCTGTGTCCAAGCCAGATAGCCACCCAGGAGAGCAGCAACAGAATCAGGCCGCCGGTGGTGGTGAGATGGGAATGACCCCGATCCGCCAGCCCACCGGCCTGCCGCGCACCGAGTGCGCCTGCTGCGCCCACCAGGCCAAACAGGCCGATCGTCGCCTCGGAGAACTGAAACGGCGGTGAAGCCAGCAAAAACGCCATTGAGGTCCATAAAATGCTGAAGTTCGCAAAGCTCAGGCAGCCAAGCATTGCCCGGGTACGTAACAGTTTGTCGCCGGCAAACAGGCCAAATACCGAACCCAGCAGTTGCGGGTAATTAAGGTGATTCTCTTGCTTGATTTTCGGCAGTCCGCGCCACAGCGCCAGCGCCATCAGCACCATTAACACACTGGCGACCCAGTAAACCGTGCGCCAGCCGCCGAGGCTTGCGAGTAAGCCGGCAACGGTGCGCGCCAGCAAAATGCCGAGCAGCAGACCGCTCATAATCGTGCCCACCACTTTGCCGCGTTTGTCCGGGGTTGCCAGCGTGGCGGCCAGCGGTACGAGAATTTGCGCCACCACGGAAAACAGCCCGGTCAGCGCGGTGCCGAGGATCATCAGACCGAGCGATGAACTACTGGCGGTGATCAACATGCCGCCTGCCGACAGCAGTGTCATCAGCACAATCAGCGAACGTCGTTCGAACATATCGCCAAGCGGCACGAGAAATAACAGCCCAGCGGCGTAGCCAAGCTGGGCGGCGGTGACGATAAATCCGGCCTGGTTGGGCGTGAGTGAAAAGGCGTGGGCGATGGTATCGAGGAGCGGTTGCGCATAGTAGTTGCTGGCAACGGCGAGGCCGGTGGCAACGGACATCAGCGCAATCAGCGCCGGGCTAAGGCCCTGGTTCGGTGTGGTCATTGGCGTTGTAAGTCAGGTATGTTTTTCCAGACAATCATCATAGCCAATAGATTGAATTTTGTGAGGAAGATCGCGTGTCGGAACGTGCGGTGACGTACCCTGTCAGGCGAACAGGCGAACAGGCGAACAGGCGAACAGACGGGCAGAGCCTGAATAAGCAAAAGCGCCATCGGCAAAAACCGATGGCGCTTTGGGAAGGCTTATCGCAACAGGTTATTTCTGCGCGGCAAGCGCCTCTTTGATCCAGCCGTCGAACTGCTGCTGGTGCGCTTTGATCCAGCCATCAACGTGACCCTGAATATCCGCTTCAGACGATTTGCCCGCATGCATCATGGCGTTTTCGGCATTAATATCGGCCAGCGGCAGTTTCATCACCGCGAAAAGTTTTGCAGCAGCCGGGTTTTTCTCAGCCCAGGCTTTGTTGGCAACAATATGCATGGTGTTCACCGGGAAACCGTAGTTCATGCCGTTTGGCAGTTTGGTGTCGATATCTTTCTGTTCCCCCGGTAGAGAAGAGAACGGGACCTGAAGCCAGACCACATCTTTACCCGGTTTCAGCACGTCGCTTACCCAGTACGGTGTCCAGGTGTAATAGAGCACCGGTTTGCCCTCTTTGAAGCGGGTAATGGTATCCGCCATCATCGCCGAGTAGTTCCCGTGGCTAACGGTGACGGTGTTTTCCAGACCGTAAGCCTGATGCTGGTGGTTAATAACTGCTTCGCAGCCCCAGCCCGGTGAGCAACCCATCATGTCGGCTTTGCCGTCGCCGTTACCGTCAAACAATTTGGCGATTTTCGGATCTTTTAGCTGCTCAATGTTGGTGATGTGATATTTCTCGGCGGTTTTCTTATCGATCAAATATCCTTGCGCCGCGCCGGTGACATAGGTGCCTTCACGGTAGAATTTTTTGTCGCCCCCGGCGGCGGCATACATGTCGTCATGCAGTGGTTGCCAGTTGACGGCGGTAAAAGTCACATCGCCCGCCGCCATTGAGGTGTAACCCACGTTGTAATCCACTTCGTCCGGGGTATTCACGGTATAACCGAGTTTTTCCAGAGCGCGGCTCACCAGCAATGTCTGGAAGCTCTCTTCGGCGATAGTGCTTTGAAATGGCTTGACGGTGATGCCTTTGCCTGGCAGTTCTGCGTCCGCAGCAAATGCACTGGTAGAGACAAGGGTGGCAAACGCTGTGGCAAAAAGTACGCTATGTCGCATCGTTGTTCCTTATTGTTCAGGTGGGATACTGCTGCCCGGCGAGTTGCCGGGCGACAGATTATTTAGCGAAAGGGCGGGTCAGCAGACCCAGCGGGCCGGTTTGATACCAGCGACGATTTCCGCGGCTGCGGGAATCGCGACCAACAGCCTGCGTCAGGCGGTCGAGAATGATGGCGAGGATAACAATCCCCACGCCGCCAACGGTGGCAAGCCCCATATCAAGGCGGCCAATGCCGCGCAGTACCATCTGGCCAAGCCCGCCAACGGCGATCATTGAGGCGATCACTACCATGGAGAGGGCAAGCATCAACGTCTGGTTAATTCCCGCCATAATGGTGGGCATGGCCAGCGGTAACTGTACTTTAAACAACATCTGGCGCGGGCTTGCGCCAAATGAGCGCGAGGCTTCAATCAAATCGGCCGGCACCTGGTTAATGCCGAGAATGGTCAGGCGCACCACCGGCGGCAGGGCGAAGATAATGGTCACTACCACGCCCGGCACATTGCCGATACCAAACAGCATCACAATCGGCACCAGGTAGACAAATGCTGGAGTCGTCTGCATCGCATCCAGCAACGGGCGAACGATTTTCGCCGCGCGCTGACTGCGTGCCAGCCAGATCCCCATTGGCAAGCCGATCACCACGCAGAACAGCAGCGCGGTCAGCACCAGCGCTAATGTCACCATCGCCTGCGACCAGGCACCGATGGCGCCAATGGCAATCAGCGACACCAGCGTGGCAATGCCCATTCCGGCGCTACTCATCTGCCAGGCGATCAGCGAGAAAAGAATAATCGCCACCGGCGCGGGCATGCCCAGCAGCATCTGCTGGAACGCACTGAGGATGTAATCCACCGGTACGCGAATGCCCTGAAACAGCGGGCGGAAGTGCATCACCACCCAGTCGATCGCCTGCGTTACCCAGCTATCGAGCGGGATCAGCGTTTTATGGAACGGGTCCATAATATTGAAGTGTTCCGGCGCGGGCGTTGGTGCGCTGTGCAGCCAGTCTGCGCTGCTGCCATCGGTTGGTGCGCTACTGCCGCCGCCCCAGGCATCCGCAGACTGCGCGGCGTTGTCGGTTGCTGGTGCGCTATCCCACGGGTTGTTTTGATCAGCCATTGTTTGCCCCCTCGCGATCTAAAGCCTGCAGCAGCATCCGTTTGGAGATGATGCCCACATACTGTTGCTCTTCACCGACCACCGGCACGGCGCAGGGCGCTTGCCCAACGTGGGAGAGCAATTCGCTGAGCGGCGTTTCGGCATCCACCGCAAGCGGGGAGTCGATTAACGCCGCCTCGATCCCCTGGCTTTGACCGAGCGCCTCTTTCAGGGAGTCGATGGAGACAACGCCGACAAATTTATTGCCGCGTTCAATCACATAACCGAATTCACGGTCTTCATCCTGCAACAGTTTCAACGCCGAACGCGGGCCGAAGCCGGGCGTTTTGCGAATTAGCCCGACAGGCGTTCGACGCGCAATATCTTTGGCGCTAAATACCTGACTAATATCCACGCCGCGGAAGAAGGTGCGCACATAATCATTAGCCGGATTATTCAATATTTCATCCGGCGTGCCGACCTGTACCACTTCACCGTTTTGCATAATGGCAATTCTGTCGCCAATACGCATTGCTTCATCGAGATCGTGGGAAATAAATACAATGGTGCGCTGGTGTTTGGCCTGAAGCTTTACCAGTTCATCCTGCATTTCGGTGCGAATTAATGGATCGAGCGCGGAGAAGGCTTCATCCATTAATAAGATATCGGGGTTGATGGCTAATGCGCGCGCCAGACCAACACGCTGGCGCATACCGCCAGAAAGTTCATCCGGATAACTGTGTGCATAATTCTCCAGCCCAACCTGACGCAGCGCGTCCAGCGCTTTTTCCTGGCGTTCTTGCGCCGGAATACCGGCCAATTCCATGCCAAAGGCGGCATTATCCAGCACCGTCATATGGGGCATTAGCGCAAATGACTGGAAGACCATCGCAATCTTTTTCCTGCGCACCTCGCGTAATTCGGCGTCTGATATTTTGGCGATATCCACGCCGTCAATCAGCACCTGTCCGCGGGTGGGTTCAATCAGGCGATTGAGAAGGCGTACCATAGTGGATTTACCCGATCCGGATAACCCCATGATGACAAATATCTCGCCTTCTTCAATGGCCAGACTGGCGTCTTTCACGCCAAGCGACAGACCCGTTTTTTCCAGAATTTGTTCTTTCGAAAGTCCTTTTTCAATATATTTGAAAGCCCGCTGGGGATGCTCGCCAAATATCTTATAAAGGTTTTTAACTTCTAATTTAATTGCCATGCAATAATAGAGTTCCTGTTATTTATTGTGTCGATATCGTACCTGGTGAGAATAATTGACTGGATATACCCTAGCATACTCAGAATCTGAGACAACCCTGAATTTCCCGTCTTTAAGAATTTGCTTAAGCGATAATTGCCGCCATTTCCCATGAAATAAGGGCTGGCGGCAGATGAGATTTTTTTGAAATTCATCGGGAAATCGCACCTGAATAGTGCTGATTCAGATGAAAATGACGAGACAATTACAGTGTAGAAGCTGAAGGGATATTGTGCCGGGAAATCGCGAAGGCATTATTGAAATAATAATATCCTTTTTTCGTGGCGGGTTATTTTAAATGCAATATTTACGGGAATATCCCTCTCCCGATGGGGAGAGGAGATAAAGATCAAAAGTTCCAGTCTTCGTCTTCGGTTTCGACGGCTTTACCCATCACATAGGATGAGCCGGAGCCGGAAAAGAAGTCGTGGTTTTCATCGGCATTTGGCGAGAGCGCGGACAAAATTGCCGGGTTGACGTCGGCCATTTCCGGTGGGAATAACGGCTCGTAACCGAGGTTCATCAGCGCTTTGTTGGCGTTGTAACAGAGAAACGCTTTTACATCCTCGGCCCAGCCGCTATCGGCGTACAGATCGTCGGTGTAACTGAGCTCGTTCTCGTAGAGATCCATCAGCAGATCCAGCGCGAAAGTTTTCAACCCCTCGCGTTTTTCTGCGCTCACTTTTTCCAGCCCTTTCTGATACTTATAACCGATGTAGTAGCCGTGCACCGCTTCATCGCGAATGATCAGGCGAATCAAATCAGCGGTATTAGTGAGCTTGCCGCGGCTCGACCAGTACATCGGCAGCCAGAAACCGGAATAGAAGAGGAACGATTCCAGAAACACGCTGGCGATTTTCTTTTTCAGCGGCTCATCGGCGTGGTAATAATGCAAAATCAGTTGCGCTTTGCGCTGCAATGCGGGGTTTTCTTCGCTCCAGGCGTAGGCGGCATCGACATCTTTGGTCTGGCACAGCGTAGAGAAAATAGAGCTGTAAGAGCGGGCGTGCACCGCCTCCATAAAGCTGACATTCGACAACACCGCCTCTTCGTGCGGGGTTAACGCGTCCGCCATCAACGCGGGTGCGCCGACGGTGTTCTGAATGGTGTCGAGCAACGTCAGACCGGTAAACACGCGGATGGTAAGCTGCTGTTCTGCCGGGCTTAGCGTCTGCCAGGCGGGAATGTCGTTCGACAGCGGCACCTTTTCCGGCAGCCAGAAGTTGCTGGTCAGGCGGTTCCACACTTCCAGGTCTTTATCGTCCTGGATTTTGTTCCAGTTCACCGCGCTGACGCGTGATAGTTGGCTCATCCTTTTCTCCTTACAACGCGCAGGACACGCAGCCCTGGATTTCGGTGCCTTCCAGCGCAAGCTGGCGCAGGCGAATGTAATACAGCGACTTGATGCCTTTTTTCCAGGCGTAAATCTGCGCTTTGTTGATATCGCGGGTGGTGGCGGTGTCTTTAAAGAACAGCGTCAGCGATAACCCCTGATCCACATGGCGCGTGGCTTCGGCGTAGGTATCAATGATCTTTTCCGGCCCGATGTCGTAGGCGTCTTCGTACAGCGCCAGGTTGTCGTTGGTCATAAACGGCGCCGGGTAGTAAACGCGCCCGATTTTGCCCTCTTTGCGGATCTCAATTTTCGACACAATCGGGTGAATGCTTGATGTCGCGTGATTGATATACGAGATCGATCCGGTGGGCGGCACCGCCTGCAAGTTCTGGTTATAGATCCCGTAGCGCATCACATCGTCACGCAGTTGTTGCCACATCTCACGGGTTGGGATGGTGATGCCAGCACGTGCAAACAGCGCCCGCACTTTTTCCGTTTTCGGTTGCCAGTCGCCTTCAAGGTACTGGTTGAAATACTCGCCGCTGGCGTAGCGCGAGGCCGGGAAACCGGCAAAATGCTGACCGCGTTCGCGGGCGATCATCATTGAGGTATGCAGTGCATGCCAGGTGATGGTGTAGAAATAGAAATTGGTAAAATCGAGTCCTTCCGGGCTGCCGTAGGCGATGCCTTCGCGCGCCAGATAACCGTGCAGGTTCATCTGTCCAAGCCCGATGGCGTGCGAGGCGGCATTGCCGTTTTCCACCGAGGGCACCGAGCGGATATGGCTCATGTCGGACACGGCGGTTAAACCGCGAATGGCGGTTTCCACCGTGCGGCCAAAGTCCGGGGAATCCATGGTGTGCGCAATGTTCAGCGAGCCAAGGTTACAGGAGATATCGCGCCCGGTGTCGGCGTAATCGAGGTTCTCATCAAAGGTCGAGGCGCTGTTCACCTGCAAAATTTCCGAGCACAGGTTGCTCATGTTAATGCGCCCGGCAATCGGGTTGGCACGGTTAACCGTATCTTCAAACATGATGTACGGGTAGCCGGATTCAAACTGAATTTCCGCCAGCGTCTGGAAGAAATCACGGGCGTTAATGTAGCTTTTACGCACGCGTTCGTCGGCCAGCAATTGCTCGTACATCTCGCTGATAGCAACGTCGCCGAACGGTTTACCGTATAAACGCTCGACATCATAAGGCGAGAACAGCGCCATTTCGGCGTTCTCTTTCGCCAGACGGAAAGTGATATCCGGGATCACCACACCCAGCGACAGGGTTTTGATACGGATTTTCTCGTCGGCGTTTTCGCGCTTGGTGTCGAGAAAACGCAGAATATCCGGGTGATGCGCGTGCAGATAGACCGCGCCTGCGCCCTGTCGTGCGCCGAGCTGGTTGGCATAGGAAAAGGCATCTTCCAGCATTTTCATCACCGGGATCACCCCGGAAGACTGGTTTTCAATGCGCTTGATCGGTGCGCCAGCTTCACGCAAGTTGGAGAGCAGAAATGCCACGCCGCCACCGCGTTTGGAAAGCTGCAACGCGGAATTCACCGCGCGGCCAATCGACTCCATATTGTCTTCAATGCGTAACAGGAAGCAGGAGACCAGCTCGCCACGCTGCTGTTTGCCGCAGTTGAGGAACGTTGGCGTCGCGGGCTGAAAACGACCCGAGAGGATCTCGGTAGTTAACTGGCGCGCCAGCGTTTTATCGCCCTGCGCTAGCGTCAGTGCCACCATGCAGGCGCGATCTTCGAAGTGTTCAAGATAGCGTTTACCATTGAAGGTTTTTAGCGTGTAGCTGGTGTAAAACTTCCATGCACCGAGAAAGGTCTGGAAGCGGAAACCGCTGGTATGCGCATCGGCAATCAGATCGACGACGAACGCACGGTCGTAACGGGCTAACACGCTGTCGTCGTAATAACCTTCTGCCACCAGCCAGTTCAGACGTTCATCCTGGCTGTTAAACGTCACGGTATTCGGGCGCACATGGGTTGCCATAAAGGCGTCCACCGCCTCGCGGTCTTTATCAAACTGAATGCGGCCGCCTTTATCATAAAGATTCAGCATCGCATTCAGCGCGTGGAAATCGGGCGCGGATTGCATCACGCGCTCTGCGGTTGTCGTAGCCAAAATTCGCTTACTCCTTTACGCACGTTGTCGATGTCCTGTTGGGTGCCCATCAACTCAAAACGATACAGATACGGCACGGCGCATTTTTGCGATATCACATCGCCTGCGCGACCAAATGCTTCGCCGAAGTTACGATTGCCGGAGGCGATCACGCCGCGAATCAACGCGCGGTTGTGCGGATCGTTTAAAAAGCGGATCACCTGGCGGGGAACTGCGCCTGCCGTGCCGCCGCCACCATAACTGGGCACCACCAGGATATAGGGTTCGCCTACCTGGATGCGCTCACGCTCATTAAGCGGAATACGCACGGCCGGCAGCCCGAGACGCGCGATAAAACGCTGCGTGTTTTCCGAGCTGCTGGAGAAGTAGACGAGGGTGCTCATGCGCTGGCGACGCTCGGCGCGGCGTGTAAGCGGTTAATCATATCCGGGCGGAAACCGGACCATGTTGTTTCCCCGGCGACAACCACCGGTAACTGACGAAAGCCCATCGCACGCAGCTCATCTGCCGCTTCCGGCACGTGGTCAACGTTCACCATTTCGAACGCCAGACCACGGCTTTCCATCGCGCGTTTGGTGGCGTGGCACTGAACACAATCATTTCGAATGTAAATGGTAATGCGCATAATTCGTATTTCCGTCTAAAATGGATTGGCGGCGCGAAGGTTCGCGTCAGTTAGTGTGTGTGTTACCGATCTGAATACTAGATGTAGTTATTTAAAGATGCAACCACACAATATATAGGAAATTGTCATAGGCTTTGCCCGGAGGATAGAAACAATGGGTAAGGGCAGTGTGTACGCGTTTCGTACAAAAAAGGGCGATGTGCAGGCAAATAAAAACCCCTGCGGGGGAAACCGGCAGGGGTTGAGTCGTGCGGAAATCCGTTAGCGTCGCAAGCTCAGCAGCGCGCCAAGAAAAATACCGACCGCGGCGGCAGCGCCAACGCTGCACCAGGGTTTGTCTTTCACAAACGTATCGGCACAACCCACGGCATCTCTCGCCGCTTGTTGCACACGGCTGCGGCCATGCATGCGTGCACGGGTCTCTTTCAGCAAGGCCTGTGCTTTACGGCGGGCGCTTTCCGCTTCGTCTTTCGCGTCGCTGCCCCAGGATTTCAGCACGGCTTCAAGGCTGTCAGCGAGCTGGTTAACATCGTGGTTAATATCCTCAACACCTTCATCTACGTCACGGCGATTCGGTCTGTTAAACATAGGATCCTCCCTCGTTTTCGATGTGAATTTTAGTTTAGACCATAATTTTCAAGGCCAGACGGCAATCACGCCTTTCAGGTTCGTTTGTGGAATTTTCTGAGTCACGGTCCATGCTCAGTCATGTAAGGTGGCGAGGCTTTGGAAAGATGACGAGGAAAATCTATGTATTTAAGACCCGATGAAGTGGCGCGCGTGCTGGAAAAAGTGGGATTCACCATGGATGTGGCCACGCCGAAAACCTATGGTTATCGCCGTGGTGAAAATTATGTGTATGTTAACCGCGAAGCGCGTATGGGACGCACGGCGCTGGTGATTCACCCCACGTTGAAAGAACGCAGTTCGTCGCTTGCGGAACCCGCCTCGGACATCAAATTGTGCGATCACTACCAGAATTTCCCGCTCTACTTCGGCGGCGATGCGCAGGAGCATTACGGCATTCCGCACGGCTTTAGCTCGCGCGTGGCGCTGGAAAAATTTATTACGGGATTATTTGGCGAAGCGCATTAAAAAGGCGGCAGACCAAAGCCTGCCGCCCGCCATCAGGCCTTGGCCTGATGGTAGTTGCTCACCCGGAACAGGCGGCGGCAATAATCGAGGAAGTAACCGTACACTGCGCCCATCATCATCGACAGCACAATATTGGAGCTGACTGCGGCGATAATCTGGTGCCAGTCGGCACCGACTCCCCACAAAATCGCGACATACACCGGAGACTGAAAGGTCACGTAAGCCAGCACATCGGCCAGATTTTTCATCCAGCCAGACGGGCTAATACGGCGGGCGTAACGCATAAACGCATCGCGGTACATACCATAAGGCCAGGCAATAATAATATTCACCGGAATAGCCACCAGCCGCGATGAAAGTGACTGTTCAAAGCTCATTCCGGAGAGAAATATTTCAATCAACATGTTCACTACCGAACAGTAGACAACCATAGCAAAGGTGTCCGCAGCGGCGTGACGCAGGCGAGACTGCGAAGAGAACATGGTGGTGCTCCTTGATAATTAATAAACGGGCTAATGAACGGTCGTGTTAGCGTTTTGAAACGGCTGGTTTGATGTGTGTAGATTATCTGTCTGCATTGAAACGCACAACTAGCGATAAATTTTTATTTTCTTTTCTTTGTTGGATAAAGTGCTCTGCGTTTGCGTGAATTTTACGCATTTCATTATTTTTGTTGGGTTGGTTGTAAAATCTTTTATTTATCAATTATTTGGATTTTATATGTGATGTAGAGCACTAACTGGCTGGTGACAAATTGGGCGGGTTTCAGCGCGCTATGCTTCCAGGAAGAAAATAAAACATTGGGCAGCATTTTTTATGCTAAATAAGCATGAATGGTAGTGTTTAGTGCTGAAAATGAGGTTGCTTGTTTATGCGGTTTTTTTGAATGGAAATGAAGTTTTAAGCGGTGGGAGAACGCCCACCGCTACCGATTAGCAGACGCCAAAATCACCGTCTTCTTTATACAGCGAGACATCTTCCGCTTTCAGCGTGATTTTTGCTGCCTGCTCGTCGTGGGCCGGAACCGCGACAATCTGATCCTGATGGACTTCCAGTACTTTCAGTTTTGGCCCGCCAATACGTGGCTGCACAATATCACCGACAGAAAACATGTTTTGCTCCTTTTGTAATGAGTTTGTGAAGATAAACATAGCCTGAACGTCCGCCTGGGTACAGCGTAAAAGAGGGTAAACACGGCCAGTGAAAGTGGCAGGTGCAGACAAAGTGGCTAATCTTAAAGGGATTGTCTTTCTTTTCAATCAACTGGAATGACGTTGCACAGGAGGTTTATATGGGTTTCTGGCGAGTTGTATTTACTATTATTCTGCCGCCGCTGGGCGTGCTGCTTGGCAAAGGCTTCGGTTGGGCATTTATCATTAACATCCTGCTTACACTGCTGGGCTATTTCCCTGGCCTGATCCACGCGTTTTGGGTGCAAACCCGCAATTAACCCCTGTCGGGCGGGTCTCCGCCCATTATTAAAACTCACGAGATAACACCCCAATTTATGGTGGTTTTGCGTGAATTTTGCGCAAAAAAGTAAAGAACTGTTGCCGCGCCGACGATAACCGACTGATGAACGTCAATTCTACGGAGAAGATATGAACATTCAGGATGTTGGTTCGGCTGCCGCGTCACAGACGTTGCCCGAAGTACGTCAGTCAAAAACCATCACTTTTGCCGGAAAAGAGATCGTCACGGAAAGCTCAATTTCCGTCAATATCTCAGCAGAAGCGCTGGCGAAGGGCATGGAAGGGCACACTGCGCCAACCAAAGAGGAGAGTGAAAAGGTGGCGCAGGCAATGGCGGTGGTTCGCAATACCAACATGGCCACGTATTCGCGTGGGCCAAGCCTCGCCAGCGCGTTCTATTCCGATCCGCAAAGTGCGGGTGATGCGGTGAAGTTTATCGACTTTTTCCAGCACTCTTCCGTTAACGCTGATGACATGGCTGCCGCGCTGCATCAGGCGCTCGTCTCACCGCAAGCGAGTGGCGATTACACTACCAGTGCGATGGATCTGTCGATGACCCAGGCGAAGCTCAATGAGGTGGTATCAAAGTACATCTCTGCTGATTATCAGCAGCAGGCCAGCGCGTTTGTCGTCAGTTTTATTGCCGAAAAAGCCGATCAGGCCGATCAGATGAACCGCGTGGTGCTGACGCAGGCGTCGAATCTGGCGCAAAGCCTGGGCAATACGGCACAAGCCAGGCAACATCAGCAAGCGATTGAGCAACTGAGCGCGGGCACACATGCATCCCAGACGGTACGCAATCAAATGCTGAGTATCACCGCCAGCGGTACTGACAGCGATAGCTGGTTCACGCAGTTTAATCAGTCAGTGGACAATAGCGGAACGCTGCCGTTTATTCGTGATATCGAGAAAAACCACATCGGCGCGCTACAACAGCAATGGCAGCAGTTTGCGGTCTTTTTGCAGACGGCAAAACAGAGTGATGCAGCACAAGAGCGTGGCAATCAGTAACCGCGACAGCGATGTAAACGGCATCATGAAAGGAAGAAAAGCCAGCGCGACAAGCATATCGCGCTGGCTTTTTGCGGGGGTTAGAACGTTTCCCAGTTGTTGTCACTGCTTGATGACGCTGCGGTAGCGACCGGGCGCAGCGGCGTGGCTTGCGGTTTGCCCGGTTTTGCATTCAGTAGCGCGTTGTGTCCGTTAACACGGAACACGGCAACCGCCTGGCGCAACTGCTCGGCTTGCTGCTCCAGCGCGGCGGAAGCAGCGGCGGATTCCTGCACCAGCGCGGCGTTCTGCTGGGTTACGCTGTCCATCTGCGATACCGCAAGGCTCACCTGTTCAATTCCCTTGCTCTGTTCTTCAGAGGCGGAGGCGATTTCGCCCATAATATCCGTCACGCGCGTAACGGCATTGACGATCTCTTTCATCGTATCGCCCGCTTCCGCAACCTGCGTGGTTCCCGAGTTCACCCGGTTCACGGAGTTATCAATCAGGGTTTTGATCTCTTTAGCCGCCTGCGCGCTGCGGCTTGCCAGCGTACGGACTTCCCCTGCCACCACCGCAAAACCACGGCCCTGTTCACCGGCGCGCGCCGCTTCTACCGCAGCGTTGAGCGCAAGAATATTGGTCTGGAAGGCAATGCCGTCGATCACGCTGGTGATATGGGCGATTTGCTGCGAACTATCGGAAATTTCGCTCATCGTGCGCACCACGTTATTCACCACTTCGCCACCGCGCGCGGCGGTATCGGAGGCGTTTTTCGCCAGATGCGATGCCTGACGGGCGTTATCGGTGTTCTGTTTCACCGTTGCCGTTAACTGTTCCATGCTGGCGGCGGTCTCTTCCAGCGAGGCGGCTTGTTGCTCGGTACGCGACGAGAGATCGTTGTTGCCGGTGGAGATTTCGCTGGCGCCGGTGTAAATCGAATCGGAGCTGTTACGCACCGCGCTGACGGTTTTCACCAGCGACGTTTGCATTTCATGTAAACCGGCGGCGAGCTGGCTCATTTCGTTACGCCCTTCAGCCGAAATGCGCATCGTCAAATCGCCCCCGGCGATAGCGCGAATATGCCCCATCACGCTGTGAAGCGGGCGCAGAAGCAAGTGCTGCAAACCCAGCCAGATAACGGTCATTACCGCAATTACCACCAACAAAATTACGCCCAGCGTCCACTGCATGCTGGTAAAACTGCTCTGGTTTTGCTGTGCGGCGGCTTGCAGGAAGGTGTTGTTTTCCGCCCGCCATTTGGCGTAGCTGGCATCCATATCATCCTGCGCTTGCTGCGCGTCGAGGTTGCCATAAGCCTCGTAGTTATTGGCGCGCAGGAAGGCGATCGACTGCTGCAACACATCGTGCATTTTGGTGATGTTCTGCGCCACTTCGTCGGCTAATGCAGCGTCCTGCCCGGCAACGCGCGGTGTGCTTTTGTAGTTGTTGAAATACCCTTCGGACTTACCTAGAGAATCTGCCGCCGTCGTGAGCAGTTTTTCAATGCTGGCCAGCGATGCCGGATCGCGCTGGTTTTTCAAAAAGCGGATTGCCACGCGGGTAACGGTAACGCGTGTTTTGATAAGCGTGTTCACGCTGTCGCCAAGATTTTCTTGCTGCGCGTTCAAAACGCCAGTGTTCTGAAAGTTGACCCTGTCGTTATTGACCGCCGAGTAGAAAAGACCCCCAGTAACCAGTTGAAGAAGACAAAATACTGAAAGAGCAATAATGATGCCTGTAATAACCCGTATATTTTTAAGCATGGCCATAGTCCGTGAAAGAGTCGGGATTGCACCACTAATATCGACCTGGCCAGCATTAACTTTATGATCACTTTTTAAACACTTAAATAAGACTTAAATAAGTGCCGGCGCCTTGTGCGCCGGGAAAGTGTTTTAGATTTTTTTGCGCCGTTTTACGGCGAGAGCAATACGGGGTTCCAGCAGTTTTGCCACGGCGGCGAAGACGGGAACGACAACCGAGTTACCAAACTGGCGATAGGCTTGCGTATCGGAAACCGGAATGCGAAATGGTTTTTCGCCCACTTTTTCAAACCCCATCAAACGCGCACATTCATACGGTGTCAGCCGTCGCGGGCGACGAGCCTGATTTTCCGCATTGGCAAAATCGACCTCGCCGAGTGCTTTATCCCAGCCGCGATCGATAAGAATTTCTGATCCATCTTTGTGATAACGCGCCGAAAGGGTGCGCGCCACGCTATCGGCGCGGGTTGGATCAACCAGCCCGAAGCCAAAACCATTGCCTTTCGCGGCGTGCTTTTTCGCGTAGCGATAGAGATAATCCCACAGCTTATGCGACAACACATATTTGCTGTCGACGGTCGGCTCCAGTAGCTCACCGAATGCGGGCCGTTTTGTCGGATAAAAACGGTCGATATCGCGCAGGGTAAAACCGTCGGCGAGATCTAAATCGCGGCGAAAACCCACCAGCACAATGCGCTCGCGGTGCTGGGGTAAGAAGTGTTTGCCATCGATGATTTTCGGGTCATCTTTGCCATTTAGCGCGGCGTCAGCAACGTCATAGCCCAGTTCATCCAGCGTATTCATGATCACGCTAAAGGTTTTGCCTTTGTCGTGGCTCTTTAAATTTTTAACATTTTCCAGCACGAAGATGGCCGGGCGACGGGCTTTGATAATGCGCGCCACATCGAAAAACAGCGTGCCCTGCGCTTCGCACTCAAAGCCGTGTGCACGGCCCATGGCGTTCTTTTTACTCACGCCCGCAAGGCTAAAGGGCTGGCAGGGAAAACCGGCGAGCAAAACATCATGGTCGGGGATCGTTGCGGCGATATGCGCGTAGGCGTCGGCTTCGGAAACGTTCGGGTTGCCGCTTAACGTCACTTCGCGAATATCCTGATTGAAGGTATGCGTGGCGTGATCGTTGTACCAGTTAGCTTTATAGGTGCGTACCGCGTTTTTATTCCATTCACTGGTAAACACGCATTGCCCGCCAATGGCTTCAAACCCGCTGCGAATACCGCCGATACCGGCGAAGAGATCGATAAAGCGAAAACGATAGTTCGGGTGATGGGCGGGCGGGGTGGGTAGCAAGCTGCGAAGCTGCGCTTCTTCGGCGGTGGTGAACGTTTTCGCATTGCCTTTGCCGTTAACCCAGCGGTTGAGCGATTCGCGGCTCCACTCGGCTTTACCCGCTTTTTTTAACTGCTCCGCCACATATTTCTGGCCGTAAATTTCCAGCACCTGATCCAGTAGTACCCGGTCCCGTTCCTGCTGTCGCTGCTGGTCAGTATCTGCCTGCGCCAGCAGATCCTGCGCAAGTGAATCAAATTCTGCCATGACGTCTCCTTGGGGTTAGGCCCTGAAATATATCACTCATTTGACCCAGAGGATAATCGGCAGGTGCGGGCTTTTTTACTGCGCAATAAATGACGGCGGTACAGATTCGGTGAGCCACACGCCGTTATCAGCTTGATAGAAAACAAAGCCCTGCGTCTGCATCTCTCCTGCGTTAATCCGCAGCACCACCGGTTTCCCATGGCGCTGACCAACTGCCGTTGCTGTGACTTCATCGGCGGATAAGTGCACATACTGGCGCGATTTTGCTTCAAGCCCTTGGGCGAGAATGTCGTCAAGGAAGCGGGTTGCCGTGCCGTGATAAAGCGTTTCTGGCGGCGCTTTCGGTTGATAGGAAATATTGACCTGCGCGGTGGAATGCCCCTGCGCGGCGCGGATTGATGCACCATCGGCAGATAAGGTGAAGCGCTTTTTATCGCTGGTCTCGACAATCTGGCGGATCAGCTCGTGGGTAAACGTATAACCTTGCAGTGCAGCACCCGCGATCAGCGCATCGATATTCGCCCAGCCTTCCGCATCCAGCGCCAACCCAATTGCCTGGGGTTCATGGCGTAAGACGTAGCTTAAAAACTTGCTCATCTCACTCTGTTTTTTGTCCATCAATGATTCTCCGTTTGAAAGCGCCATTATCTGGCGACTTTTCTGTGTGGGCAATTACCCACTTCTGGCGGCGCAAACCTGTCTAACTGCGGTTCCACGGCATTTTCGCCAACAGCAACGCCATGCCGCACCAGCCGCTCAGGCCCGCGAACAGCAAACCCGCGCCAACAAAACCCGACAGCAGGAAGAAATTGGGGTGAAGCGCAAAACCGAGCACCACACCGAGCAGGATCAGGCTGCCTGCCACAATCTGCACCTGCTGCATCAGCGGGCGCGGCTGGCGTTTATCCTGCACCGTCGGCAGCTTTTCGCGCTTCCAGTTATTGAGCCCACCGTCGAGGATCATGACTTTTGCGGGCGCAGCCGCGCGCACTAATGCGTCGGCGTTTTGTTGCGTGCGCATGCCGGACTGGCAATGGAAAATAACCGTTTGGTTCGGCGAAATTTGCGTAATGGTTTGTCCGGCAAGCAGGTCGTCCAGCGGCAGGGAAACCGCGTCGGGTAAATGTTCGCGACGAAATTCATCCACCTGGCGAATATCAGCAATCAGCGCGCCGTTTTGCTGCTGCGCGCTGGCTTCTTTGGGGCTGACGAGGGTGTATTGCATGGCTATGCCTCCGGGCAATAAAGGGTTTTCAGCGTATGGACCAGCGTGCGGATCGCTGGCGCTTTAATGAAGTAGTTCACCCGCTGCGCCTGGCGCTGGCTTTCGATCAACCCTTCCTCCTTCATCCGCGCCAGATGCTGCGACGTGGCGGAAGGGCTAAGGCCGGTGATCGCGCTTAATTCCCCGGCAGACGTACCGGGCGCATCGCACAGCATGCAGAGGATCAGTAAACGATGCGGGTTACTCATCGCTTTCAGCAGGGCCGACGCTTTCTCGGCCTGCGCTTGCAGTAAGGTGATATCGGGACTGGTCATTGTATTTTAGTGTTATCTAAATTTAGGTAACTCTAAAGTAAGTGGCGAGGGAAAAGCAACTGGCATGAATAAATTACTCACACTTTCGGTTTGAATTCTGGCCGCCAACTTCGTTTACTGACGGCTAACATCCCGCTATCTATGGAGAAAAACGTGAAAGTTTGCCGCCATTTCAACTATGCGATTTGCGCCCTTACTATGTGGGTCAACGGCGCGAACGCCTGGAGCAACGCGTTGCCGGTTGGGCCTGCGGCAGGTGATCAAACGCTTTCACCGTTTTATATCTGGGATGGCGCGTTACCCGCTAAACCCGGCGTGATGCTGCGTGAAGAGCCGATTCCCGGTCAGCCTGATATTACCGATGCCAGCCAGATCGCGCGCATTCTTTATACCTCACAGGATAAACGCTGGAATGCTGGCATCGTGCCGGTCAGCGGTACGCTGTGGTTGCCGAAAGGGCAAGCGCCAAAAGGCGGCTGGCCGCTTGTTGCCTGGGCGCACGGCACGCTGGGCGTTGCAGATAGCTGTGCGCCTTCCTGGACTAACCCGACCCCGCGCGATGCGCACTATATCAACCAGTGGCTGAAGCAGGGTTTTGCCGTCGTCGCCACCGATTACCAGGGGCTTGGCGGGCCTGGCCCGCACCCGTACATGAACTGGGAAGCAGAAGGGCGTTCGGTGCTGGACAGCGTGCGCGCTGTGCTCAGCAGCACGCCGCAATTGGCAAATAATCTGGTGATCAGCGGCCAGTCGCAAGGCTCTGGTGCATCGCTTGGTGCCAGCCTGCTCGCGCCGGATTACGCACCGGAACTCAAGCTGCGCGCGACAATAGCCACCGGTGTGGTTGCCACTTTTCCGGAGGGTCCGATCAAACCGGGGCCTGCGCGGCCAGGGCAGCGCGATCCCGCCCGCTTTACGCTGCTGCGCATCATTGGCGGTTCGTTGCCGGACGGCGCACCGGCAGCGGAAAAATGGGTGACGGATAAAGGCGCGAAGATGCTGGCGCTCGCCAGAACATCCTGTATGCCGGAACTGGGGCGTTACGAGCGGCGGGAAAAACTCACGGGTGACACGGTGTTTATCGGTGGTACAAAACAGGTGGAATCAACATTGCTTGCGGTAACGGATATGCCGGTGAAAACTTTTCCCGCACCGCTGTTTACCGCAACCGGGCTTGCCGATCATACGTTGTCACCGCATCACCAGTACGCCGCCATCGCCGCGCTCTGCGCCGGTGGCAATGCGGTGGAGTGGAAGACCTACCCCGGCATTACGCATAACGGTGTGGTTAACGTTGCTTTCGACGACGAGCTGAAATTTGTGCGCGGCGTGATGGAAAACGCCCCGCAGCCCAACAGTTGCGGTTCGTTACAGGCACCGGGGAAATTGCAGCAACCATTAGAGGGCGTGCCGTTTAACCGGTAGCACATCGGGCAAACCGTACACTCACCACCTAAACGGCAGCAAGTAAAAGGGAGAAGTCGGTGCCTGGTGATGTCGCACCGCCAGGCCACGATTGTCGATAACCGACACCGATGGGGTTTTGCTGAACAGTGATGTGCTCATTATTCTCTCCTGTTTGTGTGATGCCGCCAGTAAGGCTGCATGATTAAAAATAGAGCAAACAGGAGAGGGGGGATTCTTATGAAGCGGGGTGGCGAACGCGCAGCGTTGCGGGCAGCACACGCTGCGGTGAAGCCGGTTCATTGCCTTCTATCATCTGGGTGATGATATCAAAGCAGTCCTGCGCGAGGCGCGGGACATTCTGCTCAACCGTATCAATCGGCAGCGTCAGCGAATCATATAAATAATGATCGTCAAAGCTGGCGATATGAATATCGCTCTCCAGCATATGGTGCTGGCTCATATAACGCAGAACCCCTTCCAGCAGGCCGCAGGCGGCGGTGAACAGCGCTTTGGGCGGGCGGCCCAGTTTTGCGCACAAGGCGGCGAACATCTCATAACCGCTGCTCGGATGGTAATTACCGTGAATGATCCACTCCGGGCGCGGCGTAACACCGGCGCGCTCCAGCCCTTGCATAAACCCGGCAAGGCGGTCTTTGGTGGGTGACAGGCGTGGTTGCCCGCCAAGAAAGTAAACTTCATCCGGGTTGGCGCGTGCCAGACGTTCGACCAGATCGGCGGTCGGCGTCAGTGAATCGGTGATCACTAACGGCAACTGCGTGTCATTGATATGGCGGTCAAACAGCACCACCGGCAACTGCTCGCTGAGCTTCACATAGTCGGCGTCGTTTTGCATGCTGGAGGCGACAATCAGCCCGTCCACCTGGCGCGCAACCAGATTGTTGACCACCACCGTTTCCTGGCTGGCGTTTTCATCGGTACAAGAGATAAGCAGTTGCAAACCGGCTTCGCGGCAGAGATTTTCCAGTTCGTGAGAAAAAACAGCGAAACCGTAGTTGGTGATTTCCGGCACCACCAGCCCCAGCGTATGGCTGCGGTTTTCACGCAGCAGGCGGGCGTGAATGCTGGGCTGGTAATGATGCTGCTGGGCGATGGCCTGTACGCGATCGCGCGTCTCCTGCGCCACGCGCAGCTCTTTACCGCGGCCGTTAAGCACCAGGCTGGCGGTGGCTTTCGACACACCCGCCAGCGCGGCGATATCACTGATGGTAACGCGTTTTGTTTTTCTCACGGTTGTGCATCGGTTAAGGAAACAAGCACTTATTCTACCATGCAAGCACGTAACGACCAGTAGCTGGCCTGCACTTCTGCGTCTCCCGTCAGGGTTATTTGCGCCGGATGAACAGGGAAGTAGCGGCTGCTCATCACCCCTTCGCCATCATTGATAAAGATCTCAACGCTTGAGTGGTCGCAAAGGATCTGCAACTTATGCGCGCATCCGTTCCAGTACCGATACAGCCATGCGCCGTTCTCCAGGCTGCGGCGTGAAAGGCGCAGTTCATCGTGATGCCATTCGAGGATCAGCGTATCGGCGAAATTCAGCGTTACGCCACCTGCACTTTCCAGTACCAGTTCCAGGCGCTGCGCATCCAGCGCGGGTAACTTGTGCGCCACGCCGCGATACTGTTGCTGTTCACCGCGCAGCGCCTGCAACTCCTTGACGGGTTGCTGGTAGAGTTTTCCATTGCGGGAGGTCAGCTCGCGCAGGCAGGTCATCTGGTGGATCCACCCATTGGCAACGGTCGGCTGGCGCATTTCTTCACCGTCCGGCACGCCCATCCAGCCCACCAGCAGGCGGCGTCCGTCGGCGCTGAGCGTGGTTTGCGGGGCATAAAACTCAAACCCGGCGTCCAGTTCGTGAAATTCACCGTGCTGGTAGCTCGCACTTGCGTAGTCGAGCTGGCCGCTTAAGTAAGCGCTTGGGTAAGTGTTCAGATAACGCTTCTCTTCGCGTGCCACGCCTTGCGGACAGCAGATTAAAAATGTACTGCCGTTAAGCGTGAACATGTCCGGGCACTCCCACATGTAGCCCGCATCACCCAGACCACCCAGCCCGCTACCGGCGATTTCGCCGAGGTTTTGCCAGTTCCACAGGTTTTCGGAACGCAGCAGTAAAACTTTGCCCTGTAATTGCAGATCCTGCGCACCCAGCACCATGTACCAATAATCACCGTGCCGCCACACCTTCGGGTCGCGAACGTGACCGGTGTAGCCGTGCGGCAGAGGGATCGCCGGGCCGAGCTTGTCGAAGCCGCCCGCGCTGTTGTGCACCGCCAGGCACTGCCACGCGGTGCGCGTGCCGTCATCAAATTTCACATTGCCGGTATAACAAAGCGTCAGGACGCCATTGTTATCGACGGCGCTGCCGGAATAACAACCGCTGCGGTCGTACTCTTCATCAGGCATCAAGGCGATAGGTTCATGCTGCCAGTGCACTAAGTCCTCTGAGCTCCAGTGCGCCCAGCACTTGTGCAAATGCTGGCAGCCCAGCGCATTCCACTGATAGAACAGGTGGTAGCGCCCGGCAAAGTGGATAAACCCGTTCGGATCGTTGAGCAGCCCGGTGGTCGGCGCCAGGTGCCAGCCAGGGTAGTGGCTGTCATTTAGCGCCTTCGGTTGACCTTTCATCACCGCCTGTAAAATGGCGGGTAGCAGCGGTTGTGAAGCCATTATTCAGAGTCCGTTTTGTATTTCAGCAGGTAAGAGATAACAAAGGCGACGCTAAAGGCGATAGCCATGCCGATAATATAATTCAGCAGCGAGCTGGCCTGCACAATCGCCATCCCTGGTAGGCCGGTCAGGCCAACCGCCGTCATATAAACATGCACCGACACCACCCACGCACCGCCAACCGCGCCGCCGATAAGCGCAGCGATAAACGGTTTTACAAAGCGCAGGTTGATACCGAAAATTGCCGCCTCGGTAATGCCGAGCAGGGCAGAGAACGCCGAGGGCAGGGTAATTGCTTTAATCTTCGCGTCTTTGGTTTTAAACCATACCGCCAGGCACGCGCCGCCCTGCGCCACGTTTGCCATCGCCCAGATCGGCAGCAGGAAGTTAACGCCAATCGACGGGTTACCCAACAGCCCGGCTTCAATGGCATGGAAGCTGTGGTGTACGCCGGTAATGACAATCACCGAATACAAGCCGCCGAACAGCAAACCGGCCAGCCATCCGGCATGGGTGATAAGTGTGCTGAGCACAAAGGAGATGCCGTCGCCGAGCGCGCGACCGGCCGGGCCGATAATCAGCATCGCGACAAAGCCGGAGATAATCACCGTCAGGAATGGGGTGAGGATCAGATCCAGCGCATCCGGGATCACCCGGCGCAATTGCTTTTCCAGCAGGCTCATAAACCACACCGCCAGCAGCACCGGGAATACCGTGCCCTGGTAGCCGATCATCGCCACTTCAATACCGAAGAAATTCATGGTGTGGAAGCCTGCCGCCACGCCCCAGGCGTTGGTCAGCGCCGGGTGGGTCAGAATGCCGCCAAGCGTAGCGCCAAGGTACGGGTTACCGCCAAATTCGCGCGCGGCAGTAAAACCAATCAGGATCGGCAGAATGATAAACGCCGCCGAGCTGAACATGTCGAGCATGATATAGAGCGCGTTGTCGGCGCTCACCCAGCCATAGGTTTTCACCATCCCCAGCAGGCCCATCAGCAGGCCGGAGGCGACAATCGCCGGGATAATCGGCACAAAAATGTTGGAGAGCAAACGGGCGATACGCTGGAACGGATTCAGCTTACGCGCGGCAATATCCGCCGCTTCTGATTTGCTGGTTTCGCTGATCCCGGCTTCGGCGATAAACGCGGCGTAAACTTTGTTCACTACGCCTGTGCCAAAGATAATCTGCAACTGACCGGCGTTACGAAAGCACCCTTTTACACCGTCGACTTTGCCAATCGCGGCAGTGTCCGCTTTGGCGTCTTCCACCAGCACCAGACGCAAGCGTGTCGCGCAGTGCGCGGCGCTGGCAATATTGTCCTTGCCTCCCAGTAGCGGCAGTAGCGACCGGGAAATTTGTGCAAAATCCATAAAAACCTCTGTTTTATCGTTTTTGTGGGACTAACCGGCAAAAATGGCTCCCGAAGGAGCCGTTTCGTCAGAACCAGGTTTCCATTTGTACGCCGAAATTCCATTCGCCGCCGGCCTTGAAGCCGTCGCTGCCAAAGGCATCGGAGCTCGCATATTTATCCAGACGATGATCCCAGTCCATCCAGGTGGCGAACAGGCGGATTTCCGGGCGTTTGAGGAATTCACCCACATCGCTGGCTTTCAGCGTTGGGGCGACGGTAAGTTTGTAGAAATTGCCGCTGACGGCGTTGCGGCTGTTGTAACCTTCCGGGCGCAGATCCATGTACTGATAGCTGCCTTCGTACTGCATCTCGAAGTTTTCGGTAAAGCCCTGAATCAGGCGCACGTTAGCGGTTGCCCATTGATAGCTGTCGCCTTTGACATAGCGATCTTTGCTGGTCTGCGCCAGCAGTGCCGGGGCAATATGCCAGCCGCCGCCGAGCGGCGTAATGCCGTAGCTGGCAAGACGCCAGGTGTTGGCTTCCGACAGCAGCGCGCCGTCGGAACCGATGGATTTCACTTCCGCGCCCAGGCCGTGACCATACAGCAGCGCGGTTTTCGCTGAGCCTTCGCGCAGGCCGTAGAAGCTATCGTTATGCAGGCCGAGCAGTGCGTGTACACCGGTGTTCGCCGCATCGTTCTTCACTTTGTTGCCGTCGAGATCGAGGCGGTCGTCGTTGTCTTTGGCGCGCATCCCGCTGACCATCAACTGTACCGGACCGTAGAAGTTATTCAGCGAGAGAATGTAGTTCTGCGCGGTATTTTCGCTGTTTTCGATATCACCGAAGGTGCGCCCGTAAATTGAGACGTTGCTGCGCGCATTGTCGCCCCACTTCATGTCGTAAACGCCCGCGCCGGTCCCGGCGAGAAACACCACGTCAGAGTCTATCCAGTGGATGTCGAAGTTGTCGCGGTCAAAACGTTTACCGGCCCAGACGGTAGAGTCTTTAAACGCGCCGCTAAAGCTTGGCAGATGGCCGATTTCGGTAAATGCCTGGCGCAGGTTGAGATCGCTTGAGGAGGCCGTCCAGTCGTTATAGGTTTTCTGCCCGTCGGCGAGCATCACTTTAAAGCGCGTGGTCGCACCGTTCGCCAGCGTCTGTTTATGCTCCAGGTTCATCTCAACATACGTATCCGGCTCATTCCCCAGACGACCAACGTGACCGCCGGTTTCTCCGGCTGGCGTCACCGTTGGGCCACCCTGCGTTTTGGCGGCCGAGTTGTTCATCAGCAGGCCAGAACGGGCGTAGCCGTGGAATTCAAAACCGCCTTCGTCAGCGGCTTTTTGTTCCAGTTTGGCGATGCGCTGCTCAACCGGGGCGGTGGTAGTCTGGTTTTTTTGCTGGGCGGCAGCCAGTTGCTGTGCCTGTTTTTCGGCGGCCTGCGCACGGTTTTCGGCGGCATTAGCGCGTTGTTCCGCGGCTTGCAGACGCTGTTCCAGTGCGGCGAGACGCGCTTCAATGCTGCTCATGCTGGGGTCGGCGGCGTGAGCGGCCCCGGCGCTTAATATCAAACCAAGGGTTACGGCGAGCGTGCTTTTTTTCATCTTTTTGCATCCCTAAGGAAGAGCCATCATCACAGAGTTATTTTGCTAAACCGGTTTAGGCCTCGAATCATAATCAAGGCCAATTTCTCCGCGCAATGAAATTTGCTAAACCGGTTTAGTGATTGTGAGACGGCTCGCAAAACGAAGCGGCAGGCGCGCCAAATCAGCGGCATTGTTCCATAAGCTGGTGGTGATACGGCAGGGCGGTCATCGCACCTTTGGCGGTGGTCGCCAGCGCACCGCAGATCTGCGCACTGGCAAGTCTCGCGGACAACTGCGCTTCGCAGTCCGGCAGGCCGTGTTCCGCCAGCCCCCACAACAGCCCGGCGACAAACGCATCGCCCGCGCCGGTGGTATCGACACTCACCACCGGCAACGTGGGGTAGTGGAAAATTTGGCCGCTGTGCCAGGCGGTAACGCCCGCTTTTCCTTGTGTCACCAGCAATAGGCTGATGGCATAACGCGTCGCCATGGCTTGCATGCTGGCTTCCAGCTGTGTGGAACCGGAAAAAAACGCCAGCTCCTCTTCAGACAGTTTCACCACATCGGCCAGCGTTAAGGCCTGGCTCAGGCACTGGCGAAGCTTTGTGGCGTCTGTCCAGAGATCCTGGCGGATATTGGGATCGAAGCTGACAAAGCCGCCCGCACTGCGCACCCGCTGCATGGCAGAGAAGGTGGTGGATCGCGACGGTTCTGCCGCCAGCGCAATCGAGCAGCAGTGTAGCCATTCGCCGCGCTGGAATTCTGGCAGGTCTTTTTCGGCAAGAAACAGGTCGGCGCTGGGGCGTACCATAAAGGTAAACGAACGTTCACCGTCATCGTCCAGCGCCACTACTACGGTGGAGGTGCGCTGCGCCGGATCGGCGCGCATAAACGCGATATCGACCTGTTCTGCGGACAGCGTTTGTTGCATAAAACGACCAAACGGATCGTCACCGACGCGGCCAATAAAGCCGCTATTTCCCTGTAACCGCGCAACGCCGACCGCAACATTCGCCGGCGCGCCGCCGGGACACTGCATTAAATGACCCGGTGCTTCCGGCAGTAAATCCACCACGGCATCGCCCAGACACCAGACTCTGGCTGACATGCTTTTCTCCTGACAAATAGTATTGCTAAAAATTAACTAAAACGGTTTAGCATATCAACTGACTTTGCGGATTTCTGTGCCCTATCTTTAAGTTGTCATCTTTTTTTGGCACGCTGGCGCGTTGAAACCTTAGCCAACGGGACGCGATAATGCCGCAGCCGCTTTATGTTTTCGACCTCGATAATACGTTGATTCACGGTGACAGCAGTACGCTGTGGAGCCGCTATCTAGTGCGACAAGGCTTTACCGACAACGCGACGTATTTATTGCAGGAAGAGCGTTTAATGCTCGATTACACGCGCGGGGAAATGGATCTGCATGAGTACGTGGCGCTGACCATGTCGCCGCTGGCTGATATACCGGTTGCGCTGGTCGACAGGATGGTCGCGCTGTGTGTGGCAACGGAGATTGTGCCGCGTATTTACCCGCAGGCGCTGGCGTTGATTGCGGAACTGCGCGCACGTAACCAGGCAATGTTGATTATTTCGGCTTCTGTCAGTTTGCTGGTGAAAGCGATTGCTCCGGTGCTGGGTATTGAACATGCGATTGGCGTGGAAGTAAAAATTGATAACGGGCGTTACACCGGCGTGATTGACGGTACGCCAAGTTACCAGCAGGGCAAAATCACCTGCCTGAATCACTTTCTTGCCAGCCACCCGCAGTACGACGGGGAAGTGACTTTTTATACCGACTCAATTAATGATTTACCGCTGTGCGAACGCGCCGACAGGGTGTTTCTGGTTAACCCGTGCCAGAAGCTGGCCGCGCACGCGGAACCCTTGCGCTGGCCCATGCTTAACTGGCAACTTACTCCGGCTTGAAAAGCGGCACTGTCTTGCCGGTAATATAGCGTCGGCGCAGCCAGGCCGACGCGCTATCCATTAACATCACTACCATCACCAGAATCACGGTGATAAACATCACCACATCCCAGTTCCACAGCCGCATATTCTCGGCATAAATCAAACCAATCCCGCCCGCGCCAACAAACCCAAGCACCGCTGCCGAGCGGGTATTGGACTCAATTTGATACAGGCTCAGTGCCAGAAACGTCGGGAAAGATTGGGTAAATGTGCTGAAGCGGTGTTTCTGCAGGCCGCCCGCGCCCACGGCGGTTAAGCCGCGTCCTGGCGAGCGATCCACCGCTTCGTGGCTTTCGGCGTACAGCCGCCCGAGCAGGCCGGTGTCCTGCATAATGATCGCCAGCACCCCGGCAAGCGGCCCAAGCCCGACGGCGCGCACAAAAATCAGCCCCCAGATCGCCATATCAATGCCGCGCAGCATATCGAACAGGCGGCGTACGAAAAAAGCGATAACGCCCGCAATGCCGCCTTTCATGATGTTGCGGGCGGCAAAAAACGACAACAATAGCGCGAATACTGTGGCGGTCATTGTGCCGGCAAAGACAATCGCCAGCGTAATGCCAATTTGCGTGAAGTAGTAGCCAAACGGCCAGTTGAGAAAATCGTGCCAGACGAACATGCGCAAAATATAGCGGCCGATTTGCTGCATGCCGGTCAGCGCCTGTTCAGCAGGAATGCCGAACTGCATAAAGAACCACACGTAATAGAGCAGCACGGCAAGGGCGATAAGCCCGAGGCGGCGCAGATAACGCCCCTGCGCCTGGAACAGTTTTCGGTTTAATTTGCGGCTCAATTCCACATTCGGTACGGCTTGCCAGTTGGTCACTTTTTCCCCTCCAGCACCCACTGGCGCAAGCGGCCAGAGAGCGTATCAAGCAAGAAAACGACGATAATAATCAGCAGCAGCGTGATGCTGACCTGATCGTAACGGTCGAGTTTTATGTTGGTCATCAGCTCCTGACCAATGCCGCCCGCGCCGACCAGGCCAAGAATGGTCGAGGAACGAAAGTTAATTTCAAGGCGCATAAAGCCATAAGAGAGAAAAATCGGTTTCACCTGCGGCCACAAAGCGAAGCGAATGCGTTGCAGATGGGTCGCGCCGCAGGAGGCCAGCCCGCGTACCGGTCTGTCATGCGTGCTCTCAACCGCTTCATAAAACAGCTTGGTCAGGCTGCCAACGGTGTGCAGCGCCAGCGCCAGAAAACCGGGGATCGCCCCGATGCCAAATGCCATTACGAAGATCACCGCCCACGCCAGCTCCGGCATAGTGCGCAAAAAAGCGACCAGCGTCCGCACGGCAAAGCGTACCGGCGGCGGAGACCAGGTGTTGCCCGCCGCCAGAAAGGCCAGCACGATAGCGATAGCGAATGAGAGCAGCGTTGCGGCCAGCGCCAGTTGCAGAGTTTCCCAGATCAGCGGGAGCTGGATCGGCAAGCGGTAACCCCAGTACGCCAGCGAGCCTTTGGTGTGGCTGTCGGCAAACAGCACCGGCCAGTGCAGCGTCGGCACCGTTTCCAGCATGTAATCCATAAAGTTTGGCAGCGAGTGCCAGATGGTGGCGAGATTAAATTCCGCCGCGTTCCCGGCGGCGAAATAGAGCGCCAGCAGCACCAGCGACCAGGCGACGGTGTCGCGTTTCTGGCGCATTCTGACTTGCTGATAGTAGTGCTCAAACTGCGTATTCGACATCTTCATGCGTAGCGGGAGATCCTGTATGACCATCGAATAAAAGCCCCTGGTTTTACGCAGGGGCCGGAGAATCGATGCGGCGAAGGATTAACGTGCGGTAACCAGTTCGCGTTTCATCTCGATAATCTGTTTAAAGTCATCCACGCTGCCCGGACCGATATGCTGCGTGCCGCCCATCGCCTTCACGAAGCAGGCGTGGTTGTCGGTATCCAGTTTCTTAATGGCAGTGACCACTTTGGCTTTGAAATCGGCTGGCAGACTGTTGCTCACCAGAATCGGGCCGTTCGGGATCAGCGGCGATTCCCAGATGATGCGGATCTCTTTCATCAGGTTCGGGTGATCCATACGGATCAGGCGGTTAAACGCCCCGACGCTGTAACCTGTGTTGTAATCGCCCACCATCGAAGTCCAGGTTACGGCACCCGCGAACTGGCCGTTCAGCACGCCGAGGATGTCCTGCTCGTGGCCGCCGGAGAAGGTGACGCTGGAGAAGTAATTGTTGTATTTATTGTCCGCATTACCGCCAAACTTCTGTTTGAACGCGTAGTTCGGGATCAGGTAACCGGAAGTGGAGTCCGGATCGGCGAAGCCAAACGCTTTGCCTTTCAGATCTTCCAGTTTTTTGTACGGGCTGTCGGCTTTTACGATCACCACCGAGTGGTAACCGCGCGACTTGTCTTTGTCATCCACCGCGATCCCGACGATATCCACGGCTTTCGGGTTATTGATATACACGGATGCGTAAGAAGAGGGCGACATGCTCAGCACCACATCGACTTTTCCGCCCAGCAGGCCCTGAATCACGCCCGAATAGTCAGACGAGTTGCGCAGCTTAGTATCCACGCTGAGCTCTTTATCCAGAAACTCTTTCACGCACTGGTTATCACCAATTTGTTGGGTTGCGTTCTGGCCGCCCAAAATCCCCAGATTTAATTCCTTCGGCTGCTCAGCGGCAGCCGCCTGCCATGCCAGCAGAAAACCTGTCATCAATGCCGATAAACGTAATGCGCCAGAAATATGCTTTTTCATTGTCATTGCCTGTGTCGTCTCATTGGAAGGAATAATTAATGCAATTGACTGATTTCATCGCCGTACAACACCTGCAGCACGTCCTGCGTTAACCGGGAGGGATGATCGTCAAAAATAATCCGTCCCTGGGAAACGCCAATAACGCGGGTGCAATACTCTTTCACCAGCTCCACGGAGTGCAGGTTCACCATCACGCTGATGCCTTGCTCGCTCACTTCGCGTAACACACCCATGATGCGCTGGGTATTTTTCGGATCCAGCGAAGCGACAGGTTCGTCCGCCAGTAAAAGGGAGGGGTTTTGAATCAGTGCGCGGCAAATCGCAACACGCTGCATCTGGCCGCCGGAAAGCGTTTCTGCACGCTGCAAGGCATGCGGCAGCATGTTCAGCCACTCCAGCAAGGCGATTGCTCTGGCGCGGTCTTCATCGGTAAAGACTTTAAACAGGGATTTCAGCGTTGACGTCTGGCTCAGCCTGCCGAGCAGCACATTAGTCAGCACGTCGAGGCGCGGCACCAGGCAGAAGTCCTGAAAAATCATGCCGCACTGGCTGCGCCACTGATTAAGCGCACGACCTTTCAGATGCGTGACATCGCGCGGCGTACCCACTTCCGGGAAACTTAAAATCTCGCCAGAAGTGGCGCTGTGCGTACCATTAAGCACATGCAGCAATGTGGATTTCCCTGCGCCGGAGCGTCCAATCACACCCACCATCTCGCCGCTGTGCAGATCAAAACTGATGTCGTGCAGCACGGTCTGGTGCGTGTTATAGGCTTTGCGTAAGTTCTTCACGCTCAGCACTTTTTGCTTCGGCACCGTGTTTAATTGATGCAGAGACGAAAAGTGGTCTTCAGAGAGTTCTGCCAACGCGCTGTTCATAAGTCTTCCGGATTTTTCATTAAACTGGCGACCATTAAGAGCACGGGTGATGATCGTTTTATGACGAAAAAGCGAACAAATAATGAACGTGGATGTTTGGCTTAGGCGCTCGCGCGTGCGGACCTTTATTTTACGCAATCGACGGTGAGGTATTTTTTCCAACCCGGTGCGCGATGAACGGCTGGTGGATCGGCAAAGAAAGGAAAACGCAGACGGGCGGCAAGGGATATTTTTACCCTCCATTCGGCCTCGCCGAGGAAGCGAAAGGTTATTTCCTCCTCGTTGACTGACAATTTTTCAAAATGCCCGCTTGCCCACGCCTGACCAATACGCACAATCTCTTTCACGCCATGATTGATATCTATCAACACCATGGTCAGCCACTCTTCAAAAATAATATCGTCGGTCAAAAAAAGTAGAGAGTGGCAGGCATCTATTTTGACTGCGGCTTCCAGTACTAGTCCTGGCACGATGATATTTGTGGCGATACCTGCAATTTCTACCTTCGACTGCGCTTGCGAAAACGGGGTTGCTTCACGCACAGTGATGAGTGCTACGTTATTGGCTTCTTGCATGGGCTACCCCGCGATGCTGCGTATTATTTTATCTTCAGATTATTCTTATCTATAAGCCGGGCAAAGTGAGTATTCTGTGTAAACTTTTGTGTATAAAACAGCGAAATAAATACCTGGAACCTTTAGCTGAGCATTATATAAATTAATGTAATAACGGTTTGGTATTTTCTTGTTGCCAATTTATTGTCATCTCAATATCACTATTAAAAAGCGCAGCGGACGATGTGAGAGAAGATGCGATCTTCACTTAACAGATGAAAAGTAAAATCTTGATGCACTGCAAATGGTAAACATCGTAGCTGCGCCAAAACTTATATAACCGGAAGAGTTAGTATAAAACACCCCCGTATATTTGTGTTTTTATCATCACAATTATGCGGGAGTGTTTTTATAAGGGCATGTAAATTTCAGCTTCGCCGGTAATCACTTTTGAATTTCCTACTTTGCAGTAGGTGTTAAAAAATATACGTCGCTTTTCAATGTCGATATCTTTAATCTCAACTGTAGCAACAACAGTATCTCCGATATAAACAGGTTTCCTGAATTTAGTGTTTTGAGCTACGTAAACGCAACCCTCTCCAGGAAGTTTAGTTCCGAACAGTGCAGAAAAGAAACTTGTGCTGAACATACCGTGCGCGATACGTTTTTTATAACGAGAAGATGCTGCATATTCTTCATCCATATGCACGGGGTTACGATCTCCTGACAGGGCGGCAAAACTCTTAATGTCAGCGTCAGTAATAGTCTGTGAGTAGGATGCAGACATTCCCACTTGCAAATCTTCAAGTTTGTACATTTAATTTACTTCCTTGAGCCATTTTTCAACGACTTCCTGAGGGTAGCCTCTGAAGAAATGCTTTCTCCAGGGATAGGCAGGCTTGCGAGACCCATCTTTAAGTTTCAGCTTGCTTGCTGGTCCAACGCAACGAGCGGGGTTTCCCACATAAATCATGTCAGCTTCGGTTTTGCCTGATAGGCAGGAATGAGCACCGACTAAGCAGCCCTGAGCAACATGCGCTCCCGGTAAGATCACCGACATGGTTGCAATTACAGCGAAATCCTCGAGAGTGACACCCAGTAAAACTTCACTTGGCGGATGTGGATCATTGGTAAGAACGACATAAGGGAAGATCCAGACATAATTACCAATCTTACTATGTTGACCAATATGAACATTGCTATGAGTTCTTACGTAATCACCAATCTCACAGTGTCCCTGGATATCGGAAAGCGTGCCAATCTGAAAACCTTTACCTGCCTTAGTTTTTTCACGAACAGTAACCCGATGCCCAGTCATTAAACCATCATCGAATATAGACCCTTCATAAAAAATACTGTGCGAACGGATGTATGAGTTTTTACCGATTCTTAATTGTTCGCCGCCTGATAATTTATTAGCAACACCTATTTCACAATAGGATTCAATGACGGTGTTTTCTTCAATAATCACATTATCATGAATGGTCACAAAGTCACCGATTGACACGTTTTCACCGATAACAGCCTTATCAGAAATGATACAATATTTCCCTACCTTCATTATCGACCCTCTTACATCAAACAGTCTGTTTTGTATAGGGGGAATCAAATACCATAGAACACCTATAACGACAAGGTTTTTGGAAAAACCATTACACGTTGCGGAAGTAACAAAATATCCTCCCACCATGATGTTGAGGAGGGGAATAGATGGCAGTCATTGTTTTTATCCACGTATCAACAATCCACCAAAACAGCGATGTGTAACTTAATGCACTCACAAGCGCGAGTTGTTACCCCTTTTTTGAAGACGGCATAAGCAAAAGCTGCCAGCTGTACTGGCTCTAAACGCGTTTAAAGTGCGTTAATAGCGAATGCGAGGAAACCGGGCAGGCTGTGACGCAGCGTAAAGAACTGGATAGCACTGATATCAGAGTTAACATGAATGTAGTGCCACTCTTACTCTTTAACAGATGCTTTTGATATCAGCAGTGACATGGGGCCTTCTTTTTCCATGTCATGTCAGCTCTGGCGGAGATAGAGCGCGAGGTGATCGTCTAACGGAGACTTACTTGACTGGCAGCGGCGAGAGCATAGGGAAGCATAGGTGGAAGCTCCAACGCCTTAAAGTCGCATGTGCGAGAGCAGAATGGACGGCTATTAGCTAAAGTACACACCCGGCAACAGTTGGTAATTATATACGATGTTCAATTATTGACGCTTTACCGGCGCTTTCCCATAGATAGTCAAAGGAAGGCGCGCGCTGTGCATCTACAGCATTTGGAAAGAAAATGCGCCGCTGGATTACAAACAGGTTGGGGTTTTACTAGAGTCCGGAGCGTTACGGTGGAGTTCTAAGGCTCTGATGTTAATAGTTTAAAATGATGGAGCAGTAAAATGGAATTCAGGTGGATGTATCTCGTTTGTCTCATTATCGCTATTGTCGCCCTGGTAGCATTTCTGCTCTATCATGCGCTGCGCTGGGTTCGCCAGTCATTTATCGAGGCCCATGTGATGAAACATGGGATCGGTGCGAATGCCGATATTATTGCCCTTAAGCGCACCAACTGGATGGACAGGCGCTCTGTCTATTGTGAACTGGTGTTGCGCTTCAAAACCCGCGAGGGGCAGGTGGTGCAGGCGAGCGTGTTTCAGTTCCTGGATAGCCGTGAAATTGTGCGCTTTGCCGAGGGTAACGGCACAACCGTGAAGTATTCGCCGCAAAATCCAAAGCATATTGTGCTGTATGATCGTCCGCTGATTTTAGGTGATTAATATCCCTGTTATCGATCGAGTAAGCGTTATACATAAAAAAAGATATCGCCTGCGTTAATTCTTTTTCGTTCTCGCTTCGTCTTTCTAATAAATCTTTTTCATTCCGTGATGAAAACAGGAACAGATCTATCTGGCTGATCTGTAACGTTTTAACGCATCTATGTGCGCAAACCTGCAACCTCAATAATTAAATCCCGCCAGCGTCACAAAACCTGGAAAAAACAAGCCACTGCGTTGCACCGGGTGAAATGCACGCTATATGTTAAATTTGTGTTTAAAAAAATGATACCAAAGGGGTTTGTTCATGGATAAGAAATTCACTGTTCTGGCCGTGGCGCTGGCGGCGCTCTTTTCCGGCACTGCGCTGGCTGCCGTGCCTCAGGGGTACCCGGCGGATTACCAGAAAATCGTAGACGCCGGAACAAAAGAAGGCAAAGTCGTTATTTACTCCACTACCGATACCAAAGCCGCAGGCCCGTTGATTAAGGGTTTTGAGGCGCAATATCCGGGCATTAAAGTGGAATATAACGATATGAACAGTACCGAACTGTACAACCGTTATCTTAGCGAACAGGCTTCCGGCGGTGGCAGCGGCGACGTGGTCTGGAGCTCCTCAATGGACACCGCGCTGAAACTGGCCACTGACTATGCCGCTGAATACGCTTCACCCGAGCTGGATAAACTGCCCAAGTGGGCGGTCTGGGAGAAAAAAGCCTACGGCACCACCTATGAACCGGTGGTCTTTATCTATAACAAACGCCTGATCCCGGCGGGCGACGTGCCAGATTCGCACACCGCGCTTGGCAAACTCATCGCCAGCCAGACTGACAAATTCAAAAGCAAAGTCACCACTTACGATATCGAAAAATCGGGGCTTGGCTTTATGCTCGCCGTGGAAGACAGCAAACACGACAAAGACTATTTCACCCATCTGGCGGACGTGGCGAAGGGCGGTTTAACGGTGCAATCCTCCACCGGTACCATGATGGAACGCGTCTCTTCCGGCGAAAACCTGATTGGCTACAACATCCTGGGTTCGTACGCCGAAGCCCGCGCGAAGGGGGATAACTCGCTGGGCATCTCCTATCCGAAAGATTACGTGCTGGTGCTGTCGCGCGTGTCGTTTATCAGCGCTGAAGCGGAGCACAGCAACGCCGCGAAATTGTGGTTTGACTATGTACTGTCGGAAAAAGGGCAGAGCATCCTTGCCAGCCAGGCGGATATCCCCTCGCTGCGTAACGATATTGAAGGCAAAAACGACATCGACGGCTTGACCAAACAGCTCGGCGACGCGCTGAAGCCGATTGCGGTGGATGAGTCGCTGCTGGAGTATCTGGAGCCGAAAAAACGTCTGGAATTTATTAAACAATGGCGCGCTGCTGCCGCTAAATAACGCCCTGACTGGTTGTGCGCCGATTTTGCGCACAACCCTTTTCTCAGCCAGCGGGTTGGCGTGAGGTTCCTGACCAAAGGGATGATGTATGAATAGTGTGCGCAGAAAATGGCAGGGGTTGCCGCGCGGCGTCATTGTGTTAATCACCGCGCTGGTTATCTATATCCCGCTGTTATTTATTGTGGTGCAGAGTTTTCTCTCGGCGCCCTTTTTTGTCCGTTCTAAGGAACTGAGTCTCGAAGCCTTCGAATTTATCTTTACCGATCCGGATTTCTATCTGGCGCTGAAGTCCGGCTTTATCCTCGCGTTTGGCCTGGTGTTTATCGCTATCCCACTGGGCGGCATTCTGGCGTTTTTGATGGTGCGCACCGATTTACCGGGCCGCCGTTTTATTGAGCCGCTGATCTTGGTGCCCATCTTTGTCTCGCCGATGGTGCTTGGCTTTGGTTATGTGGTGGCGGCCGGACCGGTGGGCTTTTTCTCGCGCTGGGCGCAGGAGTTAATCGGCTTTGTGCCGTGGAATATCTACTCGATGTTCAGCATCGTGGTGATTGCCGGGCTCACGCACGTTCCCCACGCTTATCTCTATATCTCTTCGGCGCTGCGCAGTGTTGGTTCCGACGTGGAAGAAGCCGCGCGCACCGTTGGCGCATCGCCATTACAGGTGATGACCGCCGTCAGCCTGCCGATGGTGCGCCCGTCAATTTTGTACGCCTGCGTTCTGCTGTTCTTCCTTGGGCTGGAGGTGTTCGGCCTGATGCTGGTGCTGGGCGACCCGGAAGGCAACATGGTGCTGGCGACCTACCTGTATAAATTAACCAACAAATTGGGCACGCCCTCTTATCACCTGATGGCAGCGGTGGCGGTGGTGCTGATTTGTATCACTATTCCGCTGGTGATGCTGCAACGCCGCCTGATGCGCACCGCCAACCGTTTTGTCACCATGAAAGGCAAAGCCTCGCAGGCGCGGGCGCTGCCGCTGGGTAAATGGCGCTGGGTCGCTGGTGCGGTAGTGGTGGCGTGGCTGACGGTTACCATCGGCGTGCCGCTGATTGGCGTCGTGTTGCGGGCATTTATCTCCAACTGGGGCGTTGGCGTTTCCTTGTGGGATGAAGTGTCGCTCGATACTTTCCGCAATATCTGGCAGCAACCCAACCTGCTGCGCGCCATCGTCAACTCAATGGCGATTGGCGTTTTTGGCGGCGCGCTGGCGGTGATCTGCTATCTGTTTGTCGGCATTGCCATGCACCGCAAGCAGGATAACGTGACGCGGTTTCTTGATTACAGCGTGCTGGTTCCCCGTGCCGTGCCGGGGCTGCTGGCCGGGCTGGCATTTTTGTGGGTGTTCCTGTTTTTACCAATGTGGCTCGATCAGTCGCTGAAAAACGGCTGGCTTTCCGGTTTGCCGGTGGCCGAGTGGCTGCGCGAAAACCTGATTGTCTGGCTGCGATCGCTGCGTAACACCATCTTCAGCGTCTGGCTGGCCTACACCGTGGTGTGGATGGCCTACGGCTTACGGCTTATCTCCTCCACGCTTTTGCAGGTCGGGCCGGAGCTGGAAGAAGCGGCGCGCAGCACGGGGGCGACCAGCGGACAAGTAACGCGCCACGTGACGGTGCCGCTGTCGCGTTATGGCCTGATTGGTTCCTGGCTGCTGATGTTCCTGATTTTTGAGCGCGAATACTCAACCGGGGTTTATTTGCTTTCGCCCGGGACGGAAACCATCGGCTCGATGCTGGTGTCGCTGTGGGCGGCAGGGGCGATTGATATTGTCGCCGCGCTGTCGTTTATCAATATTCTGCTGGTGGTCATTGGTCTTGGTGTGGCCCTGCGCTTTGGAGTGAAATTACATGATTGAGCTGGCGGTAGAAAACCTGCATCTGACCTACGGTGACAACGCGGTGCTAAAAGGCGTCTCGATGGATCTGAAACGTGGCGAAGTGGTGTCGCTGCTTGGCCCTTCCGGCAGCGGAAAAACCACATTGCTGCGCGCTGTCGCCGGGCTGGAAAAACCAACCCAGGGGCGGATAACCATTGGTAATAACGTGATGTACGACGGTACGCCGCGCAGTGAAGTTCCGGCAGAGGAACGCAATCTTGGCCTGGTGTTCCAGTCTTACGCGTTGTGGCCGCATAAAACGGTGTTCGAGAATGTTGCTTACCCGCTCAAACTGCGCAAAGTGGGAACGGCGGAAATCAACACCCGCGTGCAAACCGTGCTGGATCAGCTTGGACTGGGCACGCTTGGCAAGCGCCATCCGCACCAGCTTTCTGGCGGCCAGCAGCAGCGCGTGGCAATTGGCCGGGCGCTGGTCTACAACCCGCCGGTGATTTTGCTCGATGAACCGCTCTCGAACCTCGATGCCAAGCTGCGTGAAGAAGCGCGGGTCTTTTTGCGCGAACTGATTGTTAAGCTGGGGCTGTCGGCGCTGATGGTGACGCACGACCAGAATGAAGCGATGGCGATTTCCGACCGCATTTTGCTCCTCAACAATGGGGTGATTGAGCAGCAAGGTACGCCGCAGGAGATGTACGCCACGCCGTCGACGCTGTTTACCGCCGAGTTTATGGGCAGCAATAACCGGCTGCACGGCAAGGTGAGCGAAGTCAGCAACGGCAGAGCGAGGATCGAAGGGGCGAACTGGGCGCTGTGGGGCGTTCCCGGACCGGGCGTGCGCACAGGCCAGGATTGCACGGCGGTGATCCGCGTCGAAAGCCTGCGGCTGGCGGACTCGCCGCAGGATAACTCACTTGATTTGCCGATGCTCACCAGCATGTATCTGGGCGATCGCTGGGAGTACTTATTCCGCACCTCCGGCGATGATTTCGCGATCCGTGTTTACGGCACCCAGCAGCGTAGCCAGCAAAATTACCGTGTGGTGCTGCCTGCTGAACAGCTGTGGATCTTCCCGCAAAAAAGCTAAGTGTGTAAGCACGTACTGACTGTTCAGTACGTGCTGTGCATTACGGTAGTGACACCCATTTGTAACCCAGCGCTATCGTCGCCAGCACAATGGTGCTGAAGGCGGCGATATGCAGCATCAAATCCGCCACGCTGATGTGCGTCGGATGGCAAAGGGCAAGCAACGTCAGCGCCATGCAGGCGACGCCCGCGCCCGCCGCCGCCAGGCTGCGCGCCGGGAACAGCGTGCGTGTGCGGCGCAGGTAAGCAATCACTATCAATACCATCGGCGTGCTGACCGTCACCATAAACAGGTAACAGTTCGGCCCTTCGACAGCTGTACTTACCGGCAACACGCGGTGCAGATGCAGGTTACTGAGCGTACCTGCCAGCCACAGCGCCGCCAGCGGCGTAAACCACTTCCAGCTCAGTGCGTTGCGCCCGGCGATACTCAACAGAAACGCGTTACGCACCGCCAGCGTCCCGGCGATAAACGTCAGCAGCAACTGCATCTGCGCCCACCACGCGCCAGGCTGCGACCAGTCGGTGAGCGTGCGGTTGAGCACGAAACCCGCTATAACCCCGCAGGGCAACGCGAGAGCCACCCAGCTTAGTACCCGCCAGCCCGGCTGGAAGGGGCGTTTTACCGGTTCGGCACAGCGCCCCAAATGTTCAATTAACAGTTCATGATCGGCCATGATGTGCTCCTAACCGACGAAGATTGCTCAGGGCGCGATGCAACAGCGATTTCACGGCGGCGACCGTCAAATTTTGCTGCGTCGCGGTTTCTGCCAGCGTCATTTCGCGCAGGTGGACATGTTCAACCACCTCCCGCTGGCGCGCAGGAAGCTGATTCAGCAGCGTTGCCAGCTCGTCGTGTGATGGCGCTTCCATGCTGGTGGCAAGCAGGGGAATATCCACTTCGCTTGCGACTTCGCGCTGCTGGTGGCGGCCGCGTTTACGCAGGGCATCCACCGCGCGGGCGTTGGCAATCGCCATTAGCCACGGCAGAAAAGGCGCGCCCGGATCGTAGGTATGCCGCACCCGGTGCACGGTGAGCAGCACATCCTGAATCACATCTTCCACCAGCACCTCATCGGCGATGTGTTTGCGCGCAAGCGATCGGATAACCGGCACCAGCGCTTTGAGCAGCCGCGTGTAGGCCTGACTGTCGCCGGACTGCGCCAGCGCCATCAGCCGCGGCCATTCGTCGCGCGCGGCCTCATTTTTTTCCATATCCCGCCTTCAGGTTTTTTTACCACTGGCCTGCGTGAGCGCGTTGACCACAATTGAGGGGGTCAGCACCTGCGGTAAAATGTGCGGTGCGCTGCCGTCCGCCGGGTAGACCACATACAGCGGTAAACTGCCCTGGCCCAGCTCGTTCAGCGCGTCATCAATATCAGCATTAAATTTGGTCGAATCCGCCACCATATACAGCGTGTTGGTTTTTACCAGCGCCTCTTTCACGGCTTGTGTCGAGAGCGATGTCTTTTCATTTACCTGGCAGGTTATGCACCATGAGGCGGTGAAATTGACAAAGATAGCCTTGCCGTGGCCGCGATTATCCGCCACGGTTTGCGGCGACCATTTGACCTCTTCAATCGTATTGCTCGCCGCCAGCGGCGCGCCGCTTTGCACTATCGACGGCAGCGGAACTATGGCCGCCAGCAGTAGCGCTGCAGTCAGTGCAAACAGCACCTTATGACCGCGCCCGGCAAACCGACGCTGCTGCGCCATGCCGTAAAGCCAGGCAGCGAAACTCACTACCACGGCAGCCGCCAGAATAGCCGCCAACGCCGTGGTTCCTGCTTGTTGCGCCAGTACCCACACCAGCCAGCCGAAGGCACCAAACATTGGAAAGGCCAGCCCGCGTTTTAAGGTGTTCATCCATGCGCCGGGGCGCGGCAGCCATTTGCCGAGCGCCGGAAACAGTGAAATCAACGTAAACGGCGCGGTAAAACCGAGCGCCAGTGCGACGAATATCGCCAGCGCCACGGCGGGCGGTTGCACCAGCGCGTAGCCGATAGCACCCGCCATAAAGGGAGCGGCACACGGGGTGGCGACAATGATCGAGAGCGCACCGGTCAGCGCCGCACGCAGAAATGCCCCGCGCTCTATGGTTATCTCGCCGGCGCGTTGCACCGACAGACCGACCTCAAACACGCCGAGCAAATTGAGTGCTGCGCCAAGAATCACCAGCGCCAGAAAAGCGATAACCAGCGGCGATTGCAACTGAAAGCCCCAGCCCACGGCGGTTCCCCCGGCGCGTAACGCCAGCAAGACGCCCGCAAGCGCCAGCATGGTCAGCACACAGCCGAGCAAAAAACCGAGCCCCTCTTTGCGGGTTTGCGCCGGGCTTTGCGTGTGGCGCAACAACCCCAGCGCTTTCAGCGAAATAATCGGAAACACGCAGGGCATAAAGTTGAGAATAATGCCGCCTGCGAAGGCGGCGAGCATGGCGGTTAACATAGTGATTCTCTGACAGATAAAAAACGATTAACGGCCTGTTTACGAATGCGCGTTCGCATACTGTTTCACCGCTTCCATCGTTTTCTGAATATGCGTCTCCGGGTTTCTGTCAGTGTAGCTCAGCAGGATTTTGCCATCCGGGGCGATGACATACGAGGTGCGATCCGAGAGGGTTTTGCCGTTCATCTTCATCAGTGTGTCGTACTGCGCCGCGACTTTCGCGCCAGGATCGGCGGTGACGGTGAATTTATCGCGACACTCCAGTTTTGAAAATTCATCGACCTGGTCGGTGTTGCCAGCGGTAACGCCAACCACCGTCGCACCCAGTTTTTTGAAATCGTCCGTCGCTTCGGCGAAGGCGTGTGCTTCAATAGTACAACCCTTGCTGAACGCCGCCGGGAAGAAGTAAAGCACCACCGGACCTTTTTGCAGTGCTTGTTGTAACGAGAAGGTGAGCGGTTTTCCGGCTAGCGCGCCTTGTAATTTAAAGTCCGGTGCTTGCGAACCGGTGGGCAGGGCGGCGTGGGCAGTAGCGATGTTCAACAGTGCAGCGGCGGTGAGGCTGAGGGCGAGTTTTTTCATTGGGATCATGTTGCGCTCCTGTAGGGAAGTTTATTGATGCTCATACACAGTTCGTTCGCGGGCAGACAAAAGTTTCGCCTGATTAAAAAAAAGAAAATGCCAAACCGTAAAGCAGATTAATTATCAACCACAGGAAGGTTTAACGTACTCAGGAAATTAAAATCAGTGATTAATCTGAATTGGTAAAAATGCTGAAATAAGGGTGGGTTTCGAACAAAAGTGAGTAATTTATCCTTTTTTATCATGGTATTATTATTTTCTTTGGCGGGTAGAAAGTGCGAGATATTGGGTGGAAACGATTCTGCTTATTATCCCATATGCTACATTTAATAGGCTTGCCTCTGGCCCCGTGGCCCACCTTTCAACTGCCTTGCGTTACGCTGGTAAATCTTAATGCTCTATAATTCTGCCGTTAAAAAAGGTAGTTTGCTGCGCCGTTATAATCGGTTGCTCTCTCGCTATAGCACCCATCGCCACGAAGTGTCGCTGGCGCAAATTGCCGATACGTTAGCCTGCACCTCGCGCTATGCGCGCTCTTTGCTCCACGAAATGCAGGAGGAGGGCTGGCTGGTGTGGAATTCCCGCCCGGGGCGCGGCGCACTTGGTGTTCTGCAATGCCGCATGAATGCGGCGGCGCTGGAAACGCTGGTGGCGGGTGAGTACCCGGCTTCGGAAACCGAAATGGCGACCGTGCAGGCGCAACCGCACTATTCCAGCGATGGCTTTCGCTATTTTATCTCTTTCTATCGGCCGCTATTGGCGCCTATTCCTTCCATCCACACCGATCGCGCCGGGCGGCATATTTTGCAAATGGTACATGCCGGTCTGGCGCGCCATATTCCTGAGCAAGTTGCACCGATTCCCGGCCTTGCCCATACGATCACTTGCAGTGAAGATGGATTGCGCTGGCGTTTTATTCTGCGTCGCGGCCTGGTCTGGCATAACGGCGAGCCTGTCGCGCCAGAACAATTACGCTCCACGGTGGAACGCTATGCCGGTGGGCCGGGGCTGCCGCATGTTATCGAGGTGAAATGCACGGATCATGTCCTGACGATGCTGCTGGGTCAACGCGACAACATGCTGCTTTACCGGCTGGCAAGCCCGGTTTATGCGCTACCGCATCCGCGAAACGGCTCCATTGGCCTTGGGCCATTTAAGGTGAGCGAGCACTCAAGCAGCCAACTGGTGCTCACCCGATCAGCTTCCTGGTATGGTGAAACGCCGCAGGCGTCGGAGATTGTTTACAGTACGCCGCTCAGTGTCGCGCCGTTGCCCGCGCTGGTGCGTCTGGATACGCCGCACTCATTGATTGCGCCGGAAGCCATGACCGAACGGGATAATGCCGACGCGTTCTACTATGTCACCTTCAACCAGGCGCGCGGGCGGTTAAGCGCGCAGCAGCAGTCGTTTATCCGGCGTATTGCGCTCTCGCTCAGCGCAGGATTGATTGAGCGGGAAGATACGCTGGCTCCGTTGCCGGAGTGGCTGCAACCCGCAGCCGAGCCGGAAGTGCAGGCGTTATTACCGGATAGCCTGAATCTCGTCTATTTCCGCTCAACGGAAATGCGCAAGCTGGTGGATGAGCTGGCGAAAAGCCTGCGCTATCGCGGCTGTAAAGTGACACTGACGCCAATCAGCGTAACGCACTGGCTGTTGCAGGATAAAAACTGGGCCGAGCATGATTTGTGCATGGGGTTTCTGCGTTTTGAGCAGCATGATGTATTCAGCATGGAAGAGCGCTTCCGCCACAGCGTGATGTGGGCCTGGTTTTGGGGAGAAGCGGTCTGGCGGCGCGGGATTGGTATTCTTGATCGTATTAACGCCGGGCCTGCGGAGCGCTACAGCCAGCGTGTCAAAAGGTTGATGCGCTTTCTCAGCGATCGCCGCTGGATCGTGCCGTTGCTTGCGCAGCGCTACCGGCTGGTGACGCCCGCCAGCGTGCAGGGGGTTTTTTGCTATCCGCAGAGCTGGCCCGATTACACGCGGCTGTGGACGGATGAGGCGCAGCCTGCTCAGATCATACAACCCCACCACGAGTAGCTTCTTCTGGTAAAAAATATTGCCATTTTCGTTTTTTGTGGTGTTTAAAATCGGAAATTGGCGGGGAAAATTAACGCTGGCAATAGTTACTGCTGCCTTGCTGCGCTTTCTTTTCTGGTTTTTGCCATAAAACTTAAAAATAACAGTAGGTTGCGGTTTTAACATCGCCAGCGGCGGAAACTGGACGATTAAAAAAGATACGGTAGAATACGCCTTCACAGCCATTACAAAACAAGCTGTTTTCTATTTCTTTTCACTAATCAGATAAAACTGTCAGAATATATCCGTTAAAAAATAAATGGCTATTTTTATGATGCGTTATATCGTGTGTTTTTGAATGACAGCGATTCCCATTCCTTATATTTCTCTTTTTTTATAATTCCTTTACGTATTTTCATTTTTCAGCCTGAGTGTTGAAAAAATATCAAAATCTTTCCATTCCTCCCCGTGTCTCTTGCTTTTTTGCTTGCTATTTTTTCTTAACTGCATGAAAAAAAGGCAAAAAAAATGCCACTCAAGGTGGCAATCGAAATAGTGGTTTTACATCACATATGACAACTAATGTACTGTTTAATTGCCACAGTAATATAGTTTAGTCACCAGGTTTCCCGACATGTGGCAACTAAAGAACACGCCTTTCATCGAGAGGGTATTTAAGCAAGGCACCATTCAGAATGAACCGGTAAAACGTCCTGTTGCATTGCTTGAATGTATTTTCGCTATTTTTGATGCGTTCGTAAATAGCCTTTTTTCTGCCGATTGATTTATTGAGGGGAGAAAAATGAGCACAATAATTCCATACTAAAAAAGAGCCAATTATTTACTCTGACCTTCCCCCGCTCAGGCAGCATTTTTAACCGGAAAAAAAGGATCAAAATCAGCGCTTTTGATTTTTAATGCGACTGACCTCACACTCACCGCCAAAAATTACGAAACATTTAGAAACATTTTTGTTAGGGGCAACGCTGAGGAGGGCATTCTACGCGGGGTTATCGCTAAGACTAGTACGAAGATAGCCAACGCTGATGGTCAAATAAACCGCACAGAGGATTGTGCTATGGGTGAAGGCCATAAAACAGAGCCGAAGCGCGCGGCGGTCAACCCTCAGTCGTCCAGCCAATCGCTGAAGACAAAAATGGATGCCATGACGCCACACAGAATAAACCACCGAAACTAAACGCCAGCTAACAACACAGAAGAAAAGTGCAGGTTTAAGCGTCCGAACGCCACGCAGAGTAAACCACCGAAACTAAACGCCAGCTAACAGCACAGAAGAAAAGTGCGGGTTTAAGCGTCCGAACGCCACGCAGAGTAAACCACCGAAACTAAACGCCAGCTAACAGCACAGAAGAAAAGTGCGGGTTTAAGCGTCTGAGCGCCACGCAGAGTAAACCACCGAAACTAAACGCCAGCTAACGGCACAGAAGGAAAGATCCTGGTTTAGCCATCGGCAACACGCATAACGCCACGCAGAACAAATCACCGGAATAAAGCCGCAGACGTCAGCCCGCAAGAAAGGCCGGTCACGACGTAGGTACGCTACGCAGAACGGATACAGGAAAGGAGGCGTGAAAAACCACGCAAAGCGCGCTCAGAGAATACGCGTCAGGAGAAATGCGAGAAGCCCAGGAAGGACATACACACCAGGCACGGAAGCAGAGAATAACTTCCTAACCTGGCGCGTGGAACAACACGGGCGCGAAAAACGCCATAACTTCGTGTTAATGCTGAATGCTGTACAGAGAAGAGGCCGCATTAAACGGAAATGCGGTAAACATTACCCGAAGCATCATTGCTGCGGTTTCCGCTTTCACCATAAAGCTGCGCGGTTGTGGTCGTCTGGCTGACAATCTTTTTGAAGTCGTTCATCTTCTTCATATGCATGTTCAGCAACTGATAGCTCTTTTGATTGAGCTCAGCAGATTTTCGCACCACCACGGTAATACGATCCCAAAGCGTAGCCAGTTCGGAGTGACGCGGGTAGGGAAACGTCAGCTTGTGCTGTTTCTCTTCCTGCTTGCGCTGCTCATCATAAAAGTTAATCGCCGACAACAAACGGCTCTTGTTGTCGGAGATCACTTGCAGCGACACCGGGTTTATCTGGGCGCGGCTAAGCTGGCCAATTTCTTCTACCAGGGTCGCTTCAAGTTCACCCAGCAGCTTATACAGTTTGTTCAGAATTACGGGTAAGTTTTCCATCATTCACGTGCATGTTGAGATTATGAGAATCGAAAGATGTCGCGTACCAATGCGCTGGCGATTTTATCGCTGTCCAGGTGGAGTTCACCTGCATCCATCTTCGCTTTAATGGCGGCAAGACGTTCCGTATTAACATCACGGCTGCCGTCATTTTTAATTTGCTGCGTCAGCTGGCTGAGTTTGACCTGCGTGCCGGCCTGCTGGGCGTCTGTTTTCCCCGATTGTGCGGATTCATCATTCATTACCTTCGTCTCAACGGGCTGTTGTTGAGTGCCGGTTGCCTGAATGGGAGTGGCCTGGCGGGTGCGTTCAATGTTCATACGGATCCTGGTTTTCTATGCGGTGGCTCTGTATTAAAGATATCGGCACGGGGAAAATAAAACTGAAATCAGTTCGACAGGCTAATGCTCACTTGTCCTTGTCCTGTTACGGTGGCGACCACGACCTGGCCGGTGCGCGTCTGTACTCTGACGCTTTCATCGAGTGCGGCGTTATCCAGCGCTTTACCTTTGGCGTGGATCAGAAAACCGTCACCCGGCGCGGTGATTTCGACGGTGCGATTAGCAATCACCGCCCAGCTACGACGCAACTGATTCTCCGCCAGCGGCGACCCCGGCTGAATAATGCGCGTGGGCGTGCTGCCAACGATGTTTTGCGGATCAAGCAATAAACCGGCCGGTAAACGATCCAGTTCACCGCTTACGGGCTGGATATCCTCTGCGCCAATAATCTGCCCCGGTTTCAGCGTCTGCGCTGCCACCCAGTACCTGCCGGTGGCACTAATCTGAATCTGAATGAAATGCTGTTTTTTACCGCATTTGGCGATGACGCTGCGCCGGCCTGTCAGGCGCACGGAGCGGCCAGAAAGACGCAAATCTGGCTGCGCGCATAATGCGGCGAGTTTGGCCGCGGGGGTAAGAATGTTAATGCTCAGCTGCGGCTGATTCTCTGCTTCTTTAGTGTCCGCAGCCAGCAGAGTGGCGATCCGGGCTTCGAGATCGCTGTTTTCGGGTGCGCTGGCAAAAGCCAGTGAGAACGGGCAGCAGAGCGCGAAAATCACGATAAGCGACCTGATAAAGGACTGCGGCATAATGAGATAAACCTGCCTTATAATATAAAGAAGCAATAGGATTAATATTTTTTTATTGTAATTCAGGATGGCTATTTTCTTATCTATTAAATACCGTCAGTTTTGACGGCATTTCACTGTATTGTTTTTTCAATTTTTAAATATAAGCTTCTTTTCGGCAAATTAAGCGAAAGTGAATTGGCTAAATGCGTCTACTTCTGTCGGATTTTTAAGGTATAGATTTATTAGGTTGTCTCTTAGACTATGCCCCGTAATCAATTTTCGAAGTAAGCGAGTCATTTCATGTTTGATAAACTTGATAATGAATTGCGTTTCCAGCAGCAGGCGTTAAGCCTGATGTCGCGGCGGCAGGATATTTTAGCGTCCAATATCGCGAATGCCGATACGCCGGGATACAAGGCGCGAGATATTGATTTTTCAAAAGAATTGAAAAATGCAATGCAGCAGGAAACGCGTCATCCATTAACACTAAGTTTAACAGCCGGGAAACATATTCCTGGCGTAGCGCCGAAAACGGACAATCGACAATTACTTTATCGTATTCCCGATCAGCCAAGAGCTGATGGAAACACTGTCGATATGGATCGTGAACGCGTTAATTTTGCTGACAACAATGTCAAATATCAGACGAGTCTAACGATTCTCGGCGCTCAAATAAAAGGTTTAACGAGCGCCCTTAACCAAGGTCAATAATTTTCATGTCGCTGTTTAGTGTTTTCGATATTTCAGGGTCGGCAATGGCCGCCCAATCAAAAAGACTTAACGTCAGTGCCAGCAATATGGCGAACGCCGACAGTATTGCCGGCCCGGATGGCAAACCGTACCGCGCGCGTTCAGTGGTTTTTAATGTCGATAACGTCGCCGGTGAGGAAATTGGTGGCGTGAAAGTGAGCGGCGTTACGGAATCCACCGCGCCGGACAGACTGGTTTATGAACCTGCAAACCCACTGGCGGACGACAAAGGTTATGTCCATATGCCGAACGTCGATGTGGTGGGTGAAATGGTCAACACCATTTCCGCATCCCGCAGCTACCAGGCCAACGTCGAAGTGATGAACTCAGCGAAGAGCCTGATGCTGAAAACGCTGACTCTGGGCCAGTAAGGATAAAAAAATGGCAATTTCACCGGTTATGCCGCAAAGCGCTACGACGACGAAAACCACCTCTTCGTCGGGCACAAGTAACACCAATACCACCAGTTCTTCCAGCGTCGGTACCGGCTCCAGCGCCGATGACCTGCTGAATAACTTTATGACGCTGCTGGTTGCGCAGATGCAAAACCAGGATCCCACCAGCCCAATGGACAACAACCAGCTGACTGCTCAGCTGGCACAGTTCAACACGGCGGCGGGCGTCGAGCAGCTCAACAGCACCATGAACAGCATGGGCACGCTGGTTGCCAGTATGCAGCAGATGAACTCCGCTGACTGGGTAGGCCGCGACATCATGGTTGAAGGCGAACCTTCTGTTTCCACCGCCACGGACGGAAACCAGAAAGTCGGGCTTTCCCTGAACAGCCCGGCGGATGAAGTCACCGTCACGCTGACCGATCCGGCCGGTAACGCCTATACCGCGAAGCTGAAAAATGTCGAAGCGGGCGTGCATCAGTACTCGCTGGATGATTTTGAAGATTTCCAGCCGAGCGATCCGCGCTTGCAGGCCGACACGAACTTCAAAGTGTCGTTCTCCGCCACCAACGCCGACGGCAGCACGCCAACCATTACCGCGTTGAAACCGGCGAAAGTGCAGAGCGTCTCCTTCACCAACTCAGGCGCGGTGCTGCAACTGGGTGTTAATGGTACCGCCTCGCTGAGTGACGTTTACCTCATCGAGTAATTTTTAGTTTGGATTTTGCGCACCCCGCGCACAGGAATTTATCACATGGGTTTTTCTCAAGGTCTTAGTGGATTAAACGCCTCTTCACAGGCGCTGGATGTTGTAGGTAACAACATCGCCAACTCACAAACGGTCGGTTTTAAATCAGGTTCTGTTGCTTTCGCCGATGTGTTTGCCGGTTCTCAGGTCGGCATGGGCGTGCAGGTTGCTGGTGTGAACCAGAACTTTAGCGATGGCGTACTTGGCGCAGGCAGCAGCCCGCTGGATATGGGTATCCAGGGCAATGGCTTCTTCCGCATGGTGACCGAAGCGGGTCGCGTATTTTACAGCCGTAATGGCCAGTTCCAGACCGATGAAAATGGCTACGTCGTGAATAACCAGGGCATGCGCCTGACCGGTTATATGGCAACGGGTACACCTCCTGCGATTCAGCAGGGCGCGCCGGTAGGGCCGATTCAGATCCCGACCGGGCAGATGCCTGCGCGTGCGTCTGACGCCGGTTCCATTTCCGGTAACCTGGATTCAGGCAACGAGATTGTCACGGTAACGCCTTTCGATCCGGCTAATGGCGACTCTTATACCTATTCCACTCAGGTCAACGCTTATGACAGCCTGGGCAACGAGCACGCGATCAACGTCTATTACGTGAAAACGGCCGACAACCAGTGGACCGCCTACTCCGTCGACTCCACGTCGCCGGGCACCACCAGCTCTGTCAACCTGACGTTTGATACCTCCGGCAAGCTCACCACCAACCCGGCAGAACTGGCCGTGCAGGGTGCGGCTTACCAGGGCGGCGCGGCGCTGAATTTCAACCTTGATCTTTCCGGTCTTTCTCAGCAGGCGTCGGAAAACACCATGGACAGCCCGAGCACCACCGGTTACCCGCCGGGACTGATGAACGGCTACACCGTGGGTGATAACGGCCAGATCATCGCTTCCTACAGCAACGGTGAAAACCAGCTGCTGGGCCAGGTTGTGCTGAGCAACTTCACCAACCCGGGCGGTCTTGAATCTGCAGGTAACAATTGCTGGTCGGAAACTCCGGAATCGGGCCAGCCGGTCATTGGTATTGCCGACACCGGTAACCTGGGTTCACTGCGCGGCAACATGCTGGAAGGCTCCAACGTGGATCTGAGTAAAGAGATGGTGAACATGATTGTTTACCAGCGTAACTACCAGTCCAACTCTCAGACCATCAAGACCCAGTCTGAGCTTCTGCAAACGCTGGTTAACCTGGGCTAAGAGTAGCGCTTCATGGATCACGCGATTTATACCGCAATGGGAGCCGCGAACGCGGCCCTTAACCGCCAGGCGGTGACCTCTAACAACCTGGCGAATGCTTCTACCACCGGTTTTCGTGCGCAGATTGCGGCGTTTCGCGCCATCCCGGTGCAGGGTCCGTCGATAGAAACCCGCACCATGGTGGCGGAATCCACGCCGTTTAGCGACAACACCATGGGCGCGATGCAGGCCACCGGGCGCAGCCTGGATGTGGCCATGCCGCAAAACGGCTGGCTGGCAGTGCAGCTGCCCGATGGCAGTGAAGGCTACACCAAAGATGGCAACATCGAAGTGGATGCCGAAGGCCAGCTGCGGGTGCGCGGTATGCCGCTGCTCGGTGATGGCGGCCCGGTAGCCGTACCGCCGCAGGCGGAACTGACTATCGCCGCGGACGGCACCATCACCGCGCTGGGCGCAGGCGATGAGCCTTCAGCGCTGGCGCAGGTGGCGCGCCTGAAAATGGTCAACGCCACTCCGAACACGCTGAAACATGGCGACGACGGTCTGTTTCATGTCGCCGATCCGGCTGCGGCACAAGTGCTTCCCGCTGACGCGGATCTGCGCCTGATGCCCGGCATGCTGGAAGGCAGCAACGTCAGCCCGGTGAAATCGATGGTGGACATGATCGCCACCGCACGCGGTTTTGACATGAACATGAAAGTCATCACCACCGTTGATGATAACGAACAAAAAGCTAACCAGTTACTGAGCGCCGGTTAAGCCCCGGTAAGGAGAAAAACACCATGATCCGTTCTTTATGGATTGCGAAAACCGGCCTCGAAGCCCAGCAAACCAATATGGATGTGATTTCCAACAACCTGGCGAACGTCAGCACCAACGGCTTTAAACGCCAGCGTGCGGTGTTTGAAGATCTGATTTATCAGACCTTACGCCAGCCGGGCGCGCAGTCTTCCGAGCAGACCACCATCCCTTCTGGTTTACAGCTGGGTACCGGTGTTCGCCCGGTCGCGACCGAGCGCATTCACAGCCAGGGCAGCCTGACGCAAACCAACAACAGCAAAGACGTCGCCATTCAGGGCAGCGGTTTCTTCCAGGTACAGTTGCCGGATGGCACCACCGCCTACACCCGCGACGGTTCGTTCCAGTTTGACCAGAACGGACAGCTGGTGACCTCCAGTGGTTACCAGGTGCAACCGGCGATCACCATCCCGCAGGACGCGCAAAGCCTGACTATTGGTAACGACGGTATTGTCAGCGTGACCGTGCCGGGGCAGACCGCGCCGCAGCAGGTTGGTCAACTGACGCTGAGCTCGTTTATCAATGATTCCGGCCTCGAAAGCATTGGTGAAAACCTGTATCGCGAAACGCAATCGTCAGGCGCACCGAATGAATCCACACCGGGTTTAAATGGCGCGGGAACCCTGAAGCAGGGCTACGTCGAAACCTCGAACGTTAACGTCGCAGAAGAGCTGGTCAACATGATCCAGACGCAGCGCGCCTACGAAATTAACAGTAAAGCGGTGTCGACATCCGACCAGATGCTGCAACGACTGACTCAACTTTGATCCCTGGCCGCGGGCGCTGCTCGCGGCTGCTTTACCTGTAGTGAATGAGATGACCAATCACCCTTGCTCTGTACGTACGCTTTGTCGTTTTGCAACGACCTTAATGCTGATTTCCGTGGTTACCGGCTGCGCCTATATTCCGCAAAAACCGTTGGTTGGAGGCGAAACCTCTGCCGTGCCTGCGCCGGTCGCCGCCGCTACCGCGAATGGCTCGATTTTTCAGACAGGGCAGGCGATGAATTATGGTTATCAACCGATGTTTGAAGACCGCCGTCCACGAAATGTGGGCGATACGCTGACCATTGCGCTGCAAGAAAATGTCAGCGCCAGCAAAAGTTCCTCAGCGAGTGCTTCGCGTGACGGTTCCACCGATGTTGGTGTCGCTGGCGTTCCCGGTTTTATGGCCGGTCTGGTGGGCAACGGCAAAGCCGATGCGTCGATCAGTGGAACGAATGACTTCGCCGGGAAAGGCGGCGCGGCGGCGAAAAATACCTTTAGCGGCACCATCACCGTGACGGTGAAACAGGTGCTGGAAAACGGCAACCTGGCGGTTGTCGGCGAAAAACAGATTGCGATTAACCAGGGGACTGAGTTTATCCGCTTCTCCGGCATCGTGAACCCACGCACGATCAGCGCCAGCAACACGGTTATCTCCACCCAGGTGGCGGACGCGCGCATCGAGTATGTCGGTAATGGCTATATCAACGAAGCGCAGCAAATGGGCTGGCTGCAGCGCATGTTCCTTAACCTTTCTCCTTTTTGATTGATGATGAAAACGAATTTCTTAACCCGCTGCCTGGCGCTGCTGTGCTGTCTGTCTGCGCTGGTGGCCGGGCAGGCCAGCGCGGAGCGGATCCGCGATTTAACCACCCTGCAAGGGGTGCGCGGCAACTCCCTGATGGGCTATGGCCTGGTGGTCGGGCTTGATGGTACCGGTGACCAGACCATGCAGACACCGTTCACCACCCAGAGCCTGAACAATATGCTCTCGCAGCTCGGTATCACCGTGCCGGCGGGCGTGAATATGCAGCTCAAAAACGTCGCTGCGGTAATGGTGACGGCGGAACTGCCGCCGTTTGCGCGCGCCGGTCAGCAAATTGACGTGGTGGTTTCCTCCATGGGTAACGCGAAAAGTCTGCGCGGCGGCACGCTGTTGATGACCCCGCTGAAGGGCGCGGATAGCCAGATCTATGCGCTGGCGCAGGGGAATCTGTTGGTTTCCGGCGCAGGCGCGCAGGCCGGTGGTAACCGGGTGCAGGTCAACCAACTCAATGGCGCGCGCATTAGCGGTGGCGCAACAGTTGAACGTGAAGTGCCGTCGAACTTTGCCGGACAAGGCTCGCTCAAGCTCCAGCTTAATGAAGATGATTTCACCGTGGCGCAGCAGATAAGCGATGCCATCAACCGCCGTTTCGCGGGTGCCGCGTTTGCGGAAGATGCTCGCAGCATTAGCCTGCGCGCACCTGCCGACAGCGCCGCACGTGTGCGTTTCCTTGCGGCAGTGCAGGATATTCCGCTGCGCGTTGATGCGGGCGACGCCCGAATTATCATCAACTCGCGTACCGGATCGGTGGTGATGAACCGCCATGTTTCCCTTGATTCCTGTGCGGTTGCGCAGGGCGATCTGACGGTAGAAGTCGCCAACAACACTCAGGTGAATCAGCCGAATACGCCGCTGGCGGGCGGGCAAACGGTGGTCACGCAGAACACGCAGCTTTCGGTACGTGAGCAAAACGGTTCTCTGCAACGCGTAAACACCAGCACCGATCTGAACAATGTGGTGCGTGCGTTAAATAACCTTGGCGCAACGCCGAATGATTTGATGGCAATCCTGCAATCGATGAAAACCGCAGGCTGCCTGCATGCTCGTCTGGAGATTAACTGATGATCGGCCCGGCAATGACGCAGGGGGCGGCGTTTGACGCGCACAGCCTCGATAAGCTGAAACTGGCCGCCCGCAACGACTCTCCGGATGCGTTAAAGGCGGTAGCGAAGCAGATGGAAGGGCTGTTCGTGCAGATGATGCTCAAGAGCATGCGCCAGGCCTCCTTCAAAGACGGACTGTTTAATACGCAACAGTCCGAGATGTTTACCTCGATGTATGACCAGCAGCTGTCACAGAACATCGCCGATAAAGGAAAAATGGGCTTTGCCGATCTGATGGTGCAACAACTGACCGGCAAACCCGCTTCCACGGCGGAGAATGTCACAGCGACGCGTGAAGTGCCGCTTAATATCAGCCCGGCACGCTTTATTAGCGTGCCGCTGCGTTTGCAGCCAGTCGACCCCGACGAACAGCAGCAGGCGGAAAAAGCCGCCACGGCGCAGGCGGAAATACCGGCGGTTCCGGGCGGCAGCTTTATTTCCCGCATGATGGCACCTGCGATGGCGGTCGCGCGTTTAAGCGGTATTCCGCATCAATTAATTATTGCGCAGGCGGCGCTGGAATCCGGTTGGGGTAAACGCGAAATTATGACCAGCGATGGCAAACCCAGCCATAACTTATTTGGCGTGAAAGCCACGGCGGATTGGGATGGCGAAACCACAGAAATTACTACCACGGAATATGAAGGTGGCGTCGCGCAAAAAATAAAAGACAAATTTAAAGTCTATTCCTCCTATGCCGAGGCGCTGGAAGATTATACGTCGTTAATTAGTCGTAGTCCGCGTTATAAAAATGTTGTGAAATCTGAATCGCCGGAAATAGCGGCAAAAGCGTTGCAGTCTGCCGGGTATGCAACCGATCCTGCATATGCGAAAAAATTGATTAGCATCATTCAGCAGGTGAAGAATAACGTTAATCAGGCGACTGAAGCCTACTCTTCAGATTTTTCTTCATTATTTTAACCGTCAGGCTTTAGTGAAATTTTATAAGGCCGATAAATATAAGAGAGCGCTACTTTTATCAGGGGCGTCTTACCTCCTCCTCTGGTTAGGATCGATAACATATGAATTTAATCAATCTGGCCCAGAATGGGCTTAACGCTGCGCAGAATGCATTGAATGTGGTGGGGAATAACCTGTCAAATGCGACCACAGCGGGATATAGCCGCCAGAATATTGTTCTGGGCGAAGCAGGTGGTAAATCCACCAATTATGGTTTCTTCGGCTACGGCGTAAAAGTAGGCGACGTCCAGCGTGCTTATAATGGTTTTATGACCAATCAGGTGCGCGGCGCGGCAACGGAATTTTATTCCCTTAATAGCCGTTACGAGCAGGTTAGCCAAATTGATAACATGCTCGGCGATAGCACCAATAATATTTCCGTGACCATGGATAATTTATTCGAAGCCATGGAATCGGTAAGTAAAGACCCGGTTGACCCAGCGGCTCGCCAGGGCGTTCTGGCTGAATTCAACGCCATTGCTAACCAATATCGCAGCAACAGCAAAACATTAAATGGTCTGGAGCAGAGCACCAACACGCAAATTAATCAGACTGTTGATGATATCAACTCCTATACCAAACAGCTGGCGTCGCTGAATAAGCAAATTGAAAAGATCCACGGTCAGACCGGCGGTATGCCTGCGGATTTACTCGATCAGCGTGACCAATTATTAAGCCAGTTGAGCGAAAAGATCGGTATTAAGGTGTCAGAAAATACCGATACCGGCGCGGTGAACGTTTCCATGCAAAACGGCATGGCGTTGGTCAGCGGCGGCAAATCCTATGAACTGCAGGCCAGCGCGTCTGAAAGCGACCCGGCAAAAACCGTGGTGGCGTACGTTGACGCTTCGGGCAACGCCTTGCCGCTCGATGAGGGGAAAACCACCGGTGCGCTGGGTGGGCTGTTCAAATTCCGCAATGAAGATCTGGTCTCCGCGCGCGATCAACTGAACCAGCTGGCACTGCAAATGGCCAATAAGTTCAACGAAGCGAATGCCCAGGGTTACGACCTCGACGGCAACGCGGGCGGCGATATTTTTAACATCGGCAAACCGCAAGCGGTCGGCAACATCAATAACACCGGTACCGGTTCACTGGATGTCAGCTTTACTGACATTCCGTCTGTGAAATCGGAAGACTACGAGCTGACCTTCAACGGCCCGGGCAGCACCGACTGGACCATCACCACCGCTGACGGCCGCGCTATCACGCCGACCATTGGTAGTAATGGCGAACTGGAATTTGAAGGGATCTCCATTACTCCTGGCGGCACACCGCAGCCGGGCGACAGCTTCACGCTGAACCCGACCGACGGCGCGGCAGATAACATCACCGTGGCGATCACCGATGGCGATCAGATTGCGGCGGCGAAATCCCCCGATCCTGACGACCAGAGCGATAACGAGAATATCCTGGCGATGATTGGTATCAAGGACGAAAAAGTAGTGGATGGCATGACGCTGTCTGGCGCTTACGCAAGCCTTGTCAGCTCCGTCGGTTCCTCGGTGAGCGCGCTGAAAGCGGACATGACCACCTCGGCGAATGTGTATGACCAGTGGGCGCTTCAGCAGCAGTCGGTTTCGGGTGTTGATATCACTGAAGAGTACGTCAATTTGCAGATGTTCTCTCAGTATTACCAGGCGAACGCGCAGGTTTTACAGACTGCGAACACCCTGTTCGACACGTTGTTAAGTATTCGCTAAGTACGCCCGGTTTACCGGGCCACTCAATGAAAAGTCAGGAATAAACGATGCGTCTTAGCACCAGTTATATGTTTCAAAACCGTATTGATAGCCTGTCAGATGCGATGACCGGTTATAACGATTTGTCCACGCGTCTTTCTGCCGGGCAAATGCTGCTGAAGCCTTCCGACGATCCGTCGGGCGCGTCGCAGGCGGTTATTTTGCAGAACGCGTTATCCAGAATGAGCCAGTACGACACCGCGCGCACCTACGCGCAGGATGCGCTGGGCCAGGAAGATAACACGCTGGATTCTATCTCTAATCTGCTGTCTGAAAATTTGTCGCAGAAAATTGTCGCTGGTGGTAACGGTGCGTATTCCGATGAGGATCGCGCGGCGCTGGCGCAGGAGCTGCAAGGGATCCGCGATAACTTGCTGGATCTGGCGAACACCAAAAACAGCGACGGTCGCTACATTTTCGCCGGTTACAAAACCGGGGCGGCGCCTTTCCAGAAAGACGGCACTTATGTCGGTGGTGACACCGCGATGACGCAGGTGGTTTCCGACAGCACCGAAATGCAGGTCGGTCATACGGGCGACGATGTCTTTTTGAGCGGCTCGCCGGACGATCTGTTCAAAGCGCTGGACGCGGCCATTACGCAACTGCAGCAGCCGGTCACTAACGATGCCGATCGTCAGGCTTTGCAGGCGACGCTGGATAGCACCAACGTCAGCATCAAGAAAAACATTGATAACCTCGGTAAAGTCCGCGCCACTGTTGGCACCAATATGCAGCAGATTGAAGCCCTGGGCTTCAGCTCTGAAGCGCAAAATATCAATGTGCAAAGCCGGTTGCAGGAAACATTGGGATCGGACTGGGATTCGATGATTACGCTGTTATCGCAATCAAAGATGTCGGAGTTCGCGCTCAATTCGTCAATGACTGTATTTCAGTCGATGCAGCAACTGTCGATTTTTAATTTCGTGGGTTAACCCCATTCAGGCCCGTCATTATTGACGGGTTTTTATTCATCTCGCATGTGTGCTTGAAATATCTGCAAAAGTTATTTCGCCGTGTTCTCAATTATTTAGGTTTCGTTATGTTTAAAGACTTAAAAATATCCACCGGGATTAATATCCTGTTTGGGTTGTTAATTGCTTGTGTTGTTATGGTATCTACCTATGCGTTAATCAGTAGCCGCTCAACGGCGGATAACTTCGATGATGCGGTAATGACCAATAACAACATCGATATGCTGAATAGCGCGATTGTCGGCATGACCGGCGGTATTGCGCAGATTAACGGCGCAATGCTGGCAACCATGATCAACCAGCCGCCGGAACAGGCAGACATCGATAAAGCGAAAAAAATGCTGACGGCTGCGGAAGCGCAGATGGACAAATTCATGTCCACGCCGTTCCAGACCGAGGAAGAACAGGCGATTGCCGCCAATATTAAGAAGCGTTTTGATGCGGTTTTGGCAGGCGCAATGCGCAAGGCAACGTTTATTAAAAACCCGACGACGTATGACCGCGATGTGGTTGATGAAGCTAAAAACCGTATTGCGGCACAAGAGGCGGCTGAAGAGTATCTCGCTTATGCCGCGAAATTGGTTAACACGTATAGCGATGTATCACATGACGATACCCAGCGTATGAGCTTCTTCGCGTTCTTTGCGCTGGCGTTGGCGGTGATTAGCGCGGTGGTTTCCCGTGTCTGGCTGAAACGCACTATCTTCAGCCGTCTGGAACAAGCTATCGTCTCCTTCCAGGCTATCGCTGAAGGTAACCTGAGCAGCAAAATTGACGCGGGTGCGCAGAACGAAATCGGCAAAATGTTGCAGGAAGTTGAGCATATGCGCCAGTCGCTGACCGACACGGTTTACGGCATCCGTCGCGGCGTGAAGCAGATTTACTCCAACGCCCAGGAAATCGCCACCAGCAACAACGATCTCTCTTCGCGTACTGAGCAGCAGGCTTCCGCGCTGCAGGAAACCGCGGCCAGCATGGAAGAGCTGAAAATCACCGTTCGTCAGAACGCCGACAACGCCCACAGTGCGCAGCAACTGGCAGAAAGCGCCAGCGTCAGCGCGCAGAAAGGCGGCGAAGTGATGACCAATCTTGATAAGATCATGACGGAAATTACGGTGAACTCCCGTCAAATTGCCGACATCAACAGCGTGATTGATAGCATTGCAAACCAGACCAACATCCTGGCGCTTAACGCGGCGGTTGAAGCGGCGCGTGCCGGTGAGCAAGGTCGTGGTTTTGCGGTTGTTGCCGGTGAAGTACGTAACCTGGCGAAACGCAGCGCCGATGCGGCGAAAGAGATCCGCCAGTTGATCAACACCTGTGTTGCCAATATGAATATCGGTTCCCAGGAAGTCGAACTGGCCGGTTCTTCGATGCAGGAAATTGTGAAATCCGTTATTCAGGTAACCGACATTATGGCGGAAATTACTTCAGCATCGGATGAACAAAGCACCGGTATTAACCAGATTGCGCAGGCCGTTAATGAAATGGACCTGGTAACGCAGCAGAACGCCAGCATGGTAGAGAATGCCGCGCGAACTGCAACCAGCGTGGAAGAGCACGCCAGCGATCTGGAACAAATTGTTGCCCAGTTTACCGTTAATGAAAGCCATGTGTCTGCCGTTACCCGTGAACGAAATAACAGCGAGAAATTGCGTCCTGTTATTACCGCAGCCAAGCGAGATTATGTTCCTGCCAAAAAAACTGAAGGCGACTGGGAAACGTTTTAATTAGCTGTGGGTTTCGTGGGGAAATAAAGTCACGATATGTTCCACTTTCCGATTGCTTATCATGCTATTTGAATTGGCGATAATCGATAATAATTTTAGTCAATTATTATCATCCCGGAAATTGTAATAGTGAATGGATTATATAGCCCTGATGGGTCAATTCAGAAAGACCAGTTGTGGACCAAGTACGGTTATTTAGTTCGCTACGAAGCGTTAAAGATGCAGTCTAAATTATCGTCAAGTGTTGATATTGACGATCTTATTCAGGCGGGTGCCATTGCGCTTCTGGATGCAATCGAACAGTTTGACCCCAAAAAAGGGGTCAAACTCACGGTGTATATTGCGCAGCGTTTACGTTGGGCGTTTATGGATGAATTACGCGAACACGATTGGGTACCTCGCCGCGTTCGCCGTAAAACCCGTGAAGTTTCTTCTGCCATTATGCGCGTTGAGCAACGTGCCGGTGGCGTGGCAAGTGAGTCGGACATTGCTGCTGAATTAGGGATGAGCTTGCAGGAATATCAGCAAGTATTATCCGATACTAATACCAGCATGCTCTGTTCACTCGACGAGCTACAGGAATTACTGGCAGATGGTGTTGAGCTGTCAGAAATGGAACAGGATCATCTTGACCCGCTCAACGATATTTTACTGGGCGATTTGACAAAACAGATCAGTAAGGAGATCAGAGAACTTCCTGAGCGCGAGCAGATGCTACTCAATTTATATTATCAACAGGAGTTGAATATGAAAGAGGTCGGTTCACTGCTGGGTATTACCGAAACGCGCGTCAGCCAGTTGCACAGTCAAACGATCAAACGTTTACGTGCGCGTCTGGAGGGAAGGGGCTGGGAATAATAAGGCATCAGGAAAATCTTGCACCGATTAAAATTCGACCAGGCCGGCTTTCCTTATTATGTTCATTATTTCCGTTTAACCTTGATTTCTTATATTAAAAATTTGGCATTAAACTTGTTACATCTTGGTTACACAATAAGGACGGTAATTGCAGTTTGAATTACCTTGTACAGGGGGAATTGTAATGAACGTAACAAACTTTAATGAGCCGACACAGTGTATTCGGGACTTGAATCTTTCCTATTTGTTATTGGCGCAACGTCTCATTCACGAGGATCGCTTTACGGCAAAATTTCGCCTGGGCTTAAGTGAGTCCACTATCGATATTGTGAAAGGATTGACGTTTCCGCAGCTTATTAAGCTTTCGTCAACCGGCCAGCTTATTTGCCGGTTACGCATAGATAACGAAACAGTGATTGACTGTTTGACCAAAGATTCCCGTATTGATGCTTTGCAAAGTCTCCATACCGGAATCATTTTATCCACTGATTTGCTTAATTCTCTTTCTGGGGAAGAGCCTTCGAGATCCTGACAGCGGAGTTTGTGATGTGTGAAAAAAGCATAATGTCAGAAATCAGGGATGCGCAAATTGCCATGGAATTGATTTCTTTTGGCGCAAGGATGCAGGTTCTCGAAAGTGAAACCAATCTTAGCCGCAGAAGATTATTAAAACTGTATAAAGAACTCAAAGGCTGTTCGCCGCCGAAAGGCATGTTACCGTTTTCCACCGACTGGTATATGGCGTGGGAACAAAATATTCATTCGTCAATGTTTTATAACATTTATTGTTATCTGCAAAAGACCGAATCGGGTCGTCCCGTTGAGATTATGCTCAAAGGCTATCGCCTGTATCTGGAAAATAGTCTGAATGGTACAGAGAAAAAGCCAGTTTTAGGTTTAACGCGCGCCTGGACGCTGCTGCGATTTATTGATTGCGGCATGGTTAAACATACTGAGTGCAGCACGTGTGGCGGGCGTTTTATTACCACGCCGGAAAATACTAATACCAATTTTACTTGCTGTTTGTGTTTTCCACCTTCGCGGGCAATTAAAAAAGCCACTCCTGATCTGGCGCGTTCTCATCGGCGACAGTAACAGATGCTGCGGCATTTTCACCGCGCGGCCTGATATCAGAGTTGCGGAATGATTACTGGATTATTAAGGAGTTGAAGTGTTAGTCATTATTGGCTATATCGTCGTTTTCGCGACCGTATTTGGCGGCTTTGCGCTCAGTGGCGGCAATCTTGCGTCACTGTTTCAGCCTACCGAATTTTTAATTATCGGCGGCGCAGGCGTAGGGGCTTTTATTGTCGGAAATAACGGTAAAGCGATCCGGGCCACCTTAAAAGCATTTCCTGGTTTGTTTAAAGGTTCCCATTTCACCAAAGCGTTATATATGGATCTGCTGGCGATGATGTATCTGTTGCTGGCGAAAGGCCGCCAGAACGGTCTGGTATCGCTGGAAAACGATATTGAAGATCCGCAAAACAGCCCGATTTTCTCGGCCTATCCACGGCTGATGGCCGACAGTGAAATCATGAATTTCATCACCGATTACCTGCGCCTGATGGTGAGCGGTAATACCAACGCCTTTGAAATGGAAGCGTTGATGGATGAAGAGATTGAGACCTGCGAACACGAGCATGAAGTGCCGGCGCATAGCCTTAATTCCGTCGGTGATGGGTTGCCTGCATTCGGTATCGTGGCGGCGGTAATGGGGGTGGTTAACGCCCTGGCAGCCGCCGATCGCCCGGCAGCGGAACTGGGCGCGCTGATTGCCCACGCCATGGTCGGTACCTTCCTCGGTATTTTGTTGGCTTACGGCATGGTGCTGCCGCTGGCGACGCTGCTGCGTCAGCATAGCGCGGAACATCTGAAAATGCTTGAGTGCATCAAGACCATGCTGCTTTCCAGCATGAATGGTTATGCGCCGCAGATCGCCGTTGAATTTGGCCGTAAAACCCTCTTTTCCACGGAACGTCCGAGCTTCGCGGAACTGGAAGATCACGTTCGCGAAGTGCGTACTTCAAGCTCTTCATCCTCTTCGGGTGAGTCGACATGAGTAAGAAGTCTGCCACTACCATTGTTGTCCGCAGATCCATCAATAAAAAGCATGGTTCACACGGCGGTTCCTGGAAAATCGCCTATGCGGACTTTATGACCGCGATGATGGCGTTTTTCCTGGTGATGTGGCTGCTCTCTTCTTCCAGTCCGGAGCAGCGCCAGCAGATCGCTGAATATTTCAAAATGCCACTGAAAACCACGCTGGCGCAGGGCGATAAAGCGAGCCTTAGCGACAGCATGATCCCCGGCGGCGGCGGCGATGTCATCAAACAAGATGGCGAAGTTTTCAAGCGGACGTTGCAGACACTGGACGCGAAGAAGAGTGAAGTCAACCTGAAGCGAGCGAGGGAGAAGCTGGAAAGCCTGATCCAAATCGATCCGCGTTTGAATAACTTCACGTCCAACCTGCGGCTTTCGCTGACCGATGACGGATTGCTGATTCAGATCACCGATAGCGCGGATCGCCCAATGTTTCAAATCGGTCGGCCAACGCCCGAAAGCTACATGGTGAATATTCTGCAGGCGCTGGTGCCGGTGTTAAACGACATGCCGAACCGCATCATTATGACCGGCCATACGGATTCACTGCCTTACGCCAACGGTGAGCAGGGCTACAGCAACTGGGAGCTCTCTTCCGATCGTGCCAACGCGGCGCGGCGTATCCTGGCCGGTGCCGGGCTTGCCAGCAATAAATTTATCAGGGTTATCGGTACAGCGGACACCATGATGCAGGACGGTTCCGATGCGGCCGATCCCATTAACCGCCGGATCAGTATCCTGGTGCTGAGCCAGCAGAAAGAGAAACAAATCATGCAAGAAGATGTGCTTTTGCGCGACACGCTGGTTGCATCCCCGGCGAGCCAGAGTGCATCAGCCACCGATGCGCCGCCGCTAAGCAGCGCAGTGGCAGTTGAACCTACGGTAAAAAGCGGTCCTGAGGAGATTAAGTAAGTGGACATAAGCGATTTTTATCAGGCCTTTTTTGACGAGGCGGATGAGCTGATGGCGGATATGGAAAAGTATCTGCTGGAGCTGGATCTCGACTCACCGGACAGAGAAGTTCTGAATGCGATTTTTCGCGCTGCGCACTCGATAAAAGGCGGCGCGGGCACCTTTGGTTTCACTGTGTTACAGCAAACCATGCACATCCTGGAAAACCTGCTGGATGATGTACGCAGCGGTACGTTGACGATTACCGGCCCTATTCGCGATCTGTTTTTGGAGAGCAAAGATATTATGCAGGATCAACTGGATGCCTATAAAGCTTCAGCCGAGCCCGACGAGGAGACGTTCCACTATATCTGCGAAGCGCTGCGCCAGATAGCGCTCGACGGTGCGGCTCCTGCTGCGGTTTCCACAGACGTTGCCGCGCCGGTTGCTGCCGAAACAGTGATAGCAGAAGCGGTTGCGGCACCGGTAGCGAAACCCGCAGAGGACGGCCAGCGACTGCGCATCGTGCTGAGCAAAATTAAAGAAGACGATCGCCAGCCGCTGATTGATGAAATGGGCAATTTAGGCCGCGTGAGCCATTTGCAGGCCGAAAATGAGAGCCTGCAACTGACGCTGCACACCACGGCATCCCCGGACGATATTCTGGCGGTATTGTGTTTTGTGCTCGAACCGGAGCAGATCTCCATCGCTCCCGCACCGGCTGAAGATGAACCCGTTGCCACCGCCGACGAGCCTGCGGCATCCACGCCTGCACAGGTTAACGCCGTGGCGGCACCGGCAGCACGTGCGACACGCCCGGAAAATAATCGCCAGCGCCCGCAAGCGACAGAAGCCAGCAGCATTCGCGTGGCGGTCGAGAAGGTCGATCAGATAATCAACCAGGTAGGCGAGTTGATCATCACTCAGGCCATGCTCTCGCAGCTTTCCGGTGTGCTTGATTCAACCAACCACGACACGCTGATTAGCACCATTGCGCAGCTCGAACGTAACGCGCGCGACTTGCAGGAGTCGGTGATGTCGATTCGCATGATGCCAATGGAATATGTCTTCAGCCGCTTCCCGCGGCTGGTGCATGACCTGGCCGGTAAGCTCAATAAAGAAGTGGAGCTGACGCTGGTCGGCGGTTCTGCTGAGCTGGATAAACGTCTTATCGAACAGATCGTCGATCCACTGACGCACCTGGTGCGTAACAGCCTCGATCACGGTATTGAACCGGTCGATGTGCGCCGCGCCAACGGTAAAGCTGACAAGGGGAACCTGGTGCTTTCGGCGGAACACCACGGCGGCAATATCATTATCGAAGTGACCGACGATGGTGCCGGGCTGAACCGCGAGAAGATCCTGGCGCGTGCGCAACTGCAGGGCATGGCGATCAGTGACAACATGAGTGATGAAGATGTCTGGATGCTGATTTTCGCGCCGGGCTTCTCCACGGCGGAAAAAGTGACCGATGTCTCGGGTCGCGGCGTGGGTATGGACGTGGTGCGCCGTAACATTCAGGAAATGGGCGGGCATGTGACCATCCATTCCGAACAGGGGCGCGGCTCGAAGATCCGCATTATTCTGCCGCTGACGCTGGCGATCCTTGATGGAATGTCGGTGCGTGTGGGTTCAGAAATCTACGTTCTGCCGCTCGGCAGCATGATGGAATCACTGATGCTTTCCGAAAACATCCTGCACCGGATGACCGGCGGCGAGCGCATGTTGCAGGTGCGCGAAGAGTATTTACCGCTGGTCGAGCTGGGCACGCTGTTTGGCATTCACGACGAAAATTACGATATCAGCGAAGGGATTGCCGTCATTGTGCAGAGCGCGGGTAGCCGTTATGCCTTACTGGTGGATCAACTGATCGGCCAGCACCAGGTAGTGGTGAAAAATCTTGAGCAGAACTACCGCAAAATTCCGGGTATTTCGGCGGCGACCATCCTCGGCGACGGCAGCGTCGCATTGATTCTGGATGTCGCGGTGTTAACGACGCTGGCAAAAAGCGCCAGGGCGCACTGAAACGCAGCCTGACGTCAGTTTTTAGAAAGGTTAAAAAATGAATTTATCTAACACAGACAAGCAGTTAACCGGTGACAACGCCGGTAATGAGTTCCTGGTTTTTCGCCTGGGCACAGAAGAGTACGGCATTGAGATCCTCAAAGTGCAGGAGATCCGTGGTTACGATCGCGTCACGCGCATTGCCAACACACCTGCGTTTATTGCCGGTGTGACCAATCTGCGCGGCGTGATTGTGCCGATTGTCGATCTGCGTGTGAAGTTTGAACTGGCTTCCGCTGAGTTTGACGACAACACGGTAGTAATTGTGCTGAGCCTCGACAGCGGCCGCGTGGTCGGGATTGTGGTTGACGGCGTTTCTGATGTGCTGGCGCTCAATGCCGATCAGATCAAACCCGCGCCGGAATATACCGTTACGCTCTCCACGCAGTATCTGCTCGGTCTTGGCTCGCTTGATGAGCGCATGCTGATTCTGGTGGATATTGAAAAGCTGCTGAACAGCGAAGAGATGGAGCTGATCGAACGCGTGACCGAGGCCTCTTTTAATTAATTTTGTTTTACTTTTAATACGCGCTGTACCTTACAGGCCTTTCCCTTACGGGAAAGGCTTTTTTTTGCCTTTTCGCAAGGCGATCACCAGGTGATATAAACCCGAATCGTTCTACCCAACTGGCTTTTCAGATACTGGTGCATTTTGTAGGCATCATTGCTGGTATTAACGTCGTCAAAGACAAAACGAACTTGGTTTCCACTCGTCGCGGCAAAAGTGTAAGCCTTGAAGTCATGAGACATGTCATAAACTATATCGGCAAGTAAGACCTTTATTCCTGCAACATTAAGTTCAGCCGCTAATTGCTCATCATTTTCCAGATTGGGTAAAGAATATGCTGAAATCGCATTGAGCGGGAGTGAGTTCAGGTAAGTACCACGTACGGAAATTCGCGACATTAGCAATCAACTCAGGTGCCTGAATAATCGTTACATAACTTTTAGCTGCATATGTTTCTCCATCTCCTCCAGTGAGAACGACAACCTCCCTGTCACATATCGTTTTCCCGTTGTCGCCAGACTCTCCAGCAACACGTCAGTCCGTCGCTTCCCTGTCTTCCTGCGTCGCAACCCAGGGAAAAAATCCAGTTGTCCATTGCATAACTCGATATTAGGCAAGACGTTAAATGCCGTACCCACGGCGATTCCTGCCGCCGCACGCCAGTCATTTTCAACCACCACCTGCTCTGTTAAGCCTGGGTTTCTGACGAGGTACATTCCTGCATCATGCCATAGGCTTCTGCTGACCCGGTTACAGGGAGTAAAAATGATCCGGTAGACGCAGACCAAAAATACTGAAAGATTTTGCTAAACGTACTTTTTAAGGAGATATTTTGTCTGATAAAAACGAATTGTGTTCATGTGATGCTGAATGCACGGATGCTTTTTTCTCAATGGTTAAAGATCAGGTGCAGAACATGTATTCCTTGCTTCATCAGGAAAAAAGACTTACCAGCGAAGAGGAAAAAAGACGAGTAAAACAATGGTTCCGGGATGCCTTGAGTGATATGAGGGGGTGGAGCCGAGAATCTAAAACCAGAATTGTTAATGGGAAGGTGAATGATTGTTACGAGCAGTCTCACCTTATGGTCGGTGTTTTCGGAAAGGATATTGATTGTTACCTAGATGCTGCCGGAATCCTTTTCTGGTGGGGGCAATATACATGGAAGAGAGGTGGTCTGGGAGAAGGTATTCGCGCCATGCTGCGAGCAGCTCACTGCCTGGGGGCATGGCAGGGAGCCCATAATCAACTCGATAAGGAAGAGGTGCGTGGGTCACTCAGTGAAGTGCGTAGAGAGGCTGGAAAAAAAGGGGCAGATTCTAAAAGAGCGTTGTTTGAACCAGTCAAAAAAGAATTCTTATCCCTGATTGAGGAGCATAAGCCCGCCGAAGGTTGGAAAAGCAGGGCTCAGGCAGTAGAGCGTGTTGAGTCTAAGTTACGTGAATTCATCGCCGGACTGAAAATAATGGGTAAACCGAGTGAAATTGATCTGGAACGTCTGATTGGTGACTGGTGTAGGGATAAGAAGTCGCCTGAATTTGGCAACCAGGTTAAGGAACTTTTAAAAAGGCCCGGAATTTAATTGTGTCGGGTGTAAGTATCCCTGCAAGCGACTGAAACAGTCCTGAGCCTCGCAACATCAGGATAGCCAATCCTTCACTGTCCTGAGTGCGCAAGGCGAGTTCGCGCAAACAACTGCTCTTGCCGCTCCGTGCTGCACCTTCGATGATCGAGAAGGTCGTTCCGGTTTGCGCTGATTTAATTGTGGTGAAGGTACTGAGGCGAGGGGAATCACAGAAGCTCGGCAAAGGCGTTAACAGACTGGCCGGGTGGGTCTGTCATCCCGGCCAGAAGTTTTGCAGTTGCAGATCGCACGATAGGGATCCAGACCAGACCCCGGTTTCCCGACCCATCAAATCTTCAGCTGCCCACCGCATATCCGCCGCAGCCAACTTAGCGGCATTGGTAAGCAGACAGGCTACCGAATTGGCGGCGCCTTGCTCGCCGGACCAAAGTTACTCTGTATTGGCGTCGTAGATGCGGGTATCGCGCCCATTCGTGACAACGACAAGAGGAGATCGTGGCGTCAACTGATTCGCGTAGCTTTGCGTTTGCTCATAGCCAGCATGAGTCAGTACAAGATCCTCTCGCTTAAGTTCCACCACAGCCAGCGGCCGTCCACAATGAAAGATGAGTACATCCGCTCGCCCAGCTTTCTCCCACTGGGCAGCGCTGTCGAACTCAAGTGTCTCGTGACCGAGGCGCACGGTGAAGCGCCGTTGTTCCACCAGTTGCTCGCGGGGAATATTGGGAAAGGCTGCGGACAGCTCTGCTGCCATTCGGCTCTCCAATTCGGCCTCGGGACGAACGGATGGTGACACTTGCTAATCTTGTTTTGTACTAGGCATTGCGACGACTCCTTAAGCCCAATTCCGCAGCGACTTGACTGCAGCATCCATTTTTTTTAACAGTGAACGCAGCGGCGGGCAGTCGGGGTAGTGCTGGTTCAGCAGCGTCCTTGCTTTCGTTAGACTTTCAGCATGGCGTTCCCGCTCAATTTCAGGGAGTGATCGAGAAAACGTTGAGCCGGACTCGTGATAATACAACTCGAAAAACTGCTCGTTCGGCAGTTCTGCGTAGTTGTATTCACGCTGCACCCATTCGTCGAGTTCGCAGCGGATCGCACTAACACGGTTGTAGACACCCTTGCGGTGATAGGTGGCCACCAGAACTGATTTCAGCAGCCGTCCGACTTCAGCATGCGCTTCGATCGACATCCGTCCCTTCGGGCGGCGTTGCGGACCGACAAAGGTCTGCACGTAGCCGACCGAATTGCGTTGGCCATTCGACTTAGGCGGTGTTTTCTGCTTGTCCTTCTTGGTTTCCGCCTTGGCGATGGTACCGGGACTCACGAAATACGGCAGCGTTGGTGCGGATTCGCCTCCCCATGCAGATTCCACGATAGGTGCTGGCAATCTGTCCAGCGCAGCGGCGATGGGCTGCAGCGGGATGCCCTTCGTCTCATCGGCAACTAAGTAGAGGCGCGAGCCGCCATCTGGTGCGTACATACCGGCCCATTCAGGCTTGACGATGGTGAAGCCGTGCCGCTGTGCCCAATCTTCGCGCTCCTGGACCTTGTTCTCGACGGCCTTCTCGTAAGGCTCATCCGCAAACAGATAACACTTCGTCTCGCGGTCATACCAGATGCTGTAGTGATCGTGGCCGGGGATAGCGTTGCTCGAACGACCACCTGGAAAGGCTCGGCTGTGGCTCTTGGATGGACGCAACTTCGTTGCGTCCATGAAATGCAAGGCACGTGCCGCAGCGCAAACTGTGCGCCGTGCCTCGGACTGAGTACGCAGCAGATGCTCGCGTGCTAGATGGTCTGGCCCCTCTGCACGGAAATTCATCAATGCGCGATGATTCTGGAGTTGAAGAGGGATAATCAGCTCAGCCCAAGGCGCGGTCAACCAGATGGTCAACGTCTCACGTCCGCTTCCATTGCTCTTGCGGTCCTTCCAGTATGCGGTCAGGAAGGTACAGTAGCCGGGGCGTGGGCGCTCCGCTTTGGGGGCTGCTGCTCGCAGCACATTGCTGGCATGACGAAAATTCTGGAATCCCGCTGTCTGTGCGGCATAGTCCAAAGCTCGGAAGTGTTGGATACCCTGCTCGCTCTTGAGCGATTTGGCAAGGCGTTTGATACCGTCCAGGGTGGACGGTCGAATAGCTTCACTCGACATGACAGTTCTCCCGGTTCATGACGAAACGTCACCCGTCTGCCGCTTCTCGAACCTGAACGTGACATATACAGGAAGAGAGGGAAGTACCGGCAGTGCTGTCAACAGCTTTGCTATGACGGGTGGCAGGCTTCTGCCCGAAGCCTTGCCATTAGTATCCCACAAACCCGGGCAATTGGCGAAAGCTAAATATCATGGTAATGTCAAAACTGGTTGCAGTCCCTAGCCGTATGAGCCCTTCGGGGTACGACGAAGACGGAGTATTTCTGTGCCATACCCATTCCATGTTTGATTTCTTAGGTGGCCCGCAAAGCCTGCACCGGCTCGACGCCCGATGGAGATCAATCTATGGACACCCAGCAGCTCAAGGAGTTTGCGGAGCGCTTATGCGCTTACCCCGTACCTCGCAACATCATCCTCAAGCGTAGCTAGGCTCTCGATTTGATTGACGCCATTCCCGGCCTGCACAATTGGCCCGAAGTCAATGCCTTTCCTGCAAACGTCGCTACTGCGCAGCGGGATGACTACTCGGTTAACCGGCTTGCTCAATGCATCAAGAAACGGTATAGCCTGAGCCTGCCGATTGATGAATTGCTCTCAATACTGGACCCGGAATCCGCCAGTGGGCTGTCCCAGTCCCCTGCCATTGATATTCTGTTCCGCGCTCTTCAGGCTGCACTACTCAGCGCCGTAAAAGGCGTTGGAGCGGCGACTGTTGCCGTGCTACTTGCAGAAGTTCCAGAGCTTGGATCTCTGTCACGTCGTGAAATCAGTGCGCTAATTGGAGTTGCGCCAGTCAATCGTAATTCTGGAACAATGTGTGGCCGACAAAAAGTATTTGGAGGACGAGCCTCATCCGTACGGCCCTGTATATGTCAGCGCTGGTAGGAGCCCTACACAATCCTGGAATTAAAGAGTTTTATGAGCGCCAAGTTGCTACCGGAAAGCCTAAAAAGGTCGCATTAACAGCCTGCATCAGAAAACTACTGACCATTCTGAATGCAATGCTTAAAAAGAATGAAGCATGGGATCCTTCGTTTCATCGCCATGCTTCGTAATAAGCGGCTAAAGACAGTTGCTATGCTCAAAACTATAAGGCAGGGCCGTCTACCGGGGAGCAGTCCAGTCCACCTATTCTTTTTGCGGTCTATTTTCAATAGAACTTTAAATTACTCATATTTACTTTTCTATTGCCGATAACTTTAGTATCAAATTCACGTCATAAAAATACTGATGCCTGGCAGGCAAGGGATAACATGGAACTGATCGATTACGATAAAAATGCACTTCAGCAAATTCGCGACTGGAAAAACCCACAGCGCGGTTTTCTGGCTAAATCATTTGAATTAATCAGTAAACCTCTAAACAACGCCGGAGAGTTGGTTCTTTCAACACCTGTCGTCGGCGAAGCCATTCAATCTTCTGTGCAGGGGCTAGTGGGAGTTTGTAACGATGCCGCGCTGTGGTCAGTGCGACCAGAAGCGATTTTCGAAGAGTTCCGTAACGACGGCCATATCCATATCAATCACTACGAAGATATTGAAACGTTGCGTCTTGAGGACATCGATAAAACCGTCGGCTGGCTGGCAGCCAAATACAAGGGCATCGCATTGGCGGAAGGCGCAGGCGCTGGCGTGATGGGGATTGCAGGAATGGCCATCGATATACCTACCCTCATTACATTGAATCTGCGAGCCATCGGGGAATATGCAACGTATTACGGTTTCGATATCACCCGTCAGGAAGAACGACTTTTTGCCTTTAACATATTGGGGCTCTCTTCTGCTTCATCAACTATGGCGAAAAACGTCGCCATGGCGCAACTGGTAAAAATATCGCAGCAAGTCGCCAAGAAAGTAGTCTGGGAAGAATTGGAAAAACAAGTATTTGTGAAGATTATTAAGCAAATTGCCAACAGCCTGGGGATTCGTCTCACCAAAGCAAAACTGGCCCAAGCGATTCCTATCGCAGGGGCGGGCGTTGGCGGTGGTTATAACGCCTATTTCACTAGTAACGTCTGTGATGCGGCCTACCACCTTTATCGCGAGCGTTTCTTAGCAATAAAATACGATCCGTCTGTGATTGATGTCACGGTAAAACCTGCGGATGGTTTTTTTCCCGGCGATGGCGAGCCGGCTTTCGAATGAGTAAAAACGGGTCGTCCTTCGACCCATTTTACCGTCTCAAAGCCTGATTTCAGAAACGATAAGTGAATCTGGATAGCCACGGGTTTAGCAGACACATCATCAATCATCTTTCAACTTGTTGGCGAAAAATACCAACTTCCGTTTTTGGCACGAAGCGGACCAGGTAACTGAGCTAAAGGTCTGCTCTGAGCGAAGAGCAGACATTTACTTAACTGGATGGCAATAGACTTCATACTGCAGCTCATCCATCATGGTTGATTTGAAATGCCAGATAATTCAAGCAGCGAAGTTGACCGTCATCTTACAGATGGTTGAGTCGGGAGTTTTCAGGAATGGAAAGACATCACCCACATGGTCGTACCGTAACCACATTAGAAGCAGATGTACTTTGTGAAATTTGGTTATTTCAACCTATCAGTTTTGAAGATTTGATTAAAAAAATATTCAGGAATTTGTTAGTTATTAGAGACAAACATGCATGGACAATCTGTGTTACTTTCATACAGAATGAAGCAATATGATAAAAGTACACTAACTTTAGTGAGTAAATTCAGGAGATTGCGATGTTTAACTTAATCATGGCCGGAGAACCGGACGTTTTTGACCGCTGGCCGTGTATGGATCCTGAGCTTAAAGAAGGCGAGGAAAGCTTCTCGATGTCCCGCATGCTGGAAGGCACCCCAAGCGATATTTACAGTAAATTAATACCATTAAGACCCAATACCTTAAAAGCACTCGCCAAGCTACCGGTGTTGTTCATGACCGAAACTTATATGAAAGATGATGAAAATGATAAAAATAGGTACATCAGGGTCAGGCTTGGGGAAATAAGTAATTTACGTAAAGATGGTGACGATATTTTATTTTACTTCAAGATTAATCATGATTTTGGAGAAATAAGAAACCCCAAATCGGCATTATATAAAGAAGCCTTGGAGTTAGGATCTTTCGGGTTAAGTCGTACGCATTGGGCAGTAAAAAATAAGGATTTGAATATTGTTCTGGAATGGCTTGGTTTAGACAAGAAAAACAACCGCCTTAAAGGTACAATCAAATTAAAAAAACAAACATACCAGGTGGTTAAGAATGTCAGGGATTATCTTGATTTTATTAAAAAAAACACCCAAGATGGTCTCGTTACCTTTTATCGTGGACACTCTAAAAGCTCATATGAGCTTGTCCCCTCTCTTTACAGAAAGAATGAAAACGGGACGTATAGGCATCTTGCTTCAGAATCTGACTTAGTACGTGAAATACTGAGTGCAAGACCTAATGAATTTAAGGAGGATAAATTCACGATTGATAAACTTGTCCGCATGCAGCATTATGGCTTGCCTACGAGACTTTTGGATATCACTTCTAACCCACTGATAGCATTATATTTTGCTTGCAGTTCGAATCCTGATGAAAACGGGCAGGTGATTTCGTTCTCAACAAATAGAAAGAAAATTAAATATTTCGACTCAGATACAGTGAGTTGCATAGCAAACTTATCAGTTTTATCTTACGAAGAGCTGGAAAAATTGTCTTCCATTGATGTCAAAAAAAATACTGTAGAGCTATCTGAACTCACTGATAAACTTGCAGACCTTATACAGAATGAAAAATCATATTTCAGAAACAGAATAATCTCCGATGATTTAAAAAAAGTTGTTTTCCTTAAGGCTAAAATAAATAATGAACGCATACAGTCTCAGGCAGGCGCTTTTCTTTTGTTCGGACTTGATCCCATTTTACCGGAAACAGATGCTGATTTTCCTCTTAACAGAGTGGAGATAACAAACAAATATAAAATTCTGGAAGAGTTGGCGCAGCTTAATATATCCGAAAGCACTGTATATCCCAGCATGGAGAAAACGGCAGCGGAAATTGCAAAAAAGTATTTATCGATATCATAAAGGGATAAACTAATGGCAAAAAAAACTAAGACTGCGCAGTCTTCAGGTGGAACTGCTCATCGGGGACGGTTTCAGGCTCAGGGTCAAAAACTGGAAGTTTCAGTGGCCTGGGCTGCGCTCATACCTCCTTCAAAAGAAGAGGGACATATAATGCTTCAGAAATTAGAATCCAAACTGCAACGCGGGGATGCCAAAAAACGCGAAACAGCCTTTAATGATGCAAGGAACTATATTCAGGCAGCTTACGAAGCAGGTGGAGCATATGCACAAATAAATAAAACCTTCATCGTCCGGAGCACCCGAAAAGAAAGGGTTGATTTAGAAATCAATGGTGGTTTGGCTTTTAAAGTGGTGAGAAATGCATGAATAACGACTTCAATGAGTCAATCGTAATGCTTGACGATAAATCCGCAGTTCACAATTTCTGGTATGAAAAAATAAAGGAAATTTTACGTGATCGTGTAAAATCGATGGAATATGACAGGGAAATAGAAAAGTTAGTTCCTCGGGTTTCTCCTATATTAAAAAGGTACCCAGTTGAACATCATCGAATGAATCGAGTAATAAACTTAGAGAGCCGATGGGATAGTACTGATGGTAATCCAATATTTTATGGATATTTACCATACTTACGCAAGGCTATTCGAATAATTCAGTCGCCGCCTATTGATGACACTAATCAGTTAAGCGCCTGGGTCGAGAAATCATTTACTAATTTTAAGGGGGGGGGGAATGCTGAAAAATCGGATGAACTTGTCATTTATATTGAACTAAATCCAACTACTTATCACTATGCCATGTTGTTTATTTACTTTTGGGTAACACGTCGTGCTGTTCGGGAAAGTATTCAGGAACTTCTTATTCAGCGAATTTATGATACAAAGATTCGTGGTGAACACTCACTGGACTAGTCAGGGTCATTGTTTGTCAGTGATTAAAACAAACGACGTAACTGATACCGTAGGCCATATTGGCGCAAGATAAGGTACAAATAGGGTTTCAGGCAGAAAATCCAACAAAAAAGGCTCCTTTAAAGGGCCTTTAGTACAGATTATTATATTGGGCCTGCCTACTCTCTCGAAGCGATATTGTACCTAGAAGCCTTCGTCATTGGTTACACGTATCAGGCGAATTTTCCGGCAGACTTAAGAAAGTGTGCAGGTTACTGCTGCAAGCCGCTGAGCAGGTACCGGGCAAACTATCCTCTTGGTTCAGACGAAACAAACCACCTCTAATTATGGTGTTTTGGAATCCTGACCTGCTCCCTATAAATTAACATATCTCAATGTTATCAATGTCTGCTCCTGGCACGGAGCGGAAATGCCAGTAGGACTTTGGGGGGCCGCTGTGAGCGCTCGGCGGAAGCTGGCAACGGTTCTGACCAATGATGATGGAATTGCTAAAATCGCGGTGC
>NZ_JBHZPO010000008.1:0-258027 GCF_042788165.1 Kosakonia sp. YIM B13588 | reverse complement strand
TTTTTCGTCCGAGGACGTCAAGAATCCAGTCACCCTGAGTGCCCACACAGATTGTCTGATAAATTGTTAAAGAGCAGGTGCGACGCGCTTCAGCGCTCTGTCGCGAGGTGGCGTATATTACGCTTTCCTCTTTCAGAGTCAACCCTGATTTTCAGGATTTTTTCTCTTCAACCGAACCAGCTGTTTGTGTGAAGTGATTCACATCTGCCGTGTCGATGGAGGCGCATTATAGGGAGCCCGAGCTGAATGACAAGCGGAAAAATGCATTTTTATTTCAACCGCTCATCTTTTCGTCATAAAGGCTATTTTTGGTGCTTTTTAATGGCTGCAGGCAGCTCCGCGAGGCTATTAATCACCCAATCAGCACTCTTTTCAGCTTCCGACGTAACAGATTTACCGGTGCGTACCAGTACTTTTGTTCCTACCTGTGCGGCAGATGCCGCCTGCATATCTTCCAGCTTATCGCCAACCATATAAGAAGCGGCCATATCAATGTGCAGAAAATCGCGCGCCGAGATGAGCATGCCCGGGTGCGGTTTACGGCAGTCACAAACCTGGCGGAACTCTTCCACTGTTCCCTGCGGGTGATGCGGGCAATAGTAGATGCCATCCAAATCAACGCCGCGATCGGCTAAAGACCAGTCCATCCATTCGGTTAACGTTTCAAACTGCGCTTCGGTGAATTTCCCGCGCGCAATACCAGACTGGTTAGTCACCAGCACCAACGCATAACCCATTTCTTTCAGTTCGCGCATGGCGTCAATAACGCCATCAATAAATTCGAATTCGTCGATCTCATGGACATAGCCGTGATCAACATTAATAGTGCCATCACGATCGAGAAAAATAGCGGGTACAGACTTTGCCACGGGTTTGCTCCTGAAAAAGGCATATGTTCTTAGTATCTCATGTTTCGCTACACAGGAAAGTGCTCATCGTTGTTGAGTGACATTGATTTAGACGTCTGGATGCCTTACCATCCGCTCTGTTTACGGCTGGAAGTCGTAAACGGCAGAAGAAAATGCCACGGCTAACTCTCATACGATAAAAATAATCTAATGATTAAACTTTCGAATATCACCAAAGTGTTCCAGCAAGGGAACCGTACGATTCAGGCGCTGAACAACGTTAGCCTGCACGTTCCTGCTGGCCAGATTTATGGCGTTATTGGCGCGTCAGGTGCGGGGAAAAGTACGCTTATCCGCTGCGTGAACTTGCTTGAACGCCCATCGCAGGGCAGCGTTCTGGTTGACGGTCAGGATCTGACACAGCTGTCAGAAGCGGAATTAACCAAAGCGCGCCGCCAAATTGGCATGATCTTCCAGCACTTCAACCTGCTCTCTTCGCGAACCGTTTTCGGTAACGTTGCTTTACCGCTGGAGCTGGATAACACCTCGCGCGAAGAGATCAATCGCCGGGTAACAGAACTCCTCGATCTGGTGGGTCTGGCAGATAAGCACGACAGCTACCCGGCCAATCTTTCCGGCGGGCAAAAACAGCGCGTCGCCATTGCTCGTGCGCTGGCCAGCAACCCGAAAGTGTTGTTATGTGATGAAGCCACCAGCGCACTGGATCCGGCCACAACACGTTCTATTCTTGAACTGCTGAAGGACATTAACCGTCGCCTCGGGCTGACCATTCTGCTCATTACGCATGAAATGGATGTGGTAAAACGCATTTGTGATTGCGTGGCAGTGATCAGCAACGGTGAGCTGATTGAACAGGATACGGTGAGCGAAGTGTTCTCCCATCCGAAAACACCGCTGGCGCAGCAGTTTATCCAGTCCACACTGCACCTGGATATTCCGGAAGATTACCTGCAACGCTTACAGGCGCAGCCGCAAACGGACAGCGTACCGATGCTGCGGATGGAGTTTACCGGTCAATCCGTCGATGCCCCGCTGCTGTCGGAAACGGCGCGTCGTTTTAACGTGAACAACAATATTATTAGCGCGCAGATGGATTACGCGGGCGGCGTGAAGTTCGGCATTATGCTGACTGAAATGCACGGTACCGCTGAGGATACGCAGGCGGCGATCGCCTGGCTGCAAGAACACCATGTAAAAGTAGAGGTACTCGGTTATGTCTGAGGCAATGATGTGGCTTTTTGCCCGCAGCATCTGGGAAACATTATTTATGACCTTTGCTTCAGGCTTGCTGGGTTTTATCGTCGGTCTGCCGTTCGGTGTGCTGCTGTATGTGACGCGTCCGGGTCAGATCATGCAAAACCCGGGGTTGTATCGCGTGATTTCCGCACTGGTGAATATTTTCCGCTCCATCCCGTTTATCATTTTGCTGGTGTGGATGATTCCTTTCACCCGCGTGATTGTTGGCACATCTATTGGTCTGTATGCGGTTATCGTTCCACTGACCGTAGGCGCCGCACCGTTTATTGCCCGCATGGTAGAGAATACTCTGCTGGAGCTTCCTGCGGGTCTGATCGAAGCATCACGCGCAATGGGCGCAACACCCATGCAGATCATTCGCAAAGTTCTGCTGCCAGAAGCGCTGCCGGGGCTGATCAACGCGGCGACCATTACGCTGATTACTCTGGTGGGTTACTCCGCAATGGGCGGTGCCGTCGGTGCGGGTGGTTTAGGTCAGTTGGGTATCCAATATGGCTACGTGACCTACAATCCATTAGTGATGAATACCGTACTGATATTGCTCGTGGTTCTGGTTTACTTAATTCAGTTCGCTGGCGATCGTATCGTCCGGGCTGTGACGCATAAATAACGTTACACACAACATAACGACTCAGCTAGAAAGGAAAATATCATGGCTTTTAAATTCAAGACCTTTGCAGCAGTTGGTGCTCTGCTGGGTTCTCTGGCACTGGCAGGTTGCGGCCAGGACGAAAAAGATCCGAATCACATCAAAGTCGGTGTGATTGTGGGTGCCGAACAGCAAGTTGCTGAAGTTGCGCAGAAAGTCGCAAAAGAGAAATATGGCCTGGACGTTGAGCTGGTTACCTTTAACGACTACGTGCTGCCGAACGAAGCGCTGAGTAAAGGCGACATTGACGCGAACGCCTTCCAGCATAAACCGTATCTGGATCAGCAGATCAAAGACCGTGGCTTCAAACTGGTTCCGGTCGGCAACACTTTCGTTTACCCGATCGCTGGCTACTCCAAAAAAATCAAAGCTCTGTCTGAGTTGCAGGATGGTTCTCAGGTAGCTGTTCCGAACGACCCAACCAACCTTGGCCGTTCCCTGCTGTTGCTGCAAAAACAAGGACTTATCAAACTGAAAGATGGCGTGGGTCTGCTGCCATCCGTGCTGGATATCACCGAAAACCCGAAAAACCTGAAGATTGTTGAACTGGAAGCCCCGCAACTGCCGCGTTCACTGGACGATGCGCAGATTGCTCTGGCGGTTATCAACACCACTTACGCCAGCCAGATTGGCCTGACGCCGGAAAAAGACGGCATCTTCGTTGAAGATAAAGACTCCCCGTACGTCAACCTGATCGTCGCGCGCGAAGATAACAAAGACGCGGAAAACGTGAAGAAATTCGTCCAGGCTTATCAGTCTGACGAAGTCAGCGAAGCGGCAAATAAAGTCTTCAACGGCGGCGCAGTGAAAGGCTGGTAATCTCCTCAGTCTGTAATATCATTCAAGGCGGGCGCAAGCCCGCCTTGTCATTTGTGCACGCGCCTGATTCAATAAGCGGCGTTAAGAAAATTACTTCGAGGATATATTATGCGTGCTTTACCGATCTGTTTATTAGCACTCATGTTAAGTGGCTGCTCCTTGCTAAGCAGATCTCCTGTCGAACCTGTAAAAAGCACCGCTGTGGCGCCAAAAGTAGAACCGGAGAAACCGAAGGTCACGCGTCCTGCCCTTGTACGGGTTATTACGGATGCCACTGAACTGGTGGGTAAACCATTCCGCGATCTGGGCGAAGTCACCGGTGAATCCTGCCAGGCCAGCAATCAGGACTCGCCGCCGAATATCCCTACCGCGCGTAAACGCATGCAAATCAATGCATCTAAGCTGAAAGCTAACGCGGTTCTGCAGCACAGCTGCGAAGTGACCAGCGGCACGCCGGGCTGCTACCGTCAGGCAGTTTGCGTAGGTTCTGCACTGAATATCTCATCCAAATGAGTACATTTGCTTTCGAGCAAATCGGCGTTATCCGCTCACCGTATAAAGAGAAGTTTGCCGTACCGCGCCAGCCAGGCCTGGTGAAACACGGCGGCGGCGAACTTCACTTGCTTCCTCCTTATAACCAGCCCGATGCCGTGCGTGGCCTTGAAGAGTTCAGCCATCTGTGGGTGCTTTTCGTGTTTCATCAAACGATGGAAGGCGGCTGGCGACCAACCGTGCGCCCGCCCCGGCTGGGAGGAAACGCCAGAATGGGTGTGTTCGCTACGCGTTCGACCTTCCGCCCTAACCCGATCGGCATGTCGCTGGTTGAATTACACGGCATCCGCTGTCAGAAAGATCAGGTGATTTTACAACTTGGCAGTCTTGATCTGGTCGATGGCACGCCGGTGGTGGATATCAAGCCCTATCTGCCGTTTGTTGAAGCCTTGCCGCACGCGCAAGCCAGCTACGCACAACAGGCGCCTCCTGCTGATGTCGCCGTCACCTTTACACCGGATGTTGAAGCGCAGCTTATTGGGCTTGAAAAGCGCTACCCGCATTTCAAAACCTTCCTGCGTGAAGTGCTGGCGCAGGATCCGCGCCCGGCTTATAAGAAAGGGGAAGAACAGGGAAAAACCTACGCCGTCTGGCTGTTGGATTTTAACGTGCGCTGGCGCGTAACCGATGGCGGCTTTGAAGTGTTTGCGCTCGAAGCGCGCTAATTTTATCCCCCTCTCTTTTGGCATCTCCGCCAGGCTGATAAACTAAACCACTTTTTTCTGTGTCAGGCCTGTCTTAGGCCTGTTCCGATTGTCCAAATGGAACCGTAACAACATGCGTACTAGCCAATACTTGCTCTCCACTCTGAAGGAGACGCCTGCCGACGCCGAAGTCATCAGCCATCAGCTGATGCTGCGCGCCGGGATGATCCGCAAACTGGCCTCCGGGTTATACACCTGGCTGCCAACCGGTTTGCGCGTTCTGAAAAAAGTCGAAAACATCGTGCGTGAAGAGATGAATAACGCCGGTGCGATTGAGGTGTCCATGCCAGTAGTGCAGCCCGCAGACCTGTGGCAGGAAAGCGGTCGCTGGGAGCAATATGGCCCGGAACTGCTGCGTTTTGTCGATCGCGGCGATCGTCCGTTTGTCCTCGGCCCAACGCATGAAGAAGTGATCACCGACCTGATTCGTAACGAGCTGAACTCCTACAAACAGTTGCCGCTGAACTTCTTCCAGATCCAGACCAAGTTCCGTGATGAAGTGCGCCCGCGTTTTGGCGTCATGCGCTCACGCGAATTCCTGATGAAAGATGCCTACTCTTTCCATACCTCTCAGGAATCGTTGCAGGAGACGTACGATGCAATGTACGCCGCCTACAGCAAAATCTTCAGCCGTATGGGTCTGGATTTCCGCGCAGTACAGGCGGATACCGGTTCGATCGGCGGTAGCGCCTCGCATGAATTCCAGGTGCTGGCGCAGAGCGGTGAAGATGATGTGATCTTCTCTGACTCTTCCGATTTTGCCGCCAACATTGAGTTTGCCGAAGCGCTGGCACCAAAAGAACCGCGCGCTGCAGCAACGCAGGAAATGACGCTGGTTGACACGCCGAACGCCAAAACCATCGCTGAGCTGGTTGAGCAGTTCAACCTGCCGATTGAAAAAACCGTGAAAACCCTGCTGGTTAAAGCCGTTGAAGGCAGCAGCTCCCCGCTGGTTGCGCTGCTGGTACGCGGCGATCATGAGCTGAACGAAGTTAAAGCGGAAAAACTGCCGCAGGTTGCCGCGCCGTTGACCTTCGCCACCGAAGCGGAAATCCGCGCGGTAGTGAACGCAGGCCCTGGCTCGCTCGGCCCGGTGAATATGCCGGTTCCGGTCGTCATTGACCGTACTGTTGCAGCGATGAGCGATTTCTCTGCTGGCGCGAATATTGACGGCAAACACTACTTTGGCATCAACTGGGATCGCGATGTGGCGACCCCGGAAGTGGCAGATATCCGTAATGTTGTTGCCGGCGATCCGAGCCCGGATGGCAAAGGTACGCTGCTTATCAAACGCGGTATTGAAGTCGGTCACATCTTCCAGTTGGGCACCAAGTACTCCCAGGCGCTGAACGCCGCCGTTCAGGGCGAAGATGGCCGCAACCAGATCCTGACCATGGGTTGCTACGGTATCGGTGTAACGCGCGTAGTGGCTGCGGCCATTGAGCAGAACAACGACGAGCGCGGGATCATCTGGCCTGACGCGATTGCGCCGTTCCAGGTCGCGCTGCTGCCAATGAACATGCACAAATCTTATCGCGTGCAGGAGCTGGCGGAGAAACTCTACGCCGAGCTGCGTGCGCAAGGCATTGAAGTGCTGATGGACGATCGTAAAGAGCGCCCGGGTGTGATGTTTGCCGATATGGAACTGATCGGTATCCCGCACACGGTGGTGATTGGCGATCGCAACCTCGACAACGACGATATCGAATATAAATACCGTCGCAATGGCGAGAAGCAGCTGATCAAAACCGGGGATATCCTCGATTATCTGGTCAAAGCCATCAAAGGCTAAGCGCCCCAACAAAAAGCCCCGCTCTGCGGGGCTTTTTTATAACTACCGAAATACCACGTGACGGGCATCTGGCTTTGGCGCTGCCTCATTATTGCTGCGTTTAAATCAAGCATGACCAACAGAGGTTTCATCGTAAACGCAGGTTTCGCATGCTCTTCACGATAAAGCATACCGCCTTCTGTGAAGGCGGGTTTTGCGCTGCTAACGCTTAATCATCACAGCCTTTATTGGGGCTAAACTTACCGCGCTTATTCGTTACCAGCATTTTTTGCGCCGCACCGGTGTCCGGGTTTGGCTCAACGGTGAAATGCCCTTCGACCACCAGCAGAATCGGTTTGGTTTCTGTTCCACGCGCTGCCGCATAGTCGCGCTCAAGCTGCGCATTGCTGGCAACAGTTACCTTCTTGCCGGTTGCACAATCGGTAAATATCGCCGCATCAGCCATGTACATATACATGCCGCGCATCGCCATTGGCGTTGCCGGTAGCGCGGCTTTTACCGGCTGTAACGTATAGTTGAGCTGAGAAGTAATGGGATTGCCTTGCTGATCGAGCATTTCCAGCGCCTCACCTTTGGCGCGGAAAAAGGTTTTATCACCGTGTGTATCGGTGAGGATCAGTTTATCCGCCGTGCGCGCCCAGTTCCCATAAGTGGCAAACACCGCGGGCGCTTTTCCTCCCTGATAGCGCTGGTTCATCACCCAGCTACCGTCTTTATCCAGAAACAGAGAGGTTTCAATGCCTTCGCAATCCGCGCAGGGCAAAACACCGCGCCAGCTTTGCTGCATTGGTTTCAATTCTTCAACGTGTGCTGGCTGCACCGTCTCAACGTCGCCACGGTTGTTACATCCGAAAAGCGCAAAGAGCGTACACCCTGCCAGCACAGATAAAATCGCTTTTTTCACACCCGATTCCTTATGCCCAATTCTGTTAGTACCCGTCAGCCTTCATGGCCACGAACTTTACCGCGTAACGCTTTTACCGACGACTTTTGCGCCTTGCCCGATAACCGGCGCTCTTTCGACGCGCGGGTTGGGCGCGTTGCCCGACGGCTCTTTTGCACAACGGTTAATTCTTTAATTAACGCCACCAGGCGAGCGATTGCCGCTTCGCGGTTCATCTCCTGGCTGCGATATTCCTGTGCTTTTATCACCACCCAGCCTTCGCTGCTGATCAGATGGTGCGACGCTTCCAGTAAACGCGCTTTGTAATACTCTGGCAGGCTTGAAGCCCGGATGTCAAAACGCAGGTGGATCGCCGTTGAGCTCTTATTGACATGTTGCCCGCCCGCGCCCTGCGACCGCACAGCCGTGATTTCCAGCTCTTCGTCAGCAATGGAGACCGAACGGGAGATCTCAATCATTGCGGCTGCTGCCAGGCTTCAAGGTGGATCTCCAGGTTCTGACTCTCATCTGATAACCAGATAGCGCCATCCTGCAAAGTCGCTTGCAGCGTCATGGTGCGATCGCTGGCAAACGCACTCAAACCGGCCAGTTGCGCATCATCCAGATACCAGACGCTCAGATTACTAAATGCCGAACAGCGCGACTGATTCTGCTGCCACCAGATCTGCGCCGCGCGTGAATTATAGGTAAAAAGCGCCACCTCTTTCGCCTGTGAGCAGGCTTTCTTTAGCCGTTTTTCATCCGGCAGGCCCAGCTCAATCCACAAATCGATACCCAGATAATCATTGCGTAACCAGAGTTCCGGTTCATCGTCAGCGCTGAGACCGCGGGTAAATTGCAGGCGTTCATCCGCGTATTTCATCCACGCCAGCAGGCGCAGCATCATGCGTTCTTGCGTCTCGGAAGGATGGCGAGCCAGCGTCAGCGTTGCATCTAAAAACTGATTACGATCCAAATCGGCAACGTTCACCGTCGCTTTATAAATTGTCGCTTTTAATGCCATATCACCGCTCCTTCATAAAATGGTCGCTATTGTAGCGAATATAAGCATAAAGCGCTGTTATCTCTTGTCGCAGTGGGTATTCATCGCCCTGATAATGACGAATAAGCTGTGGTATAGTCACCTTGCTAAACAGAGTTTAACTTCGTAGGCTTAGTGTTATCTCACAGTAAAGTCAGGTTGCTGACAGGAGGTGATGTGAACAATTATTGTGAGTTAGTACGCAGACGTTATGCGGAAATCGCCAGCGGAGATTTAGGGTATATCCCGGATGCGCTGGGGTGCGTGTTGAAAGTGCTGAATGAAATGGCGTCGGATGACACCCTTTCAGAGTCGGTCAGGGAAAAGGCGGCGTATGCTGCCGCGAACTTACTGGTGAGCGATTATGTCAATGAATGATGCCTATCAACCCATCAACTGTGATGACTATGACAACCTTGAACTCGCCTGCCAGCATCATCTTTTATTGAAGCTGGAAATGAAAGACGGTGAGGTGCTCAGCGCCAAAGCCAACGATTTAGTCTCACGTAAAAATGTGGAGTATCTGGTGGTTGATGTCGCAGGCGCCGCGCGCGAACTGCGTCTCGATAAAATTGCCAGCTTCAGCCATCCTGAAATCGGCACCGTTGTGGTGAGCGAGTCCTGACATTTTGCGGGCAGCGCCAGTTGCCCGTTATCTTCGCCACTCAAGTCGTACGCCCGTTTGCTCCACGCTTTTCGCCCCTTCTCGCGTAACGAATAGCCCCGCTGCCGCCATCAACGTTTCGCCATAAAACAGCAGCGGCGTGGTATCGCGTCGCCAGGGCGCCACACCCAGTTCCTGCCAGATTTTCTTCAGCTTGCGTCCGCCGCTGCGTCCAACGATATGCAACATACCGGGTGCCTGAAAACGGATCGAAACCGCCTCTTCAGTATTGGGGGGGCGAATGTCTCCACCCGCCAATAGCGACAACTCGCCAAGACCTGCCGGTAGTGTTAGCGGTTCGAAAGGCGCAACCCACGGCAGTTGCGTATCGCGCTGACTGTCAATGGCGCGGATCCACCACAAGCTCGACTGATAACGACGTACCTCAAATTCGCCCAGGCGCAAACACGGCGAAGCATCTTCACGCGCCAGCGCCACTTCCTGCCACAAACGATCGAGCATGGCGCGTGACGGCATAGCCGCACCGCGCTGCGCCAGCCAGCGGCGCAGCAGCGCCCGACGCCGCGCATCGCTTAGCCTGTAAAGAGGGGCAAGTTCCAGCGCCCCTTCAGCCGTCGTCGCCGCATCAAGTTCCTCTGCCAGTAACTCATCAAGTAACTGCTCTTGCTCACCACACAGTGCGGCACTACGCGCAGCAGCGTCGGCAAAATGCGGCCAGCGCGCCGCCAGCACCGGTAAAACCTGCAAGCGCAAAAAATTGCGATCAAAGCTGGCGTCGGCGTTACTTTCATCCTCAATCCATGACAGCGCATGGTGAAGCGCCCACTGATGCAGCTCATCACGAGTTTGTGTCAGTAACGGACGAATAAGCTGGGTTCCGGCAAAAGGCATACTTGCTGGCATGGCCGCCAGCCCGGCAGGCCCGCTGCCGCGCTTTAACGCCAGCAGGAACGTCTCGCATTGATCGTCCAGATGCTGAGCCGTCACCAGCACTTCACCAGGCATCAATGCATCCGCAAACGCCTGATAACGCGCATTTCGCGCCTGCGCTTCGATTCCTTCCCCGTTATTCACCACTTGAACACGAACGATGCTAAGCGGGATCTGCCAGCGCGCGCAAATATCCTCACAATGCTCCCCCCATGCATCGGCGTGCGGACTAAGCCCGTGATGAATATGGATGGCGCGCAGCCTGAGTTCGGGTAATTGCTGACGCCAAAGCATCAATTTATGCAGCAGGACCGTCGAATCCAGCCCACCACTAAACGCCACCAGAAACTGGCGCGATGTGGTCGGCATTGATGCAAAAAAGGGCGTGGTCATAGCGATTTTCAAAACGGGGTAATGCCCGGCACGTTACCGGGCATTAGCGGAAGTGGCAAGTATTACTGCTGGTAAAGCTCCAGCGGCAGGCCATCGGGATCGCTAAAGAAGGTGAAGCGTTTATCGGTGCAGGGATCGATACGGATTTCTTCGCACCGCACACCATGAGCAGCCAGATGCGCCACTGCCTTGTCGATGTCATCAACGCTAAACGCCAGATGGCGCAGCCCGCAGGCTTCTGGCCGGCTGGGGCGCGCAGGCGGGAACGGGAAAGAAAACAGCTCAATCACATACTGGCCGTTCAGCGCCAGGTCGCCTTTCCATGAATCACGTGCTTCGCGATAGACCTCGCTTTGCAGCGTAAACCCCAGAATATCGCAGTAAAACGCTTTGCTCTTCGCGTAGTCCGTAGCAATGATGGCAATATGATGAACCTGTTTTAAACCCAGCATAGTCTCTCCTTTTCTGAATGCCAGAACGTTACGCCTGCCGGTGTTTACCCGCAATAGCTCAGCGGGCTTTTAGGACTCGTACCCGATAAACGCCCTCTTCGTCCCGCTTCGCGCCATGAATATCTGTCTCAAAACCGGGATAGTGGCGGCCAATAGCGCAGAGCATCAACAGGAAATCCAGCACGGCCCGGCTGGCTTCGGTGATCATTTCACCGGGCATTACCAGCGGCACGCCTGGCGGATAAGGCAGGATCATATTCGCCGAAATCCGCCCAATTAGCCGCTCAAGTTCAATGGTTTCCACCTCGCCCTGAATTTGCCGCTGCCAGGCCTGGTGCGGCGTCAGCTTCATTTCCGGTAACACATCAAACGCTTGCAGCATTAAACGAGGGAGATCGTGCTGGCGGATGAGCTTATGGATCCCCTGCGCCAGATCCTGAATGCGCATATTGCGGTAGAAATCCGGATCCTCGGCGTAGAGATCCGGCAGCATATTCTTCACGCGCAGGTTCAGATCGTAAGCGCGTTTAAACTCCATCAACCCACGCAGCAAACCCATCGCGCGGGTTTTATCAATGCCAATACTAAACAGGAACAGCAAATTATAGGGCCCGGTTTTCTCGACCACCACGCCGCGCTCATCAAGAAACTTCGCCACCAGCGCCGCCGGGATCCCGTCATCGCTCATATTCCCCTGCTCGTCCATCCCCGGCGTCAGAATGGTCACTTTAACCGGATCGAGAAACATATGGTCGGCATCCGCATCGCGGAAACCGTGCCACGCTTCGCCGGGCGCAACCGGCCAGCAGTCCGCCTCTTCGATCTCTTCTGGCTGCCAGATATCAAAGAACCAGCCATCGGCTTCATCTTTCAGCCGCTGAACTTCTTTACGGAAATGCAGCGCGCGCTCGACGGAACGGTTAATCAGACGTTTGCCGGGATTACCGCGCAGCATCGCAGCCGCCGTTTCGATAGAGGCCACCAGCGGGTAACTCGGCGAAGTGGTGGTGTGCATCATAAATGCTTCGTTAAAGGTATCTTCATCATATTCACCTTTAATATGAATCAGCGACGCCTGCGAAAATGCCGCCAGCATTTTGTGCGTCGACTGCGTTTCAAAGAACACTTTTCCCGGCACCCGCTCGCCGCTCATACCGCTTTTCCCGGCGTAGATCGGGTGGAAATTGGTATAAGGAACCCAGGCAGAATCGAAGTGGATCGACGGCACATCCAGCGTCTTTTTGATCCAGTCGGTGTTATACAACAGTCCGTCATAGGTGGAGTTAGTGATCACGGCGTGTACCGGCCAGTGCGCGCCCGCCGTTTTTGCCACCTTCTGTTCGATGCTGGCATGGGTAAATTCACGGCGTGGAATACCGCCCAAAATTCCCAGTGCATTGCGCCCTGGTTTCAGCCATAGCGGCGTAACGTCGCTCATCATCAGCAGATGCGCCAGTGACTTATGGCAGTTACGGTCAATGAGCAATGTGCTGCCCGCCGGAGCGGCGTACATGCCAACGATTTTATTCGACGTGGACGTACCGTTGGTCACCATGTAGCTCTGCTCCGCGCCAAAGGTGCGGGCGATATACTCTTCGGCTTCCAGATGCGGGCCAGTGTGATCCAGTAACGAGCCCAACTCCGTGACTGAAATAGAGACATCCGCTTTTAATGTATTGCCGCCGAAAAAATCGTAAAACAGGCAGCCAACCGGGCTTTTCTGATAAGCCGTACCCGCCATATGCCCCGGCGTACAAAAGGTATATTTGCCCTCTTTAACATAGGTAAACAGCGCGCGGGTAAACGGTGGCGTAATGGTTTCCAGGTACTCGCGGGTGTACTGGCCGATACGCGTAGCTATATCCTCGGACACGCCCAGCGCATACTCGAAAAACCACAACGCCATACGCATATCCTGGATGCTGACGTCCATCGTCGAGTGGGTGTTGATAAAGGCGTACAGCGGGAGATATTCGTTAAGCTGATTGATTTCGCTGCACAGATCGAGGGAGTACTCGTCCCAGTCAAAGATAACGCCGCAGATGCGCGGGTTGTGTTCGATAAATTTCAGTAAATCGGTGCTGTTTTGCGGCCAGATAAGTTGAAAACCCTGGGCCTGTAATGCCTGCTCCAGCTCCTTAATTGGCTCATCTTTATAGAAAACGCCATGTGGTCCCATGATGGCAATAATATTCACCAGCTACCTCCGTTAAAAACCTTAGCTAAGCATAGTTGAGCTAAACGGCAGGTATAAAAAAAGCCGCACAGCGGTGCGGCTTTTCAGAGTGGGATGAGGATCAGGCGTAGCCGTAGCTCATCAGACGCTGGTAACGGCGGTTACGCAGATCGTCTTTGCTCAGCACATCCAGATCGGCCAGATCGGCCAGCAGTTGCGCTTTCACCGACGCTGCCATGGTTTCCGGGTTACGGTGAGCGCCGCCCAGCGGTTCCGGGATGATCGAGTCGATCAGTTTCAGCTCTTTCAGACGCGGGGCGATAATCCCCATCGCTTCGGCAGCCAGCGGTGCTTTGTCAGCGCTTTTCCACAGAATTGATGCGCAGCCTTCCGGGGAGATAACAGAATAGGTGCTGTACTGTAGCATATTCACTTTATCGCCCACGCCAATCGCCAGTGCGCCGCCGGAGCCGCCTTCGCCGATCACGGTGCAGATAACCGGCACGTTCAGACGGGACATTTCACGCAGGTTACGCGCGATCGCTTCAGACTGACCACGCTCTTCCGCGCCCACGCCCGGATAAGCACCCGGCGTGTCGATAAAGGTAATGATCGGCATGTTGAAGCGTTCTGCCATTTCCATCAGGCGCAGCGCTTTGCGATAGCCTTCCGGTGCCGGCATACCGAAGTTACGGCGGATTTTCTCTTTGGTTTCGCGGCCTTTCTGGTGGCCGATGATCATCACCGGACGCCCATCCAGACGCGCAATACCGCCAACGATGGCTTTATCGTCAGCGTAAGCACGATCGCCAGCCAGTTCGTCGAACTCGTCGAAAGCCAGGCGGACATAATCCAGGGTGTATGGACGCAGCGGATGGCGAGCCAACTGCGCGACCTGCCATGCGCCAAGATCGGCGAAAATTTTACGTGTCAGCTCAACGCTTTTTTCACGCAGACGATGCACTTCTTCGTCGATATTAATATCCAGTTTTTCATCCTGACGGCCAACGGCGGTCAGAGAATCGATTTTCGCTTCCAGCTCAGCAATCGGCTGTTCGAAATCAAGGAAATTCAGACTCATAGTATTCCTGTATTAGTCAAACTCCAGTTCCACCTGCTCCGAACCTATGAGGCCACGCAGATCGTTGAGTAAACGATCGCTCGGAGAGACACGCCACGTTGCGCCGAAGCGTAATCGCGCGCGCGCATCCGTCCTCTGATAGTAGAGATGTACTGGAATGGTTCCCGAACGGTGGGGTTCCAGAGACTGACGGAGTCGGTTTAAAAGCTGGTCATCAATTTGCCTGTCCGTCAGCGAGATAGCAAGCCCACGGGCATATTTTTCCCGGGCTTCGTCAATGTCCATCACTTCGCGGGCGGTCATTTTAAGCCCCCCACTGAAGTCATCAAAGCTGACCTGTCCGCTGACGATAAGTATGCGGTCTTTTTCCAGCAGTTGCTGGTATTTATCCAGGGCGTCAGTGAACAACATCACTTCAAGACGCCCGGAACGGTCATCCAGGGTACAGATGCCGATACGATTGCCGCGCTTGGTGACCATAACCCGCGCGGCAATGACGAGCCCCGCCGCCGTGGTCACTTTCCCACGTTCGGTCGGATGCATGTCTTTCAGCCGATAGCCTCCGACATAGCGCTCAATTTCTTTTAAATACTGGTTAATCGGGTGACCCGTCAGGTACAACCCTAACGTTTCACGCTCACCGTCCAGCACCACCTGTTCCGGCCACGGCTGGCAGCTGGCGTAGGACTGCTCGATCTGCTCCGGCTCTTCTGCCAGCACGCCAAACATATCCGCCTGCCCAATGGCCTCGGCTTTCGAGTGCTGATCGGCAGCTTTTAGCGCATCGCCCAGCGCGTTCATTAGCGCAGCGCGATGCGGGCCAAGGCGATCAAACGCCCCGGACATAATCAGTTTTTCCAGCACCCGGCGGTTGAGTTTTTTGATATCGGTGCGGGCACATAGATCAAACAGTTCACGGAAATAGCCGCCGTTGTTACGCGCTTCAATGATCGCCTCGATCGGGCCTTCCCCCACGCCTTTGATCGCGCCGATGCCGTAAACAATTTCGCCATCGTCATTAACGTGGAAATGGTACAGACCCGAGTTGATATCCGGCGGCAGAATTTTCAACCCCATGCGCCAGCACTCATCGACCAGGCCAACCACTTTCTCGGTGTTGTCCATATCGGCGGTCATTACCGCCGCCATAAACTCAGCCGGATAGTGCGCCTTCAGCCACAGCGTCTGGTATGACACCAAAGCATAGGCGGCAGAGTGCGATTTGTTAAATCCGTAACCGGCGAATTTTTCCACCAGATCGAAGATTTTCATCGCCAGTTCGCCGTCGACGCCGTTTTTCTTCGCGCCTTCCTCAAACGTGCCGCGCTGCTTGGCCATCTCTTCCGGCTTTTTCTTACCCATCGCACGGCGCAGCATATCCGCGCCGCCAAGGGTATAACCCGAAAGTACTTGGGCAATCTGCATCACCTGTTCCTGATACAAAATGATGCCGTAGGTTGGCTCCAGCACCGGCTTCAGACTCTCATGCTGCCATTGAACATCCGGGTAGGAGATCTCTTCCCGCCCGTGTTTACGGTCGATAAAGTTATCCACCATGCCTGATTGCAGCGGGCCCGGACGGAACAGTGCCACCAGTGCGATCATATCTTCGAAGCAGTCAGGCTGCAGGCGTTTGATCAGGTCTTTCATGCCGCGGGATTCAAGCTGGAAAACCGCCGTGGTTTCCGAGCGTTGCAGCATGTCGAAACTTTTCTTGTCATCCAGCGGAATAGCGGCGATATCCAGCGGTGGCTCGCCGTTCTTCTCGCGCCGGGCGTTAATCATCTCCAGCGCCCAGTTAATGATGGTCAGCGTACGCAGCCCAAGGAAGTCGAACTTCACCAGACCCGCATATTCCACGTCGTTTTTATCGAACTGGGTAACCGGGTGCTGACCGGCTTCATCACAATATAACGGCGCAAAGTCGGTGATTTTGGTTGGCGCGATAACCACACCACCGGCGTGTTTCCCGGCGTTTCGCGTCACCCCTTCCAGCTTGCGCGCCATATCGATCAGCGCTTTGACCTCTTCGTCGGCTTCGTAAATTTCCGGCAGTTGCGGTTCGGCTTCAAACGCTTTAGCCAGCGTCATCCCCGGATCGGGCGGCACCAGTTTTGAAATTCGGTCGACAAAGCCATACGGGTGACCCAGCACACGACCAACGTCGCGGATAACCGCTTTCGCCGCCATGGTACCAAAGGTGATGATCTGCGATACCGCATCACGCCCGTACATATCCGCCACGTGCTCGATAACCTGGTCGCGTTTTTCCATGCAGAAATCGACGTCGAAGTCAGGCATCGACACACGTTCCGGGTTAAGGAAACGTTCGAACAGCAGGTCAAATTCCAGCGGATCAAGGTCGGTAATTTTCAGCGCATAAGCAACCAGCGAACCCGCACCGGAACCACGGCCCGGCCCTACCGGCACGCCGTTATCTTTCGACCACTGGATAAACTCCATCACGATGAGGAAGTAGCCCGGGAACCCCATCTGGTTGATAACCTGGAGTTCAATATCGAGACGTTCATCATAAGGCGGGCGCTTTTCAGCGCGCACGTTCTCATCCGGGAAGAGGAATTCCAGTCGCTCTTCCAGCCCCTCTTTGGATTTCGCCACGAGGAAATCCTCAGTGGTCATCTCACCCGTCGGGAACTGCGGCAGGAAGTATTCGCCCAGACGCACGGTGACGTTACAGCGTTTGGCGATTTCGACCGTGTTCTCCAGCGCTTCCGGGATATCCGAGAAGAGTTCGCACATCTCCTCTTCGCTGCGCATGTATTGCTGCGGCGAATAGTTACGCGGGCGTTTAGGATCGTCAAGGGTAAAACCGTCGTGGATCGCAACGCGGATCTCATGGGCGTCGAAGTCGTCGGCATCAATAAACCGCACATCGTTGGTCGCAACAACCGGCAAGCCATGCTCTTCTGCCAGCGCGACGGCGGCATGCAAGTAAGACTCTTCGTCCGCTCGCCCCGTACGGATCAGCTCCAGGTAGTAGCGATCGTGAAAATGGGTTTTATAGAACTCAAGACACTGCTCTACCAGTGCGCTATTGCCACGCAGCACGCTTTTACCCACGTCGCCCATGCGCCCGCCGGAAAGCAGAATCAACCCTTCATTGAGCTCCAGCAGCCAGTCGCGGTCAATCCACGGGCCGAGCGCGCCATAACCACGCTGGTAGGCGCGCGAAATAAGCAGCGTCAGGTTTTGATAACCGGTGTTGTTGATAGCGAGAACGGTGAGCTGCGTCAGTTCGTCGCCAAGCAGATCGCTTTGCACATGAAAATCAGCACCGACGATAGGCTTCATCCCGGCACCGTGCGCCGTTCCGTAAAACTTCACCAGACCACACAGGTTGGTAAAATCGGTGATCGCCAGCGCAGGCATGCCGAGCGCGGCCGCCTTTTTCACCAGCGGCCCGGTTTTCGCCAGCCCGTCAATCATGGAATAGTCGCTATGCACCCGCAGGTGTACGAAACGTGGTTCAGCCATTTTTAGATCCCAGCCTGGTTTATTTCACGTACACAAGAATCAGGACACAAGACCCAACGCGCGTTTGACCGGCGCAAAGCTGCGTCGGTGATGCTCGGTTGCGCCGTGCTCCGCCAGTCTCTCCAGATGGAAAGCCGTAGGATAGCCTTTATGCTGCGCAAAGCCATATTGCGGAAAAATGATATCAAGTTCGGCCATCTCCGCATCGCGGGTCACTTTGGCGAGAATCGACGCGGCGCTGATTTCTGCGACACGGCTATCGCCTTTTACCACCGCCAGCGAAGGCATCGGCAAAGTCGGGCAACGGTTACCGTCGATCAGCACGAACTCGGGCGCAATTGCCAGCCCGGCAACAGCGCGCTGCATCGCCAGCATGGTGGCATGCAAAATGTTCAACGCGTCGATTTCATGCGGCTCCGCGCGGCCAAGACTCCAGGCCAGCGCTTTCTCTTTGATCTCATCGCAGAGCGACAAACGGCGTTTTTCGGATAATTTTTTAGAATCGTTCAGACCGACAATAGGACGCTCGGGATCGAGGATCACCGCCGCTGTCACCACCGCGCCCACCAGCGGGCCGCGACCGACTTCATCCACACCCGCAACCAAATGCGTATGCGGATAAACAAACTCTATCATTGTGCTAACTCCAGTACGGCGTCAGCCGCCTGTTCATCGGCATTGCAGCGAATCTGCAAATGCAGCTCGCGGAAAATGTCGTGCATCTCGTGGCTGGTTTTGCCGTTGGCCAGCAAGGGTTCCAGCGCAGCAGCGAGCGCCTGGGGATTGCATTCATCCTGGAGCAACTCTTTAACCAGCTCACGCCCGGCAAGCAAGTTTGGCAGCGACACATAAGGCGTTTTTACCAGCCGTTTTGCCAGCCAGAAAGTGAAAGGCTTCATCCGATAGCCAACCACCATCGGGCATTTCGCCAGCATGCACTCCAGCGCAGCGGTTCCTGAAGCCAGCAGTGCGGCGTCTGCGGCGATCATCGCTTCCCGCGCCTGGCCATCAAGCATATGCACCGGCAGCTCGGGTGCGACTTCCGCTTTGATGCGTTCAAACTGTTCGCGCCGTTTCGCATTGACCAACGGAACAACCACTTCAAGATCGGCGTAGCGCTCACGCAACAATTGCGCGGTGCGCAGGAAGTCTGCACTTAGCATTTCGACTTCCGCCCCGCGGCTGCCCGGCAACAAAGCCAGACAATGCACGTTATCGGCAATACCCAGGTGCGCCCGCGCCGCGTTCTTATCGGGATCCAGCGGCATGGCATCCGCCATGGTATGGCCAATAAAACGACACGGTACGTTAAATTTATCGTAAAACGCTTTTTCGAAAGGCAGAAACGCGAGCACCAGATTGGTGGCTCTGCCGATTTTGAAAACACGTTTTTGTCGCCACGCCCAGACGGACGGACTGACATAATGGATGGTTTTAATACCCTGCTGTTTCAGATTACCTTCGAGAGTAATATTGAAATCTGGCGCGTCGATGCCGACAAAGACATCCGGTTTCAGTTCGCTAAAACGACGGGTTAAATCGGCGCGAATATGCAGCAGACGGCGCAAGCGGCCCAGCACCTCAACGATGCCCATCACTGCCAGCTCTTCCATTTCATACCAGACTTCACAGCCTTCGGCCTGCATACGCGGCCCCGCGACGCCAACAAAACGCGCGTTCGGCAGGCGAGCTCGCAGCGCACGGATAAGACCGGCACCAAGAATATCGCCGGAGGTTTCTCCGGCGACGAGGGCTATCGTAAGAGGACGCGCGTCGATCATTAACGGATCAAACCACGTGTTGAGCGCTCAAAGAACTGCATGAATGCGTCAACTTCCGGATGCTTAGCGGCAAGCTCAGCAATTTCCGGTTTCGCCTCTTCCAGCGTTTTACCGCTGCGGTACAGCAATTTGTACGCATTACGGATAGCCACTAACGCTTCTCTGCTAAAGCCGCGACGTTTCAGGCCTTCAATGTTCACACCGAATGGTGTGGCATGGTTGCCCTGAGCGATCACGTAAGGCGGTACGTCCTGGGCAACGCCAGAACAGCCGCCAACCATCACGTGTGCACCGATAATGCAGAACTGATGCACTGCGGTCATGCCGCCGATGATTGCAAAGTCGTCGACGGAAACATGCCCCGCCAGCGTTGCGTTATTTGCGAGGATACAGCGATTTCCAACGGTGCAATCGTGCGCAACGTGCGCGTTGATCATCAGCAGGTTATCGCTGCCCACCTTCGTCAACCCACCACCCTGTACTGTGCCACGGTGGATGGTGACGCTTTCGCGAATGCGGTTGCGATCGCCAATTTCCACACGAGTCGGTTCACCAGAATATTTTAAATCCTGGTTAACCTCGCCGATGGAGGCGAACTGATAAATCTCGTTGTCACGACCAATAGTCGTATGACCATTCACGACGACGTGAGATTTCAGTACGGTGCCCTCACCAATTTCAACGTGAGGTCCCACAATACAAAATGGGCCAATATGAGCGTTAGCACCAATAACGGCACCGTCTTCAACAATGGCAGTAGGATGAATAAAGGCGGTTTTATCAATCACGTATCAGGCCTCCCGGCTACGTGCACACATCATAGTAGCTTCACAAACAATTTTACCGTCTACCAGCGCAACCCCTTTAAAACGGGTCAGGCCACGGCGGGTTTTTTCGAAAGTGACTTCCATGATCATCTGATCGCCTGGCACAACAGGACGCTTAAAGCGCGCTTCGTCGATACCGGCGAAGTAATACAGCTCACCCGGCTCCAGTTTGCCAACGCTTTTAAACGCCAGAATACCGGTTGCCTGCGCCATTGCTTCAAGGATCAGCACGCCCGGGAAAATCGGTTTGCCAGGGAAGTGCCCCTGGAAAAACGGCTCGTTTACCGAAACATTTTTGACTGCGCGCAGAAAACGACCTTCTTCAAAATCCAGCACGCGATCCACCAGTAAGAACGGGTAGCGGTGCGGCAGAAGCTCGAGGATCTCTTCAATGTGCAGAGTATGAGTGTCAGTAGTCAAAATACTCTTCCTGTCCAAATATACTAAAAAGCAATAATAACACGGCCCGCGGCAATCATAAGAATGCCAACAGGCCGGGAAGTATATACACTTTATTCTTCGAGGTGCAGAGGCTTTTCTGTCCCCCCGAATTCTTCTGTGTACAAGCGTTATGCGGATGAATTATTCGTCTTGTTGATTAACCTTGCGCTCGATAGCTTTCAGGCGCTTGCTCATATCATCGATATTCATCACCAGGGCTGCGGTTTTTCGCCACACTTTGTTTGGTTGCAGCGGGATACCTGAGGAGTAAATACCCGGCTCAGTGATAGGACGCATGACCATCCCCATCCCCGTTACGGTAACCTTGTCGCAAATTTCCATGTGCCCGTTGATTACGCTGGCGCCGCCAATCATGCAATAGCGACCAATTTTCAAACTACCCGCCATGATGACGCCACCGGCAACCGCGGTATTGTCGCCAATCACAACGTTATGTGCAATCTGACACTGGTTATCAATGATGACGCCGTTACCAATGCAAGTATCATCCAGCGCACCACGATCGATGGTCGTACATGCGCCGATCTCAACGTTATTGCCGATAATGACGCGACCAAGCTGTGGGATTTTAACCCAGTTGCCACGATCGTTGGCATAGCCAAAGCCATCGGAACCTATCACCGTGCCGGATTGGATCAGGCAATTTTCACCGATCTCAATCTCATGGTAAATGGACACATTGGCCCACAGACGCGAACCCGCGCCAATTTTCGTATTTTTCCCAACGAAGCAACCCGGGCCGATGACGACGTTATCGCCCAGGCTGACGCCGGATTCGATCACGGCGTTCGCACCAATTGCTACGTTGCTACCAAGCTTAACCGTTGGATCAATCACTGCTCCAGGCGCGATGTTCTGCGCAGGCTGCGGCGTGGTATCAAGAATTTGCGCCATACGTGCGTAGGTCAGGTAAGGATTTTTTACGACCAGCGCAGCGCTGTTGGCAAAGGGAAGATCGTCCTGCGTCATTACAACGGCAGAGGCCTGACATGCAGTCAGGTGCTCACGATACTTAGGATTGACCATGAAAGTGATGTGGCCTGCTACGGCAGATTGCATGGACGCAACGCCGGTGATGACGATATCGCCATCACCGTGTAGTTCTGCATCCAACTGCTGAGCTAAATCAGCCAGTCGAATTGAAGGCATTACTTATTTAACCTGTTTCAGTACATCAGCGGTGATGTCTTTTACATCGTTGCTGTTGTAAATAACGGCGTTGGAAGGAATAACCAGATCAACACCCTGATCAGAAGCCACTTTTTTCACTGCGGTCTGGATACGAGTCACCAGCTTGCCGCGTTCTTCATTAGAACGGCGAGCCTGATCCTGTTCGAAAGCCTGCGCTTTTTGAGCGAATGCCTGTCGGCCAGAAGTGATGTCTTTTTCCAGCTTGCTGCGATCGCTTGCTTTCATCGTGGAACCATCGCGCTGCAAACGCTGTGCTTTTGCTTGCAGGTCGGATTCCATGCTTTGCAGTTCGCTTGCGCGACCGCCGAATTCGTTTTTCATGGTCTGAGAAACGCCGGAAGTCTGCGCAACCTGCTGCAGCAGGCTACCCATATCGACAATCGCAATTTTGTCAGCGGCCTGAGCTGACGCAGCCATTGCCAAACCGAAACCTGCAGCTAATAACAACTTTTTCACAATTAACTCCTTACCATCCCGTTTGTACCCGGAGGTACAGTTCTTTGCGTGGCTGGGCTTTTCATTGAAAGCCTCAGCCATCACTACACTGCTGGTGCATTCCATTGCAGTACGGCGTTACCAGGTTTTACCAATGTTAAACTGGAACTGTTCCGCTTTGTCTCCATCGTACTTTTTAAACGGCTGGGCGTAGGAGAAAACCAACGGCCCCAATGGGGACATCCATTGTAATGCGATACCGGCAGACATGCGGATATTGCTCGGATCGCTATAATCCGGAATACCCAGCGCTTTCATCTGCGCGGTATTTTGCCAGTTTGTATCCCACACGCTACCTGCATCCCAGAAGAACGAGGTACGCACAGAGTTGGCATATTTGTCACTGATAAACGGCGTTGGTGTAATCAGCTCGGCGCTAACAACGCCCATTGCGTTACCGCCCACCGCATCATCAGACTTACAGAGTGAGTCTGCAACGGTGTTCTTACAGTTGCTCTGGTTGTTCCCGCCGTAGTAAACCGCTTTCGGACCAATGTTATTGGACTGGAAGCCACGCACGGTGCTGGAACCACCTGCGTAGAAGTTCTCATAGAACGGCATCTCTTTGCCACCTAAACCATCACCGTATCCCCAACGTGTACGACCTAAGACCACCCATTTGTGATCGTCGTCAATTGGGAAGTAAGATGCGGTGTCGACAGTAACTTTGTAGAACTCGTTATCCGAGCCCGGAACCGTCACTTTACCGTTCAGGTTGACGCGCGAACCTTTCGTCGGGAAATAACCACGGTCAAGGTTGTTGTAAGTCCAGCCGTAGTTAAAGGTGAAATCATCCGCCGAATAACCGTTGCTGTCGTTCTGCGTGCTGGCATTCTGCCCCACGGAGTCCAGATAACGCCACATTGCCACCTGCGGCTCCATCTTCGACAGGCTGTTATGAACATAGCCTAAGCCAGCGCGCAGCGTGTTGTATTCGTTGATCGGGAAACCGAGCGTACCATCAAGGCCGTAGCTCTTGTTGGTATAAGACGACAGATCCGCATCATCCGCTTTAAAGTCGTTATAGAAGATACGACCGCCGAGGCTCACGCCATCCACCGTAAAGTACGGGTTGGTGACAGAGAACTCAGAGTAAGTCTGGTAGTCGTTTTTGGTTCCGCTGATACCGACAGAGTAACCGGTACCTAACCAGTTATCCTGCTGAACGCCAACCTGGAAGCTGACGCCACTCTCGGTGCCGTAGCCAACGCCGAAGTTAAAGCTACCGGTGTTACGCTCTTTCACCTTATAAACGACATCAACCTGGTCCGGGCTACCCGGAATACGCTGGGTTTCCGTATCGACAGTTTCAAAATAGCCCAAACGGTTCAGACGCTCTTTACCCTGATCAACCAGATCGCTGCCCAGCCACGCACCTTCCATCTGGCGCATTTCGCGACGCAGTACGGAATCTTTAGAAGTATCGTTACCTTCAAAGCGGATCTTACGCACGTAGAAGCGGTTGCCAGCATCAACGTTGATATGCAGCTTAACCGTTTTGTCCGTGTCGTTGATTTCAGGCTGCGATTGAACACGCGGGTAGGCATAACCATAGCGACCAAGAAGCTTTTTAATGTCATCTTCCATTTTGGTCACTTTGGCACCGTTATACAGCTCGCCCGGCTCGATTTTCGTCAGGCTTTCAATTTCCGCAGAGTGTCCTGCGAGATTACCGCTAACCTGCACACCAGAGAGCTTGTACTGATCGCCCTCGGTCACGTTAACCGTAATGTAGATGCCTTTTTTGTCCGGCGTCAGGCTAACCTGAGTCGAATCAATGTTGAAACGTGCGTAACCGCGATCCAGGTAGTAGCTGCGCAGGGTTTCCAGGTCGCCCGCCAGTTTCTGTTTCTGGTATTTACGATCGCCGACAACGTTCCACCACGGCACTTCGTCGCGCAACTGGAACGTGGAGATCAGCTGTTCGGTCGTGAAGGCATGGTTGCCAACAATATTAATCTGTTGGATTTGCGCGGAAACGCCTTCCTGGAAGACCAGCTTCAGGTCAACACGGTTACGCGGTAATGGGGTGACGACAGCTTTGACGCTGGCGCTGTACTTACCCACGCTGTAGTAGAAGTCCTCCAGCCCTTTTTCGATATCGGAGAGGGTGGTGCGATCCAGTGATTCACCCACACGGACGCCAGAAGCTTCAAGGTTCTGTTTCAGCATGTCATCTTTCACCGACTTGTTGCCGGAGAAGGTGATGCTGGCGATTGTCGGGCGTTCTTTCACCTGAACGAGGAGCGTATCACCATCACGCAGGACACGAACATCCTCGAAGTTGCCGGTGGCAAACAACGCGCGAATGGTGTTACTGATATCTTCATCATTCACCGTATCGCCAGGACGAACTGGCATACTGAGGAGGGCCGCACCAACGGCGACACGCTGTAGGCCTTCGAAATGAATATCCTTCACTACGAATCCATCAGCACCGTATACGGTGGCGCTGCTAAACAGCAGCGACGCTATGAGCAACTTTTTCATCGCCATCGTTATTATGCGTTCTTCCTAACAAACTCTCTTACAAGCGAGAGAAATCATTGAAAAGTGCAAGCCCCATTAACAGCACCAGCAAGATAGAGCCAATGCGATAACTAAAGTCTTGAACTCGCTCGGATACCGGTCCGCCCTTCAGCTTCTCAATCGCTAAAAACAGCAGATGTCCGCCGTCAAGAACAGGCAGAGGGAACAGGTTAATAATGCCTAAGTTCACGCTTATCAAAGCAAGGAACATCAGGTAGTAAATCAACCCGAACTCCGCTGACATCCCAGCCCCCTGAGCGATAGAAATCGGCCCACTGAGGTTGTTCAGTTTTACATCACCGGTGATCAATTTCCCCAACATACTGACCGTTAGCTTCATCAACTGCCAGGTTTTATCCGTGGCTTCAACGATGGCGCTAAATGGCCCGTACTGGCGTACTGTTTTGTATTCATCTGGCAGAGGAATGACTTTGGGCACCACGCCCGCAAACCCTTCTGCCTTGCTACCGGGCTTTGTATCCGGTATCAACGTCAAAGACAAGGGAGCCCCTTGCCTTTCCACTTCCAGCGCTAACGACGTACCTGGGTTATCCCGTACCAGCGTAACGAACGTCATCCACTGCGTTAACTGCTGACCATCGACTTTAACGATCCTGTCGCCAGCTTGCAAACCCGCTTTGCTGGCAGCGGAACCGGGTTGCACCTCCGCAAGCACCGGTTCAAGCTGCGCCGCGCGAGGACGAATCCCGAGCGACATAACCGGATCGTCTTTATCAGGCGCAAAGGCCCAGTGACGTAAATCCAGCACTTTTTCCTGACGATTGTTACTGCCGAATGGCGCTACGCTGACGGTCGTCTGGCTATCGCCGATTTTAGACACCAACTGTAAGCGCACTGCATCCCAATCAGGCGTTTCGATGCCATCAATCGCTTTAAGTTCCGTGCCGGGTGCAATTTGCGCGTTTGCAGCGATAGAGTTGGGCGTTATTTCACCAACAACCGGACGAACGCCAGGGACACCGATGATAAACACCAGCCAGTAAGCGAAGATGGCAAAGATAAAGTTAGCGATGGGACCGGCAGCAATAACGGCGGCGCGCTGGCCAACCGTTTTATTATTGAAAGCGTAGTGGCGCATTTCCGGCGCAACGGCCTCAACGCGCTCATCCAGCATTTTGACATAACCGCCCAGGGGGATCAGAGCGATGACAAATTCGGTACCGTGTTTGTCGGTGCGACGCCAGAGCGCTTTTCCAAAACCGATGGAAAAACGCTCAACCCGCACGCCACAGCGGCGAGCAACCCAGAAATGGCCAAATTCATGCACGGTGATCAATACACCAAGCGCAACAATGAACGCCGCCAGATTCCAGAGAATGCTCAGCATAAAACCTTCCGTCAAATCGTCCTGAAAACCAGCAATAACAGGCAGGCAAATACAGGAACTGCCGCTGTCAGGCTGTCAATGCGATCCAGTATACCGCCATGACCCGGAATTAGATGCCCACTATCTTTAATTCCGGCTTCACGCTTGAACATACTTTCCGTGAGATCGCCCAATACAGAGGCTAACGCCGCGACCACCGAGCAAACAAAGAGCGTAGATGAGGTTACATCCAGATTCGCCCATGCGCCGTAGCCCCAGGAGATAATACCCGCAGTCAGCAAGCCCCCCAGGAAACCTTGCCAGGTTTTTCCCGGCGAGACTTTCGGTGCAAGCTTATGTTTGCCAAACAGTTTGCCAAACATATAAGCGCCTGAATCTGCGCCCCAAACGAGGATCATCACATACAGCAACCACAGCGCGCCGCTGTAGTGGTTTACATCGTAATGCCACACGCGCAGTGCCAACATGCCCCAGAAGAAAGGGATAATCGTCAAGATACCGAAAATCAGGCGCAAAATTTTAGAATGGCGCCACGCCGCAGCGGATGCCGGGTAACTTAGCACCAGCACCAACGCCACCAGCCACCAAGCCAGAGATGCCCAGAGCGAGATCGTCACTAGCGGATGATGGGTATTATGGTGATACTCCGGCAGCGTAAATAGCATAAGCGCGAGTAAAAACCCGCATAATACGGCCAACCAAACCCGCTGAGTCCGGGAAGTAAAGCCGCTCAGTTGCCCCCACTCCCACGCAGCGAGCATGCAAACAGCGAGCGTAACGATCGCGAATCCCACCGGCGGCAGCAAAAAAAGCGCTGCAATAACAATGGGTATCAATACAAAAGCAGAAATCAGGCGATACTTCAGCAAAAGCAACCCCCATCAGGCTTTGTCGCCACCTGGCTCGGTACCGCCGAAACGACGCTCTCGATTGGCAAAGGCATGCAGCGCACCTTCAAAGTCTTGTTCATCAAAATCGGGCCAAAGAACATCTGTAAAGTAAAGTTCGGCATAGGCAATTTGCCAAAGTAAAAAATTACTTATGCGATGTTCCCCACCAGTCCTAATCACTAAATCCACAGGAGCCAGCTCGTGCATGCAGACTTGCTTATTGAGCGTTTCTTCATCAATTTGATCCGGGCGTAAAAGCCCTTCCTGCACCTGCTCGGCAAGCAGCCGTACTCCCTGTACGATATCCCAGCGTCCACCATAGTTCGCTGCGATATTCAGCGTCAGCCCGGTATTCTGGGCGGTTAACGCTTCCGCTTTGCGGATTCTCTCCTGCAAACGCGTATTAAAACGACTGGTATCGCCAATAATGCGTAAACGCACATTATGACGGTGCAGGCTTTTTACTTCGCTATCCAGCGCCCACACAAACAACTCCATCAGCGCACTCACTTCCTGCGCCGGGCGATTCCAGTTCTCGCTACTAAAAGCATAAAGCGTCAGCGCATCAATACCATTATTGGCGGCAAAAGAGACCGCACGGCGTACAGACTTCGCTCCGGCCCGATGACCAAAAGCCCGGAGTTTCCCTTGTCTTTTCGCCCAGCGACCATTGCCATCCATAATTATCGCTACATGGCGGCAGCCATGCGTTGGCAAACTTTCGCTTATCGGTTGGTTAGCAGACAACATAACGCGTTTTAGTCCCTGAAAAGGATTTAGCGGTACTCAGGAATACAAAAGCCTTTACGCAAAAAAGCCGTGTAAACCACGGCTTACACCAAACGCCATAATACCAACTGGCAATTTTGTGGCGCAGACTATATCACCGAAGCCCAACGCTAACAAATAGCACCGTCACTCATCGCTGTAATATCACTGGCTTGCGAGGCGCATCACTTGTTTTTGCGCAACATCGCGTGCCTGTGCATCCACAGCCAGCACGTCATCAATGCTCTGCGGTTCGCGCAAATCCATCTGTTCAAGCACAGAAAGATTCAGGGCGGCAATATCTGTGAAACGGATAGCAGATGCCAGGAATGCCGAAACAGTGACCTCATTCGCCGCGTTGAGCGCCGTTGTTGCCGCCTGCCCCTCATCTGAAGCATTAATGGCCAGCTTCAGGCAAGGATAGCGGTCAAAATCGGGCTGCGCGAAACTTAACGAACTTAGTTTGCAAAAATCGAGGGCATTAACACCTGACGGCACTCGTTCCGGCCAGGCCATCGTATGAGCGATGGGCGTACGCATATCCGGTTCACCCAGTTGTGCCAATACACTGCCATCCTGGTAACGCACCATGGAGTGGATCACCGATTGCGGGTGAATCAACACTTCCATCTGGCGGGCAGAGGCATTAAACAACCAGCGCGCTTCAATGTATTCCAGACCTTTATTCATCATAGTGGCGGAGTCAACGGAGATCTTGCGCCCCATTGACCAGTTCGGGTGCCGACACGCCTGATCCGGCGTCATTGCGGTCAGATCGGAAAGCGGTGTCTCCCGGAACGGGCCACCAGACCCGGTAAGCAGAATAGACGAAACGCCATTCTGCTCCAGATCAGCGTACCCCAGGTTATGTTGAATTGTTTCCGGTAAACTCTGAAAAATAGCGTTATGCTCGCTGTCCACCGGCAAAAGCTGCGCCCCGCTCTCCTTCACCGCCTCCATAAACAAGCGACCGCACGTCACCAGAGCCTCTTTATTCGCCAGCAGCACCGTTTTCCCGGCACGAATAGCAGCAAGCGTTGGCACCAGGCCCGCAGCGCCCACAATGGCCGCCATCACTTGATCGACACCGCTCAGCGCCGCCATTTCACAGGCTGCCTGTTGACCGCTCAGCACTTCTGTTCGGCTGCCGTGTTCCCGCAAAGCGCGCTTTAACTGTTGCGCGCTTTGGTCATCGTCCATCACCGCAAATTTGGGAGAAAACTCAAGGCACTGCTCAACCATGCGGGTAACATTTTTACCGGCAACCAGCGCAGTAACGGAGAAACGATCGGGATTGTGGCGAACCACCGCCAGCGTGCTGCAACCAATAGAACCCGTTGAGCCCAGAAGAGTTAAATGCTTCATGAAACGCTCACAACGTTGCAAGGATAAAAAGCAAAACGCCGCCAGCAAAGCCACTCTCGCGGCTCTCTGTACGGCGTTTTAGTCGGTTTGTTTCGAATCAGAACTGCATCAGTTCTGCTTCTTTATCCGCCAGCGCCGCATCCACTTTTTTGATTGCAGCATCGGTCAGCTTCTGTACGTCATCCTGAGAACGACGATCGTCGTCTTCACTGATTTCTTTGTCTTTCAGCAGTGCTTTCACTTTATCGTTCGCGTCACGACGAACGTTACGTACCGCAACACGCGCTTGTTCAGCTTCGCCGCGTACGACTTTGATCAGATCTTTACGACGTTCTTCCGTCAGTGCCGGCAGCGGAACGCGAATATCGCTACCCGCAGAGCTCGGGTTTAAACCGAGATCAGAGGTCAAAATCGCTTTTTCAACAGCCGGGCTCATTGAGCGGTCAAACACGTTGATTTTCAGCGTACGGGAGTCTTCGACGGTAACGCTAGCCAGTTGGCGCAGCGGAGTCGGCGTACCGTAGTATTCCACAACGATGCCATCCAGCAGGCTCGGAGAAGCGCGGCCAGTGCGTACTTTGCTGATTTGAGTTTTGAACGCTTCGACGCATTTATCCATGCGTACTTCAGCATCTTTTCTGATATCGCTAATCACGTTACGGATCCTTGAAATCTTGTCGCAGGCAGGCCATACGGCGGGTGTGCTAAGTATAGCCTGTTCAATTTTTGGCACCCTGAAGATGCCAGAAAGAACTGCTCAATAAATTAAAGCGGAATCTTACCTTTATTTATTGCTTACGGGAATTATTCCGTAATCAATGTGCCTTCTTTTTCGCCCATGACAACACGACGCAACGCGCCAGGTTTGTTCATGTTGAACACGCGAATCGGCAGTTTATGGTCGCGAGCCAGCGTAAAGGCCGCCAGATCCATCACTTTCAGTTCTTTATCCAGCACTTCGCTGTAGCTCAGCTGTTCGCACAGCGTGGCGGTCGGATCGAGCACCGGATCGGCAGTAAACACGCCGTCCACTTTGGTCGCTTTCAGCACCACATCCGCTTCAATCTCAATACCGCGCAGGCACGCCGCGGAATCGGTAGTAAAGAACGGGTTACCTGTACCGGCGCTGAAAATGACCACGCGGTTGTTGCGCAGCAGGCTAATCGCCTCTGCCCAGCTGTAATTGTCGCAAACGCCATTTAACGGGAACGCGGACATCAGACGTGCGTTCACATAGGCACGATGCAGCGCATCACGCATTGCCAGGCCGTTCATCACGGTCGCCAGCATACCCATGTGGTCGCCCACTACGCGGTTCATACCCGCTTTCGCCAGACCCGCCCCACGGAACAGGTTGCCGCCACCAATCACCACGCCAACCTGAACCCCAAGTTCGACCAGCTCTTTAATTTCCTGCGCCATACGGTCAAGAATGCTCGCGTCAATACCGAAGCCTTCGGATCCCTGGAGCGCTTCGCCGCTCAGCTTAAGCAGAATGCGTTTGTAGACGGGTTTTGCATTGGTAGCCATGTTTCTTTCCTGAGACTGTCAACAATTGGACGGGGTTAATACCGGCGCTTATGATACGTCGCCTGCCAGCGCAAACACTAGTGTGCTGGCTGATTTTCAGATGAAGGGCATAAAAAGAAGCCGCCCTCAGGCGGCTCCTTTTATTGATTAAGACTGCTTGGACATTGCAGCAACTTCTGCTGCGAAGTCAGTCTCAACTTTCTCGATGCCTTCGCCCACTTCGAAGCGGATGAAGCCAGTTACGTCAGCATTGTGCTCTTTCAGCAGCTGAGCAACAGATTTGCTCGGATCCATAACGAAAGGCTGGCCAGTCAGAGAAACTTCGCCGGTGAATTTCTTCATGCGGCCTTCAACCATTTTCTCTGCGATTTCTTTCGGTTTGCCAGACTGCATGGCGATATCCAACTGAACCTGGTACTCTTTTTCAACTACTTCAGCGGATACGTCTTCCGGTTTAACGAATTCCGGCTTGCTTGCAGCGATGTGCATTGCCAGCTGTTTAACCAGCTCACCATCAGCGCCTTTAGCCGCAACCAGAACACCGATACGCGCGCCATGCTGGTAAGAACCCAGCACTTCGCCTTCCAGAGCGGAAACGCGACGGATGTTGATGTTCTCACCGATTTTAGCAACCAGTGCAACGCGCTCTTCTTCGAACTGCGCTTTCAGAACTTCAACGTCAGTGATTTTGCCAGCAACCGCTGCGTCCAGAACTTTGTTAGCAAATGCCTGGAAACCACCGTCTTTTGCCACGAAGTCAGTCTGGCAGTTAACTTCCAGAATGATGCCGTAGGTGCCGTCGATTTTGGTGATGATCACGCCGTCAGCAGCAACGTTGCCTGCTTTTTTCGCCGCTTTGATCGCACCAGACTTACGCATGTTCTCGATCGCCAGCTCGATGTCGCCGTTCGCTTCAGTCAGCGCTTTTTTGCAATCCATCATGCCTGCGCCAGTACGTTCACGCAGCTCTTTTACCAGGGATGCGGTAATTTCAGCCATTCTTTATTCCTCGGGAGAGATATGACCTGCACGGTTTGCAACCAAACAGGCTTAAAAGTGAAAAAGGGGGCCATTAACAGGCCCCCTAACCAAACTCGGTACTACCTGCTCAATAAGGGGCTCAACGAGCGTGCCTTATTACTCAGCTTCTACAAAGCTTTCTTCCGCCTGAGTAGCCAGATCCGAAGAACGGCCTTCACGAACGGTAGCAGCAACGGCATTCAGGTACAGGCTAACAGCACGGATTGCGTCATCGTTACCCGGGATAACGAAGTCAACGCCGTCCGGATCGGAGTTGGTATCAACGATAGCAAATACCGGGATACCCAGGTTGTTTGCTTCTTTGATTGCGATGTGCTCGTGGTCAGCGTCGATAACAAACAGTGCGTCCGGCAGGCCGCCCATGTCTTTGATACCGCCCAGGCTGTTTTCCAGCTTGTCCAGCTCACGAGTGCGCATCAGCGCTTCTTTCTTGGTCAGCTTGTCGAAGGTACCGTCTTGAGACTGAGTTTCCAGGTCTTTCAGACGTTTGATGGACTGACGAACGGTTTTCCAGTTAGTCAGCATACCGCCCAGCCAGCGATGGTTCACGAAGAACTGGTCGCAGTTCTGAGCAGCTTCTTTCACCGCTTCGCTTGCAGCGCGTTTAGTACCAACGATCAGGATTTTGCCTTTACGAGCAGCAATTTTGTTCAGCTCAGCCAGCGCTTCGTTGAACATCGGTACAGTTTTCTCAAGGTTGATGATGTGAACTTTGTTACGCGCACCGAAGATGAACGGCTTCATTTTCGGGTTCCAGTAACGGGTCTGGTGACCAAAGTGAACACCAGCCTTGAGCATGTCGCGCATGGAAACAGTTGCCATGTTTAAAACCTCTATATAAAAGTTGGGGTTATGCCTCCACGTATCCCATATTACCGACCCCGAAGGGCACCCCGGAATATGTGCCGATACGTGTGTGTTATTACACAAAGTGAGATTTGTGGCTCCCATCCCAAAACAGGAACGGAAGTCCGGCGCGCTTTATACCATAAAACACCGCCGGAAACCAATAGTTGTTGACGCAGCGTGCTGTTAATGATTCTCGATTTGGCACAACAGTTGCTCGACTGTTACCATTGACAGCACTAATCCTGGTATAGTCGAAAAAATCGACACTGATGGACACATTCCATGGCTATCTCTATTAAGACACCTGAAGAAATCGAAAAAATGCGCGTCGCGGGCCGACTCGCCGCCGAAGTGCTGGAAATGATTGAACCGTACATTAAGCCGGGCGTCAGCACGGGCGAACTCGATCGCATCTGCAACGACTACATTGTCAAAGAGCAGCATGCCATCTCCGCCTGCCTGGGTTATCACGGCTTCCCGAAATCGGTGTGCATCTCTATTAACGAAGTGGTGTGCCACGGTATTCCGGATGACGAAAAACTGTTGAAAGATGGCGATATCGTCAATATCGACGTGACCGTAATTAAAGATGAGTACCACGGCGACACCTCCAAAATGTTTATCGTCGGTAAGCCGACTATTTTGGGGGAGCGTCTGTGCCATATCACGCAGGAGAGCCTCTATCTGGCGCTGCGCATGATCAAACCGGGTATCCGCCTGCGCACCCTTGGCGCAGCAATTCAGAAATATGTCGAAGCTCAGGGCTTCTCCGTCGTGCGCGAATACTGCGGTCACGGTATTGGTCGCGGCTTCCATGAAGAGCCGCAGGTGCTGCACTATGATGCGGACGATGGTGGCGTGGTGCTGCAAGCGGGCATGACGTTTACCGTCGAGCCGATGGTAAACGCAGGTGATTACCGTATTCGCACCATGAAAGATGGCTGGACGGTGAAAACCAAAGACCGCAGCCTGTCTGCACAGTATGAGCACACGATAGTGGTCACCGAAACCGGCTGCGAAATCCTGACACTGCGCAAAGATGACACCATCGACGCCGTGCTGACTGCCGCCTGATCCTGACATTAGCAAACGCGATAAACGGTCCGCTCTGCGGGCCGTTTTTTTTACCGCTCTCCCCTGCAGCGTCATACATATAAACGACTTTTCATTTTTCATTATCTCTTTTAAGTTGTTTTGCTATGCATATGCACTCCAGACGGGTGGCCCATAATGAGCAACATCACTTCAGAACAATTTGTCAGCGCGGTACAACCCACCCTTCCCGGCCAGCCTGAATATCCCGGGGTTTGGTCACAAGACGAATTCCAGTGCGCCAATATCAAAGCGCATATTGAGGCTTTCCAGCAGTGGCTCGGGCACGTCTTTGACGCCGGAATTTCAGCCGAGCAATTAATTGAAGCGCGCACTGAATTTATTGATCAACTTCTGCAACGCTTATGGCTGGAGTACGGTTTTGGCGACGTCAGTGATACCGCGCTGGTTGCGGTAGGCGGTTACGGTCGCGGCGAACTGCATCCGCTATCGGATATTGATTTACTGATCCTCAGCCGTACCAAACTTTCCGACGAACAAGCGCAGAAAATTGGCGAACTGCTCACGCTGCTGTGGGATGTCAAACTCGAAGTGGGACACAGCGTTCGTACGCTGGATGAGTGCTTACAGGAAGGGTTATCGGATCTCACTGTCGCGACCAACTTAATTGAATCACGTCTGCTGATTGGCGACGTCGCGCTGTTTCTGGAACTGCAAAAGCATATTTTTAGCGACAGCTTCTGGCCATCGGAAACCTTTTTCCCGGCAAAAGTGGCGGAACAAAACGAGCGCCACCAGCGTTATCACGGCACCAGTTATAACCTGGAACCCGACATTAAAAGCAGCCCTGGCGGTCTGCGCGATATTCACACGCTGCAATGGGTGGCTCGCCGTCACTTTGGTGCCACGTCGCTGGATGAAATGGTGGGCTTTGGCTTTCTGACCGAAGCCGAGCGCAATGAGCTGAACGAGTGTCTGCACCTGCTTTGGCGTATCCGCTTCGCGCTGCATCTGGAAGTGAGCCGCTACGACAACCGCCTGCTGTTCGACCGCCAACTGAGCGTAGCGCAGCGTCTGAATTATGTCGGTGAAGGCAACCAGCCTGTCGAACATATGATGAAGGATTTCTTCCGCGTTACCCGCCGCGTCGCGGAGCTGAACCAGATGCTGTTACAGCTCTTTGATGAAGCGATTCTGGCGCTGACCACCGACGAGAAACCGCGCCCGATTGACGATGAATTCCAACTGCGCGGTTCGCTTATCGATCTGCGTGACGAAACGCTGTTTATCCGTGAGCCGCAGGCCATCCTGCGCATGTTCTATATCATGGTGCGCAACAGCACCATTACCGGCATCTATTCCACCACGCTGCGCCACTTGCGCCATGCCCGCCGTCATCTGACGCAGCCGCTGTGTTATATCGCCGAAGCGCGATCCATTTTCCTCAGCATGTTGCGCCATCCAGGCGCCGTCAGCCGTGGTCTGCTGCCGATGCACCGCCACAGCGTGTTGTGGGCTTATATGCCACAGTGGTCGCACATCGTCGGTCAGATGCAGTTTGACCTGTTCCACGCCTATACCGTGGATGAGCACACCATTCGCGTATTGCTGAAGCTGGAAAGTTTTGCCAAAGAAGAGACGCGCAATAAGCACCCTCTATGCGTGGAGCTGTGGCCGCGTTTAACCCACCCGGAGTTGATTCTGATCGCAGCGTTGTTCCACGATATCGCCAAAGGCCGCGGCGGCGACCACTCCGTGCTGGGTGCGCAGGATGTGCTGAAGTTCGCTGAATTACACGGGCTTAACTCACGCGAAACCCAGCTGGTTGCCTGGCTGGTGCGCCATCATCTGTTGATGTCGGTCACCGCCCAGCGCCGTGATATTCAGGATCCGGAAGTCATCAAGCAGTTTGCCGAAGAGGTGCAAACGGAAAACCGTCTGCGCTTCCTCGTCTGTCTGACCGTGGCGGATATCTGTGCCACCAACGAAACCCTGTGGAACAGCTGGAAGCAGAGCTTGCTGCGCGAGCTCTATTTCGCGACTGAAAAACAGCTGCGTCGCGGCATGCAAAACACGCCGGATATGCGCGAACGCGTGCGCCATCACCAGCTTCAGGCGCTGGCGTTGCTGCGTATGGACAATATTGATGAAGAGCAATTGCATCAGATTTGGGCGCGTTGTCGGGCGAACTATTTTGTTCGCCATAGCCCAAACCAGCTCGCCTGGCATGCGCGCCACCTGCTGCAACATGATCTGAGCAAGCCGATGATTTTGCTCAGCCCACAGGCTACGCGCGGCGGCACCGAGATCTTTATCTGGAGCCCGGATCGCCCGTATCTGTTTGCAGCGGTGTGCGCCGAGCTTGATCGTCGCAACCTGAGCGTTCACGACGCGCAGATTTTTACCACCCGCGACGGCATGGCAATGGACACCTTTATTGTGCTGGAACCGGACGGAAGCCCGCTCTCCGCCGATCGCCACGACGCGATTTGTTTCGGGCTGGAGCAGGCCATTACGCAACACACCTGGCAGCCGCCGCAACCGCGCCGTCAGCCTGCCAAATTGCGCCACTTTACCGTCGATACCGAAGTGAATTTCCTGCCAACCCATACCGACAGAAAATCGTTTCTTGAATTGATTGCCCTTGACCAGCCAGGGCTGCTTGCCCGCGTCGGGCAGGTGTTTGCGGATCTGGGAATTTCGCTGCACGGAGCGAGAATTACAACCATTGGTGAGCGAGTAGAAGATTTATTTATAATCGCGACTGCCGACCGGCGTGGCCTTAATAATGCGCTGCAAAAGGAGGTACAACAACGGTTGACAGAGGCCCTCAATCCAAACGATAAAGGGTGATTATTTTTTTACACAGATGGAAAGAGTAAACAATGCAGCAGTTACAGAACGTTATTGAAGCCGCTTTCGAGCGTCGCGCAGAGATCACCCCGGCAAATGCCGATACCGTTACCCGTGAAGCGGTGAATCAGGTTATTGCCCTGCTCGATTCCGGCGCACTTCGCGTCGCAGAAAAAATCGATGGTCAGTGGGTCACCCACCAGTGGCTGAAGAAAGCGGTTCTGCTCTCTTTCCGCATTAACGATAACCAGGTTATCGACGGTGCGGAAAGCCGCTACTTCGATAAAGTCCCGATGAAATTCGCCGACTACGATGAAGCGCGTTTTCAGAAAGAAGGTTTCCGCGTAGTGCCGCCAGCAGCGGTGCGTCAGGGCGCGTTTATCGCCCGCAATACCGTGCTGATGCCGTCTTATGTCAATATCGGCGCCTACGTTGACGAAGGCACCATGGTTGATACCTGGGCGACCGTCGGCTCTTGTGCGCAGATCGGTAAAAACGTTCACCTCTCTGGTGGCGTAGGTATTGGCGGTGTTCTGGAACCACTGCAGGCAAACCCGACTATCATTGAAGATAACTGCTTTATTGGCGCACGTTCTGAAGTGGTCGAAGGTGTTATCGTTGAAGAAGGTTCTGTTATCTCGATGGGTGTGTACATCGGTCAGAGCACGCGTATTTACGATCGTGAAACCGGCGAAGTGCATTATGGCCGCGTACCGGCGGGCTCAGTGGTTGTTTCCGGCAACCTGCCGTCTAAAGATGGCAAATATAGCCTGTATTGCGCAGTAATCGTGAAAAAAGTGGATGCGAAAACGCGCGGCAAAGTCGGTATTAACGAACTGCTGCGCACTATCGACTAAGTCTGTCCCTCTTCCTGTTCGGAAGAGGGTGATATATCCCGCCTTTTTTGCATTCACAGGTGGTAAAAATAGATTTTTTCGTTAATTATTCATAGGTTATGTTGAGCTTAAGGGTACCGCTATGTACGATAATCTGAAAAGTTTAGGCATTACCAATCCCGATGAAATCGATCGCTATAGCCTCCGCCAGGAAGCCAATAACGATATTCTGAAAATCTATTTTCATAAGGATAAAGGCGAGTTTTTTGCCAAGAGCGTCAAATTCAAATACCCGCGCCAGCGTAAAACCGTTGTCGCCGACGGCGTCGGCCAGGGGTATAAAGAGGTGCAGGAAATCAGCCCGAACCTGCGCTATGTAATTGATGAATTGGATCAAATCTGCCAGCGCGATCGCACGGAAGTGGATCTGAAACGTAAGATCCTGGACGATCTGCGCCACCTGGAAAGCGTTGTTACCAACAAGATCAACGAAATCGAATCCGATCTTGAAAAGCTGACTCGCGGGAAATAAATCGCGGGTTCTAACGCATTGTGCCGGGCTCACTACCCGGCACAACATCATTTTTAATGTTGTTCGTCTAACTGCAGCGCCACATACAGCAGCAACCTGTCATCGAAGTTCCCCAAATCCAGCCCGGTCAGTTCCGAGATTCGGTTCAAACGATACTCCAGCGTATTGCGATGAATGAACAGCGCCTTAGACGTTGCCAGCGGCTGTACATTGTGGCGAAACCATGCCGCCAGCGTGCGACGCAGCAGGCCGTTATTATCCATTGCTTTTAACCGTGACAACGGACGTGCCAGCTCGTTGGCCTGCCAACCGCCGCGTAAGCTGTCGAGCAATACCGGTAACATCAAATCCTGGTAAAAATAGCTACGGCTCTCCGGCATACGTTGTTTACCCACCATCATGGTGGTACGCGCTGTACGGTAAGAACGGGCAATGCTGCCAGGGCCGGTGAAGTAATTGCCCAGCGAGACGCGAAAACGCAACTGCCCGTTCTCTTTCATACGCGTGATCAGCTGTTCTACCCGCTTGCGGTGATCTTCCGCATCCCAGCGGCCAAACTGGTTCAGCGCGGGTTTCAGCACCACCATCTCGGTCAACGAAACAATGGCAATCAGGTTGTTGCGCTCAGGGGTGGTAAGGGCATTTTGCAATTGTTGTAACTCTGCCATAGCGCTATCAACGCCCAACTGACCACTGTCTACTTCTACCACCGCCACCACGCGCGGCTGGTTTAAATCAATGCCTAAACGCTGCGCCCATTCGGTCAGAGCGGGTGTGTGCTCTTCTGCCTGGATCAGGTTCATGACCAGCTCTTCGCGCAGACGGCTATCCTGCGCCAACAAATGCATCAGACGGGATTGCTCCAGCATCATCTCGGCGGTCATGCAGACTAATTCGCCGTATTTGCGCAACGTTTCCGGTTCACCCGTCAGGCCAATAACGCCCACGATTTCCCCTTCAAGACGTAACGGCAGGTTGATGCCCTGACGCACACCGTGCAGATGGCGAGCAACCGCATCGTCGATATCCACCACGCGGCCTTGCGAGAGCACCAGTAACGCGCCTTCGTGCAATTCACCAATACGTTCGCGGTCGCCGCTACCAATGATGCGACCCCGTGCATCCATCACGTTAATGTTCGTATCAATGATGCGCATCGTGCGCGCCACGATATCCTGTGCCATTTTGGTATCAAGATGCCAGCCAGCCATGTAACCCTCCCGTGTGCAGAGCCCAAGCATAGGGAAGAATATTACCGTACGCACTGTGCAAATGCACAAAGCGACATTCAGAAGTATGGAGTTGTGGAAAGCTTCACAAAACGGGGAAAGCCCCTCTTCCCCTGCTCAGGGAAGAGGGTTTACAGCGGATTACTGCATCAGCAGATAAATAGAGGTGTCACCGCGTTGAATGTTCAACGCCAGCACCGAAGGTTTACTGTCGAGGATTTTGCGCAGTTCAGCGATGTTTTTCACCGGCTGCTGGTTCGCGCCAACAATCACATCGCCTTTTTTCAGGCCAATCTGCGCCGCCGGAGTATTGGCTTTCACCGTATTGACCACTACGCCGCCATCTTTGCCTTTGTTACTCATCTCCGCTCCTTCAATACCGCTGAAGATGGTGCTGGAATCAACCTGGTTCTGGCTGCTTTGTTGCAACTCGAGCGTAATGTTCACCGGTTTGCCATCGCGCAGCAGGCCCAGCGCGACTTTGCTGCCGATCGGCATTGAACCGACTTCCGCACGCAATGCGGCGAAGCTACTAATCGGTTTACCGTTCAGAGAAGTAATCACATCCCCGGCTTTCACGCCGGCTTTCGCGGCGGCAGAATTCGGCATCACCTGGCTGACAAACGCCCCGCGCTGCGCATCGACTTTCATCGCTTTCGCCAGCTCAGAGTTCAGTTCGGTACCCATAATGCCCAGCTCACCACGGCGAACCTGACCGAACTCGACCATCTGGCCGGTGAGGTTTTTCACCATGTTACTTGGGATCGCAAAACCGATACCGATGTTGCCGCCATCCGGTGCGAGGATCGCGGTATTAATACCGATCAGTTCGCCATTCAGGTTCACCAGCGCGCCGCCGGAGTTACCGCGATTGATCGCTGCATCCGTCTGGATAAAGTTTTCGTAGTTTTCCGCATTCAGGCCGCTGCGACCCAGCGCAGAGACAATCCCGGAAGTCACCGTTTCACCGAGGCCAAACGGGTTACCAATCGCCACGGTGTAATCCCCCACGCGCAGCGCATCGGAATCCGCCAGTTTAATCGCGGTTAGATTTTTCGGGTCCTGAATCTGAATCAGCGCAATGTCGGAACGCGGGTCTTTACCCACCACTTTGGCGTCAAATTTACGCCCGTCACTTAATTGCACTTTGATGGTGTTGGCGTTATCGACCACGTGGTTGTTGGTCACCACATAGCCTTTCGCCGCATCAATGATCACGCCGGAACCCAGCGCCATAAATTTCTGCTGCTGGCTATCACCCTGCCCGCCCGGTGCGCCACCGCCCTGACAGAACGGCGAGCTCTGGAACGGAGAACCATCCTGGCAGAACGGTGAATTATCACCAAAGAACTGCTGGAAGTTGCGCGGCATACGCGGTGTGTTTACCGTGGTGCTACCCTCAACATTGATACTCACGACCGACGGCATCACTTTTTCCAGCATCGGCGCGAGGCTAGGCATTTGTTGCGATGTCGCAGCTGTAGACGATGCTGTTTCCGCTGCCATAGCCGACAGAGGAGACAGCGCTAAACTTAAACTCAAAGCCAGTGCACTCATTGCTAACGTGGTTTTTTTCATGTCTCTCACTCTTTACCGATTAACGCAAACTGCTGTGTATGTGTCACTCAGAGTCGATTTATAGCGTGAAGTTCAGGCATTAAGTGTCTGGAAAAAGTAAAAATTTATTGTCGTTCTTTACAATTCAACGGCGTTATTCCACCGCCATCAAACGACGATATTCATCCCATGAATATAGATCCGTCATCCCGCTAATATAATCCTGAATTAATCGACAACGGTGATAATACTCCAGCACCGGATACTCTGCCGCGTCGGGCGATAATTTGCTCACCGCCTCAACGTAGGCCAGCCGGTGGCGCGTCGAAAGTTTTTGAAACAGGCGCGATTCAATCGGGAAACGACGCAAACGCTCTTTTTCCACCAGCTCGGAAAAATCCACCGTCGATAATTGTAACAGCGGACGATAAATATCCAGCAACCCGCTGATGACGCGATAGCCCTGTAATTCCAGTTGCTCAACGTCCGGATGGCTGAACACCTGTTTTATGGCGACATTTTTATATAATTCAAGTAGCTGACTAAAGCTACTTTCATCTTCCAGTAACGCATGATTGAATTCGCCGCTGAAAATCTGCGGCAAGTTATCAATAAAACGCTGTGCCGCGTACGGCACCAGTTTATTCAGCGTATTAACGCGCAGATACATGAAAAATTGATCTTCCGCGCTACGGCTCATCGAATTAGCGCGTGATTTCTCCCACGCGTTTTCGACAACCTGAGCAAACAACGATCCTTTTTCATGCTGCCCCCAGGCGTCATAAAGATGCTGATAAAGTTGCTCCGCGCTAAATATCCGTTTTTCTACCGCATCTTCTAAATCCGCCACGCAATAGGAAATATCATCCGCCGCTTCCATTATCCACGTCAGCGGAAACCGGCTGTAAGTATCGAGATTTAATTCTTTACGCAGCCGTTCGACATAGGCTTCTTCAGAGAAATAGTAACCTGGTTTTTTCATTAAATAGCTGTGTGATGCCGGCGGTTCACCAATCCACCATGCCGGACGCGTATATTTTAAAATACAGCCGACCTGCGCCCAGGTCAGGTTCATACGCATTAATGTATGAACCAGGCGGATACCCTGCGCATTACCTTCGAAATGGCTTAAATCATGGCGCACTTTCCGGCGTAATGCGTTCAGTGTGTCTTCGCCTTCACGCAATTTCAGCGCTACCACTTCGCAGCGATCGTCCGACAGCGGTTGGCCCACCGCATCATCCGGCGCCAGGCGCTGGCGGAACCAGTCATTGATAGCCGCTTCGCCGAAATGGCCAAACGGCGGGTTGCCAATGTCATGCATCAGACACGCCATCTCAACGATGCTTTCGAACGGCCCGGTCAATTCATCCAGACCGTAAGTTTCCAGCAGGCGCTGCTCTTTCAGGCGGCTCAAAATCTCTTTGGCGATATAACGCCCCACTTGCTGAACTTCCAGCGAATGCGTCAAACGCGTGCGCACCGCCGCGTTACGCTCCAGGGGGAAAACCTGCGTTTTTTGCTGCAAACGTCGGATGGCGGCAGAGTTAATAATGCGACCACGATCGCTTTCAAAGATGCGCAGTATTTCACGTTCGGTTTTTACACCCTGCGGCGAACGGTAGCGGCGGCGCCAGTTTATCTTGTTGCGAAAGTCGATCTCTGCCATTTCCTCTCCTGTGCTTAGCGTCACGGGATATCATGCAATTGTGTATGCCATGATAGACTATGCCCTGAAAACGTAATCCTGTCTTATCACATTAGCGAGTATCTCCATGAAAATTGGCATTATTGGTGCAATGGAAGAAGAAGTTACGCTGCTGCGTGACAAAATCGAGAACCGTCAGACGCTGAACGTCGGCGGGAGCGAAATCTACACCGGTACGCTGAATGGTACAGAGGTTGCGCTACTGAAATCCGGCATTGGTAAAGTGGCTGCCGCCATGGGCGCGACGCTGCTGCTGGAGCGCTGCCAGCCGGATATGATTATCAACACCGGTTCCGCCGGTGGCCTTGCAGCCACGCTGAAAGTGGGCGATATCGTGGTTTCCGACGAAGCGCGTTATCACGATGCTGATGTGACCGCTTTTGGCTATGATATTGGTCAATTACCCGGTTGCCCTGCGGGTTTCAAAGCAGACGACAAATTGATTGCCGCAGCCGAAGCCTGCATTGGCGAGCTGAATTTGCACGCCGTACGCGGCCTGATCGTCAGCGGCGATGCCTTTATTAATGGTGCCGATGGTCTGGCGAAAATCCGCCACAACTTCCCGCAAGCGATCGCCGTTGAGATGGAAGCGACCGCCATCGCGCACGTTTGCCATAACTACGGCGTACCGTTTGTAGTGGTCCGCGCCATTTCCGACGTGGCGGACCAGGAATCCCACCTGAGCTTTGACGAGTTCCTGGTCGTGGCTGCGAAACAATCCAGCCTGATGGTTGAAACCCTGGTACAGAAACTGGCGCGTGGCTAACTCTCTTTTCAGGGCGCTTGCCGCCCTGCTTATTCTGCTTCCGGCGTGGCTTTTCGCCGCGCCGCGTGTTATCTCACTGTCGCCCGCCAATACCGAACTGCTTTTCGCTGCGGGCATTACGCCTGTCGGCGTCAGTAGCTATTCCGATTACCCGCCACAAGCCGCGCAGATTGAGCAGGTGGCAAGCTGGCAAGGGATGAATCTGGAACGTATTGTCGCGCTGAAACCGGATCTGGTGCTGGCATGGCGCGGCGGCAATACCGAACGTCAGGTGAATCAGCTCAAGCAGTTCGGTATCACCGTAATGTGGGTGGATGCGATCACCATTGAGCAGGTCATCGACACATTGCGTAAGCTCAAAGCATATAGCCCGCATCCGCAGCAGGCGGAACAGGCGGCGCAAAAGCTGCTTTCTCAGTACAACGAATTGAAAACCCATTACGCCAGCCTGCCGAAAAAGCGTGTGTTCCTGCAATTTGGCGCGCAGCCGCTATTTACCAGCGGAAAAGGCTCGATCCAGAACCAGGTGCTGGAGCTGTGCGGCGGGGAAAATATTTTTGCCGCCAGCCGCGTACCGTGGCCACAAGTGAGCCGTGAACAGGTGCTGGCACGCCAGCCGCAGGCGATCGTGGTAACGGGTGATGAAAAAGAGATCCCGCGAATCGAACAGTTCTGGCGAAACCAGCTCAATGTACCGATTATTTCTCTGCACGGTGACTGGTTTGAACGGGCAAGCCCGCGTATTATCCTCGCCGCTCAACAACTCTGCACTGCCCTTGCGCAGGTGAAATAACCGGGGAATTCACCATGCTGGTTTACTGGCTGGATATTATCGGCACCGCCGTATTTGCTATTTCAGGCGTTCTGCTGGCGGGAAAGCTGCGAATGGATCCGTTCGGTGTGCTGGTACTCGGCGTCGTGACTGCCGTTGGTGGCGGGACGATCCGCGATATGGCGCTGGCGCACGGCCCGGTGTTCTGGGTTAAAGATCCGACGGATTTAGTGGTGGCAATGGTGACCTGCATGTTGACCATTGTGCTGGTACGCCAGCCGCGCCGCTTGCCGAAATGGATATTACCGGTGCTGGATGCCGTCGGGCTGGCGGTGTTTGTCGGCATTGGCGTGAATAAAGCCTTTCTCGCCGAAACCGGCCCGCTGGTGGCAATTTGTATGGGCGTGGTCACCGGTGTCGGCGGCGGTATCATTCGAGATGTGCTGGCGCGCGAAGTGCCGATGATCCTGCGTACCGAAATCTACGCCACCGCCTGTATTGCGGGTGGCATTGTACATGCAACGGCGTATCACTTCTTTGCCGTACCGCTTGAAACAGCAAGTATGCTGGGCATGGCGGTCACGCTGGTTATCAGGCTGGCGGCGATTCGCTGGCACCTGAAGCTACCCACTTTTGCGCTGGATGAATCAGGCAGATAACAAAAAAGCCGTGTCAGTGACACGGCTTTTTATGCATGAAGGGATTCATTAAATACTGAAAGAAGAACCGCAACCGCAGGTGCTGGTCGCATTCGGGTTAGTCACCACAAAGCGGGAACCTTCCAGACCTTCGGTGTAATCAACTGAACCACCAACCAGATATTGCAGACTCATCGGGTCAACCACCAGGCCAACGCCTTGCTTCTCAATGGTCATATCACCATCGTTGATTTGATCGTCAAAGGTAAAACCATACTGGAAGCCGCTGCAACCACCACCGGTGATGTAGACACGCAGCTTCAGATTTGGGTTATCTTCGTCCGCAATCAGGTTTTTTACTTTGTTGGCTGCTGCGTCGGTAAACTGCAGCGGCAACGCTACGTCATCACTCATGTCTTGCTCCCGTTGATACTGCGATCTGGTTAAATAGTAACCCGACCTTTTCAGCTATTATCCAATACGCTACTAAATCGTTCAAGTATTCTCCCGCGGCAACTCGCTTTCACGAGCCGCATCCTGCCTGGCAAGCGTGCGTGCCAGGATCGCGGAATAGAGCGGTTTCCCGCCCAAAAACTGTGCTAACAGTGTCGCACCAAGACAGGTAATGATCATTGGCAAAATAAGCTGATAATTGTCAGTCATTTCCAGAACTAGCACGATGCCGGTCAGCGGCGCACGCAGCGACGCGGCCAGCAATGCCCCCATACCGGCAATGGCGAATGTCCCTGCATCGAGTTGATAATGCGGAAAAATCGCGGCGCTCGCGCTGCCAAACGCCATGCCTAATACCGTGCCAAGTGCCAGCATCGGCGCAAATATGCCGCCCGGTGCGCCGGAGCTAAAACAGAGTAACGTGGTTGCCACACGAATGAGGAAAATAAACAGCAGTGCGCCAACGGTGTAATTACCGGCGGTCGCAATAGGGATAAGCGCAAAACCACCGCCGGAAAGCGCGGGCGCAATCAACCCAAGCACGCCGCAACAACCGCCGATGACACCGCCAATCAACACCCATTTCCCGGTATGCCCGCCGTGGATACGCTGAAACAGATCCTGGGTGCGCAACACCAGCGTGTTAAATAGCGGTCCGATGCCGCCAAAAATCATCCCCAACAGCAGATAGAGCCACAGCGTATTCACCGGCGCATTGCTGAGCTTACCGACGTCGATTACCGCCGCCTCGCCGTTAAACACGCGAAAGACAATGCTCGACATAATCACGCCGGTGAACACGGCTTTAATCGAGATCAGATTATAATGAAACTGCGAACGCATCTCTTCAATGATGAAAAGAATGCCCGCCAGCGGCGCGTTAAACGCGGCGGAAAGCCCGGCTGCCGCGCCGGTCGCCAGCAATGTATGACGCGCTTCACCACTGCGCAGGCGAAACAGATCGCCCATCATGCGCCCGATATTGCCGCCGATTTGCACGGTTGGCCCTTCCCGACCGAGCACCATGCCCGCACCAAGCGTTCCCATCCCGCCGAAAAATTTAACCGGTAAGACTCGCCACCAGCGCACCGGACGCAGATCCTCCAGCGCACCTTCAATTTCCGGGATCCCGGAACCACCCGCTTCGGGCGCGAATCGCCGCACCAGGAAATAGCCAATCATCGCCAGCACTGCCGAGCCAATAAATGCCAGCGGCCATACCAGCGCGCTGTCCGCCATCTGCGCCAGCGCGCCAATGCGCGCGTTCAACACCGCATTCACGGCTTTTTCGAATAAGACGCCCACCAATCCGGTGGCCGCGCCCGCGACGGCGGCAACCAGCAAAATCGCCAGCGGCGTTTTATCGCGTTGCAGCATCTGACGCATGATATTGCGGCGTCGCCGTTGCTCAACCTGCTGTTGTTCAAATGAAGGGATTTGTGCTGACATTGATCTTCGATAAGTAATACAAAAGGGGCATTTTACCCGGCAAGCGCCGTCGCGTCGCGGGCAAAATCCCTGCAAAATATGTCGTTTCACCGGGGCAAAACTTTCATAACATTCCCGTAATCACATAGAATGACCAGCATTGATTTTTCCACGAACCAGGAATGAAAAGCATGAGTAAGTCTGAAAACCTCTATAACGCAGCGCGTGAGCTTATCCCGGGCGGTGTGAACTCACCGGTACGCGCCTTTACCGGCGTGGGCGGTACGCCGCTGTTTATCGAGCGTGCTGACGGTGCTTATTTGTATGATGTCGACGGCAAAGCCTATATCGATTACGTCGGATCCTGGGGACCCATGGTACTCGGTCACAACCACCAGGCGATTCGCAATGCGGTGATCGAAGCGGCCAGCCGCGGCCTGAGCTTTGGCGCGCCTACCGAAATGGAAGTCAAAATGGCGCAGTTGGTCACCGAACTGGTGCCGACCATGGATATGGTGCGCATGGTGAACTCCGGTACCGAAGCGACGATGAGCGCCATTCGTCTGGCGCGCGGGTTTACCGGCCGCGACAAAATCATCAAATTCGAAGGCTGCTACCACGGCCACGCCGACTGCCTGCTGGTGAAAGCCGGTTCCGGTGCGCTGACGCTCGGTCAGCCGAACTCGCCGGGCGTACCGGCTGATTTCGCCAAACACACCCTGACCTGCACCTATAACGATCTGAGTTCAGTACGCGCAGCGTTTGAGCAATATCCGCAGGATATCGCCTGTATCATTGTCGAACCGGTCGCCGGGAACATGAACTGCGTGCCGCCGCTGCCGGAATTCCTGCCGGGCCTGCGCGCGCTGTGCGATGAGTTTGGCGCGCTGCTGATTATCGATGAAGTGATGACTGGTTTCCGCGTCGCGCTGGCGGGTGCGCAGGATTATTACGGTGTGACACCGGATCTGACTTGCCTTGGCAAAATTATCGGTGGCGGCATGCCGGTCGGCGCATTTGGCGGGCGTCGCGAGGTGATGGACGCGCTGGCACCTACCGGCCCGGTCTACCAGGCGGGTACGCTCTCCGGCAACCCGATTGCTATGGCAGCAGGCTATGCCTGTTTAACCGAAGTCGCCCAGCCGGGCATTCACGCCACGCTGACCGAGCTGACTACGCAACTGGCCAGCGGCCTGCTGGACGCCGCGCAGGAAGCCGGCATTCCGCTGGTGGTTAACCATGTCGGTGGGATGTTTGGTTTGTTCTTTACCGATGCCGAAAGCGTGACCAGCTATCAGGATGTGGTGAAGTGCGACGTAGAGCGTTTTAAACGCTTCTTCCATCTGATGCTGGAAGAAGGCGTGTACCTTGCGCCGTCCGCGTTTGAAGCGGGCTTTATGTCTGTCGCGCATAGCGAAGAGGATATTGACAACACCATCGACGCTGCGCGTCGCGCATTCGCTAAATTGTAATCCGCACAGCCTCTCCCCGGCGGGAGAGGCACGCTTTTAGCGGCTCTGCTTTCTCAGCAAATAGATAAAGTATGGCGCGCCGATAAAGGTCGACAGCAACCCGGCGGGGATCTGAAACGGAAACAGCAGCATCCGCCCGCACCAGTCGGCAAACACCAGCAATAATCCCCCCACCAGCGCTGAAATCACCATATGCGGCATCGTGCGACGAAAACCCATCATCCGCGCGATATGCGGTGCCATCAGACCAACAAAACTCAGTGGGCCAATGGTCATGGTCGCCGTTGCCGCGAGCGCTGCCGCCAGTAATAACAGGCCGACGCGTGACGGTGTCAGCGCCATCCCGACTGAACGCGCGGTATCACCACCGAGCGGTAAGATCATTAACCAGCGGCGACACAGCGGTGTCAGCGCCAGCAAAATCACCATCATCACGCCAGTATGTAAAACCTGCTCGCCGGACGCGTGGTAAGTGCTACCGGAAATCCACGTCAGGATCGTCGCCATACGCGGATCGCCGCTTGCCTGCAGCATCATCAGCAGCATGGTAAACGCCGTGCTCAGCGCCATCCCTGCCAGCAGCATGCGGTGCGGCGAAAAGCCACCGCGCCCGGCGGCAACCATAATAATCAGCAACGTCACCGCGGCCCCCACACTCCCGGCGGGCATCAGCCAGCCAAACGCGTTACCCGGTACGAAAAACAACATCAATACCACGCCAAACGCCGCGCCTGAGCTTATCCCCAGCACTTCCGGGCTGGCCATCGGGTTGCCGGTCAGGCGCTGAATAATACAGCCCGCCACCGCCAGCATCACGCCGGCGGTAAGCGCGGCGATGATGCGCGGCCAGCGCCATGGCATCAGTTCGTCAAGTAATTGACCGCTGGCAAACTGCCAGCCTGTGGCGTCACGCCCGAACGTCAGCGCTAACCCCATCGCCAGCAACAGAAGCACTAAACCGCCCAACGCAAACCACTGCACCTGCTGGCGCTCAGCGGCCACGTTATCCCCGGCATCCATTGCCGGAGCGCTCATACTGCGCAGCCGTGGCAACAGCCACAGCAGCAGCGGCGCACCAATCAGCGCCGTAATCGAACCGGTGGAAACTTCCATCCACACGCGTGTCAGCCACCAGATAATTTGATCGGAAAGCCAGAGGATCAGCGCGCCAATTAGCGGAGCCAACAGCAAGCGCGACAACAACCGACGCGCGCCGAGCATTTTCGCCAGTAGTGGTGCAAACAGGCCGATAAAACCAATAATGCCGACCGCATTGACCAGCAACGCGCTCAGCGCAATCGCCAGCATCAGCGCCGCCAGGCGCGCCAGCGACAGCGCCAGGCCAAGATTTCGCGCAACGCCATCATCCAGCCCCATCAGCGTTAGCGGGCGCAACAACAGCAGCGTTAACACCGCACAGCCAAGCAACTGCGGCCACAAGCGTTGCACGATGCTCCAGTCGGTTTGCGTTAGCGTCCCGGTACTCCATAAAAACATGCTTTGCAGTTGATCGTGATGGAACAGCGCCAGCAGTTGGTTAATCGCCCCGCAATAGAGGCTAACCACCAGACCGGCGAGGATCAGCGTCACCGGCGACAAACGCTTTCCCCAGGCCACGCCAAACACCAGCGCACCGACCGCACATGCCCCGACCAGCGCGGCAAACTGTGAAGCCAGCACGCCGGGGATCGCCCATAGCGTGGTAATGGTGATGCCCAGTTGCGCCCCGGTTGCCACACCCAGCGTTGTCGGTTCGGCAAGCGGGTTACGCAGCACCTGCTGAAACAGCACACCGACCAGACCAAGCCCGGCGCCGACCAGCAAAGAGATCACCAGCCGCGGCAACAGGCTGTAGTGAAACAGCATCTGATCGATAAAGTTGATGTCCGGCGCGACGAAGGCCTGCGCCCACTGCGCGCGCGGCAAAGCGATAGTTAAATTGTTCCACGTAAGTACGGCGGCAATGATAAACAGCACCGTCAGCAGCAATGCAGGGAAAGGCGAAACACGTCGGTTCATGCCCGGCCTCCCAGCGCATTATCCAGCACGCGAGTAAAATGCATCGCCGACAGCGTCGCGCCATAAAACCAGACCGCCGGCACCCGCTGGAAACGCCCGGCGCGCACGAAGGGCATCGCCTGCCATAGCGGCGTTGCCATCAGTTTTTGCATATCCTGCTCGTTACCGTGATCGAAACAGATAACATCAACGTCTTTGTATTCCGCCAGCCGGTCGATACCCACCGCCACGCTGCCCCAGAAAGAGGTTTCGCCGTGCCAGGCGTTACGAATGCCCATGCAATCGAGCACTTCCTGGAACAGGCAGTTCGGTCCGAACGCCAGCACATGGCGCGGGTCGAGCAAGGTGATCATCAACAAAGGGCGGTCGCCGCGACGCGCAAAATGCGGTTTTCGCGCTTCGATCAGGGCATCAAATTCGTCGAGATGTTTTTTCGCGGCGGCTTCCAGATTCAGGATCTGCGCCATCTCGTTTAACGAGTGCTTTGCCATCGCCAGCGGCTTTTTGCCATCGCTAAACGTGAAGCCGCGCCCCGGCGCGATTTTCGCCAACTTCGCTTCTGAAGGGCCATAACCTGCCGACCATACCAGCCAGGAAGGTTTCATTTGCGTCAGCAATTCGAGATTCGGCTCGGTACGCAGCCCAACGTCAATCACCGAAGCAGGCAGCGCAGGCTCGTTGACCCACAAGTTGTAACTCTGCACATCTGCAACGCCATAAGGCGCGACGCCAAGCGCCAGCAGCAATTCAACCGGCAACCACTCCAGCGCGACAATACGCGTCGGATCGATCGCCGCGGCTTGCGCGCTGCGCATGTTCCACAACAGGGGAGAGAGCGCCATCGCCGTCAGTAAGCGACGCCGGCTAATATGATGTAATCCAGTCATCAGTAAACAAAACTCACCGGTGCTGCACCCGCAGGATGCGGCAGGATCCCCATCGGGATACCGTAAATGTGTTCCAGCGTTTCGGCGCGCATTAATACTTCCGGCGTACCTTCGGCGATCATCTCACCACCTCGCAGCGCCACCAGATAATCGCAATACCGCGCCGCCATATTGATATCGTGCAGTACGGCAATCACCGTCAGCCCGCGCTGCTGACTGAGCCGATGGACCAGCGCCAGCACATCCACCTGATGGGCGATGTCCAGCGCCGAAGTAGGTTCATCCAGCAGCAGACAGCGGCTGTCCTGTGCTACCAGCATGGCGATCCACGCGCGCTGGCGTTCGCCGCCGGAAAGGCTATCGACCAGGCGGTGCGCCAGCGGTTTTAAGCCCACCAGCGCAATCGCTTCTTCCACTTTTTCTCTGTCCGCAATGCCAAAGCGCCCCAACGCCCCGTGCCACGGGTAGCGGCCAATCGCCACCAGTTCACGAACCGTCATCCCTTCCGCCTGCGGCAACTGCTGCGGCAAGTAGGCCACTTTGCGGGCAAAGGCTTTGCTGCCCCAGCTAGCGAGCGGCTGTCCATCCAGCAAAATATCACCGTCCGATGGCGGCTGGTGGCGGCCAAGCATTTTCAGCAGTGTGGATTTACCGGAGCCGTTATGACCAATCAAGCCTGTAACTTTTCCTACCGGAAAGGTCAGCGACAGCGGGTGCAGCAGCGTGCGACCAGGCACACGAAAGGTGACATCGCTAAGTTGAAAGGTGGTATCGGGAAGCGCGTTGTTTTCCTGCATGATTGCCAACTTATAAATGGGCACGGCGAACCGTGCCCGAAGAGAGATTAGAAGCGGAAGGTTGCTGTCGCCACCACCTGGCGTTCTGCGCCCCAGAAGCAGCCGTAGGTGTTAAAGCAGCTTGCGACGTATTCACGATCGAGCAGGTTGTTGACGTTCACTGCAAGGCTGGAACCAGCAAGACCAAAGCGCGCCAGATCGTATTTCACAACGGCATCCATCACCGCCGTACTACCAACTTTGAAGGTGTTATCCGGATCGCCATAGCTGGAACCGATTAAGCGGCCCCCCGTTCCCACAGTCAGCCCCGAGAGGACACCAGAGTGGAAGGTGTAATCCCCCCACAGGGAAGCCATATGCTTTGGAATTTGTACCGGTGTTTTGCCTTTAAGTGTGGTGTCCTGTGTGTACTCAGCATTCGTGTAGGTGTAGGACGCCGTTACGTTGATGCTCGCGTTAACCGCGGCTTTTGCCTCCAGCTCAACGCCACGAGAGCGAACTTCACCTGCAGGAACTTGTGCGAACGGGTTAGTCGGATCCGTGGTCAGGTTGTTTGTTTTGGTTAGCTGGTAAAGCGCGCCCGTAACAACAACTGGCAGATCTTTCGGTACGTATTTCACGCCAGCTTCGTATTGTTTACCTTTAGACGGCGCATAAGCCACGTTATCAGCCGGGGTTGCAGCCCAGGCTTTTGACGGGTTAGGTTCAAAAGATTCGCTATAGCTGACATAAGGGGTAATACCATTATCGAAGAGGTAGTTAACCCCGGCACGCCAGGTAAATTGTTTATCATCGCGCTCGACTTTCTGGCCGCTGCTGCGGATAAGCGTTGCCTGTTCGGACCAGTCATAACGACCGCCCACCGTTGCCACCCATTTATTCCATTCCAGTTGGTCCTGAACATACAGTCCGGTTTGGTGCTGGGTATTCAACTGGAAAGGCGTCGCGCTCGGGAAATCAACATCGGTATAAACCGGATTATTCATATCCAGCGTAGGCGCACTTCCGTAGGCGTTTTTGATGTCATTGCGGAAACGAGAGTAATCAATTCCCGTTAGAACGATGTGGGAAACATCACCCGTCGAGAATTTACTTTCTAATTGGGTGTCGACGCCAAAATCGCTGTAGTTTTCGTCAGCCACAATGATTGAACGTGTAAGCTGATCGTTTGTGGCACCAAAACCATAAACGGTTTTCTGCGAGGTTTTAATCTGGCTGTAGCGCAAGTTCTGGCGAACGGTGAAGACATCATCAAACGCGTGTTCAAAACTGTAACCCACCATACGCTGATAGCGTGAATATTCATTGTTCGGCGCACTGTCAGTAAAGCTCGGGGAAATACGTTTGCCGGACGACAATGGCTCAACCGTGCCTTCTTTCGGCAACCAACCGTAATAGCCCGTATTAGGTTCGTTCTGGATATTCGCCAGCAACGTCAGGTTGGTTTTATCATCCGGGCGCCAACTGAATGACGGCGCAATGGCGTAGCGTTTCTGCTTCGCAAAATCCTGTTGTTCATCGTTAGAACGCGCAAGACCTGTCAATCGGTAAGCATACTTGCCGTCATCATCCAACGTATCGCTAAAATCGAAACCGGTCTGGTAGAGATTATCGGTTCCCATTTTGAACTGAATTTCATGCAGCGGCTCGGTGGTCGGGCGCTTGCTGACCATCGAAATGATACCGCCAGGATTGCTCTTACCGTACAGAACGGAAGTCGGCCCACGCATCAATTCAACACGCTCCAGCATGTACGGATCGATGGTCGCGCCGCTGTAATAATCCCCCTGCAGTTTAATACCATCAAGGTAGTTGTTCTGCGTAGGTCCTGGCGTCGAAAAACCACGAATGCTGACGAAGTCATAAGTGTTCGATGCACCACGGTTGCTAACCACCACGCCCGGCGTATAACCCAGAGCTTCTTTCACAGAAGTGGGCTGACGGATCTGCATCTCTTCGCTGGTCACAACCGAAACAGACTGCGGCGTCTTCTCAATCGGAGTATCGGTTTTCGTCGCCGTCGCCGTGTGTTTCGCGGCAATAGTAGCCGCAGGTCCCCATGCGCTTTCCTGCGGAGCGGCGCTGGTGGTAACGGTGATGGTTTCTTCTTTTTGGGTTGTTGCAGCCTGTGCGTAAACAGACATGCCGCTAACCGCTGTGGCTACTACAACTGCGATTTTACGCAGCGTAGTGTTGACTGGCTGAGCAGTGTTAGGACGCGCCATTAGTTTATCTCTGATTCAAATGAGTGAATGATAACGTAAACGAGAATTATTATTATGACCGCAGCATAATATGCGAAGCGCTGTGCGCATAGCAAGCAGTAAGCCGCCTGAAACGGCCTGAAGGATGAAGAAATAACCAGACGAAAAGCAGGTGGTTAACAGAGGTTTAATACAACGTTATTTGCATGTTTCGGGCATTAAAAAACCCCCGATGTTGCCCTCGGGGGTTTCAGGTCTTGTCACAGCAGAAAGTTAGTTACCGCCGAACATCTCTTTGATCCAGCCTGCGACGCCGTCGCTTTTCTGCTCCTGCTGCGGCGGCTGTTGAGGTTGCTGCTGCGCTGGTTGCTGCGGCTGCTGGGACTGGTCAAACGGGTTGCCGGTTTGCGGCTGCACCTGGTTTTGCTGGCACAGCGTTTCCGGGCTGGTCGTCCAGACCGGAAGCTGGCGCACACCGCCACCGCCGCAAACGAAATTCCCCATGTCATCAACGCCCATATTGGTGATGTCTTCCGGTGGCGTCAGATCCAGCGGGATCGGCGACTGGTTTTCCAGATAACGCTGGTAAATCGCCATCGCGCCGCTGGCACCATACAACTTCGTCGGCTGGTTATTATCGCGGCCAACCCAGGTAATGGTCACTTCGCGCCCATCGATGCCTGCAAACCAGGTATCAACGTTGTTGTTGGTGGTACCGGTTTTACCTGCCAGATGCAGGCCCGGGTACCTCGCGCCAAGCTGGCGGCCGGTGCCGCGCTGGACAACCTGCTGCATCGTCCACAATGTCATGTACGCCGCCTGCGCCGGTACGGCACGCTCGGCCTGCGGGAAGCTCTGATACAGCACCGTGCCGTCTTCAGCAATCACCGAACGCAGCGCGGAAAGCGGTGCGCGGTTACCGCCGCTGGCGATGGTCTGGAAAGCCTGCGCCACTTCAATTGGCGTCAGGTTCAGTGCACCAAGGAGCATAGACGGCATGCCGGTCAGCTGATCTTTCGGCGCGCCGAGTTTCTGCCAGGTGTCCGTCACCGCAGGCAACCCTACCGCCATTCCGAGGTTCACCGTCGGTACGTTCATCGACCGGGTCAGCGCATCGAGCAGCATCACCTGGCCACTAAAACGACGGTCATCGTTCTGCGGTGCCCACACCTGGCCGTTAGACAAGCGCAGCGAAATCGGCGCATCGGCAATCCAGGTATTCAGGCGATAGATGTTCGGCTGGCTCAGCGCTGTCAGGTAGGTTGCTGGTTTCGCCAGCGAACCAATGGAGCGGCGCGCCTGCATCGCACGGTTATAACCCGCGAACTGCGGCGTCGCACCACCGACCATCGCGCGCACTTCACCAGTGTAACGATCAACCACCACCATTGCCGTTTCAAGATCGGTCAGCTTGCGCTGTTTGATCAGCAGCGGAATACCTTCCACGGCGGCTTTTTCGGCAGCGTCCTGCGCCACGGAGTCAAAGGTAGTGAAGATCTTCACGCCGGAAAGATCTTTCACTTTGTCGCCGAGTTTGGCCTGCAACTCCTGGCGCACCATCTGCATAAATGCCGGCTGCGGTGAAATCACCCCGCCGCGCGGCTGCACACCGAGCGGACGCGCGCTCAGCATGTCATACAGCTCCTGGTCGATAACGTTTTGCTGTTGCAGCAAACGCAGCACCAGGTTACGACGCTCCAGCGCCAGTTTCGGGTTACGCCACGGGTTATAGATTGACGCGCCTTTAACCATCCCCACCAGCAATGCCTGCTGATCAAGGCTCAGCTCTTCCACCGGGCGGCCAAAATAGTAGAGGCTAGCCAGCGGGAAACCGCGGATCTCGTTGTCGCCGCTCTGACCGAGGTACACCTCGTTCATATACAGCTCAAGAATACGATCTTTGCTGTAGCGGGCATCCATAATCAGCGCCATATAGGCTTCGTTGGCTTTACGCCAGTAGGAGCGCTCGCTGCTGAGGAACAGGTTTTTCACCAGCTGCTGCGTCAGCGTACTCGCCCCCTGCACGGTGCGTCCGGCGGTCAGGTTCGCCAGCACCGCACGACCAATGGAGTAAAAGCTGATGCCGTCGTGCTCGTAAAAGTGGCGGTCTTCGGTCGCCAGCAGTGTATCCACCAGCAGATCCGGGAAGCCATTGCGCGGCACGAACAAACGCTGCTCGCCATTAGGCGAAGAGAGCATGGTGATCAGACGCGGATCGAGGCGGAAGAAACCGAACTGGCGGTTGCTGTCCATATTCTCGATGGTTTCCAGACGAGAACCGTCAAAGGTCAGACGCGCGCGCACCTGCCCTTCTTTACTGTCCGGGAAATCAAACGGACGGCGGATCATCTCGATGCTTTTCGCCTGCACGGTAAACTCGCCGGGACGCGTCATCTTCGTCACCTGACGGTACTGCGTGGCTTCCAGTAGCTTCACCATCTCGTTTTTACTGATTGCCATATCCGGTTCGAGGTTGACCATACGGCCATACACCGCGGCAGGCAGTTGCCAGACTTTTCCGTCTATACGGGCACGGATTTTTTGATCCAGATAAACGCCATAAATGGCGCACAGCACGGCCAGAACGATGGCAATTTTTAACAGCAGCCAGAACCAGCCGCGTTTGCCGCGTGGCTTCTTGCCTTTGCCTCTTCCTTTTTTCGGCATCGGTTCCTCGTCTTCATCGTCATCTTCATACTCGTCGTACTCCTCTTCCCGAAGTCGACGACGGCTGATTTTCTCTTTCGCCGGACGCGTTGGTTTACCCTTGCGTCCAATTGGCTCGCGGTCATTCCCCGCCATGCTTTACTCTCCGCAACTTTCAGGCGCAAGGGCCTGATTCTCAACTCTTCCGCACCAGGGCAGAAGAAGAAATCTCTCAATTTATCGCACTGTTTGATGGCAAGAAGCCCATCGCGGTTACGAATACTTTTTGGTGCGCCGCGTCGGTGCCGTATTAGCCGGATCGTCCGGCCAGACATGCTTCGGGTAGCGCCCTTTCATCTCTTTTTGCACTTCGCGATACGCGCCCGCCCAAAACGCGCTTAAATCACGGGTGATTTGCAGCGGACGTTGCGCAGGAGAAAGTAGTTCCAGCACCAGTACCACGCGCCCTTGCGCGATAGTCGGCGTTGTCGCTTCGCCAAACATTTCTTGCATACGCACCGCCAGCGCTGGCGGGTTATCTTCGTGATAACGAATCGCTATCCGGCTTCCCGTCGGCACAGTGTAATGCGCAGGCAGCTCACTATCCAGACGTTGACGTAATGACCACGGCATCGCATTTTGTAACGCTTGCGTAACATCAAGCGCTTTCAGCTCACGCAACGAACGGATACCGCTCATTTGCGGCAATAACCACTGTTCAAGATTTTCCAGCAGCGAGGCCTCATCGACCGCTGGCCAGTCAACTTCCGGCAGCCACTTCGCCGCACAGTGTAAACGCAAGCGCAATTGCTCGGCATCCGGCGTCCAGTTCAGTACCCGTAAGCCCTTATCACGAATGCCGTTCAGCATCGCCTGATGCAACTCCTCTTCCGAGGGTTTCGCCAGCGGCTGCACTTTTAACGTTAATTGCCCTATCTGGCTGCGGCGAAACGCTTTTAACGTGCCCTGCGCCTCGTCCCACTCAACCGTGTCGGACTGCTGCAATAAATGTGGGCAGCGGGTGACAAGCGCGTCGATATCCAGCGGCAGCGCCAGCAAAATCCGCGCATCCGGCGATGCGCTACCCTGCAACAGCAGTGGCGCTATCAGCCACTCGTGACGGTTGAGCGCATCATCTGCATCCAGCGTGGCGCCCATGCCGTTCGCCAGTTGATAGCGACCTTCCTGTCCGCGACGGCGGGCAATGCGATCGGAAAAAGCGCTCGCCAGTAACGGCGCAAGTACGGTGTTGTCCGGCTCGCCCTCGCTGCTTTTCAGACGGCGAACCAGTTGGCGCGCGCGCTGCTGCCAGTTTGGCTGGTTGCGTGAAAACGCCGCGCTTAAGTCACTATTTGCGCCGCGCGGTGGCTCTTCCAGAATCGCCGCCAGCTTCGCCGCCGTGGCAATTTCGTCACGACCGTTTGCCGCCGCCAGCATCGCAGCCAGGCGCGGATCATTACCGAGCGCCGCCATGCGCTGCCCAAACGGCGTCAGCCGCCCGTCCTCAAGCGCCTGCAACTGGCTGAGTAGCTTGCGCGCCGCCGCGAGATTCACCGCCGGCGGCAGATCCAGCCAGTTAAGCTGCGCAGGATCCTGGCATCCCCACTGTATTAATTCCATCAATAGTCCGGATAAATCACTACTCAATATTTCAGGGCTGCTCTGCGCCGCCGCGCGTTCCGCCTGCTCTTTACTCAGTAAATGCACGCAAATGCCAGGCTCAAGACGACCGGCACGCCCGGCGCGCTGCGTCATCGAAGCAACACTAATGCGTTGCGTCAACAACCGGGTTAAGCCACTGCGGGCATCAAACCGCGCGACGCGCTCCTGGGCGCTATCCACCACCAGGCGAATGCCTTCGATGGTCAAACTGGTTTCGGCAATATTGGTAGCAAGCACCACTTTTCGCTGCCCGGCAGGCGCGGGCAAAATGGCTTTGCGCTGCTCACTGAGCGGCAGCGCGCCATAAAGCGGGCAGAGGAGTACATCGCTGCCGACGCGGGAAACCAGTTGCTCCTGGACGCGCTGGATTTCACCAACACCGGGTAAAAACAGCAGCAGCGAACCGGTTTCATTACGCAGTAATTCCGCTGTCGCCTGGGCTATCGCCTCGTCAAAACGGAGATGGGTCGGTAAAGGCTGATAGCGTTGCTCAACCGGATAGGCACGCCCAGCAGAAACAATGGCTGGCGCATCCGGCAGCAGCGCTTGTAAACGGGCATTATCAAGCGTTGCCGACATCACCAGCAGTTTGAGGTCATCGCGCAACCCTTGCTGCACGTCCAGCAGCAATGCCAGGGCGAGGTCCGCTTGCAGACTGCGCTCGTGAAACTCATCGAGGATCACCAGCCCTACGCCGCTGAGTTCTGGATCTCGTTGGATCAACCGCGTCAAAATCCCTTCTGTCACCACTTCGAGCCGGGTATTTGGCCCCACGCAGGTTTCCGCACGCATCCGGTAACCCACGGTTTCGCCAGGTTTTTCATCAAGCAACTCCGCCAGCCGCTGTGCCACATTGCGTGCCGCCAACCGACGCGGTTCAAGCAGCAAAATACGGCCAGTAATGTCGCCTTGTTGCAGCAGTTGCAACGGCAACCAGGTCGATTTCCCTGCGCCGGTGGGCGCACTTAACAGCACCTGTGGCGCAGCGCGCAAGGCAGAAAGAATCTCGGGCAGAACTGCGGCGACTGGCAGTGAGGACACAAAAGCTCCGGAGGGTTAACATAAGCCGGCCAGCAGTATAACATCGCCGTAAACCTTTGACCTCGAGCCTGCCATGTCTGAACCTAAAAGGCTGTTTTTCGCCCTTGAACTCCCTGCGGATATTCAGACGCAGGTGGTGCAATGGCGCGCACAGCAGTTCCCGCCGGATGCGGGGCGACCGATTGCAGCGGCGAATCTGCATCTGACGCTGGCGTTTCTCGGTGAAATCAGCGCGGAAAAACAGCGCGCGCTGGAAGCGCTGGCCGGACGGATACGCCAGCCCGGTTTCACGCTCACGCTGGATGATGCCGGACAATGGCTGCGCTCGCGCGTTGTCTGGCTTGGTTCACGCCAGCCGCCGCGCGGGCTGCTGCAACTGGCGGATATGCTCCGCGCCCAGGCTTCCCGCAGCGGGTGCTACCAAAGCCCGCAGCCGTTTCACCCCCACATTACGCTGCTGCGCGACGCCAGCCACGCTGTCACCATTCCGCCGCCGGGTTTTCGCTGGTCATTCCCGGTGACAGCGTTTGCCTTGTATGAATCGCAATTTATCCAGGGTCGAACCCGCTACACGCCGTTGCATCGCTGGACGCTTAAAAAATAAGGATTTTCCATGGATTTTTCCCCGCCGCTTAAATCCGCGACGCTGATTCAGCGTTACAAACGCTTCCTTGCGGATGTGGTCACGCCTGAAGGGGAAACCCTCACGCTGCATTGCCCAAATACCGGTGCGATGACCGGTTGCGCGACGCCAGGCGACACGGTCTGGTATTCCACGTCGAATAATCCTAAGCGCAAATATGCCCATACGTGGGAATTATCCCAAACCCAACAGGGGGCATTTATTTGCGTCAATACTCAGCGGGCAAATATGCTGACAAAAGAAGCAATACTTGCTGACCAGGTGCCTGAACTCAGCGGATATAGCACGCTGAAAAGCGAAGTAAAATATGGTGCGGAAGGTAGCAGAATTGATTTTCTGTTACAGGCGGATGACCGGCGCAACTGCTATATTGAAGTGAAATCGGTCACGCTCGCCGAGCAGCAGTCAGGCTACTTCCCGGATGCAGTCACCCTGCGAGGACAGAAGCATTTACGGGAATTAATGAGCGTCGCGGCCAACGGCGATCGCGCGGTAATTCTGTTTGCTGTTCTGCACTCCGCCGTTGAACATTTTTCTCCGGCACGCCATATTGACGAGGAATACGCACGATTATTGAATGAGGCACAACACCGGGGCGTAGAAGTTATCGCTTATAAAGCGGAACTTTCTGCCGATAATATCACTCTTAAGTTGCCACTACCTTTTACGGTATAAAGGCAAGCTTTTGACGAGTAAGTGATTTGGTCGCGTGCGCAAATACGCTTTTCTTCACAGGGTTGTCAAGTGTTACGTTTAGATATTTGCCATCCGTAAAAGCATCTGCTATTTATAGCGGCCTGATTTTTCCCCCACACGGGGATCGATAGTGCGTGTTAAGGAGAAGCAACATGCAAGAAGGGCAAAACCGTAAAACATCGTCCCTGAGTATTCTCGCCATCGCTGGGGTGGAGCCGTATCAAGAGAAACCGGGCGAAGAGTATATGAACGAAGCCCAGCTGGCGCACTTCAAGCGTATTCTTGAAGCATGGCGTAATCAACTTAGGGATGAAGTCGATCGCACCGTCACGCACATGCAGGACGAAGCAGCTAACTTCCCCGATCCGGTCGACCGTGCCGCTCAGGAAGAAGAGTTCAGCCTCGAACTGCGTAACCGTGATCGCGAGCGCAAGTTGATTAAAAAGATCGAGAAGACGCTGAAAAAAGTGGAAGACGAAGATTTCGGTTTCTGCGAATCCTGTGGCGTTGAAATTGGTATCCGTCGTCTGGAAGCACGTCCGACTGCCGACCTGTGCATCGACTGCAAAACCCTGGCGGAAATCCGCGAAAAACAGATGGCGGGTTAATCCCCTGACGTCTTCAACGGCGCACCGCTAAGGCGTGGTGCGCCCTATACGGCGGGATCGATTCCCGCCTATATTTTTGCCAGCGACATGCCTGAATCACACTATATTGGGCGCTTTGCGCCATCCCCATCCGGTGAACTGCATTTTGGTTCGTTAATTGCTGCTCTCGGCAGCTATCTGCAAGCCCGCGCCAGCCACGGCAGCTGGCTTGTTCGCATCGAAGATATCGATCCCCCCAGAGAAGTTCCCGGCGCGGCAAACACCATTCTTCGCCAGCTTGAGCATTATGGTCTGCACTGGGACGGCGATGTGCTGTGGCAATCCCGGCGCCATGACGCCTACCGCGAGGCGCTCGCCACCTTACAACGCAACGGGCTGAGCTATTTTTGTACCTGCACGCGCGCGCGCATCCAAAGCATTGGCGGCACGTACGACGGGCATTGCCGGACATTTCAAAATGGCCCGCAAAACGCCGCCGTACGACTGGTACAGCAGCATGCGGTGCTGCACTTCGACGATAAATTACGCGGGCGCATTACCGCCGACGAAAAACTGGCGCGGGAAGATTTTATTATTCACCGCCGTGACGGATTGTTTGCCTACAACCTTGCTGTGGTGGTCGATGACCATTTTCAGGGCGTCACGGAAATTGTGCGCGGCGCGGATCTGATAGAACCCACGGTGCGGCAAATCTCCCTTTATAACCAGTTTGGCTGGCCGGTGCCGGCATACATTCATTTGCCGCTGGCGCTCAATGAGCAGGGAAATAAGCTTTCCAAGCAAAACCACGCCCCCGCGTTGCCGGAAGGCGATCCGCGCCCGGTAATAATCAGGGCTTTACAATTTTTGAACCAGGATGTAACAAATGAGTGGCAGGATCTGCGCATCGACGCACTGCTGCAAAAAGCGGTGGAAAACTGGACGCTTTGCCGAGTGCCAGATGCCGTGGATGCGAATACAGCATTCTCAAACGGCTCGCGCTGAGCTATGATTAGCCGCTATTTTTTTGTCCTGACGTTTGACACTACCGAGGTGTACTATTTTTACCCGAGTCGCTAATTTTTGCCGCAAGGTGCTAAGCCGCGAAGAGAGCATGGTCGTTGAGGCTATGGCCCAACCGCAGATGACGGTTATTCCGCGTGAGCAGCACGCTATTTCCCGCAAAGATATCAGTGAAAATGCGCTCAAGGTGCTCTATCGTCTGAATAAAGCGGGCTACGACGCTTACCTGGTAGGCGGCGGCGTGCGCGATTTATTGCTGGGCAAAAAACCAAAAGATTTTGACGTGACCACCAGCGCAACGCCGGATCAGGTGCGTAAACTGTTCCGCAACTGCCGCCTGGTTGGCCGCCGCTTCCGCCTCGCGCATGTGATGTTCGGGCCGGAAATCATTGAAGTCGCCACGTTCCGTGGTCATCACGACGAACAACAAACCGATCGCACCATCTCCCAGCGCGGGCAGAATGGCATGCTGCTGCGCGACAACATTTTCGGTTCCATCGAAGAAGATGCCCAGCGCCGCGACTTCACCATCAACAGCCTTTATTACAGCGTTGCTGATTTCACCGTACGTGATTACGTCGGCGGTATGCGTGATTTAGAAGAAGGTGTGATTCGCCTGATCGGCAACCCGGAAACCCGCTATCGCGAAGATCCGGTGCGCATGCTGCGCGCGGTGCGTTTTGCCGCTAAGCTCAATATGCGTATCAGCGAAGAGACCGCCGAGCCGATCCCGCGCCTGGCAACGCTGATTAACGATGTTCCTCCGGCGCGCCTGTTTGAGGAATCGCTGAAACTGTTGCAGGCCGGCTACGGTTACGAAACCTGCCGTTTACTACGCGAATATGGCCTGTTCCAGCCGCTGTTTCCCAGCATCACCCGCTACTTCACCGAAAAAGGCGACAGCCCGATGGAGCGGATTATTGAGCAGGTGCTGAAGAATACCGACAACCGCATTCGCAACGACATGCGCGTCAACCCGGCGTTTTTGTTTGCTGCCATGTTCTGGTATCCGCTGCTGGAAAACGCCCAGCGCATTACCCAGGAAGGCGGGCTTGCCTATTACGATGCTTTCGCGCTGGCGATGAACGACGTGCTGGATGAAGCGTGCCGTTCACTGGCGATCCCGAAACGCATCACCACGCTGATCCGTGATATCTGGCAGTTGCAGTTGCGGATGTCCCGTCGCCAGGGCAAGCGCTCATGGAAACTGATGGAACACCCGAAATTCCGCGCGGCTTATGATTTACTGGCGCTGCGCGCCGAAGCCGAAAATAACGGCGAACTGCAACGTCTGGCGAAATGGTGGGGTGAATTCCAGGTTTCCGCACCGCCAGCCCAGAAAGATATGCTCAATGATTTAGGTGATGAACCGGCAGAACGCCGTCGCCACCGCCGTCCGCGCAAACGCGCGCCGCGCCGCGAAGGTAGTGCATGACCCTCGCGTATATCGCGCTTGGCAGTAACCTGGCCTCACCGCTCGACCAGGTTAACGCCGCGATTACTGCCCTCGGAGAGATCCCTCAAAGCCGCATCGTGGCGGTCTCTTCGTTATATCGCACTCCCCCGCTTGGCCCGCCGGATCAACCGGACTATCTCAACGCCGCCGTGGCGCTGGAAACCGCCCTTACGCCGGAAATCCTGCTGGATCACACGCAACGCATTGAACTCCAGCAAGGCCGCGTGCGTAAAGCAGAACGTTGGGGGCCGCGCACGCTCGATCTTGATATCATGCTGTTTGGCGATCTCACCCTGAATACCGAACGCCTGACGGTGCCGCACTACGACATGAAAAACCGTGGTTTTATGCTGTGGCCGCTGTTTGAAATTGCGCCGGATCTGCACTTTCCGGACGGCACATCGTTGCAGGAAATTCTTACAAACCTGAACGCGCCAAAACCCGACGCCTGGTAATCTCCCGCTTTCTTCGCGCCCCGCGCTCACCGCTTGCCTAAAATCATTGCCCACCTGATGGTTGCTGCTAGAATGCGCCAGAATCGCTTTCGACTATCAGGAAACGCTATGAAACCCACCACCATCTCCTGGCTGCACAAGTGCAAGCAGGAAAAAAGACGCTTCGCCACTATCACCGCATACGACTACAGCTTCGCGAAACTGTTTGCCGAAGAAGGGATTAACGTGATGCTGGTTGGTGATTCGTTAGGGATGACGGTACAAGGTCACGACTCCACCCTGCCGGTAACGGTTGCCGATATCGCTTATCACACGCAGGCTGTTCGCCGTGGCGCACCGGCCTGCCTGCTGCTCGCCGATCTGCCGTTTATGGCCTATGCCACGCCAGAGCAGGCGTTTGAAAACGCCGCCGTGGTCATGCGCGCAGGTGCCAATATGGTGAAAATCGAAGGCGGCCGCTGGCTGGCGCCGACGGTGAAAATGCTGACCGAGCGCGCCGTGCCGGTGTGCGGCCACCTGGGTCTGACGCCGCAGTCCGTTAATATTTTCGGTGGTTATAAAGTTCAGGGGCGCGGCGACGCAGCACAAGGGCTGCTTGACGATGCACTGGCGCTGGAAGCCGCAGGCGCGCAGCTGCTGGTGCTGGAGTGTATTCCCGTCGAGCTGGCGCAGCGTATCACAGCGGCGTTAACCATTCCGGTAATTGGTATTGGCGCAGGCAATGTCACCGACGGACAGATTCTGGTGATGCATGACGCGTTCGGCATTACCGGCGGACATATCCCGAAATTCGCGAAAAATTTCCTCAGTGAAGCAGGCGACATGCGCGCAGCGGTCAGGCAGTATGTTGCCGACGTCGAATCCGGAGCTTATCCGGGTGAAGAACACAGTTTCCATTAAGGAGCTTAGTTGTGTTGATTATTGAAACCCTCCCGCTGCTGCGCCAGCACATCCGCAGACTGCGTCAGGAAGGCAAGCGTATTGCGCTGGTGCCAACGATGGGCAACCTGCACGATGGCCATATGAAGCTGGTCGACGAAGCGAAAACCCGTGCCGATGTGGTGGTAGTGAGTATTTTCGTTAACCCAATGCAGTTCGACCGCCCGGATGATTTAGTGCGTTACCCGCGCACCTTGCAAGAAGATTGCGAAAAGCTGAACAAGCGCAAAGTCGATCTGGTTTTCGCCCCCGCACCAGCAGACATCTACCCGCAGGGCACCGACACCCAAACCTATGTTGATGTGCCAGGTATCTCCACCATGCTGGAAGGCGCAAGCCGTCCGGGTCATTTCCGCGGCGTGTCGACCATCGTCAGCAAACTGTTCAACCTGGTACAACCGGATATCGCCTGCTTTGGCGAGAAGGATTACCAGCAATTGCAGCTGATCCGCAAAATGGTGGCCGACATGGGCTACGACATTGAGATTGTCGGCGTGCCGACCGTACGCGCAAAAGATGGCCTCGCGCTGAGTTCACGTAATGGCTATCTCACCGCCGAACAGCGCAAAATCGCCCCAGCGCTCAGCAAAGTGATGAATTCGATTGCCGATAAACTGCTGGCAGGCGAGCGCAATGAAGAGGAGCTGATTGCCATTGCCGGACAGGAGATCAACGACGCGGGTCTGCGCGCCGATGATATTCAGATCCGCGATGCGGATACGCTGCTGGCGCTCTCTGAGGGCAGTAAACGCGCGGTGATTTTGATGGCGGCATGGCTCGGCCAGGCGCGACTTATCGACAACAAAGTGGTTGAGTTAGCCCGCTAGACAGGGCGAAAAAATCGGGCAATACTCCACTCCTGGCTTGCCCTTACGCCCGCCAGGACGTGGCGCGAGCACACGAGGGATTTGCAGGGAGCCGCCCTCCATTTTCAGGTTAATTATCAGTAATGAAGGTTTAACTTATGATTCGCACGATGCTGCAAGGCAAGCTCCACCGCGTCAAAGTGACGCAGGCCGACCTGCACTACGAAGGTTCCTGCGCGATTGACCAGGATTTCCTTGAGGCGGCCGGTATTCTGGAATACGAAGCCATCGACATTTATAACGTGACCAACGGCAAACGCTTTTCTACCTACGCGATTGCCGGCGAGCGCGGTTCACGCATTATCTCGGTTAACGGTGCGGCAGCGCACTGCGCAGACGTCGGCGATATCCTGATTATCGCCAGCTACGTCACCGTGCCGGATGAAGTTGCCCGTAACTGGCAGCCGAAAGTGGCCTATTTTGATGGCGACAACGAGATGAAACGCACCGCGAAAGCCGTGCCGGTTCAGGTTGCCTGATGCCCTACCCCTGCGGCTGATTACTGATCAGCCGCGACATTGTCTCCAGCGAATCCGTTCTCAGCACGTACAACCGTTTCAGTAAAAACGGGTTATCTCCCGGTTTCACCTTGCCACGCACTGTGGTCACCGCCAGATGAAAACCTGCGTCATTCGCCGCTTTCACCGCTTTATCGTCATAGACGCCAAAAGGATAGGCCAGATAGAGCACATGCGGATTGAACTGCGCCAGCGCGCGGCGTGAGCGTTTAAAATCGAACAAAATATTGTGGTAGTTACGGCTAAGCAAAATCGGGTGCATCGCTTCATCAACCCGGTGCAGGAAATGGGTATGTGACTGCACATCGAACACATCCTGAATCTGATTCAGCTCCGACACGCTCATAAACTGCAGGAATTTCGGGTCCCACGGCTGCGGCTTGAGCTTGATGCGTGACGAAATGATAAACGCCGTCGCTTTAAAGCCGTATTCGCGCAGGATTGGCCAAGCGTAACGGCTGACCGATTTCAGCCCATCATCAAAGGTGATCACTACTGAACGCGCAGGCAAATTCATACGGTTACGCACATAACCTTCCAGTTGATACATCGACAACGTGGTGTAACCCTGATCGCGCAGCCAGGTCATCTGGTTGGTAAAAGCACGTACTGACGTAGTGGTCGAGGTGTGGCGAAAGCGGGTATTTTCTTCATCGCGCAAGATGTGGTGATAAGTCAGTACCGGAATGCCGTTGTCTTCTTGTGCATCCAGGCTGCTGATCCACGCCAGCCGGTTGCCGATGCGGATCTGAAACCAGGTCTGGTTCAGGCGGTCTTTCAGCTTATCGATTATCGGGTAACGCAAGTTTTCCGCCAGCGTGCCAACCTGCTTACTGGTGATATCCGGCGACGTGTAGAGCGGCGTATCCTGCCAGGTGATCAGGTTTTGGTTACTGAGCGGCTTATTCAGATCGCCAAGCGTATCTTCTACCCGTTCATTACCTGACACCGTGCCAAGATGGCCTCTGTCGATAAACCCGCTACCGAAGCCAAAGCGAAACGCGTAATAATCTTCCGCCCCCGGCACCACCGCCAGGATCTGCCCGGCGCGAATATTGCCGACGGTTACGACTCTGTCCCCTACCTGCGCCCAGATATCGGCATCTTCGGTGGTTTGCATATAGCGCGCGGGAATGCGTTGTTCGCTGACAATACTGGCAGACGCGCTCCAGGCAACCAGCAACAGCATAAGGGTAATCAAACGAGACATGAGACGGACCGAATAGAAAAACTGCACCTATTGTAGCAACAGAACGGGAGAAACCAACGGCAATGAGCAGGCTAAAAAACAGCCTAATCCTGAGGATTGGCTCTCTTCCAGAGAAGAGAGCCGTTGCGTTATGACTTAGCTACGCAGCCCGCGCCCGCGGTTGATCAGATACCAGCACAGCAGGTAAAAGGCGATGATAAACACCACCAGTACCCCGACGGTGGTAAACAGCGGCACATCGGAAATGCCGAGGAAACCAAAACGGAAGCCGCTAATCATATAAACGATCGGGTTGAGGTGCGACAGCGCCTGCCAGAATGGCGGCAGCAGCGTCAGGGAATAGAACACCCCGCCCAGATACGTCAGCGGCGTCAGCACAAAGGTCGGGATCAGGCTGATGTCATCAAAGGTTTTGGCAAATACCGCATTCAACAGCCCGGCCAGTGAAAACAGCACCGCCGTCAGCAGCAACGTCAGACCAACAAACAACCACGAATGCACCTGAAACGGCACGAAAAACAGCGAAACCGCCGTTACCAGGATGCCCACACACAGCCCGCGCGCCACACCGCCGCCAACATACCCGGCGATAATGACATGCGTTGGTACCGGCGCCACCAGCAGTTCCTCGATATTGCGCTGGAACTTGGCGCTAAAGAATGACGATGCCACGTTGGCATACGCGTTGGTGATCACCGCCATCATGATTAAGCCAGGCACGATAAACTGCATGTAGGTAAAGCCGTGCATTTCACCGATACGCGAACCGATCAGGTTGCCGAAAATAATAAAGTAGAGCGTCATGGTGATCACCGGCGGCACCAGTGTTTGCACCCAAATGCGCATAAAACGCTGGATCTCTTTGTACCAGATACTCTTCAGCGCCACCCAGAACAGCTGCATCATGCGCTTTCTCCTTTTCTGTCATGAACCAGCGTGACAAACAGCTCTTCGAGACGGTTAGCTTTGTTACGCATACTCAATACCTGCACCCCCTGCGCGCTAAGCTGGCTGAACACGCTGTTCACGCCCTGCTCGCGCAACACTTCCACCTCCAGCGTGGAGGTGTCCACCAGCCGGTATTGATACCCTTCCAGCTTCGGCAGCGGGCTTTTCGGCGCTAAATCGAGAATAAACGTCTCGGATTTCAGCTTCGACAGCAGCGCTTTCATTGAGGTATTTTCAATCAGATCGCCACGCTGAATGATGCCGATGTTGCGACACAGCATCTCGGCTTCTTCCAGATAGTGCGTCGTCAGAATGATGGTGGTGCCTTTATCGTTGAGATCTTTCAAAAAGCCCCACATTGAGCGACGCAGTTCAATATCGACACCCGCGGTTGGCTCGTCGAGGATCAGCAGTTTTGGCTCATGCATCAGCGCGCGGGCAATCATCAGGCGACGCTTCATACCACCGGAAAGCATCCGCGCACGTTCGTTGCGTTTTTCCCACAAGTCGAGCTGATTGAGGTACTTTTCGCTACGCACGAGCGCATCTTTACGATCGACGCCGTAGTAACCTGCCTGGTTGACGACAATCTGCTGCACGGTTTCAAACGGGTTAAAGTTGAACTCCTGCGGCACCAGCCCCAGTTGGCGTTTCGCGTTCACCACGTCTTTTTCGAGGTCGTAACCAAAGACGCTAACGCGCCCGGAAGATTTATTTACCAGCGAACTGATAATGCCAATGGTGGTGGATTTGCCGGCACCATTTGGTCCGAGAAGCGCGTAGAAATCGCCCGCTTCTACTTGTAAATCAATGCCGCGCAGCGCCTGAACGCCGCCCGGATAGGTTTTTTTAAGCTGCTCAAGCTCCAGTGCAATGGTCATGAATTATCACTTACCTGTTTTCTTACACTCGATGTGTGGTTTAAAAAGACGGAGAGTTCACCTATATTAGCGCAACGCACTTATCTGGTTACAGGTCGTTAACCTCCATGAAAGACATAGATACACTCATCAGCAACAATGCACTATGGTCAAAAATGCTGGTGGAAGAAGATCCTGGATTTTTCGAAACACTGGCGCAAGCACAGAAGCCGCGCTTTCTCTGGATTGGATGCTCCGACTCACGCGTGCCCGCAGAACGTCTTACCGGGCTCGAACCGGGTGAACTGTTTGTACACCGAAATGTTGCAAACCTGGTTATCCATACCGATCTCAACTGCCTCTCCGTGGTGCAGTACGCGGTGGATGTGCTGGAAGTTGAGCACATTATCATCTGCGGTCACTACGGTTGCGGCGGCGTACAAGCGGCGGTTGAAAACCCGGAACTGGGTCTAATCAACAACTGGCTGCTGCACATTCGCGATATCTGGTTTAAACATAGCTCGCTGCTGGGCGAAATGCCGCCGGAGCGTCGTCTCGACACGCTGTGCGAGTTGAACGTGATGGAACAGGTCTATAACCTGGGCCATTCAACCATCATGCAATCCGCGTGGAAACGTGGCCAGAAAGTGACCATTCACGGCTGGGCCTACGGTATTCACGATGGTCTGTTGCGCAATCTGGACGTCACCGCCACTAACCGCGAAACGCTGGAACAGCGCTATCGCCAGGGCGTGTCAAACCTGAGCCAGAAGCACAGCAACCACAAATAACAATCGGGGCCATTATTGGCCCCGTTTTTTTACTCGTCCAGCATCACCACTTTGCCGACATACGGCAGATGACGATAACGCTGCGCGTAATCAATTCCGTAACCCACCACAAACTCGTCCGGGATAGCAAAACCGACGAATTCGACCGGCACATCCACTTCACGACGCGACGGTTTATCCAGCAGGGTACAAATCGCCAGCGATTTTGGCTCGCGCAGGCGCAGGATCTCGCGCACTTTCGACAGCGTGTTACCCGAATCGATAATGTCTTCAACGATCAGCACGTCTTTGCCACGAATATCTTCGTCGAGATCTTTGAGGATTTTCACATCACGAGTGGTGGACATGCCGCTGCCGTAGCTGGAGGCGGTCATAAAATCGACTTCGTGCGACACCTGCACTTCACGGCACAGGTCAGCCATGAACATAAACGAACCGCGTAGTAACCCAACCAGCACCATTTCGCTGCCGCTATCTTTATAACGCTCAGTGATTTGACGACCCAGCTCAGCGATACGCGCTTTGATCTCCGCTTCCGGGATCATCACTTCAACAGTGTGTTTCATTTTACTAACCATATGATTTAAAGAGTAAATCACTCAATACCGGCACTTAAACCAGTGATTGAAACGCAAGGTGCGCAGTATACCAGCAAAAAGATTGTTACGTGTTATTCCGCTACAAAGCTCATTTTGTGATGACGGTCACACTTGTTAACTCCTATAATTACTTGCTATCAAAATATTAACAAATCAACGGATGTGTTTTATGGCGGAAACAAAAACTCAACAGTCGCGGCTGCTTGTCACGCTGACGACGCTCTTTGCAGCCTTCTGCGGGCTGTATCTTTTAATGGGTGGGGTCTGGCTCGTTAGCATTGGCGGTTCCTGGTACTACCCCATCGCCGGTCTGGTCATGCTCGGCGTAACATGGCTATTGTGGAAAGGGAAGCGCGCCGCGCTGTGGCTGTATGCCGCCCTGCTGCTGGCAACCATGATTTGGGGCGTGTGGGAAGTCGGTTTCGACTTCTGGGCGCTGACGCCGCGTAGCGACATTCTCGTCTTCTTTGGTATCTGGCTGATTCTCCCGTTTGTCTGGCGGCGGTTGATTGTGCCATCCAGCGGTGCGGTAGCCGCGCTGGTGGTGGCGCTGTTAATTAGCGGCGGCATTCTCACCTGGGCGGGTTTCAACGATCCGCAAGAAGTTCACGGCACCCTGAGCGCCGATGCCACACCGGCAGCGCCAATTTCACAGGTAGCCGATGGTGACTGGCCAGCCTATGGTCGTAACCAGGAAGGCCAGCGTTACTCGCCGCTGAAACAGATCAATGCCGATAACGTGAAAAACCTGAAGGAAGCCTGGGTGTTCCGCACCGGCGACCTGAAAATGCCAAACGATCCCGGTGAAATCACCAACGAAGTAACGCCAATCAAAGTGGGCGACACGCTGTTCCTGTGTACCGCGCACCAGCGTTTGTTTGCGATTGATGCCGCCACCGGCAAAGAGAAGTGGCACTTCGATCCGCAGTTGAACACCAATCCTTCGTTCCAGCACGTGACCTGCCGCGGCGTTTCGTATCATGAAGCCCGTGCCGATAACGCCAGCCCGGATGTAGTCGCTGACTGCCCGCGCCGCATTATTCTGCCGGTGAACGATGGCCGTCTGTTTGCATTGAATGCGGATAACGGCAAGCTGTGCGAAACCTTTGCCAACAAAGGGATCCTGAATCTGCAGACCAATATGCCGGACACCACGCCGGGTCTGTATGAGCCAACGTCTCCGCCGATCATCACCGATAAAACCATCGTGATTGCCGGTTCGGTAACGGATAACTTCTCGACCCGTGAAACCTCTGGCGTTATCCGTGGTTTCGACGTGAACACCGGGAAATTGCTGTGGGCCTTCGATCCGGGCGCGAAAGATCCGAACGCGATCCCGTCGGATGAACACACCTTCACCTTTAACTCGCCGAACTCATGGGCGCCTGCGGCCTATGACGCAAAACTGGATTTAGTCTATCTGCCGATGGGCGTGACCACTCCGGATATCTGGGGCGGCAACCGCACGCCGGAACAGGAGCGCTATGCCAGCTCGATCGTTGCGCTGAATGCCACCACCGGTAAGCTCGCCTGGAGCTACCAGACCGTACACCACGACTTGTGGGATATGGATATGCCGTCCCAGCCGACGCTGGCGGACATTACCGTGAACGGTAAAACCGTGCCGGTTATCTACGCTCCGGCGAAAACCGGTAACATTTTCGTCCTCGATCGTACCAACGGTAAGCTGGTCGTTCCGGCGCCGGAAAAACCGGTTCCGCAAGGCGCGGCAAAAGGCGATTACGTAGCCAAAACCCAGCCCTTCTCCGACCTGAGTTTCCGTCCGAAGAAAAACTTAAGCGGCGCGGATATGTGGGGCGCCACCATGTTCGACCAACTGGTGTGCCGCGTGATGTTCCACCAGATGCGCTATGAAGGTATCTTCACGCCGCCATCTGAGCAGGGCACGCTGGTATTCCCGGGTAACCTGGGAATGTTCGAATGGGGCGGTATCTCCGTTGATCCAAACCGTCAGGTGGCGATTGCCAACCCAATGGCGCTGCCGTTTGTGTCAAAACTGATCCCGCGCGGTCCAGGCAACCCGATGGAGCCGCCGAAAGATGCGAAAGGCACCGGTTCGGAATCCGGTATTCAGCCGCAGTATGGCGTGCCGTTTGGCGTGACGCTGAACCCGTTCCTCTCGCCATTTGGTCTGCCTTGTAAACAACCGGCATGGGGTTACATTTCCGCACTGGATCTGAAAACCAACCAGGTGGTATGGAAAAAACGTATTGGTACACCGCAAGACAGCATGCCGTTCCCGATGCCGGTTCCGGTGCCGTTCAATATGGGGATGCCGATGCTCGGCGGCCCAATTTCCACCGCCGGTAATGTGCTGTTTATCGCTGCGACAGCAGATAACTACCTGCGCGCTTATAACATGAGCAACGGTGAGAAACTGTGGCAGGGTCGTTTGCCGGCTGGTGGCCAGGCAACACCGATGACTTATGAAGTGAATGGCAAGCAGTACGTGGTCATTTCTGCAGGTGGTCACGGTTCGTTCGGCACCAAGATGGGTGACTATATTGTCGCTTACGCGCTGCCGGATGACGCAAAGTAATCCCACCGCTCCCTGAACGGGAGAGATAAACGCTACTGACCATAAAAAATCCCCTCTGCCGTCTGGCATGAGGGGATTTTCTTTTCTGTGACCGTTAGCCGCCGGATGAAGCGGAACGTTAAGCGTTAAACCGTAAACCCTAACATCATCCCGGTATCTTCATGTTCCAGCAGGTGGCAGTGCGCCATATACGCAAATTCTTTCGGCGCGTCATGCTGGAAACGCACTAACACTTCGCTGCGTGCGCCATACACTTCAACCGTATCTTTCCAGCCTGCGCGATGTGCCGCTGGCGGTTTGCCATTTTCCGACAGAATGCGGAACTGCGTGCCGTGAATATGGAACGGGTGCAACATCATGTCGCCTTCGCCGGAAATCACCCAGCGCTCATATTGCCCTTTCTGCGCGGCAAATTGCGGCGTCGCCATATCAAACGCTTTGCCGTTGATGCGGTTGGCATTGTGGAAATCAAAGCCTTTGCCGCCGTGGTTCATCTGGCCGCTATCCATTTGCATGTTACCCATCTGGCTATGATCCATCTGCCCATGGTTCATCTGGCCATGACCCATTTGCATATTGCCCATCTGCCCGTGGCCCATCATCCCGGCCATCGCGCTATCGCCATACTTCTGCTGTAGCGCCTGCATGCCCATCATGTCGAGCATCGGATCCATCGACAGCTGCAAGGTGCGCTGCGTTAATCCTTCAAGCGCCGGTAAACCCGGCAGTGTCGCCAGCGTATCCGGTAACGTGCCGGAAGCCGTCACCTGTAACGGCTGGATGCGCAGCACTGGTTGCGGCTGGTCAAACGGCGCAACGGTCATCCCCATCTGCTGAACCGGTAAGGTCAGCAGATCAAACGGCTTACCATTGCTGGTATCAACCAATACTTCAAAGCGCTCGCCCATCAGCACCGGTAATTCGCTTACTTTCACCGGTTCACTGAGCAAACCGCCGTCGCTTGCTACCACATACAACGGGCGTTGATCGCTGGTGGCAAACTTCAGTGAACGCGCATTGCAGCCATTCAATAAACGCAAGCGCAGCCAGCCACGCGGGGCGGAATGCTGCGGATAAATGGCACCATTGGTGAGCAACGTATCGCCAAACCAGCCAACGGCCGCGCTCATCACATCCAGTTGGTAGTCAATCTGGCCGTTGGCGGTGAATTTTTTGTCCTGCACGATAACCGGCACGTCATCAATGCCCCACTGCTGCGGCAGGCGCAATTTACGGCTGTTCTCATCCTCAATCAGCACCAGCCCCGCCAGCCCCATCGCAACTTGTCGACCAGTTTTGCCGTGTTGATGCGGGTGGAACCAGCATGTCGCCGCCTGCTGTGTCGGGGTAAAGGTCACGGTTCGGCTACCACCGGGTTTAATAATGCCTTGCGGCCCACCATCGACCTCGCCCGGCACCTCAACGCCGTGCCAGTGCACGGTGGTCTCTTCGGCCAGCGTATTGCGGATCTCAACGGTCACCTCGCGCCCCTGACGGAGCTGAAGCGCCGGGCCTAACAGTGCACCGTTGTATCCCCAGGTAGCGGCGCGTTTATTGCCAAACAGGGTTTCACCTGCCTGCACCGTTAACGCGATACGGTTTTGCGCGTCGGCAGTGAGTAATGGCGGGACGGGCAATGCGGGGCGCTCAGCGGCGAACAGCGAACGGCTCCATAACGGCAGCGCGCTCATCGCCCCCAGCGCAGCGGAATATTTCAAGAAATCTCGGCGTTGCATGGGCATTTCCTTATCGATTGCAGGTCATCTTTTGAGCTTAAACCCTCCCCCTGCCGGAAGGTCAAGAAAAGAGGCAATAATAAATATCGTCGCCATATCCGGACTGTGCTAACGTTTAAATTCCGTTACGCCGTGGTAGAAATAATGAAGACGTTTTTCAGAACAATTGTCCTGGGCAGCTTGCTGGCTGTCTCCGCCAACAGTTACGCCCTGAGTGAATCCGAAGCTGAAGACATGGCCGATCTCACGGCAGTGTTTGTATTTTTGAAAAACGACTGCGGTTATAACAACTTACCGAATGGGCAGATCCGCCGCGCACTGGTTTTTTTTGCCCAGCAAAACCAGTGGGATCTCAGCAACTATGACACGTGGGACATGAAATCGCTTGGCGAAGAGAGTTACCGCGATCTCAGCGGTATTGGCATTCCGACCGCGAAAAAATGTAAAGCCCTCGCCCGCGACTCCCTGAGCCTGCTCGCCTACGTCAAATAACGGTGAACTTTTGACCGTGCATCGCTAATCAGAGTTAGCTATGATGTTGCGCCCGTTTTTCGCGGGTGTTAACAAAGGAGCTACCGATGGCCGATAACAACGTATGGCAAGAGACGCTGCACGACCATTTTGGTCAATACTTTGCCGTTGATAAGGTGCTGTATCACGAAAAGACCGATCATCAGGATCTGATTATTTTCGAGAACGCCGCTTTTGGCCGCGTTATGGCGCTGGATGGCGTGGTGCAAACCACCGAACGCGACGAGTTTATCTATCACGAAATGATGACCCATGTTCCGCTGCTGGCGCACGGCCACGCGAAACACGTGCTAATCATCGGCGGCGGCGACGGCGCGATGCTGCGCGAAGTCACCCGCCATAAAAATATTGAAACCATCACCATGGTAGAAATCGACGCTGGCGTCGTCTCTTTCTGCCGTCAGTATCTGCCAAAACACAATGCAGGCGCCTATGACGATCCGCGTTTTACGCTGGTGATCGACGACGGCGTGAATTTTGTTACTCACACTGACCAAACGTTTGACGTGATTATCTCGGACTGTACCGATCCTATCGGGCCTGGCGAGAGCTTATTCACCTCTGCGTTTTATGAAGGCTGCAAACGCTGCCTGAACCCTGGCGGGATCTTCGTTGCGCAAAACGGCGTCAGCTTCTTACAGCAAGATGAAGCGGTCGACAGCCACCGCAAGCTCGGTCACTATTTCAGCGATGTCGGCTTCTATCAAGCGGCGGTGCCAACCTATTACGGCGGCATTATGACGTTCGCCTGGGCCACGGATAACGAAGCACTGCGCCATCTCTCAACCGAGATCATTGCCGCTCGTTTCCGCAGCGCCAATCTCATCTGCCGTTACTACAACCCGGCGATTCACACGGCGGCTTTTGCCCTGCCGCAATATTTACATGATGCACTGGCTGCACAGTAACACTAAGGGGGTGATAAAAATTGAAAAAGCTTAAACTACATGGCTTTAACAACCTGACCAAAAGCCTGAGTTTTTGTATCTACGACATTTGCTACGCCAAAACCGCAGAAGAGCGTGATGGCTATATTGCCTATATCGATGAACTCTACAACGCCAACCGTTTGACGGAGATCCTCACGGAAACCTGTAACATCATTGGCGCGAATATTTTGAACATTGCCCGCCAGGATTACGAGCCGCAAGGTGCGAGCGTAACCATTCTGGTGAGCGAAGAGCCTGTCGACCCGCAACTTATCGACAAAACAGAGCACCCTGGCCCGCTGCCGGAAGCGGTCGTCGCGCATCTGGATAAAAGCCATATCTGCGTGCACACCTACCCGGAAAGCCACCCGGAAGGCGGTTTGTGCACTTTCCGCGCGGATATTGAAGTCTCAACCTGCGGCGTGATTTCACCGCTGAAAGCGCTGAATTACCTGATCCACCAGCTCGAATCCGATATCGTCACCGTCGACTACCGCGTGCGCGGCTTTACCCGCGACGTCAACGGCCTGAAACACTTTATCGATCATGAGATTAATTCGATTCAGAACTTTATGTCGGATGACATGAAATCGCTGTATGACATGGTGGACGTCAACGTATACCAGGAAAATATCTTCCATACCAAGATGTTGCTTAAAGAGTTCGACCTTAAGCACTACATGTTTCATACCAAACCGGAAGATTTAACGCCGCAAGAACGCAAAGAGATCACGGAAGCGCTGTGGAAAGAGATGCGCGAGATCTACTACGGCCGCAACATTCCGGCCGTGTAACGCAGCAGGGGCGCAAGGACGCGCCCTGATTAACGCTGCTGGAGGAATTGCCGGTAAGCCGCCACCACCTGAAGAAAATCCTCAACGCCGCACAGCGACAGGCTCTCTTCGTCGTAGTAACTCATTCCCTCTTCCATTTCATCGCCGGAAAATTCCAGCTGGTTCGCGCGAATCATCACCTCTTCGCCATCCAGCCACAGCGTGTACTCATGACCCGCGCGTTGCCAGGAACGTTCACTGCCTTTCACCGTTTTCGCCGCCTGCTCCACTTCATCGAGCAGCGCCAGGTTCTCTTTCACTTCTTCATTGAACCAGTGCCCCACCACTTCGTGGCCCATCGACATGCGCACCTTTACCACGCCGGTGATATCACGCAAAAATTCGTAATCCATAATCGCTTCCTCATGCAGGCCAGATAGCCGCCTATGCAGTAATTATCGCAGCACAATACAAGAAAAAAAGCGCAGCGGCCGGAAGCGAGGAAAAATAACCGCTCAGGCGTGGAGAAAATAAGCGCGGCAGGCGTTTTAGCGACGGGAATAAAAACAGGCGGGCAAAAAAAAGCCACCCCGCAGGGTGGCCTTCGTTATCAGACGGCAGTCTGGAAAATCACGCCGTCCGCTTTTTCGGTGTACTGGTTCAACTGGTCAAAGTTGAGGTAACGGTAAGTATCGACAGCGGTTTTATCCACCTGCGCCATAAAGTTGAGATACTCATCCGGCGTTGGCAGTTTACCGATCAGCGCCGAAACCGCCGCCAGCTCCGCAGAAGCCAGGTAGACGTTCGCACCGGTACCTAAACGGTTCGGGAAGTTACGGGTCGAGGTGGACACCACCGTCGCGCCGTCTGCGACACGCGCCTGGTTACCCATGCACAGGGAGCAACCCGGGATCTCAATACGCGCCCCGCTCTTACCAAACACGCTGTAGTAACCCTCTTCGGTTAGCTGCGCGGCGTCCATACGGGTCGGCGGCGCAACCCACAGGCGGGTCGGCAACTGGCCTTTATGGCTGTCCAGTAGTTTACCGGCAGCGCGGAAGTGACCGATGTTGGTCATGCAGGAACCGATGAACACTTCGTCGATGCTCGCGCCCTGAACGTCAGAGAGCAGACGCGCATCGTCCGGATCGTTCGGCGCACAGAGGATCGGCTCTTTGATTTCCGCCAGATCGATATCGATCACCGCCGCGTATTCCGCGTCGGCATCCGCTTCCAGCAGTTGCGGATCGGCCAGCCATTTCTCCATGCCCTGGATACGGCGCTCCAGCGTACGGCGGTCACCGTAGCCTTCGGCAATCATCCACTTCAGCAGCACGATGTTGGAGTTCAGATACTCGATAATCGGCTCTTTGTTCAGCTTAATGGTACAACCGGCAGCGGAACGCTCAGCAGAGGCATCGGTCAGCTCAAACGCCTGCTCGACTTTCAGATCCGGCAGACCTTCGATCTCCAGAATGCGACCGGAGAAGATGTTTTTCTTGCCCTTCTTCTCAACGGTCAGCAGACCCTGTTTGATCGCATACAGCGGGATCGCATGCACCAGATCGCGCAGCGTAATGCCCGGCTGCATTTTGCCTTTAAAGCGCACCAGCACCGATTCCGGCATATCCAGCGGCATCACGCCGGTCGCGGCGGCAAACGCCACCAGACCAGAACCCGCCGGGAAGGAGATACCAATCGGGAAACGGGTATGCGAATCGCCACCGGTACCAACCGTATCCGGCAGCAGCATACGGTTCAGCCACGAGTGGATAACGCCGTCGCCCGGACGCAGAGAGACACCGCCACGGTTCATAATGAAGTCCGGCAGCGTGTGGTGCGTGGTCACGTCAACCGGCTTCGGATACGCCGCCGTGTGGCAGAAGGACTGCATCACCAGATCGGACGAGAAGCCCAGGCACGCCAGGTCTTTCAGCTCATCACGCGTCATCGGCCCGGTGGTGTCCTGAGAACCCACAGAGGTCATTTTTGGTTCACAGTAAGCGCCAGGGCGGACACCGTCCACGCCGCAGGCACGACCAACCATTTTTTGCGCCAGCGAATAACCGCGGTTGCTTTCGGCCACATCTTTCGCCTGACGGAAAACGTCGCTGTGCGGCAGGCCCAGCGCTTCACGCGCTTTGGTGGTCAAGCCACGACCGATAATCAGCGGAATACGGCCACCGGCGCGCACTTCGTCAATCAGCACTTCGGTTTTCAGCTCAAAGCTCGCCAGCAGTTCGCCGGTTTCGTGATTACGTACTTCGCCTTTGAACGGGTAAACGTCAATCACGTCGCCCATGTTCAGGCTGTTTACATCCACTTCGATCGGCAACGCGCCGGCATCTTCCATGGTGTTAAAGAAAATTGGCGCAATTTTTCCGCCCAGCACCAGGCCGCCGCCGCGTTTGTTCGGCACAAACGGAATGTCGTCGCCCATAAACCACAGCACCGAGTTGGTGGCGGATTTACGCGAAGAACCGGTGCCCACAACGTCGCCCACATAGGCCAGCGGGAAACCTTTTTTCGCCAGCTGCTCGATCTGTTTGATCGGACCAACGCTACCCGGCTGATCCGGCTCAATGCCTTCACGGGCGTTTTTCAGCATCGCCAGCGCGTGCAGCGGGATATCCGGGCGCGACCAGGCATCCGGTGCCGGGGAGAGATCATCGGTGTTGGTTTCGCCCGTGACTTTGAACACGGTAACGGTGATTTTCTCGGCCAGCGCCGGGCGGCTCAGGAACCATTCGGCATCGGCCCAGGACTGCATCACCTGTTTGGCGTACGCGTTGCCCGCTTTCGCTTTCTCTTCCACGTCGTAGAAGTTATCGAACATCAGCAGCGTGTGAGACAAGGCTTTGGCGGCGATCGGCGCGAGCTTTTCGCTTTCCAGTGCGTCAATCAGCGGGTGAATGTTATAGCCGCCCTGCATGGTGCCCAGCAGTTCAATCGCTTTTTCAGGGGTAACCAGTGGGGAGGTGGCATCGCCTTTGGCGATAGCGGCAAGGAAACCTGCTTTTACATAGGCAGCTTCATCAACGCCCGGTGGGACACGGTTAGCCAGCAGGTCAATCAGAAACTCTTCTTCGCCAGCAGGCGGATTCTTCAGCAGCTCGACAAGCCCTGCCATTTGGGTTGCATCTAATGGTTTTGGCGCAATCCCCTCAGCGGCACGTTCAGCTACGTGCTTACGGTATTCTTCTAGCACGACGGTTCTCCTCGCTCTCATTGTCATAATGCGGCAGGCGTTTCTCTTCACGCTCCTGTGAGACAGCAGTTTGTAGGGTAAATCCGCGAACCGCGTCGGGCAGCATAGCAGGATTTTCAGGGGGTGTTAATCTGTTTACAAAAAAGCAACATTAAATACTTGCTGAATCGTTAAGGACGGAATAAAGCAGGCGGGAGAAGGTTTTAACGACAGAGAATCCTCACCCACTGGAATGAAAAACGGCCCCGCAGGGCCGTTTCGTTACGCAGCTGTTACGCCGAACCTAACAACGAACGCACGTTACTGTTGGAATACTTTTCCGGGGTGACGGTTTGATCAACCAATTTATCCAGCACGTATTTTTGCACTGTTGAACGGTTGTTCACCTGCTCGTTATGACCGACGCTTGCCAGTTGCCCGCGACCGTTATAGTTGAGCGTGGTGGTGTTCTCTTCATCGTTTTCCACCAGATGGTAGAAGTAGTTTTGCGACGACTTCATTTTGTTCAGCGCCAGCGGAATCGACGGGTCGATAGCCTCATGCCAGGCGGCGCTCAGATGGCTGCGCGTCGTCTGTTTTATGGTTTTTGAGCCGTCATCGCGCGCCTGCTCTTCGGAAGACTGCGAGGCGGTATAAGCGAAGCGATCTTTCTCTTCTTCATGCAACGGGTTAGGTGATTTCTCGGTTTGTACGAGCGACAGCGAAAAATCATTCAGCCCGCTTAATTGCGAAACGCCGCTCGTATCAAGAGTGAGATTTTGGCCTGGAGTGACGTTGGCGCTTTGCGCATCGCGAGTGGTGTTCAGTGCGCGGAAGACGGATTTCATCGCTTCCATCTGACCACGATCGCCATTACCGGCAATACGCGCTTTATCGAATTTATCGTCATATGCTTTCAGCGCCAGCTGCTGTTGGCCGTAGCTCCCGGAGAGCGCAGGTTTGGACATATCGCTGCTCATCTTCAGCGAGTAGTCGCCATCCTGGTAGGCAACGGAGCGCGCTTTGTCATCGGCATGGAAATTAAGCGACTGCAGCGAATCATCGCCATTGCGGATATCGGTTTTCAGATCGACGGATTTCAACCGATTACTATCAAAGTTGGTTAAACCGGTGATATCCAGTTTCGGCGGTTGCTGCCCCAGCCCGCTGAGCGCTTTACTTAACGCGTTGCCGAGGTTCGCCACTGCCGCCGCATCATCATCATTTAGCGCGTCGCCCTCCGTTTTCACCTCAACCGCGATGCCATTGTCCTGCTGGGTCATGGTCAGGTGAACGGTCGAGCCGGATTTGGTGGCAATGCTGAGCGTCACCGCAGATTTATTCGCACCGGCACTGGCACCCAATTCAGCGCTCACCCCAGTCAATGCCTGGGTAAAATCGCCACGGTTCTCTTTCAGGTTGTCAAGCAGCGCGCTGCCAAGCCCAGCCATTGAGGAAACCGAAGCACCGCCCAGGGCCGATTGCATCAGCCCTTCGATAATAGGGTTGGACTGCTGTGCGACATTGGTGCTCATTTTTTTCGGTGACAGGCTATAAACCGCCGAAATCTCTGAAGTCTGGCTACCGAACATCACTTTCGCCGAGGTGTTATTGTTGGCGACGGCGTTATTGCTGTTGGCGGCACGAGCAGCAGCGCCAACCTGTGTTGTCGCGCTCACGCGCGTCACAGAAGGCAGCTGTAAGGCAAAACTAAGTCCGCGGATCATGACGATGAAACTCCCTCTCTCACCGATAGTGGTAGTCATCTAACATCGGCAGTTTTTGCACAATCTTTATACTTTGCGGATGAAATCTCTAAATTCATCACGAGATGCAATAAAAAAAGCGAGCCAGTTACCTGACTCGCCTATTTTAGGCTACCCATGCATTCCTTATGTGGGATGCAAAGACGGCTTACATAATGTTAGCGACTGATTTCGCCAGTTGAGCTTCGAGAGCCGGTTTGGCTTCTTCGAATTTCAGGTTCACTTTGTTCGCGTTAGACACAACACGCGTCTGGTATTTCGCGCGGTTGCCTTCTTCGGTGCTGGTTTGCAGCTTGATACCGGAAGTACCCTGACGCAGCGCCGCCACGTTGTCGGTAGTCACTTTCGCTTTGCTACGCTCAGAGATTTGCAGGTCGGTCACCATAGTGAAGTTGACATCTTCGACCATTGCATCGGCTGCCAGGCCAATCAGGCCAGCCGCCAGACCCACGCCCAGCGCCGCGCCGGAGGAGTTGCTGTTGTACGCAGTAATACCCGCGCCAAGCGCCGCACCCATCGCCGCACCTTCGTAACCACTTTTCAGGTATCCCTGAGTTTCGCGCAGATCCATTTTGTCGGCTTTCAGCACGTTGGCCTGGATCCAGTAGTAAGCGGTATCCGGAGAAGAAGTGACTTTGTAACCTTTGTCGCCCAGCTCTTTTGACAGCAGCGTCTGCAGGTTGCTCATGTCTTTATCAGAAGTGTTTTTTACCTGGATATAAACGGTTTTCTCAGAGGAGGGTTCCAGCCAGATGGTCTGGCTCATCTGGGTTTTCACTTCCAGATTACGTTTTTTCACCGCCGTGGTCATCGCGCCACAACCCGATAACACGAACGCAGCCAATACCACACCGACGACAGCGATTTTTTTATAAGACATAACGATTCCTTTTTTCATTCCAAACCAGGGATAAGAACTACAAATGCGGCAAACGCCGGACGGGAGCAATGAAACGAGGAAAAGTCACACAGTCCATGTCATGACGGAGCCAGAGGTGCGGGCTTGCAGCCTGCGTTATATAAAAATTCTTGGCTGAGTTATCGGCATTTTACGGAATAATCTGAGTGAAAAATGCCTACTAATACTTGTAGTTATGTGAAAAGAGGAGATTGATGGGGAAAGAGGCAAAAAAAAGCAGCCCGCAGGCTGCCTTATCGTAAACTGGCGAAACTTACTTTTTCTTCGCTTTCGGGTTCGGCAGGTCGGTGATGCTACCTTCGAACACTTCAGCCGCCAGACCGACGGACTCATGCAGCGTCGGGTGCGCGTGAATGGTCAGCGCGATATCTTCCGCATCGCAGCCCATTTCGATAGCCAGACCGATTTCACCCAGCAGCTCACCGCCGTTGGTGCCGACAATCGCGCCACCAATAACACGGTGCGTCTCTTTGTCGAAAATCAGTTTGGTCATACCGTCAGCGCAGTCAGAAGCGATAGCACGGCCAGAAGCTGCCCACGGGAAGGTGGCGGTTTCGTAGCTGATGCCTTTCTCTTTCGCTTCTTTCTCGGTCAGACCCACCCATGCAACTTCCGGCTCGGTGTAGGCGATAGACGGGATAACTTTCGGATCGAAGTAGTGTTTTTTACCGGCGATAACTTCAGCGGCCACGTGGCCTTCATGCACACCTTTGTGCGCCAGCATCGGCTGACCGACGATATCGCCGATAGCGAAGATGTGCGGCACGTTGGTGCGCAGCTGTTTATCAACACGGATAAAGCCACGGTCATCCACTTCCACGCCTGCTTTGCCAGCGTCGAGGTTTTTACCGTTCGGCACACGACCGATAGCCACCAGCACGGCGTCATAACGCTGCGCTTCAGCAGGGGCTTTTTTGCCTTCCATGGAAACGTAAATGCCGTCTTCTTTCGCTTCAACGGCGGTCACTTTGGTTTCCAGCATCAGGTTGAATTTCTTACCGATGCGTTTGGTGAAGACTTTCACGATGTCTTTGTCAGCAGCCGGGATAACCTGGTCGAACATTTCAACCACATCAATCTCTGAACCCAGCGCATGGTACACAGTACCCATTTCCAGACCGATGATACCGCCACCCATAACCAGCAGGCGTTTTGGTACAGATTTCAGCTCCAGAGCGTCGGTAGAATCCCATACGCGCGGATCTTCATGCGGAATGAACGGCAGTTGGATCGGACGGGAACCCGCCGCGATGATAGCGTTGTCGAAGTTGATCACGGTTTTGCCGTTTTCGCCTTCCACTTCCAGGGTGTTCGCCCCGGTGAATTTACCCAGACCGTTAACCACTTTCACTTTACGGCCTTTGGCCATACCCGCCAGACCGCCGGTCAGCTGAGTGATAACTTTCTCTTTCCAGGTACGAATCTTGTCGATATCGGTTTTCGGTTCGCCGAAGACGATACCGTGTTCAGCCAGCGCTTTGGCTTCTTCGATAACTTTTGCAACGTGCAGCAGCGCTTTAGAAGGGATACAACCCACGTTCAGACAAACACCGCCGAGAGTGTTGTAACGTTCAACGATGACGGTTTCCAGGCCTAAATCAGCGCAACGGAAGGCAGCAGAGTAACCTGCCGGGCCTGCCCCAAGTACCACGACCTGAGTTTTGATTTCAGTACTCATCATGACCTCTTATTGATTTCCGGCGGTCAGGGGTACTTCATGTCGCCCTTCATCCACCGGGACGTTCTATCCGCCCGCAGTTTACAAAATTGTTAACAATTTTGAAACAACAAACGGCAAACGATTTGTCCTTTTGCCCCTGATAACCCCAACAGCCTTATGAGATTACCAGAAAAAAGCCGGCCGTCAGGCCGGCTTCTTCGATTACATCACCAGACGGCGAATGTCAGACAGCATGTTGTTGATGATGGTGATAAAGCGCGCACCATCAGCACCGTCAATCACACGGTGGTCGAAGGAGAGCGAAATCGGCATCATCAGACGCGGTACGAACTCTTTACCGTTCCAGACCGGCTCCATTGCAGATTTGGAGACGCCCAGGATAGCCACTTCCGGCGCGTTAACAATCGGTGCGAAGTGGGTAGTCCCCAGGCCGCCGATGCTGGAGATGGTGAAGCAACCGCCCTGCATTTCGCCAGCGGTCAGCTTACCGTCACGCGCTTTCTTGGAAATCACGGTCAGTTCGCGAGACAGCTCGGTAATGCTCTTCTTGTTCACGTCTTTAAAGACCGGAACAACCAGGCCGTTCGGAGTATCTACCGCGACACCGATGTTGATGTATTTCTTCAGCGTCAGACGCTGCGCATCTTCAGACAGCGAGCTGTTGAAGCGTGGCATTTGCTCAAGCGCGGCAGCGACGGCTTTCATGATGAAGACAACCGGGGTGAATTTCACATCCAGTTTACGCTTCTCAGCTTCGGCGTTCTGCTGTTTACGGAACGCTTCCAGATCGGTGATATCGGTTTTGTCGAAGTGCGTAACGTGCGGGATCATCACCCAGTTACGGCTCAGGTTAGCACCAGAGATTTTCTGGATACGGCCCAGTTCCACTTCTTCGATTTCGCCGAACTTGCTGAAGTCCACTTTCGGCCACGGCAGCAGACCCGGCAGAGAACCGCCAGTTGCGCCAGCAGCAGGTGCGGATTCCGCACGTTTCACCGCGTCTTTCACGTAAGCCTGAACATCTTCGCGCAGGATACGGCCTTTACGACCGGTGCCTTTCACTTTCGCCAGGTTAACGCCGAATTCGCGCGCCAGGCGGCGGATCAGTGGGGTAGCGTGGACGTAAGCATCGTTTTCCGCGAAGTCAGACTTACCTTCTGTTTTCGCAGCAGGGGCCGCAGCAGGTTTAGCAGCCTGAGCCGGGGCAGCAGCAGATGACGGAGCAGCAGCGGCAGCCGGAGCGGCGGCAGGCGCAGCGCCTTCCACTTCGAATACCATGATCAGCGAGCCAGTGGAGACTTTGTCGCCCACATTCACTTTCAGCTCTTTAACAACACCGGCGAACGGTGCCGGGACTTCCATAGAAGCTTTGTCGCCTTCTACGGTGATCAGAGACTGTTCAGCGGAGACTTTGTCGCCCACTTTCACCAGCACTTCGGTGACTTCAACTTCGTCGCCGCCGATATCCGGTACGTTGACCTCTTTCGGGCCAGCCGCAGCTGCCGGTGCGCTCGCCGCAGCCGGAGCGGCTGCCTGAGCCGGAGCCGCAGCAGGTGCAGCACCCGCCACTTCAAAGACCATGATCAGCGAGCCGGTAGAGACTTTGTCGCCAGTGTTGATTTTGATCTCTTTCACGGTGCCTGCGAACGGCGCCGGAACTTCCATAGAGGCTTTATCGCCCTCTACAGTGATCAGAGATTGTTCTGCCGCAACGGTGTCGCCCACTTTCACCAGGATTTCGGTGACTTCAACTTCGTCACCGCCGATGTCAGGCACGTTCACTTCTTTTGCTGCCGCAGCTGCTGGTGCAGCAGCTGCCGGAGCGGCCTCTTTCTTCTCTTCTGCCGGAGCAGGTGCAGCGGCTGCTGCACCATCGGCGGAATCGAAAATCATGATCAGTTTGCCCGTCTCGGTTTTGTCGCCAACAGAGACTTTGATCTCTTTAACAACGCCAGCCTGCGGAGACGGAACTTCCATAGAGGCTTTGTCGCCTTCTACGGTGATCAGCGACTGTTCAGCGGAAACGGTGTCGCCTACTTTGACCAGAATCTCGGTGATTTCAACTTCATCAGACCCGATGTCCGGTACTTTGATTTCGATAGCCATTATCTCTTTACCTCTTACGCCAGACGCGGGTTAACTTTTTCTGCATCGATGTTGAACTTGGTGATTGCTTCTGCCACCACTTTCTTGTCGATTTCGCCACGTTTAGCCAGTTCGCCCAGTGCTGCTACCACCACGTAAGAAGCATCAACTTCGAAGTGGTGACGCAGGTTTTCACGGCTGTCGGAGCGACCGAAGCCATCGGTACCCAGTACGCGGTAATCATCAGCCGGTACGTAAGTACGAACCTGCTCGGCGAACAGTTTCATATAGTCAGTTGATGCCACAGCCGGTGCGTCGTTCATCACCTGAGCGATGTACGGAACGCGCGGCGTTTCCAGCGGGTGCAGCATGTTCCAGCGCTCACAATCCTGGCCATCACGCGCCAGTTCAGTGAAGGAGGTGACGCTGTACACGTCAGAGCCCACGCCGTAGTCGTTCGCCAGGATCTGCGCTGCTTCACGCACGTGACGCAGGATAGAACCAGAGCCCAGCAGCTGAACTTTACCTTTGCTACCGGCAACGGTTTCGAGTTTGTAGATACCTTTACGGATACCTTCCTCGGCGCCTTCCGGCATCGCCGGCATGTGGTAGTTTTCGTTCAGCGTGGTGATGTAGTAGTAAACGTTCTCTTGTTTCTCGCCGTACATACGGGTCAGACCGTCATGCATGATGACTGCCACTTCGTACGCATAAGACGGGTCGTAAGAGATACAGTTCGGGATAGTCAGCGACTGAATGTGGCTGTGACCATCTTCGTGCTGCAGACCTTCGCCGTTCAGCGTAGTACGACCGGAAGTACCACCTACCAGGAAGCCGCGAGCCTGCTGGTCGCCAGCCTGCCAGCACAGGTCGCCGATACGCTGGAACCCGAACATGGAGTAGTAGATGTAGAACGGGATCATCGGCAGGTTGTTGGTGCTGTAAGAGGTCGCAGCCGCCAGCCAGGATGCGCCAGCACCCAGTTCGTTGATACCTTCCTGCAGGATCTGACCTTTCTCGTCTTCTTTGTAGTAAGCAACCTGCTCACGGTCCTGCGGGGTGTACTGCTGGCCGTTCGGGCTGTAAATACCAATCTGACGGAACAGACCTTCCATACCGAAAGTACGCGCTTCGTCGGCGATAATCGGAACCAGGCGATCTTTGATCGACTTGTTCTTCAGCATCACGTTCAGGGCACGAACGAAAGCGATAGTGGTGGAGATCTCTTTGTTCTGCTCTTCCAGCAGCTGAGAGAAGTCTTCCAGCGCAGGCAGATCCAGTTTTTCGGTGAAGTTCGGCTGACGAGACGGCAGGTAGCCTTTCAGCGCCTGGCGACGTTCGTGCAGGTATTTGTGCTCTTCAGAACCTTCCGGGAAGGTGATGTAAGAGAGGTTTTCAACCTGCTCATCGGTAACCGGAACATTGAAACGATCGCGGATATAACGCACGCCGTCCATGTTCATTTTCTTAACCTGGTGAGCGATGTTTTTACCTTCTGCGGTATCGCCCATGCCGTAACCTTTGATGGTGTGGGCCAGGATAACAGTCGCTTTACCTTTGGTTTCACGCGCTTTTTTCAATGCCGCGTAAACTTTCTTCGGATCGTGGCCGCCACGGTTCAGTGCCCAGATCTGCTCATCAGTCCAGTCTGCAACCAGCGCTGCGGTTTCCGGGTACTTACCGAAGAAGTGCTCACGAACGTACGCGCCATCTTTGGATTTGAAGGTCTGGTAGTCGCCGTCAACGGTTTCGTTCATCAGCTGGATCAGTTTACCGCTGGTATCTTTACGCAGCAGTTCATCCCAACGACCGCCCCACATCACCTTAATAACGTTCCAGCCAGCACCTGCGAAGATGCCTTCCAGTTCGTTGATGATTTTGCCGTTACCGGTTACCGGGCCATCCAGACGCTGCAGGTTACAGTTGATGATGAAGCACAGGTTATCCAGTTTCTCACGGGTGGCGATGGTGATAGCGCCTTTGGATTCCGGCTCATCCATCTCACCGTCGCCCAGGAATGCGTAAACGGTTTGTTCAGAGGTATCTTTCAGACCACGGTGTTCCAGATATTTCAGGAATTTCGCCTGATAGATCGCACCAATCGGGCCCAGGCCCATGGATACGGTCGGGAACTGCCAGAATTCCGGCATCAGTTTCGGGTGCGGATAAGAGGAGAGGCCTTTACCGTGAACTTCCTGACGGAAGTTGTTCATCTGCTCTTCAGTCAGACGACCTTCCAGGAATGCACGTGCGTAGATGCCCGGAGAGATGTGGCCCTGGAAGTACACCAGATCGCCGCCGTCTTTCTCGTTACGCGCGCGGAAGAAGTGGTTGAAGCAAACTTCATAAACGGTCGCGGAAGACTGGAAGGACGCCATGTGGCCGCCCAGCTCAAGGTCTTTTTTGGACGCGCGCAGAACCGTCATGATGGCGTTCCAGCGGATAGCTGAACGAATGCGGCGTTCCAGTTCCAGATTGCCCGGGTATTCCGGTTCATCTTCAACGGCAATAGTGTTTACATAGTTGCTCGCCCCTGTGCCAGCTGCCACTTTCACACCGCCTTTGCGGGCTTCAGAAAGGAGCTGGTCAATCAGATACTGAGCACGCTCAACACCTTCTTCACGGATGACCGATTCGATCGCCTGTTGCCAGTCGCGAGTTTCGATCGGATCCACGTCATTTTGGAAACGTTCTGACATGGGGGGTATTCCTTATCTATCTAATACGTTGATTTGTCTGGAACCTGTCCCATTGCATTCTCATGCCTTTTCGTTCAAACCACAAAAGTGCAATAAGACAGGTTCTGCGTTTAGTTGCCGCGCTCTAAAGTTTGGCGCTGGTGTTACAACTCTTCCGGTACAACCTGCACCAGAAAATCTTAATTCTTTCTCTGCTCTAACCGGCGAAGCGAGCGTTCACGACGGCTCTGCTCACGGCTACGGTCCAGCAAAATCTCTTCAATAAACGCCAGGTGGCGGTGTGACGCTTCACGCGCCTCTTCCGGCTTCCCGGCCATGATCGCTGCGAAAATACTTGAGCGATGATTGCTGACAAGTGGCAGCATTTCGCGGCGCGCGTACAGCAATTCAAAGTTCTGACGGACGTTTTGCGCCAACATGGGCTCCATGCAGCGTAGCAGATGAAGCAGCACCACATTATGTGCCGCCTCGGTTACGGCTATTTGATACTGCACGACGGCACTGGATTCCGCGTCCAAATCCCCGGACTGCTGCGCCCGCTCAATGGCCTGGTGCAGCTCGCTGATCCGCACTTTGTCTTCATCGGTGCTGCGCAGCGCTGCGTAATATGCAGCGATACCTTCCAGCGCGTGGCGGGTTTCAAGCAGGTCAAACTGGGATTCGGGATGATCGGCCAGAAGCTCAACCAGCGGATCGCTGAAGCTTTGCCACAGGCTGCTTTGGACAAAAGTACCGCCACCCTGGCGACGAAGGAGCAGACCTTTCGCTTCGAGGCGCTGAATGGCCTCGCGCAGTGAAGGACGAGAAACATCGAACTGTTTGGCCAGCTCGCGTTCTGGAGGCAGTTTCTCGCCGGGACGCAACGTACCTTCGAGAATCAAAAACTCCAGTTGCTGCTCAATCACATCGGAAAGTTTTGGTTGGCGGATTTTGCTGTAGGCCATTGTTCCCTGTCTCTACCACTCGCCCGGAGTAAATTGGTCTTACCAATTTCATGTTCTTGACGCTAAAGTAACAAAGTATTCACCTTCTGTCCATACAGGTTTTGATTGAAATCAGGAAACCACGCACATTTTAACAATGTTACAGAAATAGCGTTTCAAAGATGTAACCTTGCACAAATGCCTCGTTTACCACGAAAGAGGCAGTTTTAACTTTCCTGAAACGCCAATTAAGGCATATGAACCGATTCAGTTGATGAATATATGAATGGTTATTCTTTTAATATGCATAAAACAAAGAAATAAGCTCATTGAGGAGGTAGATGGGGTACGCAGAAACGGTTTCTTTTTTATCCGCTCGTCATCAGAGTTTCATAAAGCAGATGCATTCCCGCGCACTTATCACTATTCTGAGCCCTATGAAAGGGATTGACGAAAAAACACGTCGACATTTCGTAAACTAAAAAATACAAAAAACGGAATTTATTTATTACACGCAAACCGCAGCGTACAAATAACAACCACACACGAGGTTTCATAATGGAAGGTCAACAGCACGGCGATCAGCTAAAGCGCGGCCTTAAGAACCGCCACATTCAGCTTATCGCGCTGGGTGGCGCTATTGGGACTGGCCTGTTTCTGGGCAGCGCATCCGTCATTCAATCTGCCGGTCCGGGGATAATCCTGGGTTATGCCATTGCCGGTTTTATCGCGTTTCTCATCATGCGCCAGCTTGGCGAAATGGTGGTTGAAGAGCCGGTAGCAGGTTCATTCAGCCACTTCGCTTACAAATATTGGGGCAACTTTGCAGGCTTTGCTTCCGGCTGGAACTACTGGGTGCTGTACGTGCTGGTGGCGATGGCGGAGCTCACCGCCGTCGGAAAATATGTTCAGTTCTGGTGGCCAGAAATTCCAACCTGGGTCTCCGCCGCCGTGTTCTTTGTCATTATCAACGCCATCAACCTGACCAACGTGAAAGTGTTTGGTGAGATGGAGTTCTGGTTCGCCATTATTAAGGTTTTCGCGGTTGTCGCGATGATCGTCTTTGGCGGCTGGCTGCTGTTTAGCGGTAGCGCGGGTCCGCAGGCCACCGTGCGTAACCTGTGGGATCAGGGCGGCTTCCTGCCGCACGGCATTGGTGGGCTGGTGATGATGATGGCGATCATCATGTTCTCCTTCGGTGGTCTGGAGCTGGTGGGGATCACCGCCGCAGAAGCCGATAACCCGGAACAAAGCATTCCGAAAGCCACCAACCAGGTTATCTACCGCATTCTGATTTTCTATGTGGGTTCGCTGGCCGTGCTGCTCTCCCTGCTGCCGTGGACGCGTGTTACGGCTGACACCAGCCCGTTTGTGCTGATCTTCCATGAACTGGGCGACTCGTTTGTGGCCAATGCGTTGAACATTGTGGTGCTGACTGCCGCGCTGTCGGTTTATAACAGCTGCGTGTACTGCAACAGCCGTATGCTGTTCGGTCTGGCGAAACAGGGCAACGCGCCGAAAATGCTGCAACAAGTGGATAAACGCGGCGTGCCGGTGAACACCATTATCACCTCTGCGCTGTTTACCGCGCTGTGCGTGCTAATTAACTACTTCGCACCGGAATCCGCGTTTGGTCTGCTGATGGCACTGGTGGTTTCCGCGCTGGTGATCAACTGGGCGATGATTAGCCTGGCGCACATGCGTTTTCGCCGCGCCAGGCAGCAGCAAGGGGTTACGCCGCGCTTCCCGGCGCTGTTCTACCCGCTGGGTAACTGGATCTGCCTGATCTTTATGGCTGCGGTACTGGTGATCATGCTGATGACAGATGGCATGGCGATCTCGGTTTACCTGATCCCGGTGTGGATCGCCATCCTTGGCGTCGGCTACCTGCTGAAGCAAAAAAACGCCAATGCCGTGAAAGCGAATTAATCCTTACCCGTTCTGCCCTCTCCCGCCCGGGAGAGGGTTGTTATCACTGTGTTATCTTCCTCACACTTTCCTTTACATAGCCATTTTGTCCATCTCTGCGGCCTGATCCTGCTACGCAAACAAAAATTTACAGGCGAATACTTCATGCCATATCTCAAAGGGAGAACCGGCAATGGATAACAACAAACTGTCTGTTAAAGAAAAGATTGGCTATGGCATGGGCGACGCGGGATGCAATATCATCTTTGGCGCTATCATGCTGTTTGTTAACTATTTCTATACTGATATCTTCGGCCTCGCACCTGCGCTGGTCGGGGTATTACTGCTGTCGATTCGCGTGATTGATGCGGTGACCGACCCGCTGATGGGAGCGCTCGCTGACAGGACACAAAGCAAATATGGTCGTTTTCGCCCATGGCTGTTGTGGATAGCCGTACCTTACGCCGTCTTCAGCGTGCTGATGTTTACCACGCCGGAATGGACGTATAGCAGCAAAGTTATCTATGCCTTTATCACCTATTTCCTGTTGTCGCTGACCTATACCGCGATCAATATCCCTTACTGCTCATTGGGCGGTGTGATCACCAACGACCCGAAAGAGCGTGTCGCCTGCCAGTCGTATCGCTTTGTGATGGTCGGTATTGCAACCCTGCTGCTGTCGCTCACATTGCTGCCGATGGCCGAGTGGTTCGGCGGTGCGGATAAAGCCAAAGGCTATCAGATGGCGATGACGGTGCTGGCATTTATCGGCATGTGTATGTTCCTGTTCTGTTTTGCCACCGTGCGCGAACGTATCCGCCCGGCGGTGCCAACCAATGATGATCTGAAGAAAGACTTCAAAGATGTGTGGAAAAACGATCAGTGGGTACGCATTCTGCTGCTGACGCTCTGCAACGTTTGCCCGGGTTTTATCCGCATGGCTGCCACCATGTATTACGTCACCTGGGTGATGGGGGAAAGCACCCATTTCGCGACGATGTTTATCAGCCTTGGCGTTGTCGGCATGATGCTCGGCAGTATGCTGGCAAAAGTGCTGACCGACCGCTGGTGTAAGCTGAAAGTGTTCTTCTGGACCAATATCGTGCTGGCGTTCTTCTCCTGCGCCTTTTACTTCTTTGACCCGCACGCCACGGTGCTGATTGTGGTGCTCTACTTCCTGCTGAACATTCTGCATCAGATCCCTTCCCCGCTGCACTGGTCGCTGATGGCAGATGTCGATGATTATGGCGAGTGGAAAACCGGCAAACGCATTACCGGTATTAGTTTCTCTGGCAACCTGTTCTTCCTGAAAGTGGGGCTGGCAGTTGCCGGGGCGATGGTCGGTTTCCTGCTCTCCTGGTATGGCTATGACGCGGGAGCCAAACAGCAAAGCGCCAGCGCCATTAACGGCATCATGCTGCTGTTTACCATTATTCCAGGCGTAGGATATCTGATCACCGCAGGCGTGGTGCGCTTGCTGAAAGTTGACCGTGAACTGATGAAACAGATCCAGGCGGATCTGGAAAAACGCCGCATCAACTACCATGAACTGACCGAAAATCAGCACCTACCGGCGGGCGATAACGTAAGGAATGCATAATGAACAACTGGCCGAACCCGTTTATTGAACAGCGCGCCGACCCGTTTATCCTGCACCATCAGGGCGAGTACTACTTCGTTGCCTCGGTGCCGGAATATGACCGGCTGGAGATTCGCCGCGCCAGTACGCTGGAAGGCCTGCGGGGAGCCGAGGGCGTGGTAGTCTGGCGCAAACCGCAAAGCGGGCCGATGAGCGAACTCATCTGGGCACCGGAACTGCACCACATTGATGGCAAATGGTATCTCTACTTTGCCGCGACCTGGACCAAGGCGCTGGATGCGCTGAATATGTTCCAGCACCGCATGTTTGTGCTGGAGTGTGCCGATGCCGATCCGCTCAGCGGTCGCTGGGTCGAAAAAGGCCAGGTAACAACCCCTTTCGATACGTTTGCACTCGATGCCACCACGTTCGAACACCAGGGAAAACGCTGGTATCTGTGGGCACAAAAAGCGCCGGATATTGCCGGTAACTCCAATCTCTACCTGGCGGAAATGGAGAATCCGTGGACGCTGAAAGGCGAACCGGTAATGTTAAGCAAACCGGAGTTTGACTGGGAGTGTCGTGGTTTTCTGGTCAATGAAGGCCCGGCGGTATTGTTCCACGGCGATAAACTCTTTGTGAGTTATTCCGCCAGCGCCACCGACGAAAACTACTGTATGGGCTTGTTGTGGATTGATATCAACGCCAACCCGCAGGATGCGGCGAACTGGCATAAATCGCCGCAACCGGTGTTTAAAACCAGTTATGAAAACTGCCAGTACGGCCCGGGGCATAACAGCTTTACGCAAACGCCGGAAGGGGAAGATGTGCTGGTCTACCACGCACGGAACTACACCGAAATTGAAGGCGATCCGCTTTACGATCCCAATCGCCATACCCGCCTGAAAACAATCCGCTGGCAAGAAAACGGGATGCCCGATTTCGGCATCCCGGCGGCAGATAATCAGTGATACTGCGGCACGCGGTTAAATCAGCGTGCCGTAAATCGTTAACAGCGCCACCACGACCACCAGCACCAGCGACGTTTTCTTCGCCATTGAGACAGCGGCTTTCGGCGTTTCGACTTTATCGGTATGCGGCTCGCGCGCCAGCGAAAACTGCGCAAGACGCGTCAGCACCTGGTATTGCGAAGTATGGCGATCGCCCAACGATGCAAACCAGGCCGGCAGCGCTTTTTCACCGTGCCCGACCAGCGCATAGACCACACCCGCCAGGCGCACCGGTACCCAATCCAGCAGATGCAAAATCGCGTCAATGCCCGACTGTTGACGCTCGTTTGGCGTTTTGTATCGCGCCAGCCAGTATTGCCACGCACGCAATGACGCGTAACCGACCAGCAACACGGGCCCCCACGACGCACCGACGATAAACCAGAACATTGGCGCGAGATAAAAACGGAAGTTGATCCATACCAGCGCGTTTTGCAGCTCACGCAGAAACTCGCGCTCATCGCAGCCAGGCGGCACACCGTGGATCAGCGTCAGCTCATTGGCCATTGCCGTGTGGGCATGCGCGTCATTGCGCGCCGCCGCTTTCAGATAGGCGTGATAATGCAGCCGCACTTTACCCGCACCGATACACAACACGCCGAGCAAAATCCACACCACCAGCAGCGGCACATTGAAAAATAGCCCATACAATGCACGCAAAATCAGGAAGGTAACCAGCATCGCCAGCGCGGTCATCAGCAACGTTCTGAACATGGAGTAGTGTTTTACCCGCCGGAACAGCACTTCCATCCGATGATCCAGTTGCCAGTGCTCGCCCAGTTTAAACAGCCGTTCTGCTGCTAATACCAGCAACAGAGTGAATAACGTCATGGCATCTCCTTTTCTGACATACCGGCAACCAACGCACGGAATCTTGCCCAATCAAAAGCCGGCCCGGGATCGGTCTTGCGTTCGGGGGCGATATCGCTATGCCCGGTCATATTGTCGGCAATCGACGGGTAAAGCTCAATCACCGTTCGTGTCACTGCCGCCAGTTGGCGGTATTGCGCATCGGTATAAGGCAGATGATCGGTGCCTTCAAGCTCGATACCAATGGAAAAATCGTTACAGCGTTCCCGCCCATGATACGAAGAGACACCCGCATGCCAGGCGCGTTTATCGAAAGGCACATACTGCACAATTTCGCCGTCGCGGCGAATCAGGCAGTGCGCGGAAACACGCAGATGAACAATCTCTTCGAAGAAGGGATCGGCGCTGGCATCCAGCGTGCCGGTGAACAGCGCGTCTATCCAGGGGCCGCCAAATTTGCCGGGTGGCAAGCTAATATTATGTACCACCAGCAATGAAGGCTGTTCATCGTCCGGGCGGCAATCAAAATGGGGAGACGGCACATGCCGCGCCTCGACCAGCCAGCCCTTGCGTAACTGCATAAGGAACTCCTTATAGAGGATGGTGCTGAAACACGCTTCAGAGTAGCATGTTTGCACTGTGTCCCGTAATGGCGTTGCCAGCAGGACATCACCTAACTTTGTGATTCGTTACCCTTTTTGGAGTTTATCATGCCGCCTCGCCGCTATAACCCCGATCACCGACGTGACGCGCTGCTCGAACGCATCGAGCTGGATATCCCCGCCGCAGTGGCTCAGGCGCTACGTGAAGACCTGGGTGGAGAAATCGATGCAAATAACGACATTACCGCGCAATTGTTACCGCCAGAGAACCGCTCTCATGCGGTGATCATCACCCGTGAAGACGGCGTATTCTGCGGCAAGCGCTGGGTTGAAGAGGTTTTTATTCAACTGGCGGGCGATGACGTTGCTATCACCTGGCATGTCGCGGATGGTGACGCAATTCGCGCCGACCAACCGCTATTCGAGCTTGAAGGCCCCTCGCGCGTGTTGCTGACCGGCGAACGTACCGCGCTCAATTTTGTCCAGACACTTTCCGGTGTCGCCAGCGAAGTGCGCCGCTATGTGGATCTGCTCAGCGGTACCAAAACACAACTGCTGGATACCCGCAAAACGCTGCCAGGGCTGCGTACCGCGCTGAAATACGCGGTGCTGTGCGGCGGCGGCGCGAACCACCGGCTTGGCCTTTCCGATGCATTTCTGATTAAAGAGAACCATATTATCGCCGCGGGTTCTGTACGTAAGGCCGTTGAACAAGCCTTCTGGATGCATCCGGATGTGCCGGTTGAAGTCGAGGTGGAATCGCTGGAAGAGCTGGATGACGCCCTGAAAGCCGGAGCGGATATCATCATGCTGGATAACTTCGCCACCGAACAAATGCGCGAAGCCGTGAAGCGTACCCACGGTCAGGCGCGGCTGGAAGTTTCCGGCAACGTGACGCAGGAAACCCTGCGCGAATACGCCGAAACCGGGGTTGATTACATCTCGGTCGGTGCGCTCACCAAACATGTTCGTGCGCTCGACCTGTCAATGCGCTTTCGCTAGTCCTCGCTCTTGAACGGGCCGCTGGCCCGTTTTTTTTGCGTGTTATCTCGCACTTTTTTGTTGTGGACTGCAATTTCATCAACAACGCTGGAAGCCTTTTTCCCACTCTTATTTTTACGCCTCGCCAGACAGTCCAGGGGCTGACAGAGTAGCGGCTCAAAACAAGGAGCCGTTGATGAACAGACAACAAGGATTCACCTTAATTGAACTGATGGTGGTTATCGGCATCATTGCGATTTTGAGCGCTATCGGTATTCCCGCCTACCAAAACTACCTGCGTAAAGCCGCACTAACCGACATGCTGCAAGCCTATGTTCCCTATCGCACCGCAATCGAGTTATGTGCGCTTGAGCGCGGTGGCTTAGAAACCTGCGACGCCAGTAGTAATGGCATTCCTGCCCCGACAACCACGCGATATGTTTCTGCCATGAGCGTTGCAAAAGGTATCGTCACGCTGACCGGACAAGAAAGTCTTAATGGGCTTAGCGTGGTCATGACACCGCAGTGGAACAGTGCAGAAGGCATGCAGGGTTGGACGCGCACTTGTAATACGCAAGCGGATAGCGCACTGCAGCAGGCTTGCGAAGATGTTTTCCGTACCGGACGCTAAGGAGCAGCAATGAAAGAGGACAAACTTATCGCGCTCTGCCAGCGCCACAATGCGGTTGTGCTCAATAACGAAATCGATGTGCTCACTATTGCCGTCGTGGATAGCCCCAGCACAGAGTTGATGGAATCCCTGCAATTCGCGGTGCAAAAACGCATCGATATCCGCTGCTGGACACCAGAACAGATGGATAAACACCAGCAGGTAACCGCGCAGCCACCAGTACCGGTAATACAAGAATCAAAAGAAGAGAGCGGCTCTGCGGTAGAAATTTTAAACCACACGCTGCAACAGGCACTGATGTTGCGCGCCTCCGACATTCATTTCGAACCCGGCGAAACCCAGTATGTTATTCGCCTGCGTGTCGACGGGGTACTGCATGCTTTGTCGCCGCTCCCCGGCGCACTTGCCAGCACCCTGACGGCAAGGCTAAAAGTACTCGGTAATCTTGATATCGCCGAACGACGCCTTCCGCAGGATGGACAGTTCAATGTCGAGTTGTCGGGGCAGTCCGTTTCGTTTCGTATCGCAACCCTGCCCTGTCGCCACGGCGAAAAAGTCGTCTTACGGCTTTTGCACCAGGTCAACCAGGCTCTGGAAATCGCCGCCCTCGGTATGACGGAAGCACAAATGGCACTCTTTAATAACGCGCTGGCGCAACCACAGGGGCTGTTGCTGGTCACCGGACCTACCGGAAGTGGCAAAACAGTGACGCTATACAGCGCACTTCAGACGCGTAACAAGCAGGAAGTTAACATTTGTAGCGTTGAAGATCCGGTCGAGATCCCACTGAATGGTTTGAATCAGACGCAAATAAACCCGCGTGCCGGGTTGACCTTTCAAAGCGTGCTGCGCGCCTTACTGCGCCAGGATCCCGATATCATCATGGTCGGCGAAATCCGCGATGGCGAAACGGCGGAAATTGCCATTAAAGCCGCACAAACCGGCCACCTGGTGCTGTCGACATTGCATACCAACTCCACCAGCGAAACGCTGGTGCGCATCCAGCAAATGGGAGTTGCACGCTGGATGATCTCCTCCGCGCTCTCGTTGGTTGTCGCGCAGCGGCTGGTGAGAAAGCTGTGCCCGCATTGCCGAAAACTGGGAGTGGAAAACAACCATTTGCCCGGCAATCTGTGGCCGCGTCCGCTGCCTCGCTGGCGCGCCGAAGGTTGTGAACGGTGCTACCACGGTTTCTATGGACGCGTCGCGTTATTCGAAGTGCTCGCCATTACACCGGACGTTCGCCAGGCCATCGCCAGCGATCTCAGCGCAGATGAGATTGAACAGCGAGCACGCGCAGGTGGGATGACTACGCTTTTTCAGCATGGCTGCCTCGCCGTTGAACAAGGGCTGACCACGTTCGAGGAACTGGTGCGTATATTGGGTTTCCCGGATGGCAAGTAAACAACTCTGGCAATGGTCCGGGCTTGAGAAAAGCGGTGAACTGCAAAGCGGCCTGTTCTGGAGCGAAAACCGTACCAGCACACTGTTGCTGTTGTACCAACAGCAAATTCATCCGCTTACTATAAAACGCTGCGTTATACGGCGTGCATTCTGGAAGCCGGAACATAGCAGCCAGTTACTTCATCAACTGGCAACCTTACTGCGGGCAGGACTAACGTTGCCGGAAGGGTTACAACTTCTGGCAGAACAGCACCCTGCAAAGCAATGGCGCGCATTGTTACACCACCTGGCACAAGCGCTTGAACAAGGTGAAACCTTCTCCGCTGCGCTGCGCCAATGGCCGGAGGTATTTCCACCGCTCTGGCTGGCGATGATTCGCACCGGGGAATTAACCGGCAAACTGGATGAGTGCTGCTTTAAACTCGCCAGCCAGCAAAAAGCGCAGCGAGAGCTAACGCTTAAGGTGAAAAAAGCGCTGCGCTATCCGTTAATCATCCTTTCGCTGACTGCCGCCGTGGTACTGGCAATGATCTATCTGGTACTGCCGGAATTTACGGCCATTTACCGGACATTCAATACTCCGCTGCCGATGCTGACGCGAGGCGTCATTGCAGGTGCTGCGATCATGCAGCAAGCGGCCCTGCCCTTGATGATTTGCGCGTTATTAACAAGCGGAGTTTTACGGATGCTGCGCAACCATACAGGCTGGCAACGCCATCGACAGCGGTTACTTCTGGCATGCCCAATCATTGGCCCGCTGATTCGTGGTCAGCGCCTGAGCCAGATATTTACCGTCCTGGCGCTAACGCAGCGTGCGGGGATCGCATTTTTACAAGGACTGGAGAGCGTACGGGAAACCGTCTCCTGCCCTTACTGGCAGGCGGTGCTGCAACGCGCGCATCAGGAAATTACTCAAGGGGCGGCGATTTCGGCGGCGTTACAAGAGAGCGGTGAATTCCCGCCGTTGTGTATTCAACTCGTTCGCACAGGCGAAGTTTCTGGTGCGCTGGATAGTATGCTGGAGAATCTGGCGCAACATCATAGCGAGCAAACCCAGCGTCAGGCTGATGGTCTGGCCGCAGTGCTGGAACCACTATTACTGGTGGTTACGGGGCTGATTATCGGGGTATTAGTTGTGGCAATGTATTTGCCCATCTTTCATCTGGGAGATGCGATGAGTGGTGGCGGATAATGCAGGCGCAACGTTGTGCGCCTGCAAAACTATCAGAGGCTATTGAAAACCCGGTTTTCCTGCTCCTGAACGCGGATAAAGGTGGTGCGTTTGGTCAGCTCTTTCAGGCGGGAAGCTCCAACGTAAGTACAGGCAGAACGCAAACCGCCGAGGATATCGCGAGCGGTATTTTCCACCGGGCCACGCAGCGTCAGCTTCACGGTTTTGCCTTCCGCCGCACGGTAACCGGCAACACCACCAACGTGGCGATTCATGGCGGATTCGGAGCTCATGCCATAGAAAAGCATGAATTTCTCACCGTTTTCTTCAACGACAGTGCCACCGCTCTCTTCATGGCCCGCCAGCATACCGCCGAGCATGACGAAATCCGCGCCGCCGCCGAAAGCTTTCGCCACATCGCCAGGCACGGTACAGCCGCCATCACTGACAATCTGGCCGCCGAGGCCGTGAGCCGCGTCGGCACACTCGATCACTGCAGACAACTGAGGGTAACCAACGCCAGTTTTCACACGTGTGGTACATACGGAACCCGGGCCGATACCCACTTTCACGATGTCGGCGCCGGAAAGAATGAGTTCCTCACACATTTCACCCGTTACGACATTACCTGCACAGATGGTTTTATTCGGCCAGGCTTCACGCGCTTTCGCAACGAATTGCACAAAATGTTCTGAGTAACCGTTCGCCACATCGATGCATACAAAATTCAGATCTGCATGTAACGCGAGGATCTGTTTGGTTTTTTCAAAATCAGCATCGGATGTACCAGTAGAAACCATCACATGACGCAGCACATCTGCAGACTCACGTTGAACAAAGGCTTTCCAGTCTTCAACAGAGTAGTGTTTGTGTACAGCGGTAAGAATATCGAAGGTCGCCAACGCTTTCGCCATCGCGAACGTGCCAACGGTATCCATATTGGCAGCGATAACGGGTACGCCGGACCAGTTCATCCCGGAATGTTTAAATGTGAATTTGCGCTCCAGTTCGACATCGGAACGGCTTTTAAGGGTAGAACGTTTAGGGCGGATAAGAACGTCTTTAAAACCTAACTTCAGATCTTCTTCAATACGCATGTGTGCAGATTCCTGGGGTTAATGGCGACATGACAAACTCACAACTCCAGTGACGCTATCATACGCGCTAATAAGGGCCGCGCAAGACTGCGAAATTCTCTTTTTTTACGCTACAATCCTATAAATTTACCTGGTGAACAGGCAAATTTGGGTTAATTGATTTCATTGTCGCTTGCTTTAATCACAACTAACTGAATAATTTAATAATTATATTAGCACTTTTGCGTTTTTCCCTTACCAGTGACGGCAAAATACCGTTACGAAAGCAGGGAAAAAAGCGCATAGTGATCAATGGCAGGCTATTTTAGGACTCAGCGTTATGGGGTATACGGTCGCGTTAACTGGCGGCATCGGCAGCGGTAAAAGCACCGTGGCAAATGCCTTTGCTGCATTGGGTGTTAATGTTATCGACGCGGATATTATTGCACGACAGGTTGTGGAGCCCGGAACCGAAGCATTACGCGCCATTGTCGGGCATTTCGGCGCTGAAATGCTTCACAAGGACGGCTCACTGAATCGTCGTTTGTTGCGCGAACATATTTTTGCTTCTCCAGCCGATAAAGCCTGGTTAAATGATTTGCTCCACCCGCTTATTCAAAAACTGACCCAACGCCAGATTGCGCAAGCGACGTCACCTTATGTACTGTGGGTTGTTCCGTTGCTGGTGGAAAACCAGCTTTATGATAAAGCCGATCGCGTTTTAGTCATCGACGTCCCGGTTGAGACACAGATTTCACGCACCATGCAGCGTGATGGCGTCAGCCGCGAACATGCAGAAAAAATTCTTGCGGCCCAGGCCTCGCGTGAAGCGCGACTTGCCATCGCGGATGATGTTATTGACAATAATGGCGCACCAGATGCGATAGCATCGGATGTTGCCCGCCTGCATGCAGCCTATCTACACTATGCTTCGCAGGCCGTATCACAGGAAAAACCGTAATGCACACCCACATCCTTTTTGAACATCCGCTTAACGAAAAGATGCGTACCTGGCTGCGCGTTGAGTTTTTACTGCAACAACTTTCGGTTCATTTACCGGTGAGCGATCACGCTGGCGCATTGCATTTTTTCCGCAACGTAGGTGAATTGCTGGATGTGTTTGAGCGGGGCGATACCCGCACAGAATTACTGAAAGAACTGGAGCGCCAGCAGCGTAAACTGCGCGCCTGGAGCGAAGTGCCCGGTGTTGATCTTAATCGTATTGAGGCTATCCGCCAGCAGTTGAAAGAGAGCGGCGCTGTGCTGATGACCGCGCCGCGCATCGGTCAGTTATTACGTGAAGATCGTCTGATTGGGCTGGTGCGCCAGCGCCTGAGCATCCCCGGCGGATGTTGTAGTTTCGATTTACCCACCTTGCATATGTGGCTGCATTTACCGCAAGAACAGCGAGATGCGCAAATCGAAATATGGCTTGCGAGTCTTGAGCCACTGCGCGCAACGTTGACTCTGATCCTCGACCTTATTCGCAATGCTGCACCATTTCGTCGCCAGACCAGCCTGAATGGTTTTTACCAGGATAATGGCGAAGATGCCGATCTGTTGCGCCTGCAATTGCCTTTGAAAGAACGTTTATATCCACAAATTTCCGGCCATAAGAGCCGCTTTGCTATTCGTTTTATGCCCCTCGACAGCGAAAACAGCCTGGTACCGGAGCGGCTGGATTTTGAACTGGCCTGCTGTTAAGGAGTTCCGTAATGACTGAAGCTACGATGGTTAACTGCCCAACCTGCGGCAAATCTGTGGTCTGGGGTGAAGAAAGCCCGTTTCGCCCCTTCTGCTCCAAACGCTGCCAGCTTATTGACTTAGGCGAATGGGCAGCAGAAGAGAAGCGTATTCCAAGTTCAGGCGATCTCTCCGACAGCGATGACTGGAGTGAAGAGCAGCCGTAATCGCCAACGAACTTGCTGGCGCGTTGCTTAGCGCTGCGCCAGCCTGGTTATAACGGGTTCATTCGCCGGCGGGAAATCTTCCGCATTCAGCTTATCCTGCGCTATCCATTCGCCTGGCTGCCCCTCTTTCCCCCAGGGCTGCCCTTCCCAGCGCTCGACCAGCCAGAACCACAACGTGATATGGCGATCCGGGAACTGATATTCCAGTTTATCAAACAGTACCGTTTCAACAGGCGTTATACCCACTTCTTCCTGTAATTCGCGGATCATGGCTTGCTCCGGTGTTTCACCGGCTTCAATCTTGCCGCCCGGGAATTCCAGTTTATTTGCCATATGCGCATCGGCGGCTCGGCGGGTAATAAAAATTTCTCCTTGTGGATTACGGATGATCCCTACGGCGATGTTGAGTATTTTCATTCTGCAGATCCCATAAAAAAGGCGCAGATATCTGCGCCTTAGTAATTATTATCGACGGGTTATGCCAGACGCCCGTGGCACTGTTTGTATTTTTTACCAGAACCACATGGGCATGGATCGTTGCGCCCAACTTTGCGTTCGCCAGTTTGCGCGGCAAGTTCTGCCGCAGCGGCGGATTCGTCATCCTGGTGGCTAAGTTGCTGCATCTGCGCCAGGCGTTCAGCTTCCTGACGGCGCTGCTGCTCCATCTCTTCCACTTCTTCCGGCATACGCACCTGAACCTTACTCAGCGTGCTGATGACTTCGTATTTCAGCGACTCCAGCATTGCAGCAAACATGGCGAAAGATTCACGCTTATATTCCTGCTTCGGATCTTTTTGCGCATAACCTCGCAGGTGGATACCCTGACGCAGATAATCCATCGCTGCCAGGTGCTCTTTCCACAGGGAATCAAGCGTTTGCAACATTACGCCTTTTTCGAAGTGACGCATCATCTCTGCGCCAACAACTTCCTCTTTGCGCTGATAGGTTTCTACCGCGCTTTGCAGAATACGTTCACGCAGAGTTTCTTCATGCAGATCCGGCTCTTTATCCAGCCATTCTGCGATCGGCAGGTCGAGGTCGAAGTCGTTTTTCAGGCGTTCCTGCAGGCCCGGAATATCCCACATCTCTTCCAGCGACTGCGGCGGAATATGGCCGTCAATAGTCGCTTTAAAGACATCTTCACGGATGCTGGTAATCGTTTCGCTGACATCAGACACATCCAGCAATTCGTTACGCTGGGTGTAAATCGCGCGACGCTGATCGTTGGCCACATCGTCGTATTCCAGCAGTTGCTTACGAATATCAAAGTTGCGGCTTTCCACTTTGCGCTGGGCGTTGGCAATGGCTTTGGTGACCCATGGGTGTTCAATCGCTTCGCCCGGCTTCATCCCCAGCTTACGCATCATGCCGGAAACGCGGTCGGAGGCGAAAATACGCATCAGCGCATCTTCCATAGAGAGGTAGAAACGGGAGGAACCCGCATCGCCCTGACGACCAGAACGACCACGCAACTGGTTATCGATACGGCGTGATTCATGACGCTCAGTACCGATAATATGCAGGCCGCCTGCCGCCAGTACTGCGTCGTGACGCACCTGCCAGTCGGCTTTCACTTTGGCGATTTGCTCAGGCGTTGGATCTTCGATCTCAGCCAGTTCAGCCTGCCAGCTACCGCCCAGCACGATATCCGTACCACGACCCGCCATGTTGGTCGCAATGGTCACCGCACCGGTGTATCCCGCTTGCGCCACGATATCTGCTTCTTTGGCGTGGAATTTGGCGTTCAGAACGTTGTGCTTAATGCCCGCTTTTGTCAGCTCATTGGACACAACTTCTGATTTTTCGATGGAGATAGTCCCCACCAGAACTGGCTGACCTTTAGCCGTACGCTCTTTGATGTCTTCGATAATCGCCTGAATTTTCTCCGCTTCGGTCATATAGACCAGATCCGCCATATCCTTACGGATCATCGGGCGGTTAGTCGGAACGACAACGGTATCCAGTTTATAAATTGAACTGAATTCAAACGCTTCAGTATCCGCAGTACCGGTCATCCCGGCGAGTTTTTCATACAGACGGAAATAGTTCTGGAAGGTGATGGAGGCCAGAGTCTGGTTTTCATTCTGGATTTCCACGCCTTCCTTGGCTTCAACGGCCTGGTGCAGACCATCGGACCAGCGACGTCCCTGCATGGTACGCCCGGTATGTTCGTCAACGATGATGACTTCGCCATCTTTCACGATGTAGTCCACATCGCGGGTAAACAGCACGTGGGCACGCAGAGCGGCAGTGACGTGGTGCATCAGCATGATATTCGCTGGAGAGTAGAGCGACTCACCCTCTTCCATGATGCCTTCTTTCACCAGCAGCTCTTCAATCAGCACCAGACCACGTTCGGTTAGGGTAACCTGACGCGCTTTCTCGTCTACCGAGAAGTGGCCTTCGCCCTGGAAAGTGTCAGAATCTTCTTTCTCCTGACGAATCAGGTGCGGAATGATTTTGTTCACTTTTTTATACAGATCGGAGCTGTCTTCCGCCGGACCAGAGATGATCAGCGGAGTACGCGCTTCATCGATCAAGATGGAGTCGACCTCATCCACCAGCGCGTAGTGCAGTTTACGTTGCACGCGTTCTTCAGGGCTGAACGCCATGTTATCGCGCAGGTAATCGAAACCGTATTCGTTGTTTGTACCGTAAGTAATGTCAGCGGCATAGGCTTCGCGCTTAGCGACAGACGGCATGCCCGGTAGGTTGATGCCAACGCTCAGGCCGAGGAATTCAAATAGCGGACGGTTGTTTTCGGCGTCACGTTGCGCCAGATAGTCGTTCACCGTTACGACGTGCACGCCTTTACCGCTCAGGGCGTTCAGGTAGGCCGGTAATGTTGCGGTTAACGTTTTACCTTCACCGGTACGCATCTCTGCGATACAGCGATCGTTAAGAACCATACCGCCCAGCAGTTGCACGTCGAAATGGCGCATACCGAACACGCGTTTACTCGCTTCTCGCACGACGGCGAATGCTTCTGGCAGCAGGCTATCTACGCTTTCGCCTTTTTCCAGACGCGCGCGAAACTCAGCAGTTTTACCTTTCAGCTCGTCATCGCTGAGCTGCTCCATAGCCGGTTCCATGGCGTTAATCTGGGCAACAGTTTTACGCATGCGACGCAGCGTACGATCGTTACGACTACCGAATACTTTAGTTAACAAATTGGTAAGCATAATAAAAATCTCAAGCGCCCCGTTTTACGGAGCTAAAAAAATGGATAAAAAGACTCTTTTTTTTAGCTGAGACGCTGAGGCCCGGCGCGGATACCTTGTACCTGGCTTATCCAGGTGGAAACGCGAAACGCGGTAGGCTGAGCAAAGGAGGTTGGGACAGCAAGACGAACAATTGCTGGCGGCTTGCTTTCCAGCGTCAGCAGCGCGCTGAGCGTGTCCAGCAAAGCAAGATGATGTGCCTGAATCGGCAACGGCTCTTCCGTTGCCACCGGCAGCGCTTGCGGTGCCATAGCGAACGAAAGGTGGCGAATAACGGTGCGAATGGCATGCTGGTGCCAATAGTCGACAGTGAAGTTCGGGCGGCGTTTCGCTTCCAGCAAGGCAAAACTGCTGAAATTGACCGCACTGGCGTTATCGTGATTGCGGGTCGTTTCGCGTGCAGGCTGAGCTGTTTCTGTGTTACTGGCAAGCGCAGGTAAACCAAAACTCGCCGCGACCATCCCTAATAAGAGATGCGGCCAGAAATAGCGTCTGCCAAATTGTCGCCAGCGCGTCAGTATTCCGCTCACTTGCTCCACCCTAAAATAACGCCTGTCTCAAAATGCGTCAGTATATGTCGTTTTGCGCCCCAAATCTTACCACTAAAGCCACCACGCCACAGCAGTATTCGGGCGTTGCAAGGTAGAAAACTGGACAGGAAAGCAGCAGTCGCACTAGAAAAAGCGGGAAGATAGGATTTGAATTGGATCCGCGCACCGGCGTTTTTAATGAAATGCACAAATAAAAACGACTGGTTTCCCTGACCGGAGAGAGTGCCAGGTTAACCAGTCGATTTTGAAGTTATGGCGTTACGCCAGAACTATTGACGGGGCTTTGAATGCCAGTGGCAGTTCTGCTTCGTCTTCGAACGTCACATATTCCCAGGCTTCCTGTTTCGCCAGAACAGCCTGCAACAGTTTATTATTCAATGCATGACCGGATTTATAAGCGGTAAATGCACCAATAATGTTGTGACCACACATGAACAGATCGCCAATTGCATCCAGCATTTTGTGACGAACAAATTCATCTTCGAAACGCAGGCCGTCTTCGTTCAGTACGCGATAATCATCAACAACGATGGCACAATCGAAGCTACCGCCCAGGCACAGTCCGCGAGACTGGAGGTATTCGATATCACGCATGAAACCGAAGGTACGCGCACGACTAATCTGGCGCATAAACGCGTCAGCAGAGAAGTTCATCGCGTAACGTTGCGTACTGGCATCAATTGCCGGGTGGTTAAAGTCGATGGTGAAGTCGAGTGTAAAACCGTTATGCGGTTTGAACTCAGCCCACTTGTCACCGTCCTCAACACGCACCGTTTCTTTGATGCGAACAAATTTTTTGGCGCTGTTCAGCTCTTCGAGCCCTGCATCCAGCAGCAGGTAAACGAATGGTGCAGCACTGCCATCCATAATCGGAATTTCCGGTGCGTCAACTTCGACAATGATGTTGTCGATGCCTAAGCCAGCCAGAGCAGCATTTAAGTGCTCAACGGTTGAAATCCGCACGTCATGCTCGTTGACCAGACAAGTACAGAGCATTGTATCACGCACAGATTTAGCATCAGCCGGGAAGTCTACCGGTGGATTTAAGTCAGTGCGACGATAGATGACCCCGGTATTTGCCGGCGCAGGGCGCAACGTCAGTGTGACTTTCTTGCCGGTATGTAAACCGACACCAGTCGCCTGAACGATACGTTTAAGTGTCCTTTGTTTGATCATCGTATAATCTCGCCTAATTACCAATCCATCCAAATTGTATAACACAATCGGACGGCCAGTTTAGCACAAAGAGCGACGAAGCCCAACTTCCAGCAAATTCTTAATCTGCTTGCTTACGCAAAAACGCTGGAATATCCAGATAATCAGGCTCTTTAGTGGTCTGCGGCGTATTGTCGTTAACCACTTTCGCTGGTTTCTGCTCCTGCTGCATCGGCTGCATGCCGTGCTGCTGATAGCGATCCATTACTGGCTGCTGCGCTTGTTTATTGGTGACCAGGGTAATTTCCGGACGCTTGTCCATACCGATACCAGTCGCTACAACAGTAACACGCAGTTCGTCGTTCATATCCGGATCAAGGGAAGTACCGATAACCACGGTTGCGTTATCCGATGCAAACGCACGGATAGTGTTACCAACGGTCTCGAACTCATCCAGACGCAGGTCGAAGCCCGCCGTGATGTTAACCAGCACACCACGCGCACCAGACAGATCGATATCTTCCAGCAACGGGCTAGAAATAGCCATTTCGGCCGCTTCTTCCGCGCGATCTTCGCCGCTGGCAACGCCAGAGCCCATCATCGCGTAGCCCATTTCGGACATCACGGTGCGCACGTCAGCAAAGTCGACGTTCATCAGACCCGGACGGGTAATCAGTTCGGCAATACCCTGCACTGCGCCTTTCAGCACATCATTCGCCGCGCCAAATGCATCCAGCAGCGAAATACCACGACCCAGCACTTTCAGCAGCTTGTCATTAGGGATGGTGATCAGCGAGTCCACATGCTTGGACAGCTCAGTGATCCCCTGCTCCGCAAATGCCATACGCTTCTTGCCTTCAAAATTGAAAGGCTTAGTCACGACAGCAACGGTCAGGATACCCAGATCTTTTGCAACTTCAGCCACTACAGGTGCCGCACCGGTACCGGTACCGCCGCCCATACCCGCTGCGATAAAGACCATGTCAGCGCCTTCCAGCGCAGCGCGCAGCGCTTCACGATCCTCTTCCGCCGCGTTACGGCCAACTTCAGGGTTTGCTCCAGCGCCCAGACCTTTGGTGATGCCACCACCGATCTGAATGGTTTGCCCCACCGCTGTTTTACGCAACGCCTGAGCGTCGGTATTCACCGCGAAGAACTCAACCCCTTCAATGCGCTCGCGCACCATATGCTCTACGGCGTTACCGCCGCCGCCACCGACGCCGATGACTTTAATCACCGCGTCGTTGGTTAATTCCATCGGTTCAAACATAATCTCTCTCCGTTGTGCCTGTCGCCTGAAACCGTTAATTCTCTACGGTCTCTGAAAAAAATTAAAACTCTTTTCGCAGCCAGCTGTTGATTCGTTTGAACCACGAACCGACTGACACGCGTTTTTCAACTTCTGCTTCACCACTTAAATGGGTCTCTTTCCCGTAGTGCAGCAGCCCCACCGCCGTTGAATAGTACGGCTCCTGGGCGTAATCCGTTAAACCAGTAATATTGAGCGGCGCACCAATACGCACCTGCGTATGGAACACGCGCTGCGCGCAGGCCGCCAGACCTTCCATTTGCGCCGCGCCGCCGGTCAACACAATCCCCGCCGCCAGATGATGTTTCACACCTTGTTGGCGAAGCTGTTCCTGTAACTGCAAAATTTCGTCGTTCACCAGGTTGAGCAGCTCGGTGTAGCGCGGCTCTATTACGTCTGCCAGCGTCTGACGCTGCAGGCTACGTGGCGGACGGCCGCCGACACTCGGCACCTCAACGCTCTCGTCTTTGCCAACCAGCGAACCCAGCGCACAACCGTGGCGAACTTTAATCGCCTCAGCATCGCTCGGCGGTGTACCAAAGGCATACGCAATGTCGCTGGTTACCACGTTCCCGGCATAAGGGATAACTTTGGTATGACGCAGCGCGCCGCCGGTATAAACCGCCATATCCATTGTACCACCGCCGATATCGACAACGCAGACACCCAGCTCACGTTCATCTTCAGTCAGCACGGAGTAGCTGGAAGCCAGTCCGGCAAAAATAAGTTGGTCAACTTTCAAACCACATCGTTCAACGGCTTTAACGATGTTTTTCGCCATATCGTTATGGCAAGTAATCAAATGCACTTTCGCCTGCATGCGTACGCCAGACAGACCTACCGGATTTTTGATCCCTTCCTGGTAGTCGATAGCGTACTCCTGCGGAATCACATGTAAAACACGGTGTTCGTCACGCACACGTACCGATTTAGCCGTATGCACCACGTTTTCCACATCTTCCTGCGTAACTTCTTCTTCCGAAATCGGCACCATACCAATCTCGTTCTGACAGCTAATATGTTTCCCCGAGAGCGCAAGGTAGACCGATGAAATCTGGCAATCGGCCATCAATTCAGCCTGATCGATGGCGCGCTGAACGCATTTCACCACCGATTCCAGATCGTTCACTCCGCCTTTATCCATCCCACGAGACGGACAACTGCCTACGCCAATGATATTCACAATACCGTCGGGCAGAACTTCCCCTACTAAAGCGGCGACCTTCGCGGTGCCAATCTCCAGTCCTACTACCAGTTTTCTGTCCGTCGCCTTGATCATTGTTGCTCTGCCTGTGCCTGATTCTGTTGTGCCTGATTTTGCTGCTGATTCGGTTCCTGAACAGGGGCCGCTTTCCAGCCTACGGCCGCACCTGAGTCATAGCGTAAATCCACGTAGCTAATCTCTTTGCCATCCGTTTGCGCCTGCTGCTGGAGAACCGGGTAGAGTTCCACAAAGCGCGCCAGACGTTTCATCGTATCGCCACGGCCCAGATTAAGCTTGATGTCATTGCTGAGCGTTACTTGCCACGAACGCCGCGCGGTCATCGCCGCCTCTTTTAACGTGAACTTATCCTTTGCCAGCACTTGCCCCATGTCGCGGTAGCCCTGTAACACCTCGCTTTCGCTCCCTTCAGGGCCGTACAACATCGGCAAAATCTGTTTACTGGTTCGTTCGGCCGGCACGCTAAATGCGTTGCCGTCCACATCGACCATATGTTGATCATTCCACCGCGCAATGGGCACATATTCAACCAGATGAATCTTCAATTCGTCTGGCCACTGTTTTCTGACGCTCGCCTGCTTGATCCAGGGCAGACGTTCTATCTGGCTTTGAATGATGTTAACGTCCTGCGTCATAAACGTGCCGGGCGCGCCCAACGCCAAAATAGACTGGCGAATATCATCATTGCGGGTGTAATGACGATCGCCTGTCAACACCAGCTTTGATAACGGCAAACGCTGCGCGTCGTCCATCCAGCCCAGTACCACCCAGCCACTCACCAACACAGTGCACAGCACCGTCAGCAGGAATACGATACCTGCAAGACGCGTTCCATTGTTGCGGCGGGAGATTTTGACAGCCTCCGCTTCGCGGTTTCGCGTGTTCAGCGCAGCCTGTGACATATCACTCCGCCAATTCCAGAATACGAACAACTAACTGGGAAAAGCCCAACCCTGCCTGACGTGCCGCCATCGGCACCAGGCTGTGGCTGGTCATTCCTGGCGAGGTATTCGCTTCCAGCAAATAAAATTGTCCATCGCTGTCCAGCATGACATCAATACGACCCCAACCACGGCAGCCTAAAACTTGCCACGCTTCACGCACCAGGACATGTAATGCGGCTTCATCGTCCGCTTCCAGACCTGATGGGCAAAAATACTTCGTCTCATCAGAGAGATATTTCGCCTCATAATCATAGAAGATTCCCGCCGGTTGAATACGAATCGACGGTAAAATTTCATTTCCAAGCAGGGCGACGGTAAATTCAGGTCCACTGAGCCATTTTTCAATCAGAACTTCATCATCATGTTGAAATGCAAGCGCTAATGCAGCATGCAGTCCTTCACTTTTATCGACCTTTGACATCCCGACGCTTGAGCCTTCGCGGCTGGGCTTGACAATAACAGGTAACCCCAGCACCTCAATGCGTTGAATATCAATAGTTTTCAGGCCTGATTCAAATTCGCTGCGCGTCAGTGCTACCCACGGCGCAACGGGCAACCCCGCCCCCTGCCACAGCAGCTTGCTGCGCCCTTTATCCATCGAAATCGCCGAGGCCATCACACCGCTTCCGGTATAAGGAATATCGGTTAATTCCAGCAGACCCTGCAGGGTGCCATCTTCACCACCGCGGCCATGCAAGGCGATAAACGCTTTACTGAAACCCATCTCTTTCAGGCGGGTGACATCCACATCGCGCGGATCCACACCATGCGCATCAACGCCGCCTTCACGCAAACCTGCCAGCACCGCTGCACCGGAATTAAGCGAAACGTCACGCTCGGCGGAAGTGCCGCCCAGCAGAACCGCTACTTTCTCAGCCACGGCGCTCCTCCTCCACGGTCTGCGGTTTCAGTTTGCTCTCGGCCAGGCTGCGCGCAATCTTACCGACGTTACCGGCCCCCTGGATCAGGATCAGATCGTTGCCGGTCAGCACCGGTGCCAGCATCGCGGCGACCTGCGCCGGATCGGACACCAGAATCGGATCGATCTTGCCGCGCCCGCGAATAGTGCGGCACAGAGAACGGCTATCTGCGCCAGGGATCGCTGCTTCGCCCGCCGGATAAACCTCCAGCATCAGCAGTGAATCCACCTGGGTCAGCACATTGGCGAAATCGTCATACAGATCACGAGTACGCGTGTAACGGTGCGGCTGAAACAACATCACCAGGTTTTTATCCGGCCAGCCCGCACGCGCCGCTTTGATAGTGGCATCCACTTCTGTCGGATGGTGACCATAATCGTCAACCAGCATCGCGGTACCGGTTTTACCGTTTACCTCTTGCAGCGGGTATTCACCAAGGAAATCAAAACGGCGGCCTGTGCCCTGGAAGCTTTCCAGCGCGCGCAGGATCGCGTCATCTTCGATCCCTTCTTCCGTCGCTACCGCAACAGCCGCCGCCGCGTTTAACGCGTTATGGCGACCTGGCGCATTCAGCGTCACGCGCAGTTCCGGTTTATCCTGGCGCACCAGTGTAAAGTGCCCCTGCGGCCCAACCTGACGGTAGTTTTCCACGCGAACATCTGCATCATCACTGAAACCGTAGGTCGTGATCTGGCGACCTACGCGCGGCAACAACTCCCGAATAACCGGATCGTCGACGCACATCACTGCACGGCCATAGAACGGCAGGTTGTGCAGAAAGTTGATAAAAGTCGTTTTTAAATTTTCGAAGTCACCCTGGTAAGTATCCATATGGTCAGCTTCGATATTGGTGACAATCGCCACCATCGGCTGCAGATGCAGGAACGAGGCATCGCTCTCATCCGCTTCCGCAATCAGGTAACGGCTGTGCCCCAGGCGCGCATGCACGCCAGCGGCTTTAACCAGGCCACCATTAACAAAAGTCGGGTCCAGCCCGGCTTCTGCATAAATACTTGCCACCATCGCGGTGGTGGTCGTTTTGCCGTGCGTACCGGCAATGGCAATGCCGTGGCGAAAACGCATTAATTCCGCCAGCATCTCTGCGCGGCGGATCACCGGAATGCGCGCTTCATGCGCCGCTACGATTTCCGGGTTATCGGCAGAGATCGCACTGGAAACCACCACAACGCTCGCATCGCTCACGTTTTCCGGGCGGTGGTTGAAATAAATCGTGGCGCCAAGCGACGTCAATTGCTGCGTAACCGGATTAGGCGCCAAATCGGAGCCGCTAATCTGGTAGCCTTCGTTGGCCAGCACTTCGGCAATACCGCCCATGCCAGCACCGCCAATGCCGACAAAGTGAATGTGCCGGACGCGACGCATCTCGGGCACGATTGAACGCAGTTTCGCCAGTTCTTGTGTATTCATTCTCTAAACGCCATCGACTACTTAAATTTGCGCGACGCAAAAGGCGTCGCCAGTATTTATGCCTGAGCTGCCAGGCTCACTTCGTTTGCCACCCGTTCGGTAGCATCGGGGATGGCTGCCGCGCGCGCGCGTTCGGCCATCTCCAGTAATGCTTCGCGGTTCCAGCCCGCGAGCGTTGCAGCCACCGCATCAACGGTAAATTGCGGCTGCTCCAGAATCTTTGCCGCGCCCGCTTTTTCCAGCGGCAAGGCATTCCAGTACTGCTGCCGGTCTTTGTGCTGGAACGGTACAAACAGCGCCGGTAAACCTGCGGCAGCGATCTCGCTGACCGTTAATGCACCAGAGCGGCAAACCACCACATCCGCCCACGCATAGGCTTGTGCCATATCGTCAATAAACTCAGTAACTTTATGCTGAGGTTCGCCAGCGCTTGCATAGGCTCGCTCAACCTCCTGCTGCGCACCCTTCCCGCTCTGATGCCAGATAGTGACCGCCGCCCCTAACTTTGCCGCGACCTGCGGCATCGTCTGGTTAAGCACGCGTGCGCCTTGCGAACCACCAACAACCAGCACCCGCACCGGGCCTTCACGGCCGGGCAAGCGCTGCTGCGGCAATGGCAATGCCAGCACATCGACACGCACCGGGTTTCCAACGACTTCCGCAGTCGGGAACGCGCCCGGAAACGCCTGCATCACTTTGGTGGCGATTTTCGCCAGCCATTTGTTGGTCAAACCGGCAATGCCGTTTTGCTCATGCAATACCACCGGAATGCCGAGCGACCAGGCCGCGAGCCCGCCGGGACCGGAAACATAGCCGCCCATTCCAAGCACCACATCAGGCTTAAAGCGCTGCATAATGGCGCGCGCCTGACGCCAGGCATTGAAGATACGCACCGGTGCCAGCAACTGCGCCTTAATACCTTTGCCGCGCAGACCAGAGATGCGGATGAAATCGATCTCAATGCCGTGTTTCGGCACCAGATCAGCCTCCATGCGATCGGCGGTTCCGAGCCAGCGTACTTGCCAGCCCTGATCCATCAAATGGTGCGCGACCGCAAGACCGGGGAATACATGCCCGCCGGTACCGCCCGCCATCACCATTAACCGCTTTGGTTGACCACTCATCACACACCTCGTGTAAACGCCTGGGCTTTCTCCAGACGCGTTTCATAATCTATGCGTAGCAGCAGCGTAATCGCCACTGACATAATTAATAAACTGGAACCACCGTAACTGATAAGCGGCAGCGTCAACCCTTTGGTCGGCAGCATACCTGCTGCTGCACCAACGTTAACCAGCGCCTGGAAGCTAAACCAGATACCTATTGAGCAGGCCAGAAAACCAGAAAAGCGATGATCGATTTCCAGCGCTTTACGCCCGATAGACATGGCGCGGAAAGCGACGAAGAATACCATTAAAAGTGCCACTACCACACCGATATAACCGAGTTCTTCCCCGATTATGGAGAAGATAAAGTCGGTGTGTGCTTCCGGCAGATATTCCAGTTTCTGAACCGAATTACCTAAGCCCTGGCCCCCCAATTCACCGCGGCCAAACGCCATTAACGACTGGGTAAGCTGATAACCGCTACCAAAAGGATCTTCCCACGGGTTCCAGAAGGACGTTACGCGGCGAATACGATAAGGTTCGGCGAGGATCAGCAGTACTACCGCTGAAATCCCCATTCCGATAATGGCGATGAACTGCCACAGTTTCGCCCCCGCCAGGAACAGCATCGCCAGCGTGGTAATAAACAGTACAACCACCGTCCCCAGGTCCGGCTGCGCCAGCAGCAACACCGCCAGCACCAGGATCACGCCCATCGGTTTTAAGAAGCCGCGCAGGTTGTTTCGCACTTCGTCGACTTTGCGCACCAGGTAGTTCGCCAGATAGCAGAACAGTGACAGCTTGGTGAACTCCGCTGGCTGGAAACGCATCAGCCCGAGATCAATCCAGCGCGATGCCCCGTTGATCGAACTCCCCACAACCAGCACCACCAGCAGCATGATGATCGCGGCGATCAACATTGCTGAGCTGTATTTTTGCCAGAAATCCATTGGCAGCCGCAATGTCACCATCGACATGCAAAACGCCAGGAACAGGTACAGCGCGTGACGCTTGGCGAAGAAGAACGGATCGTCCGTCAGGCGCTGCCCAACAGGCATCGACGCCGACGTCACCATGATGAAGCCGATTGCCGCAAGGCCCAGCGTCAGCCACAGCAGCGTACGGTCATACATGACTAGGCTGTCGGTGTCCTTCTGTCGCGAGCCCATGACCCAGCCTTTTAACGCCGCGAACAGCCAGGCCAGGATGCTAAATCCAGGCAGGCGCGGCATTCTTGGGCGGGGGAGCGTTAAACGCATCAGCCTAACTCCTGCGCCAGACGGGTAAAGACATCACCCCGTTGTTCGAAATTCTTAAACTGATCGAGGCTGGCACAAGCGGGTGACAGCAGCACCATATCGCCCGGCTGTACGCGAGTTGCGATTAGCCGCATGGCCTGATCCATTGTCTCGGTTTGTTCCGCGATTTCCGGGCGCAGCGCCGCCAGCTCCGCGCCGTCACGGCCGAAGCAGTAAAGACGAATACGATCGCCGCTCAGATAACGCTTCAACGGAGAGAAATCTGCCGATTTCCCGTCACCGCCGAGCAGCAAATGCAGCGTACCGTCGACATGCAGGCCATTCAGCGCCGCTTCGGTGCTACCGACGTTCGTTGCTTTCGAGTCGTTGATCCAGCGCACGCCGTTATGCACCAGCGCCAGCTGGAAGCGGTGCGCCAGCCCGGTAAATGTCGTCAGCGCTTTCAGACTGCTGGCGCGCGGTAAACCGACTGCATCAGCCAATGCCAGCGCTGCCAGCGCGTTGGTGTAGTTGTGCTGGCCGCTCAGCTTCATCTCAGCCACATTCAGCACTTTCTCACCTTTCACGCGCAGCCAGGTTTCACCCTGTTGGCGATTTAAGTGGTAATCGCCGACATCAACGCCAAAACTGACACAACGTTCATCAGCGCCGCGTACCGGCATCGTCAACGCGTCATCAGCATTCACCACGCACACCTTCGCGTTTTCATAGACGCGCAGCTTGGCGGCACGATATTGCTGCAACCCAAACGGATAGCGATCCATATGATCTTCCGTGACGTTCAGGATGGTGGCCGCCGCCGCGTGCAGGCTTGACGTCGTTTCCAACTGGAAGCTGGAAAGCTCAAGCACATAGAGTTCGCGCTCATCGTCGAGGAGCATCAGCGCCGGCAGACCGATATTGCCACCAACCCCGACGTTCACCCCGGCAGCTTCAGCCATCTCTCCGACCAGCTTTGTCACGGTACTTTTACCGTTGGAACCGGTAATCGCGATAACGGGTGCCTGCGCTTCACGGCAGAACAACTCGATATCACCAACAATCTCGACACCCGCATCTGCCGCCGCGCTCAGGGAAGGATGCGCCAACGCGATGCCCGGGCTTGCAACAACCAGATCGGCGGCCAGCAACCAGTCATCGTTAAGACTACCAAGATGGCGCTCCACTGCCTCCGGCAGCTTGTCCAGCCCCGGCGGAGAAACGCGCGTATCCATCACTCGCGGCGTGACACCGCGTGCGAGGAAAAAGTCCACGCAGGAAAGGCCTGTGAGACCCAAACCGATGATGACGACTTTTTTACCCTGGTAATCAGCCATGATTAACGTACCTTCAGCGTTGCCAGGCCAATCAGCACCAGCATCAGCGAAATAATCCAGAAGCGCACGATTACGCGCGGTTCCGGCCAGCCTTTCAATTCATAGTGGTGATGAATCGGCGCCATACGGAAAATACGTTGGCCACGCAGTTTGAATGAACCGACCTGCAAAATGACCGACAGTGTTTCCACCACAAACACCCCGCCCATGATCACCAGCAGGAACTCCTGGCGCAGCAGCACGGCGATAATGCCCAGCGCGCCGCCCAGCGCCAGTGAACCGACATCGCCCATAAAGACCTGCGCCGGATAGGTGTTAAACCACAAGAAGCCCAACCCTGCGCCGACAATCGCCGTACAGACAATCACCAGTTCCCCTGCGTGACGCAGATAGGGAATGTGTAAGTAGTTAGCAAAATTCATGTTGCCGGTCGCCCACGCCACCAGCGCAAAACCACCGGCAACGAAGACCGTCGGCATAATCGCCAGGCCATCCAGGCCATCCGTCAGGTTGACCGCGTTACCGGTGCCAACAATCACGAAATAAGCCAGCAGAATGTAAAACATGCCCAGTTGCGGCATGACATCTTTAAAGAACGGCACCACCAGCTCGGTCGCGGGTGTATCTTTGCCCGCCAGATAGAGCGCAAACGCTACACCCAGCGCGATGACTGACATCCAGAAATACTTCCAGCGTGCAATCAGGCCTTTGGTATCTTTGCGCACCACTTTGCGGTAGTCATCGACAAAGCCAATTGCGCCGTAACCCACCAGCACTACCAGGACACACCAGACGTAGGGGTTGGAGGGATACGCCCACAGCACAACAGAAACCACAATCGCGGTCAGGATCATGATCCCGCCCATCGTCGGCGTGCCGCGTTTACTGAAGTGCGATTCCGGACCATCGGTACGCACCACCTGGCCAAAAGAGAGTTTTTGCAAGCGGGCTATCATGCGCGGTCCCATCCACAAAGAGATGAAGAGCGCGGTCAGCAGGCTGACAATGGCGCGAAACGTCAAATAGGAAAAGACGTTAAAGCCGGAATAATATTTGACCAAATGTTCGGCCAGCCACACTAACATGTCCCGTTCTCCTGTAATTCGCGTACCACCTCTTCCATGGCGGAGCTACGTGAACCTTTCACCAAAATAGTAATAATTTTCTGCTCAGCGATAAGCGCTTTTAAGCGCGCTGTCACTGCCGCTTTATCGTTAAAATGCTCGCCTACGCCGCTGGCTTTGCTCAACGCTTTGCTCAACGTGCCGACGCTCAGAACTTTATCGATGCCAACGGCTTTCGCCGCTTCACCGACCTGGATATGACACGCTTCGCTCTCATCACCCAGCTCAGCCATATCGCCAACCACCATCACCCTGTAACCCGGCATCTCGGACAACACGTTGGCGGCTGCGGTCATGGAACCGACGTTGGCGTTATAGGTGTCATCCAGCAGCAGTTGGTTTTCACCCAACTGCACCGGGAATAAGCGCCCCGGCACGGCTTTCAGGTTTGCCAGCCCACGTTTTACCGCGTCCAGGCTTGCGCCAACCGCCATCGCCAGCGCCGTTGCTGCCAGCGAATTGGCGATATTGTGGCGACCCGGCAGAGGCAGCGTGACATCCACATTGCCGGTTGGGGTTTGCAGGGTGAACTCGGTGCCATGTGAAGTCACATGCACGTTCGTCGCGGTAAAATCGCTGTTTGCTGCATTGGGAGAGAAGCGCCAGACTTTGCGATCGCCAATAATGCTCTGCCAGTTCAGCCAGTCATTATTGTCGGCATTCATAATGGCGATACCGTTAGCGGGCAGACCGGTGTAAATTTCACCTTTCGCTTTCGCCACACCGGCAAGCGAGCCAAAGCCTTCCAGATGCGCTGCCGCCAGGTTATTAACCAGCGCGGCTTCCGGGCAAGTCAGCCCAACAGTCCATGCGATTTCACCCTGGTGGTTCGCCCCCAGTTCAATCACCGCAAACTGGTGCTCTTTAGTCAGGCGCAACAAGGTCATTGGCACGCCGATATCATTGTTGAGGTTGCCTGCGGTGTAGAGCGTATTGCCGCATTCGCTGAGAATGGCGGCGGTCATCTCTTTCACTGACGTCTTGCCGGAAGAACCGGTCAGCGCCACCACGCGCGTTGGCACTTGCTGGCGAACCCAGGCCGCCAGCTCACCAAAGGCCTGGCGGGTGTCCTGCACCACTAACTGCGGCAGGTCGATATCCAGTTTGCGGCTCACCAGCAGCGCGCCCGCGCCACCCTCTTTCGCTTTATCTGCGAAGTCGTGAGCATCAAAACGCTCGCCTTTCAGAGCGACAAACAGGCAGCCCGGCGTCAGTTTACGTGTGTCGCTGGTTACCGCCTCAATCAGCACATCCTGGCCGTGCAGTTCCGCGTGCAGCGTGCGGGTAAGTTGACTCAGCGTTACGCTAATCATGCCACTACCCCCAGCAAACGCGCCGCGGTGACGCGATCGGAGTAATCCAGACGGCGCGTACCCACAATCTGATAATCTTCATGGCCTTTACCGGCCAGCAGCACGACATCATTCTCTTTGGCTTGCATGATGGCATTGGTCACCGCTTCTGCGCGGCCTTCCACCACGCGCGCCTGGCCCGCATCCAGCATGCCCGCAAGGATGTCGTTAATAATGGCGCGCGGCTCTTCGGTGCGCGGATTGTCATCCGTCACCACCGGCACGTCAGAATACTGCTCAGCAATCGCGCCCATTAATGGTCGTTTGCCTTTATCGCGATCGCCGCCGCAGCCAAACACGCACCACAGTTTGCCCGTACAGTGCAGACGCGCCGCCTGCAACGCTTTTTCCAGCGCATCCGGCGTGTGGGCATAATCGACAACCACAGTCGGTTTACCCGGCGCGCTGAACACTTCCATACGACCGCAAACCGGTTGCAGACGGGATGCGGTTTTCAGCAGTTCACTCAGCGGGTAACCCAGCGCCAGCAGCGTAGCCAGCGCCAGCAGCAAGTTACTGACGTTAAACGCGCCCATCAGGCGGCTTTCAATTTCACCTTCGCCCCATGAGGAGTCGAAATGGATCGTCGCCCCGCTGTCGTGATAATCAACGTTTACCGCTTTTAACCAGCGTCCATGACAGTCCGGATTGATATTTTCTTCCATCGATACCGCAACGGCGTCCGGTAATTTGGCCAGCCAGCGACGGCCAACTTCGTCGTCGGCATTTATGATCGCCTGACCATAATGGTGAGAAGAGAACAGTAGCCACTTCGCCGCTTCGTAGTTCGCCATATCACCGTGATAATCCAGATGATCGCGGCTTAAATTGGTGAACACGCTGGCGGCAAATTTCAGTGCAGCCACGCGATGCTGAACCAGGCCGTGGGAAGAGACTTCCATCGCGGCAAAGGTCGCTTTTTGCGCCACCAGCCCGGCAATGACATGCTGAACGTCGACAGCAGAACCGGTGGTATTCTCCGTCGGCACGACGTTACCGAGCAGACCGTTACCCACCGTGCCCATCACCGCGCTGGTTTCGCCAAGCAGTTGGCTCCACTGTGCCAGTAACTGCGTAGTGGTGGTTTTACCGTTAGTACCGGTTACGCCGATAAGGCGCAGTTGCTCGGAAGGCTCGCCGTAAAAACGACCTGCCAGCGCGGAAAGGCGCTCATTTAACTGGCTGAGGTAAATGACCGGTACACCGTGTATTTCACGAATTTCACCGTCATTTGCTTCATCTTTCGCTTCAGCAATAATGGCAGCAACACCTTGCGCAATCGCCTGCGGGATATATCGACGCCCGTCCGCCTGATGACCGACCACTGCCACAAAAAGATCGCCCGAGGCAGCCACACGGCTGTCGAGTGTCATCTCTCGTAGCGCTCGCGCAGGTAGCATTGGCACCCACGGAGCGAGAAGGTCGCGCAAATTACGATCTGCCACCTGATCCCTCGCCTTGATTAATTACAAATTCACTTTTTTCACCCGTGGTCAGCGCATCCGGCTCAATGTTCATGGTGCGCAGAACGCCGCCCATGATGGCACCAAAGACCGGCGCGGACACGGCGCCACCGTAGTATTTACCCGCTTGCGGATCGTTGATGACCACCACCAGCGCAAAGCGCGGGCGGCTGGCAGGCGCGACGCCAGCGGTGTATGCAATGTATTTATTGATATAGCGGCCATCGGGGCCGACTTTTTTCGCCGTACCGGTTTTAATCGCGATGCGATAACCTTTGATGGCGGCTTTCACCCCGCCGCCGCCTGGCAGCGCCACGCTCTCCATCATGTGCACCACGGTACGGACAATGGATTCGTTGAAGATGCGCTCGCCCGGAACTGGCGGATCAACTTTGGTGATCGACAGCGGTCGGTAGATACCGTAGCTGCCAATGGTTGCGTAGACTCGCGCTAACTGTAACGGCGTTACCATTAGCCCGTAGCCGAAAGAGAAGGTGGCCCTCTCTATGTCAGACCACCGTTGTTTTTGAGGAAATAAGCCACTGCGTTCCCCGACCATCCCCAAATTGGTCGTTTTTCCCAGACCAAAACGTGAGTAAGTATCTACTAACGCTGAGGAGGGCATCGCTAACGCCAGCTTAGAAACGCCGACGTTACTCGACTTCTGTAAGACCCCGGTGAGGGTTAATTCGCTGTATCGCGCCACGTCTTTGATTTCATGGCCGTTAATACGATAAGGCACTGTATTCAGCACCGTATTTGGCGTCACCACACCGCGCTGTAATGCGGTCATGACCACCATCGGTTTCACGGTGGAACCCGGTTCAAATACGTCGGTAATGGCGCGGTTACGCATCGCGTCTTTCGACGTGCCGGAGAAGTTGTTTGGATTGTATGAAGGGCTGTTGGCCATGGCCAGCACTTCGCCGGTGTTCACATCCACCAGCACGGCGCTGCCCGACTCCGCTTTGTTAAACGCCACAGCGTTATTCAGCTCGCGATAGACCAGCGCCTGCAAACGCTCATCAATACTTAATGCAAGATTGTGCGCCGCCTGGCTGTCGGTAGATGAAATATCTTCAATCACGCGCCCGTAGCGGTCTTTACGCACAATGCGTTCGCCCGGTTGCCCGGTGAGCCATTTATCAAAACTCTTTTCAACGCCTTCAATGCCCTGGCTGTCAACGTTGGTAAAACCGATGAGGTGAGCGGTTACTTCCCCGGATGGATAGTAACGGCGAGACTCTTCACGCAGATGAATACCGGGTAATTTCAGTTTCTTGATGTAATCGCCGAGATCCGGATTGACCTGACGCGCCAGATAAATAAAACGCATCTTCGGGTTGGCATTGATGCGTGAAGCAAGCTGGTCGAGTGGCATATTCAGTGCGTCAGAGAGCGCTTTCCAGCGATTATCCAGCGTCACACCGCCCGCATCGTGCAGCTCTTTCGGATCCGCCCAGATGGCTTTCACCGGCACACTCACCGCCAGAGGGCGGCCAGAACGGTCAGTTATCATCCCGCGCGACGTCGCCACTTCTTGTACGCGCAGGGAACGCATATCCCCTTCGCGCACCAGCATGTCCGGATTGACGACTTGCAGATAGGCAACGCGCCCGAGCAGGAACATCAATGCCAGCAGAATACAACCGCAAAGCAACGCAAAACGCCAACTGACAAAGTTGGCCTGTTCTTCCTGGCGTTTCGGTTTAAGCGTTTTCGCCGCTGCTTTCATGCGTTGCGTGATCCCTTATTCATCTCTATTTCTGCACCACAATATTTTCCTGTGAGGGATCGACATGCTGCATTTGCAGCTTTTCTGTGGCGATCCGTTCAACCCGGCTATGGTCGCCGAGCGCGTTCTCTTCAAGGATCAGGTTGCGCCATTCGATATCCAGCGCGTCGCGCTCAATAACCAGTTGTTCACGCTGTGCGGTTAATAAACGCGTGTGATGTGCGGTGGTGACCACCGTCACTGCCGTCATGATGATGCAAATGAACAAGCAGAGTGGCAGTTTCCCAAATCGCAAAAGATCGTCGCCGATCACGCCAGGCAAAGCATGGCGCTCGTTGCTTCCTAACGATCCCTTCACTTTGCTCAGGGTCTCTGTCACTCTGCCGATCATGCGTTCGTCCTCTCTGCAATACGCAGAACTGAACTACGGGCACGTGGGTTTTCAGCCACTTCTTCTTCACCCGGCATCAACTTTCCTAAGGCTCGCAGTTGACGGCCACCCAGTTTCCTGAGTTGCTCTTCGGTCATCGGCAACCCGGCAGGAACCTGCGGGCCGCGGCTTTGCTCACGCATAAAGCGTTTCACAATGCGGTCTTCCAGTGAATGGAAGCTGATAATCGAAAGCCGCCCTCCCGGGGCAAGCACGCCGAGCGAGTTTTTTAGCGCCAGCTCTATCTCTTCCAGTTCACTGTTCACCCAAATACGCACCGCCTGGAAGGTACGGGTCGCGGGATGTTTGAATTTGTCTTTCACCGGCGTTGCCGCCGCCACCACTTCCGCCAGCTCTTTGGTGCGGGTCATGGGATCGAGGCGGTTGCGCTCGACAATGGCGCGGGCAATACGTTTGGCAAAGCGCTCCTCGCCGAAGGTTTTTAAAACCCAGGCGATATCGGCTTCATCAGCGGTTTGTAACCATTCGGCAGCAGACTGACCGCGAGTGGGATCCATACGCATATCTAACGGGCCATCACGCATAAAGGAGAAGCCGCGTTCCGGATCGTCAAGCTGCGGTGAAGAGACGCCAAGATCGAGGAGAATGCCGTCGATCTTGCCAATAAGGTCGCGCTCGCTGACATAATCAGCAAGCGCGGAAAAAGGACCATGAATGATGGAGAAGCGGGGATCATCAATGGTTTGTGCTACAGCAATCGCCTGCGGATCGCGATCGATCGCCAGCAAGCGTCCTTCCGCTCCCAATTGGGAGAGGATCAAGCGCGAGTGGCCACCGCGACCAAAAGTGCCATCGATGTAAATGCCATCCGGACGAATATTCAGGCCGTTAACGGCCTCATCCAGCAGCACCGTCGTGTGTTTAAAATTTTCCATCATCATTACAGAGACAAATCCTGCAACCGATCCGAAAGTGCTTCGGAACCCGATTGCTCAGCGTCGATATCTTCCTTGACCTGTTGATACCAGGTCGTTTCGTCCCACAGCTCAAATTTATTGAACTGCCCGACCAGCATCACTTCTTTCGTTAATCCGGCGTGTTGCCGTAAAACGGGTGCAATCAAAATGCGCCCGGCGCTGTCCATCTGGCACTCGCTGGCATGCCCCAGCAACAAACGTTGTACGCGCCGTTCGAGCGGATTCATGCTCGACAGACGCGACAGTTTTTGCTCGATAATTTCCCATTCGGGCAAAGGGTAAAGCAGCAGGCATGAGTGACGGATGTCAATGGTGCAAACCATTTGACCGGAGGCATTCTCCTGCAGCAAATCCCGATATCGGGTGGGAACGGATAACCGCCCTTTGCTGTCGAGATTGACTAACGTCGCTCCACGGAACATTTCCGATTCACCCCCAGGTGACCCTTTTACACCACTTTATCCCACAAATCCCCACTGAAGGAGTTTACGGAGCGGAGGAAAAGCTTGTCAAGCCAGCGCAATGGCTAACCAGAACAAAAGATCCCTTATTCGCAGTGAATATCTGCGTCGGTGAAATAGTGCTCAGCTTACGAGGCAAATTAACGTCATGAATATTTGCAAGAAAAAAAACAGAATATGCGCACGCGCGTTTAAAACCATTCAATTTCTGCGCGCGAAATATAAAGTGTCAGTTTGCGACGCGGGCGGCATTTTAAGACATATTGAAGAGAGTTAACAGCACCAGTTACATCAACGCGCACATAGCGCGGCGGCACTTCCGCAGTGATAAAATTTCAACGCGATAAATGAACGTTAATTCAATGCATGTGGTCTTTTTTAGATGTAACAATTCAATACAAAAATCGGGATAAGTTACTTCTCAATTACTCTTTAAAAATGTTTTTTAAGAAATGGGCAAAATAAATTAACAGCAGCCATTGGGAAATTAAGGATTTATCTTAGGAGAGTCTCAACAATAATTTGATTAAAGGTAAGCGGTGAATAGTAAAAAGGCAGCGCTCGCTGCCTTTCACCCGAAACTATACCCGGCTAAGTATGCCGCGACGATAGAGATTACGGCGAATGCGGCTAAGCCCCGCTTTCGGTTTGCGTGGCTCATCAAGGCTTGCCAGCACAATCTCCAGCACGCGTTCGGCCACATCGCGATGACGCTGCGCCACCGCGAGCACCGGGCATTGCAGGAAATCCAGCAATTCATGATCGCCGAACGTGGCAATCGCCAAATCAGATGGCAGCTTGCCGTCGCGACGCAACGTCACATCCAGCACGCCCTGTAATAAGGCAAACGAGGTGATAAACATCGCTTGCGGCATCGGGTTGGTTTCCAGCCATTTTTCAAACAGCTGCGCAGCGGCTTCCCGCTCATAACTGTTGGCGTAGAGATACTGAACCTCACGCGGATCGTCTTTCCACGCGGTGCGAAAGCCTTGCTCACGCAGGAAACTCACCGACAGCTCCGGTAAAGCGCCAAGGTAAAGCACACGCTCCGCCGGGAATTTACGCAGCTCTTCCGCCAACATTTCCGAATCATCCTGATCGGCACCGACGACGCTGGTGAAGTGTTCTCGATCCAGCGCGCGGTCGAGTGCGACGATCGGGAAGGAATCATTCGCCCACCGTTGGTAGAACGGATGCTCCGGCGGCAACGAAGTAGACACGATGATCGCGTCCACTTGCCGTTGCAGCAAATGTTCAATGCAACGCATTTCGTTATCAGGCTGATCTTCAGAGCAGGCAATCAGAAGCTGATAGCCGCGCTGACGCGCCTGGCGCTCCAGATAGTTGGCAATACGCGTGTAGCTTGTGTTTTCAAGATCGGGAATAACCAACCCAATCGAGCGAGTTCGTCCTGCTCGCAGCCCAGCCGCCACCGCGTTCGGGTGGTAGTTATGCTCACGAACAACCGCCATCACTTTCTCGACGGTTTTGTCGCTGACACGATACTGCTTCGCCTTACCATTTATGACGTAGCTGGCCGTGGTTCGTGAGACGCCGGCTAGCCGGGCGATTTCATCCAGTTTCACAATTGCCCCTTAAAATAATGCACTCCATAACCTTTTTAGGGATATAGGCTAATTTCCATAACATCTAAGCGCAGAATACTCACTGCGGCAACCGCTTTCGTATCGGGTTCCGTATGATTTCGCAAAAAAAAGCCCGGCGTAAGAGGCCGGGCGGATAAATGGAGAGAACGATCACGATCAACGCATGATTTTGTCGCCGCGAGATAACCCCACCACGCCAGACCGCGCGACTTCAACGATTTTTGCGACATCGCGGATCGTCGCCAGAAACGCATCCAGTTTGTCGCTGGTTCCGGCAAGCTGAACCGTATAAATAGACGGGGTGACGTCAATGATTTGTCCACGGAAAATTTCCGCGTTGCGTTTCACCTCTTCACGCCCGTAGCCGCTGGCCTGGATCTTCACCAGCATAATTTCGCGCTCAACATACGCGCCTTGTCCCAATTCATTAACGCGCAAAACATCGACCAGTTTGTGCAGTTGCTTTTCGATCTGCTCAAGCACTTTCTGATCGCCAACGGTCTGGATCGTCATTCTTGATAACGTGGGATCATCGGTTGGCGCAACCGTCAGGCTTTCAATGTTGTAACCACGCTGAGAGAACAGACCAATCACGCGCGATAAAGCGCCCGATTCATTTTCCAGTAATACAGACAATATCCGGCGCATAATCAGGTTCTCTCCGTTTTGCTTAACCACATCTCATCCATACCACCACCGCGGATCTGCATCGGATAAACGTGTTCACTACCGTCAACGGTAACGTCAACAAACACCAAGCGATTGTTCTTCACCTGCTCCAGTGCTTCAGCGAGCTTCGCTTCCAGCTCATCCGGGCGCGTAATGCGGATCCCAACATGCCCATAAGCTTCTGCCAGACGGGCGAAATCAGGCAGCGATTCCATATACGATTGCGAATGGCGACCAGAATAAATCATGTCCTGCCACTGCTTCACCATGCCCAGGTAACGGTTGTTCAGATTCAGCACCAGCACCGGCAATTCATACTGTAATGCGGTAGAAAGCTCCTGAATGTTCATCTGGATACTGCCGTCGCCGGTCACGCAAATCACCGTCTCATCCGGCAACGCCATCTTCACGCCGAGCGCAGCAGGCAAACCGAATCCCATCGTGCCGAGCCCTCCGGAGTTGATCCAGCGGCGCGGCTTATCAAAACGGTAGTAGAGCGCAGCGAACATCTGGTGCTGGCCAACATCTGATGTCACATAAGCCTCGCCTTTCGTCAGGCGCCAGGCCGCTTCAATCACCGCCTGCGGTTTAATGCTCTCACTTTGGGTATCGTATTTCAGGCACTGCCGCGCGCGCCATTGATCGATACGCAGCCACCAGTCGCGAATCTCATCTAACGGCTGCGGATACGCTTCCTGCTCCAGCAATTCCAGCATCTGTTCCAGCACCAGCCGCGCATCGCCCACAATTGGAATATCTGCCTGCACGGTTTTGGAAATGGACGTGGGATCAATATCGATATGCAGCACTGTCGCATCCGGGCAATATTTTGCAAGATTGTTGGTGGTGCGATCGTCAAAACGCACGCCAACGGCAAAGATGACGTCTGAATGGTGCATCGTCATATTGGCTTCGTAAGTCCCGTGCATACCCAGCATGCCGAGCGCCTGACGGTGGGAAGCAGGAAATGCGCCCAGCCCCATCAATGAAGAGACCACCGGTAAATTCAGTTTTTCAGCAAGCTGGCGTAGCTGTGCTTCGCAGGCAGAATTGATCGCGCCACCGCCCACATAGACCACCGGCTTTTTCGCCGCCGCCAGCGTTTGTAATGCGCGCTTAATCTGCCCCTTATGTCCCTGAGTTGTCGGATTATAGGAACGCATGCTGACGGATTCCGGCCAGACGTAAGGCAGCTTATTGGCCGGGTTCATAATATCTTTCGGCAAATCCACCACTACCGGTCCAGGACGACCGCTGGCGGCAAGCCAGAACGCTTTCTTTAATACACCGGGAATATCTTCCGTTTGCTTGACTAAAAAACTGTGCTTAACCACCGGGCGGGAGATCCCCACCATGTCGCACTCCTGGAAGGCATCATAGCCAATCAGCGACGTTGCAACCTGACCGGAGAGCACCACCAGCGGAATAGAATCCATATATGCCGTGGCGATGCCGGTGATGGCGTTGGTCGCGCCGGGGCCCGAAGTTACCAGCACCACGCCCACTTCACCCGTCGCGCGTGCCAGACCATCGGCCATATGTACTGCCGCCTGTTCGTGGCGAACCAGCACGTGTTCAATACCGCCGACGGTATGCAGGGCATCGTAGATATCAAGAACCGCGCCTCCGGGATAGCCGAATACTTTCTTTACGCCTTGATCGATAAGCGATCGGACGACCATCTCGGCTCCAGACAACATCTCCATGCTTTGCCTCCAGGCTTACGTTTGTCGACTGACGGCGAAAATCATTTCCGCGCTGTCGCTCTGTTCAGAACAGGAAATCCCTGCACTCTGATTATGAATGGCAGTTACCATAACCGCTCAAAATCTGGCAGGCAATTAGCAAGCCCTGGCGGCGAACCCTGTGCAAAAGTGAAAAAACGACGTCAAAAACTGAGAATTGGTGGAAACATCTGTGATAAGCAAAGACGATGACCATTCATCATCCGAATACGAAGTTGTCCAGTAATTGATCCATTTTTGCAACATCGTCTGTCATTGCGACAGACGTAAATCAGGACAAAATACTGCCAGAAAAAAAGAGAGCAGAATAACCAGGCATTTTCACCGCTGGATGATTCTGCCCTATGGTTAATGGCTACATACCGACACCAGAAGCTCTTCCATCCATTGATGGCCCTTATCTCTGCCCGCGGCTTCGTGCCAGGAGAGATAACATGTACGACTTTTGAGATCTAACGGTAGCGGCAGCATCTCTAAATCCAGCCCTTCTGCAAACGTCTTCACTAACCAGCGCGGTGCAATCGCCACCAGATGTGTTTGCGAGACCACGCTTAATACGCTGGTTAGCGCCATTCCCTGGTAAGCGATACAACTGCGTTTATCTACGCTGTCATACCATGGCTGGCTAAATGACGCGTACCGGTCCAGCGAAACCACCGCATGCTGTTCTCTAAAGACGGCGTTTTCTGTAGTGAACGTATTAAGGCGGGGATGCTGATGGCTGACGACCAGCACCATTTCATCATTAAATAGCGGGATACATGTAAATTCTGGTCGGCGAAACTCTTCATAGCCAATCACAAACTCAATTTCCTGATAACGCAACTGATGCTCGGTGCTGTGATTAAGATCGGATTTAAACACCAAATTAATACCGGGGGCGATTTTCTCCACGCTGTTGTAAATTGCTGACGTTAAAAGATTATCCAGCGGGCTACAAACACAAAGATTAAATACGCGTTCACTACTAAGCGGATCGAATCCGGAACCGGGCAGTTCATTTTGCACCAGTTGCAGCGCCTGGCGGATAGAACCAAAAAGTTGATATGAACGTGCGGTTGGCTGGATCCCACGACCATAGCGAACAAAAAGTTCGTCATTAAACATGACCTTAAGACGCGCAACAGCATTACTCACTGCGGGCTGAGACATTCCCAGAGCATGTGCCGCGCGGGTGATATTTTGCTCCTGCATTACTGCATCAAAAACAGTCAGTAAATTGAGATCGACAGAACGTAACTGCGGTTTCCCCTCTTCATTAATGTGCTGATTATAAACGTCTTCACCAGGTATTTTGCAATCCGTCGTCATCATGAGCTCCCTCGACCTGCGTAATAATAATATTCAGGAAGATGATTTATCACGCATATAGCATTATTAGAAGTACGGTTTGACAAATTAGGAATATATAAAGCTCCTGTTTTATTTTCATGGCGAATGAAATTTACTATTTCATCTTAAACCAATGGAACTCTTCATATATTTTTACGCTGGCAAACATTCTGTAATCTCAATAAAAATATATCTCTATCGCTGTTTTCCTTAACAACTCAATCGACGATTCACTTCGCTTTTACGCAAGACGTTAAATAATGCATTACACCTGATACAAACGGCCATTCGTAAGCAGGAAAAACGCATTTCCGTTACACAGGCAGAATTATTAACTAAAGCTCAACAAAATAATCAGCGCTCTTCAGACGCGCTTTTCAGGCGAGGGGTTGACATTAACTTACGTATCCAGTACCACTAAAAGCATATCGCATTCACCTGGAGCATGATTCATGATTCGCAACGTCGGTTTCGCTGGTCTACTACTACTAAACGCATCTCTCGTGCGCGGTAGACCGGTGGGCGACATTCTGAGTTGAATCGTCCTTCCGGTTAAGACTAAGAACCCGCGCCTTGGCGCGGGTTTTTTTATGCTCGTAGCGAGGCGACCTAAGAGACAAAGGACCTAAACCATGAGCCAGCAAGTCGTTATTTTCGATACCACATTACGTGATGGTGAACAGGCGTTACAGGCGAGCCTGAGCGTAAAAGAGAAGCTGCAAATCGCCCTGGCGCTGGAGCGTATGGGCGTCGATGTGATGGAAGTGGGTTTTCCGGTCTCTTCCCCGGGCGATTTTGAATCCGTACAAACCATTGCGCGCCAGGTAAAAAACAGCCGCGTTTGCGCCCTCGCCCGCTGCGTCGAAAAAGATATTGATGTTGCAGCAGAGTCGTTAAAAGTTGCCGAAGCGTTCCGTATCCACACCTTCATCGCCACCTCGCCGATGCATATCGCTACCAAGTTACGCAGCACGCTGGATGAAGTGATTGAACGCGCCATTTACATGGTTAAACGCGCCCGCAACTATACCGACGATGTGGAATTTTCCTGTGAAGATGCTGGCCGCACCCCGATTGCCGATCTGGCGCGCGTCGTCGAAGCCGCTATCAATGCCGGTGCGAAAACCATCAACATCCCGGACACCGTCGGCTACACCATGCCGTTCGAGTTCGCCAATATCATCTCCGGGCTGTACGAACGCGTACCGAACATCGATAAAGCCATTATCTCTGTTCATACCCATGACGACTTAGGCTTAGCCGTGGGCAACGCCATCGCCGCAGTACACGCCGGTGCGCGCCAGGTAGAAGGCGCAATGAACGGTATCGGCGAACGTGCCGGTAACTGCTCGCTGGAAGAGGTGATCATGGCGATCAAAGTGCGCAAAGACATCATGAACGTGCACACCCAAATCAATCACCATGAAATCTGGCGCACCAGTCAGACCGTCAGCCAGATTTGCAATATGCCGATTCCGGCGAACAAAGCGATTGTTGGCACCGGTGCATTCGCCCACTCCTCCGGTATTCACCAGGATGGCGTACTGAAAAACCGCGAAAACTACGAAATCATGACCCCGGAATCCATCGGCCTGAACCAGGTTCAGTTGAACCTGACCTCCCGCTCCGGTCGCGCGGCAGTGAAACACCGCATGGAAGAGATGGGCTATAAAGAAGCCGACTACAACCTGGATAACCTGTACGACGCCTTCCTGAAGCTGGCGGATAAAAAAGGCCAGGTCTTTGATTACGATCTGGAAGCGCTGGCATTCATCAATAAACAGCAGGAAGAGCCAGAGCACTTCCGCCTGGATTACTTCAGTGTGCAGTCCGGCTCCAACGATATTGCCACCGCATCCGTGAAGCTGGCGTGTGGCGAAGAGATCAAAGCCGAAGCCGCCAACGGCAACGGCCCGGTCGATGCGGTCTACCAGGCCATTAACCGCGTGACGGCCTATGACATCGAACTGGTGAAATACGATTTGAGCGCCAAAGGCCAGGGCAAAGACGCACTGGGTCAGGTTGATATCGTGGTCAACTACAACGGTCGCCGCTTCCACGGCGTCGGTCTGGCGACCGATATTGTGGAGTCTTCCGCCAAAGCCATGGTGCATGTGCTGAACAATATCTGGCGCGCCGCTGAAGTCGAAAAAGAGTTGCAACGCCAGGCTCAGAACAAAGAAAACAACAAGGAAACCGTGTGATGTCGAAGAATTACCATATTGCTGTGTTGCCGGGCGACGGTATCGGTCCGGAAGTGATGGCACAAGCGCTGAAAGTACTGGAAGCCGTGCGTAACCGTTTTGGTATGCGTATTTCCACCAGCCATTATGATGTCGGCGGCATTGCCATCGATCGTCATGGTAACCCGCTGCCACAGGCCACGGTTGAAGGCTGCGAACAAGCCGATGCGATTCTGTTCGGCTCTGTCGGCGGCCCAAAATGGGAAAACCTGCCTCCGGCACAGCAACCGGAACGCGGCGCGCTGCTGCCGCTGCGTAAACACTTCAAATTATTCAGCAATTTGCGCCCGGCAAAACTGTATCAGGGGCTGGAAGCATTTTGTCCGCTGCGCGAAGACATCGCCGCCAACGGCTTCGACATTCTGTGCGTGCGTGAACTGACCGGCGGCATCTACTTCGGTCAACCGAAAGGTCGCGAAGGCAGCGGTCAGCATGAAAAAGCGTTTGATACCGAGATCTATCACCGTTTTGAAATCGAGCGCATTGCGCGTATCGCCTTTGAATCAGCGCGTAAACGCCGCAAAAAAGTGCACTCGATTGATAAAGCCAACGTGCTGCAAACCTCGCTGCTGTGGCGCGAAATCGTCAATGAAATCGCGGGGGAATACCCGGACGTTGAACTGGCGCATATGTACATCGACAACGCCACCATGCAGCTGATTAAAGATCCGTCCCAGTTTGACGTGCTGCTGTGCTCCAACCTGTTCGGCGACATTCTTTCCGACGAGTGCGCCATGATCACCGGTTCGATGGGCATGCTGCCTTCCGCCAGCCTGAATGAACAAGGTTTTGGTCTGTATGAACCAGCAGGTGGCTCCGCGCCGGATATCGCCGGGAAAAATATCGCCAACCCGATTGCGCAGATCCTGTCGCTGGCGCTGCTGCTGCGTTACAGCCTGAATGCAGGCGACGCGGCTGACGCCATCGAAGGTGCTATCAATCGTGCATTAGAAGAAGGCGTGCGCACCGGCGACTTAGCCCGTGGCGCTGCAGCTGTCAGTACCGATGAGATGGGCGACATCATCGCTCGTTATGTCGCAGAAGGGGTGTAATCATGGCTAAGAGTTTGTACGAAAAGTTGTTTGACGCCCACGTGGTCTATGAAGCGCCGAACGAAACCCCACTGTTGTATATCGATCGCCACCTGGTGCATGAAGTGACATCACCGCAGGCGTTCGATGGGCTACGCGCGCACCACCGTCCGGTGCGCCAGCCGGGTAAAACCTTCGCGACGATGGATCACAACGTCTCGACGCAAACTAAAGATATCAATGCATCCGGCGAGATGGCGCGCATTCAGATGCAGGAGTTGATCAAAAACTGCAACGAATTCGGCGTTGAGCTGTATGACCTGAACCACCCATATCAGGGCATTGTTCACGTGATGGGGCCGGAACAGGGCATCACCTTGCCCGGCATGACCATCGTTTGTGGCGATTCCCACACCGCCACCCACGGCGCATTTGGCGCGCTGGCTTTCGGTATCGGTACATCGGAAGTGGAACACGTTCTGGCGACGCAAACCCTGAAGCAGGGTCGCGCCAAAACCATGAAAATTGAAGTTAAAGGCACGGCCGCACCAGGGATCACCGCGAAAGATATCGTGCTGGCGATCATTGGTAAAACCGGCAGCGCCGGCGGCACCGGGCACGTGGTTGAGTTCTGCGGTGACGCCATCCGTGCGCTGAGCATGGAAGGCCGGATGACGCTGTGCAATATGGCCATTGAGATGGGCGCAAAAGCCGGTCTGGTCGCCCCGGATGAAACCACCTTTAATTACGTGCAGGGCCGTTTGCATGCGCCGAAGGGTAAAGACTTCGATGATGCGGTGGCTTACTGGAAAACACTGCATACCGACGAAGGTGCGGTTTTCGACACCGTCGTCACTTTACAAGCAGAAGAGATCGCCCCGCAGGTGACTTGGGGCACCAACCCGGGTCAGGTTATTTCAGTGACCGATATCATTCCCGATCCGGCCTCGTTTGCCGATCCGGTTGAGCGCGCGTCCGCAGAAAAAGCGCTGGCCTATATGGGGCTGAAACCTGGTGTGCCGTTAACGGAAGTGGCTATCGATAAAGTCTTTATCGGCTCCTGCACCAACTCGCGCATTGAAGATCTGCGTGCAGCGGCGGAAATCGCCAAAGGGCGCAAAGTCGCGCCGGGCGTACAGGCGCTGGTTGTGCCCGGCTCCGGTCCGGTGAAAGCGCAGGCGGAAGCCGAAGGTCTGGACAAGATTTTTATTGAAGCCGGTTTTGAGTGGCGCTTGCCGGGCTGCTCCATGTGCCTGGCCATGAATAACGATCGCCTGAATCCGGGTGAACGTTGCGCATCAACCAGTAACCGTAACTTTGAAGGCCGCCAGGGCCGCGGCGGGCGCACGCATCTGGTCAGCCCGGCGATGGCTGCTGCTGCCGCCGTGACCGGTCATTTCGCTGATATTCGCAGCTTGTAAGGAGAACAACCATGGCAGAGAAATTTACCCAACATACCGGCCTGGTGGTTCCGCTGGATGCCGCGAATGTGGATACCGACGCTATTATCCCGAAGCAGTTTTTGCAGAAGGTTACGCGCACCGGTTTTGGCGCCCATCTGTTTAACGACTGGCGTTTTCTGGATGACAAAGGCCAACAGCCGAACCCGGAGTTCGTGCTGAACTTCCCGCAATACAAAGGCGCGTCGATATTGCTGGCGCGGGAAAATTTCGGCTGCGGTTCATCACGTGAACACGCGCCGTGGGCGTTAACCGATTACGGTTTCAAGGTGGTGATTGCGCCGAGTTTCGCCGACATTTTCTACGGCAACAGCTTTAACAACCAACTGCTGCCGGTAACGTTGAGCGATCAAGAAGTGGATGAGCTCTTTACGCTGGTGCAGAGCAATCCGGGCATTACCTTTGAGGTGGATCTGCAAGCGCAAGTGGTGAAAGCGGGCGGGAAGTCTTACAGCTTCTCGATTGACGCCTTCCGCCGCCACTGCATGCTGAACGGTCTGGACAGCATTGGTCTGACGTTACAACACGACGATGCCATAGCCGCTTACGAAAACAAACAGCCCGCTTTTATGCGCTAACCAATAACAGGCCCGGTTTCCGGGCCTTTTTTCGCTTAAACATCTTTAACGCGGCTGGTCAGCCACAGCGTCACCACTGAAATCACCGCAATGCCGATATAAACCGCGCCGTGACCATAGCTTTGCGCCAGCGCCCCCTGGATCACCCCGGCCAGGATCACGCCGGTCGAAATACTGTTGGTAAACAGCGTTGTCGCCGAACCAGCCCGCCCTGGCATCAGATCCTGAAACCACAACATGCCAATCCCGGCAATAATGCCGATAAACACCGCATTAAACAGTTGCAGGGAAAGTAACGCCGTCTGGCTGTGGAAAAAAATCAAGCCGATGTAGAACAACACGCCCGCAGCAACGGCGGTGACCATCATGCGCCGTTTGCCAATGCGTTTAACAAAAAATCCTGCCAGGATCATCGCCGGGATCTCCAGCCCTGCCGCCGTACCCATTAAAATCCCGGCCAGTTTGTCCGGCAGCCCTAATTCCAGGCTAATCCACAGCGGCATATCAATGATGTACATGGTGTTGCAGGTCCACATCAACGTCGAGGCAATAAACAGCATGCGTACATTTTTATCGCTCCAGCCGCTGACCTGCGTCACCGCCACGTCGGCAGGCTGTTCAACGCGCGCCACCGAAGGCAGCCAGAACGCCACCAGCACCAGGCTGATAACGAAAATCCCGGCGGCAATGGAAAACATGGCGGTAAAGCCATAATTAAGCGCCAGCATAAACGCCAGCGGCGGGCCAATCACCCACGCCAGCGAGAGCTGCGCGCGCATGACAGAACTGAACATCACCACTTCACGTGCGGAACTGTCCGCATACTCGCGCGCCAGCGCGAAAAGCTGCGGCATGGCGGTATTTGCCAGCGACGCCAGCAGCACACCGCAGGTGATAAGCGTCAGATAGTGGCGGTTAAAGGCGAATAACAGCGCATTACCCACCGCCATCAGACAACAAAAGAGGATCAACTTGCGCCTGTCGCCCTGATTGTCGGATCGTTTTGCCAGCCCAAGGCTGACAGCGATCCCGGCAATGGCGTTGACGGTATAAAACAGCCCGACCCAGAACGGCTCAGCACCCACTTCCCGGCTCAGAAACAGGCTGAGCGTCGGTGCCTGCAGCGCTCCGGCGACTCCCATCATAAAGGCGACGATCATAAAAGCGACGTAAACGCCATTCAGGCGGCGTCCCATCGTCATTAACCAGAGCATGAATATTTCCTTGTTAAAACGGGAAAAAGTGAAAGCGTAAAAGACGGCTGCCAGCATAAACGAAAAAAGCCAGCAAAAAACGTTTTGCTGGCGGGTGCATTCGCACTGAATACTCAGTCACACATGATGTCGGCGATTCAGTCCTTCGAGACCGGCGTTGTCACTTCCCACTGCATCAGCTCTTCCAGCATTTTCAGGCGCTGCCGTGCGCTCAGGCGGGCGAGCCAGCCCGCATCCTGCGTGGCGTGAAAATAGTCCAGATAAAACCGTCGTATGGATGATCTCTTCATATGACCTCCTCGCTTTCATCGCAGAGAAGTATTGGCTTAATATAGGGATAAATAAATTGCTGAGTTTTCATCAGGAGTTCCCCTTTTATGTCGTCCGGCCGCCTGCAACAACAGTTCATCCGTCTGTGGCAATGCTGCGATGGGAAGTCACAAGAAACCACGCTCAACGAGCTGGCGGAGCTGCTTAGCTGTTCGCGCCGCCACATGCGTACCCTGCTTAACACCATGCAGGCGCGCGGCTGGCTGACATGGGATGCGGAAGCCGGCCGCGGCAAACGTTCGCGGCTCACCTTCCTGTATACCGGCCTTGCGCTCCAGCAACAGCGCGCCGAAGACCTGCTGGAGCAGGATCGCATCGATCAACTGGTGCAACTGGTCGGCGATAAAAAGGCCGTGCGCCAGATGCTGGTTTCGCATCTCGGCCGCAGTTTTCGCCAGGGGCGACATATCCTGCGGGTGCTTTACTACCGCCCGTTGCGCAACCTGCTGCCAGGTAGCGCATTGCGTCGTTCCGAAACACATATAGCACGGCAAATCTTCAGTGCGCTGACGCGTATAAATGAGGAAAACGGGGAACTGGAAGCGGATATCGCTCACCACTGGAAGCTGATTTCCCCTTTGCACTGGCGATTTTATTTACGCCCCGGCATTCATTTTCATCATGGCCGCGAGCTGGAAATGAGCGATGTGATTGCATCGCTGGAACGCGCCACTGCCCTGCCGCTCTACTCGCATATCCGCGAAGTGATCTCGCCGACACCCTGGACGCTGGATATTCATCTCAGCCAGCCGGATAACTGGCTGCCGTGGTTGATGGGTCATGTGCCCGCCATGATTTTGCCGCGTGAATGGAACACGATGAGCAATTTCGCCAGCCAGCCGATTGGCACCGGCCCTTACGCCGTGACGCGCAATACCACTAACCAGCTAAAAATCCACGCCTTTGATGACTACTTCGGCTTCCGTGCCTTGATCGATGAAGTCAACGTCTGGGTGTTACCGGATCTGAGCGATGAACCGACCAGCGGCCTGACGCTTGAGGGGCCAACCGATGGCGAAAAAGCGGTGGAAAGCCGCCTCGAAGAGGGCTGTTATTACCTGCTGTTTGATGCGCGTTCCAGCCGCGGCGCGAATCCGGCGGTCAGAGAGTGGGTCAGCCATGTGCTCTCGCCCACCAATCTGCTGTGGCACGCCAATGAGCAGTATCAGCGTTACTGGTTTCCGGCTTACGGTTTACTGCCGCGCTGGCACCATGCGCGCCCCGGCGGCGGTGAGAAACCGGCCGGTCTGGAAACGCTCACCATTACCTTCTATCGCGAACACAATGAACACGAGGCGCTTTCACGCACCATGAGTACGCTGCTGGCCGAACACGGCGTGAAGCTCATCGTACAGGAGGTGGATTACGACGAATGGCACCGGGGCGAAGCCGAGAGCGATATCTGGCTCAATAGCGCCAATTTCACGCTGCCGCTGGATTTCTCGGTGTTCGCTAACCTCTACGAAGTGCCGCTGCTACAGCACTGTATTCCGCTCGACTGGCAGGCAGATGCCGCAAAATGGCGCAACGGGGAGATGAATCTTGCCGTCTGGTCGCAGCAGTTGCTCGCCAGTAAAGCCATCGTACCGCTGATCCACCACTGGCTGAGGATTCAGGGACAGCGCACCATGCGCGGGCTGCGCATGAACACGTTGGGCTGGTTCGACTTTAAATCCGCCTGGTTTGCGCCACCGGATCCATAAGGCTTTCGCATTTTTTACCAAATCATTACAATAGCGGCGTTCTCAACGGGGTGCTGCGCCATGCGCGTGTGCTGAGAAAATACCCGTCGAACCTGATCCGGATAACGCCGGCGAAGGGATTTGAGGCTGACTCTCAAAATCCTTTGCCACCCATTTTGAGGTGCAAAGTGTTAAAAAAATCACTGCCGTTCCTGCTGCTGATCGCAGCGCCTGTTTTTGCAAAACCCGTTCTGACCGTTTACACCTACGACTCCTTCTCTGCCGACTGGGGGCCAGGACCTGCGGTAAAAAAAGCCTTTGAAAGCGACTGCAACTGCGAGCTGAAATTCGTGGCGCTGGAAGATGGCGTTTCGCTGCTTAACCGCCTGCGCATGGAAGGCAAAAACAGCAAAGCCGACGTGGTGCTGGGGCTGGATAACAACCTGCTTGAAGCCGCGACACAAACCAAACTGTTCGCCAAAAGCGGCGTCGCTACCGATGCGGTTAACGTGCCAGGCGGCTGGAAGAACGATACTTTTGTACCGTTCGACTACGGCTGGTTCGCGTTTGTCTACGATAAAAACAAACTGAAAAACCCGCCAAAAAGCCTGAAAGAGCTGGTCGAAAGCGATCAGAAATGGCGCGTTATTTACGAAGATCCGCGCACCAGCACGCCAGGCCTCGGCCTGTTGCTGTGGATGCAGAAAGTCTATGGCGACAACGCGCCGCAAGCGTGGCAGAAACTGGCGGCCAAAACGGTCACCGTCACCAAAGGCTGGAGCGAAGCTTACGGCTTGTTCCTGAAAGGGGAAAGCGACCTGGTACTGAGCTACACCACCTCTCCGGCTTACCACATTATTGAAGAGAAGAAAGATAACTACGCGGCGGCGAATTTCAGCGAAGGTCACTATTTGCAGGTTGAAGTTGCCGCCCGTACCGCAGCCAGTAAACAGCCGGAACTGGCGGAAAAATTCCTCAAGTTTATGGTTTCGCCCGCGTTCCAGAACACTATCCCGAGCGGTAACTGGATGTACCCGGTCACCAATGTCGCTTTACCGGCAGGCTTCGACCAACTGGTGAAACCGCAAACCTCGCTGGAATACTCTTCGCAGGAGGTCGCGACCCAGCGCGCAACATGGATTAATGCATGGCAACGCGCCGTCAGCCGCTAATTGCTGGCTGGCTGCTGCCCGGCCTCACCGCCGCCACGTTGATGGTGGTGGTGGCGCTGGCAGCGTTTCTTGCGCTCTGGCAAAACGCCCCGTTCAGCGGGCTGGCTGATTTTTTACAAGACAGTTACCTGTGGCATGTGGTGCGTTTCTCCTTCTGGCAGGCATTTCTCTCCGCGCTGCTCTCTGTCGTACCGGCGATTTTCCTTGCCCGCGCGCTCTACCGGCGGCGTTTCCCTGGCCGTCTCGCCTTGCTGCGACTGTGCGCCATGACGCTGATCCTGCCGGTGCTGGTCGCCGTGTTCGGCATTCTCAGTGTGTATGGCCGCCAGGGCTGGTTGGCAACGCTCTGGCACGCGCTTGGCGTGGAGTGGACATTCTCGCCGTATGGCTTGCAGGGCATTTTGCTGGCGCACGTCTTTTTTAATTTGCCGATGGCCTCGCGCCTGCTGCTACAAACGCTGGATCAGATCCCCGGCGAGCAGCGCCAGCTTGCAGCACAACTGGGTATGCGCGGCTGGGCATTCTTCCGTTTTGTCGAATGGCCGTGGTTACGCCGCCAGATCCCGCCAGTCGCCGCGCTGATTTTTATGCTCTGTTTCGCCAGTTTCGCCACCGTGCTGTCGCTGGGCGGCGGGCCGCAGGCCACCACCATTGAACTGGCAATCTACCAGGCGCTCAGCTTCGATTTTGATCCTGCCCGCGCGGCAATGCTGGCGCTGATCCAGATGATCTGCTGCCTCGGTCTGGTGCTGCTCAGCCAGCGCATGAGTAAAGCGATCGCCGTGGGCAGCCATCAGATTACTGGCTGGCGCAACCCGGAAGATCGGCTGTTCAGCAAGGTCGCGGATATCATATTGATTGTGCTGGCTTTGTTATTACTGCTGCCGCCGCTGCTGGCAGTGATTATTGATGGCCTCAATCTGAGCCTGGTGAAAGTGCTGGCGGAGCCAGTCTTGTGGCAAGCGGTGTGGACGTCACTGCGCATCGCACTAGGCGCAGGGCTATTGTGCGTTGTGCTGACCATGATGCTGTTGTGGAGCAGCCGGGAGTTACGCGCGCGCCAGCAAAACATGGCCGGGCAAGCGCTGGAAATCAGCGGCATGTTGATCCTCGCCATGCCAGGGATCGTGCTGGCGACCGGCTTCTTTCTGCTGCTCAATAACAGCGTTGGCCTGCCCACTTCCGCCGATGGCATCGTCATTTTTACCAATGCGCTGATGGCCATTCCTTATGCACTGAAAGTGCTGGAAAACCCGATGCGCGACCTGACTTCCCGCTACAGCATGCTGTGCCAGTCACTGGGAATGCAGGGTTTTCAGCGCCAGCGCGTGGTTGAACTACGCGCGCTGAAACGCCCGCTGGCCCAGGCGCTGGCGTTTGCCTGTGTGCTGTCGATTGGCGATTTCGGCGTGGTCGCGTTATTTGGTAATGACGACTTTCGCACGTTGCCGTTTTATCTCTATCAGCAGATTGGGTCGTACCGCAGCCAGGACGGCGCGGTGACCGCGCTCATCTTGCTGCTGCTGTGCTTTTTCTTATTCACCATGATTGAAAAACTTCCGGGACGCCATGCTAAGACTGACTGATGTCACCTGGCTTTATCACCATCTGCCAATGCGCTTTTCCCTCTCTGTTACCCAGGGCGAGCAGATTGCCGTTCTCGGCCCAAGCGGCGCTGGGAAAAGCACGCTGCTGAACCTGGTAGCCGGCTTTCTCACTCCCGCCAGCGGCACGATAACCATCGCGGGCGAGGATCACACGCACACGACGCCCTCGCAGCGCCCGGTATCGATGCTGTTTCAGGAAAATAACCTCTTTACTCATCTCACGGTGCGGCAAAACATCGGGCTGGGGTTAAACCCGGGTCTGAAGTTAAATAGCGACCAGCAGCATAAACTGGAGCAGATCGCCGAAACGATGGGGCTGGAATCACTGCTGGCGCGCCTGCCGGAGCAGCTTTCCGGCGGTCAGCGTCAACGCGTGGCACTGGCGCGCTGCCTGGTGCGTGAACAGCCGGTGTTATTGCTTGATGAACCCTTTTCCGCACTCGACCCGGCGCTGCGCCAGGAGATGCTCGCGCTGGTGCAGGATGTGTGCCGACGCCAGCAGTTAACGCTGCTGATGGTGTCGCACAGTGTGGAGGATGCGGCGCGGATTGCCGAACGTTCGCTGGTGATTGCCGACGGGCGCATTGCCTGGGATGGCAACACGGACGCGTTGCTCAGCGGCAAATCGTCCGCGTCTGGTTTGCTGGGAATTCGCGGTCAGTGACCGCGAACAACGTTGCCTAAAATATTGAGGTAAATCGGCATCAGCGGATGTTGCGCCAGCGCGACCGCCGCAGCGACAGCAACAGCCAGCGTGCCCGGTGCCAGCCAAAGCAGGCGGCGACGTGGCAGGTAGTTTGTCAAACGATCAACGCCAGCTTTGCCCGCACGCCACAGCCGCCAGCATAGCCAGCAGGCCAGCCACAGTAGCAGCGCTGTCAGCAACAACAGCCATTTAAAGTTGCCGCTTTGCATATCGGCAGGGATATCAATTGCCGCACCGGCCAGAATACCGGGCAGGAAGTAGAACGGCGGCCACAGCAGGCAGCCAACAATATTCGGCGGCAAAAACTTGCGGATGGGCAGATCCAACATGCCGGCAACCATTGGGATCAGTGGGCGCGTCGGCCCGACAAAACGGCCAACCAGAATGGTAAATACGCTGTGCTGATGCAGCGCGTGTTCGGTTTTATCGAGCAGCGCTTTGTTCTTTTTCATAAACGACCAGCGGTGCAGCGGCCCTTTAAAACGCCAGCCCAGCCAGAAGGAGATCCAGTCGCCGAGCAGGCAGCCAACAATCCCCGCCAGCCACGCATGCCAGAAGTTCACTTCACCGCTGCCGATCAGCGCGCCAAGCGCCGCCATCATTACCGTGCCGGGTAAAATCAGCCCGACTAACGCCAGCGACTCAAAAAACGCCACCAGCATAATCGCCGCCAGCGAATACATGGCGGATTGGGTAACAAAGTGTTCCAGCAACGCTTCCATAAGGTGTCCTGTTCAGAATGAACGCTGGATTCTCCGGAGGTCATCCGCGAGCGTCAAGCTTTCAATTATCTGAAAATTTTACCGGTTATGTCACATTGCAGAACCTTTCATTGCCATTCTTTACTTTTTATTCACATCCCGCGCGGAATTCACTGGGGCTGGCACCGGTACATTTTTTAAAAACCCGCGAGAAATAGAGCTGATCGTCAAAACCAACATTGCGCCCTACGCTGGCAATCGGCATTCGCGTGGTGCTAAGCAGTAATTTTGCCTGGCTGATGCGCTGATCTTCGCGCCAGCTCAGCACACTCACGCCCAGTTGCTGACGAAAAAGGTGGGACAGGCGCGAAGGCGACAAGCAGACGTGCTGGGCAACGCTTGCGATATCAAAATGGTTATCCGCCAGATGATCGCTAATGTACTGGCAAGCGTCGCGCACGCGGTTATCCAGCGGCGGGTGCAGCGATTCGTTAATTGCTTCCATGCGCCGCAGTAGCAACTGCTCCAGCAGATTTATCGCCAGATGTTCCGCATAGCGCCCAACGCTTTGCCCGGCATCGATAATTTGCGCGAAAAGCTCGCGAAAACGCTCCATATGGGCATCATCAGGGCGGTAAAAACCGGTTTGCGCGAACAGGGTCGGCCAGTTCAACCACTCGTGCCAGTAGGCGCGTGGACGGAAGTAAACCCACTGGTGATACCACTCGGTGGCGTCAGGATGACGTCCGTAGTGGTGAATTTCTCCCGGCGGAAAAAGCAGGATATCGCCAGGCCGGCAAACAAACTGCTTACCGTGGTTCATCACTACACCCTCGCCGCGCACGGTGAGATTCAGGATATAGCCCTTCATGCCCAGCGGTCTGTCGATAAAAAAATCGAGATAACCGTCGGCTTCAATGGGGGTCAGCCCCGCCACCAGGTGCGCATTAAACGAGTACCCTGGCAGCAGTGGATCGTTCTGTGATTCAGCCATAAACACAATACTCCCGTACCTGGTAAAGAAACCAATTGTCCATATTGAGAATCCCGTCATTCCTCAGCCGCCCGCAGGCAAGGGGCATAAACACGCCAATTGTCTAATCCCGCCAGACAAAAGCGATTACGCCTTTTTAACGCCGTTGAACAGGGCAAAAAGGGATAACGGAAGTGTCTATAAAGGCGGCAGAAATGTCCACATCGAATTTTTGCACGGCGTCACACTTTGCGATCCCATAGCATTTTAATCCATAAGATTAGCGGATCCTGCCTGACGGTTTTTGCCGCCGCTCACTATCGTTTTTCTAACGGTTATTCTTCATGGAGCAAGATACATGGCAATCACAATTGGCCTCGATTTCGGCAGCGATTCAGTACGTGCGCTGGCGGTAGACTGCACATCCGGGGCGGAGATCGCCACCAGCGTCGAGTGGTATCCACGCTGGCAGGAGGGACGTTATTGCGATGCGCCGCATAACCAATTTCGCCACCACCCGCGCGATTACATCGAGTCGATGGAAGCGGCGCTGAAAAATGTGCTGGCAGAACTGAGCGACGCACAACGCGCCGAGATCAAAGGCATTGGCGTCGATAGTACCGGTTCAACACCCGCGCCGATTGATGCCGAAGGCCGCGTGCTGGCGCTGCGCCCGGAGTTTGCCGACAACCCGAACGCGATGTTTGTGTTGTGGAAAGACCACACCGCCGTCGAAGAGGCGGAAGCCATTACCCGCTTGTGCCACACCCCCGGCAAAACTGACTACTCACGCTACATCGGCGGCATTTACTCCAGCGAATGGTTCTGGGCAAAAATCCTGCACGTTACCCGCGCGGATAGCGCCGTCGCGCAGGCTGCCGCCTCCTGGATCGAATTGTGTGACTGGATCCCCGCCCTGCTCTCCGGCACCACACGCCCGGAAGCCATTCGTCGCGGTCGTTGCAGCGCCGGGCATAAATCCCTGTGGCATGAAAGCTGGGGTGGCCTGCCGCCCGCCGCGTTCTTTGATGAACTCGATCCCATCATCAATAAACACCTCAACTGGCCGCTGTTTACCGACACCTATACCGCAGATTTACCCGTCGGCACATTGACTGCCGAATGGGCGCAGCGCCTTGGTTTGCCTGAATCCGTAGTGATTTCCGGCGGTGCCTTCGACTGCCATATGGGCGCAGTCGGCGCGGGCGCACAACCGAATACGCTGGTGAAAGTCATCGGTACGTCTACCTGCGACATTCTGATTGCCGACAAACAGAGCGTTGGTGAACGCGCGGTAAAAGGCATTTGTGGCCAGGTCGATGGCAGCGTAGTGCCGGACTTTATCGGCCTCGAAGCCGGGCAATCCGCTTTTGGTGATATCTACGCCTGGTTTGGCCGCGTGCTTGGCTGGCCGCTGGAACAGCTGGCGCAGCAGCATCCGGAACTGAAAGCGCAGATCAAAGCCAGCCAGAAACAACTCTTACCTGCCCTGACCGATGCGTGGGTAAAAAATCCGTCCCTCGAACATCTGCCAGTGATCCTCGACTGGTTTAACGGTCGCCGTACGCCAAACGCCAACCAGCGTTTGAAAGGGGTCATTACTGATTTGAATCTCGCCACCGACGCTCCGGCGCTGTTCGGCGGGTTGATTGCAGCCACCGCGTTCGGCGCGCGCGCCATTATGGAGTGCTTCACCGAACAAGGTATTGCCGTCGACAACGTAATGGCGCTCGGCGGTATCGCACGTAAAAACCTTGGCGTAATGCAGGCCTGCTGCGATGTGCTGAACCGCCCATTACAGGTGGTTGAATCTGAACAGTGCTGCGCGCTGGGTGCGGCGATTTTTGCCGCCGTCGCAGCGCAAGTGCATGCCGATATCCGGGCGGCGCAGCTGAAAATGGCCAGCGCCATCGAAAAAACCCTGCAACCAACCGCGCAGGCGCAACAGTTTGAACGCCTCTATCGCCGCTATCAGCAGTGGGCGAAGAGCGCCGAGCAACACTATCTCCCTTCAGCCGCGACAGTCTCGCAGGCCGCGTTAACTCATTAAGGACAAGATCATGACTATTTTCGACAATTATGAAGTGTGGTTCGTCATTGGCAGCCAGCACCTGTACGGGCCGGAAGCCCTGAAACAGGTGACGAAGCACGCCGAACAGGTGGTCAACGCCCTCAATGCGGAAGCGAAACTCCCCTGCAAACTGGTGCTGAAACCGCTGGGTACCACGCCGGATGAGATTACCCACATCTGCCGCGATGCCAACTACGACGATAAATGTGCCGGGATGGTGGTGTGGCTGCACACCTTCTCACCGGCGAAAATGTGGATTAACGGCCTCGCTATCCTCAACAAGCCGCTGCTGCAGTTCCACACCCAGTTCAATGCGTCCCTGCCGTGGGACAGCATCGACATGGACTTTATGAACCTCAACCAGACCGCGCACGGCGGCCGCGAGTTCGGCTTTATCGGCGCGCGTATGCGCCAGCAGCACAGTGTGGTCACCGGCCACTGGCAGGATCAACACGCGCATCAACGCATCGGCGCGTGGATGCGCCAGGCGGTATCTAAACAGGATACCCGCCAGCTGAAAGTGGTGCGTTTCGGCGACAACATGCGCGAAGTGGCAGTGACTGACGGCGATAAAGTGGCGGCACAGATCAAGTTCGGTTTCTCGGTCAATACCTGGGGCGTGGGCGATCTGGTGCAAGTGGTGAACGCCGTGAGCGACGGCGATGTCAACGCGCTGGTGGATGAGTATGAAAGCAGCTATCGCCTGACAACTGCCGCGCAGGTTCATGGCGATAAACGCCAGAACGTGCTTGACGCCGCGCGCATCGAACTGGGTCTGAAACGCTTCCTCGAAGAGGGCGGTTTCCATGCCTTCACTACTACTTTTGAAGATCTGCACGGCCTGAAACAGCTACCGGGCCTGGCGGTACAGCGTTTGATGCAGCAAGGCTACGGTTTTGCCGGTGAAGGTGACTGGAAGACCGCCGCGCTGCTGCGCATCATGAAAGTGATGTCCGGCGGGCTGAACGGCGGCACCTCCTTTATGGAGGATTACACCTATCACTTTGAACACGGCAACGATCTGGTGCTCGGCTCGCACATGCTGGAAGTGTGCCCTTCTATCGCCATTGACGAAAAACCGACGCTGGATGTGCAGTACCTCGGTATTGGCGGCAAAGCCGATCCGGCACGCCTGATCTTCTCCACCAAAACCGGCCCGGCAATTAACGCCAGCCTGATCGACTTAGGCGATCGTTTCCGCCTGTTGGTGAACTGCGTTGAGGCGGTGAAAACCCCGCACGATCTACCGAAACTGCCGGTCGCCAACGCCTTGTGGAAAGCGCAGCCGGATCTGCCGACCGCCTCTGAAGCGTGGATCCTCGCCGGTGGCGCGCACCACACCGTCTTCAGCCAGGCGCTGACGCTTGACGATATGCGCCAGTTCAGCGAGCTGCACGATCTTGAGCTGACGGTTATCGACAACGACACCCGCCTGCCTGCGTTTAAAGATGCGCTGCGCTGGAACGAAGTGTATTACGGTTCAAAACGTTAACAGGGAACACCCGGCCTGCTGCGGCAGGCCACTTTCCTGGAGGAACGCATGTTAGAAGCAATGAAACAGCAGGTGCTGGAAGCCAACCTGGCGCTGCCAAAACACAACCTGGTCACGCTGACATGGGGCAACGTCAGTGCCGTTGATCGCGCAAGCGGTCTGATGGTGATTAAACCTTCTGGCGTCGATTACAGCATCATGACCGCTAACGATATGGTGGTTGTCAACATCACCACCGGCGACGTGGTCGAAGGCACGAAAAAACCCTCTTCCGATACGCCGACTCACCGTCTGCTGTACCAGGCGTTTCCGACCATCGGCGGCATCGTGCACACCCACTCACGCCATGCCACCATCTGGTCGCAGGCCGGTCAGCCGATCCCGGCAACGGGTACCACGCATGCCGACTATTTCTATGGCGAGATCCCCTGTACCCGTAAGATGACCGATGAGGAGATCAACGGTGAATACGAGTGGGAAACCGGTAATGTGATCGTCGAAACCTTTGAGAAAAAAGGTATCGATCCGGCGCAAATGCCCGGCGTGCTGGTGCATTCTCATGGCCCGTTCGCATGGGGCAAAAGCGCAGATGACGCGGTCCATAACGCCATCGTGCTCGAAGAAGTGGCCTATATGGGTATTTTCTGCCGTCAGCTCGCGCCTGAGTTACCCGCCATGCAACAAACGCTGCTGGATAAACACTATTTACGTAAGCACGGCGCGAAGGCTTACTACGGTCAATAGCTGTATAAAACCACAGCACTCAACAACAAACCAGGCTATAATCTCGCCTGGTTTTGTTTTATGAGAGACGGCTGTGGCGCAGGCGCAAGAAGGTTTTATTTTAACCCGACACTGGCGGGATACCCCCGGCGGAACCGAGGTAGAGTTCTGGCTGGCGACGGATAATGGCCCGCTGCGCGTCGTGCTGCCACCGCAGGAGTCGGTCGCCTTTATTCCCGCCGCGCAGGTGGAAAAAGCAAAACTACTGCTGCGCTCAGAAAAGCAGTGGCGCGTCACGCCGCTGAACCTGAGCGACTTTCACCGCCAGCCGGTGTATGGCCTTTACTGCCGTGCTCATCGCCAACTGATGCGCATTGAAAAACTGCTGCGTGATGACGGCATCACCGTTTATGAAGCCGATATCCGCCCGCCGGAACGCTTTTTGATGGAGCGCTTTATCACCGCGCCGGTGTGGGTTGACGGTACGCCACAAGGTACCGCGCTGATTGAGGCGCGTCTGAAACCCAGCCCGCACTATCGCCCGCCGCTGAAATGGGTGTCGCTGGATATCGAAACCAGCCGCCACGGCGAGCTTTACTGCATCGGCCTTGAGGGCTGCGGACAGCGCACGGTCTACATGCTCGGCCCAGAAAACGGCAGCGCGCAGGGGCTGGATTTTGAGCTGGAGTACGTTGCCAGCCGCCCGCAACTGCTGGAAAAACTCAACGCCTGGTTTGCCGCGCATGATCCGGATGTGATCATTGGCTGGAACGTCGTGCAATTCGATCTGCGCGTGCTGCAAAAAAGCGCCGAACGCTACCGCGTCCCCCTGACGCTCGGGCGTAACGGCAGCGAGCTGGAGTGGCGCGAACACGGTTTTAAGAATGGCGTCTTCTTCGCACAGGCCACCGGCAGGCTGATTATTGACGGGATTGAAGCGCTGAAATCCGCGTTCTGGAACTTCTCCTCGTTCTCGCTGGAAGCCGTCTCCAGAGAGCTGCTTGGCGAAGGCAAAGCGATTGATAACCCGTGGGATCGCATGGATGAGATCGACCGGCGCTTCGCCGAAGATAAACCCGCGCTCGCCACCTATAACCTGAAAGATTGCGAACTGGTGACGCGCATCTTCCACAAGACGGAGATCATGCCGTTTCTGCTGGAACGCGCCACGGTGAACGGTTTGCCCGTCGATCGCCACGGCGGTTCGGTGGCGGCCTTCAGCCACCTCTATTTTCCGCGCATGCACCGCGCTGGCTATGTCGCGCCAAATCTCGGTGGCGTGCCGCCGCAGGCCAGCCCCGGCGGTTATGTGATGGATTCGCGCCCCGGCCTGTATGACTCGGTGCTGGTACTGGATTACAAAAGCCTCTACCCATCTATTATCCGCACCTTTCTGATTGACCCCGTCGGCCTGGTTGAAGGTATGGCGCAGCCGGATAACGCGCACAGCACCGAGGGGTTTCTGGGTGCGTGGTTTTCGCGTGAAAAACATTGCCTGCCGGGGATCGTCGGGCAGATCTGGCACGGGCGCGATGAGGCCAAACGTCATGGCAACAAGCCGCTGTCGCAAGCGCTGAAGATCATTATGAATGCGTTTTACGGCGTGCTCGGCACCAGCGCCTGCCGCTTTTTTGATCCGCGGCTGGCATCATCGATCACCATGCGTGGTCACGAGATCATGCGCCAGACCAAAGCGCTGATTGAAACGCAGGGTTACGACGTTATCTATGGCGACACGGACTCCACCTTCGTCTGGCTAAAGCAAGCCCACAGCGAAGAGGATGCCGCGCGTATTGGCCGCGCGCTGGTCGAGCACGTCAATGGCTGGTGGTCGGCGCATCTTAAAAGCCAGCAACTGGAAAGCGCGCTGGAGCTGGAGTTTGAAACCCATTTCTGCCGGTTTCTGATGCCAACCATTCGCGGCACCGAGCAGGGCAGCAAAAAGCGTTACGCCGGGATGATTCAGGAAGGCGAGAACCAGCGCATGGTGTTTAAGGGGCTGGAAACCGTGCGTACCGACTGGACACCGCTGGCGCAGCAGTTCCAGCAAACGCTCTACTTACGCGTGTTTCGCAATGAGCCTTATCAGGACTATGTCCGGGAAACCATTGCCAGCCTGATGGCGGGCGAACTCGATGATCAGCTGATTTATCGCAAGCGCCTGCGCAGAGCGCTTTCAGAATATGAACGTAACGTGCCGCCGCACGTGCGCGCTGCGCGGCTGGCGGATGAAGAGAACCGCAAACGGGGCCGCCCGGCGCAGTATCAGAACCGCGGCACCATCAAGTATGTCTGGACCACCGGCGGGCCAGAGCCGGTCGATTACCAACACTCGCCGCTCGATTACGATCACTACCTGAGTAAGCAGTTGCAGCCGGTTGCCGAGGGAATTCTGCCTTTCATTGACGACGACTTTGCTACACTACTTACAGGGCAGCTGGGACTCTTTTGAGATTTACTTATCGCGTTTCCCGGCTTGCAACATTACCGCTATACCCTGGCTATTTCAGGTTTGTGCCGCGATGCGGCGTGAAAGACGGCAGGTATAGGTAGTGACGAAAGGGATTGCTTCCTTTACCATAGCGCCCTTCCTTTTTCTGGCCCCAAATTTTATACGCCCGCCTGCCTTCAGGCGGTGACGAACTATTGCCTGCAATTTGAGATATAGAGTTCATTTATGCCCTTTACACTTGGTCAACGCTGGATTAGCGACACGGAAAGCGAACTCGGACTTGGCACAGTCGTCGCAATGGATGCGCGCACGGTCACCCTCCTTTTTCCGGCCACGGGTGAAAACCGTCTGTACGCTCGCAGCGACTCTCCGGTTACCCGCGTGATGTTCAACCCCGGTGATACGGTGACCAGCCATGATGGCTGGCAGCTCACAATTGAAGACGTAAAAGAGGAAAACGGGCTGCTCGCTTACACCGGCACACGCCTGGATACGCAGGAAAGCAATGTCACCCTGCGCGAAGTGTTGCTCGACAGCAAACTGGTGTTCAGCAAACCGCAAGACCGCTTATTCGCCGGGCAGATCGACCGTATGGATCGCTTTGCGCTGCGTTTTCGCGCGCGTAAATACCAAAGTGAGCAGTACCGTATGCCGTGGAGCGGCTTGCGTGGCCAGCGCACCAACCTGATCCCGCACCAGCTGCACATCGCTCACGATGTGGGCCGTCGCCATGCGCCGCGCGTGCTGCTGGCGGATGAAGTGGGCCTTGGGAAAACCATTGAAGCCGGGATGATCCTGCATCAACAACTGCTTGCTGGCGCGGCTGAGCGCGTCCTGATCGTGGTGCCGGAAACCCTGCAACACCAGTGGCTGGTTGAAATGCTGCGCCGCTTCAACCTGCGTTTCGCCCTGTTTGACGATGAACGTTACGCCGAAGCGCAGCACGATGCCGACAACCCGTTTGAGACCGAGCAACTGGTGATTTGCTCGCTCGACTTCGTGCGCCGCAACAAGCAGCGCCTGGAGCACCTGTGCGATGCCGAATGGGATCTGCTGGTGGTCGACGAAGCGCACCATCTGGTGTGGAGCGAAAACGAAGCCAGCCGTGAATATCAGGCAATTGAGCAACTGGCCGAGCGCGTACCGGGCATTCTGCTGCTGACCGCCACCCCGGAACAACTGGGGATGGAGAGCCACTTTGCGCGCCTGCGCCTGCTGGATCCGAACCGTTTCCATGATTTCGCCCAGTTCGTTGAAGAGCAGCAAAATTACCGTCCGGTCGCCGACGCCGTGGCCCTGCTGCTGGCGGGTGAACGTCTGAGTAACAATGACCTTAATATGTTGAGCGATCTGGTAGGCGAGCAGGATATCGAACCGCTGCTGCAAACCGCCAACAGCGATCGTGAAGGCGCGACCGCCGCACGCCAGGAACTGATTTCCATGCTGATGGACCGACACGGCACCAGCCGTGTGCTGTTCCGCAACACCCGTAACGGTGTAAAAGGTTTCCCGAAACGCGAGCTGCATACCGTGAAGCTGCCGCTGCCGACGCAGTATCAGACGGCGATAAAGGTCTCCGGCATTATGGGCGCGCGTAAAAGCCAGGAAGAGCGCGCTCGCGATATGCTTTACCCGGAGCAAATTTATCAGGAATTCGAAGGCGATACCGGAACATGGTGGAACTTCGACCCGCGCGTTGAGTGGCTGATGGGCTACCTCACCAGCCACCGTTCGCAAAAAGTGCTGGTGATCTGCGCCAAAGCCGCCACCGCGCTGCAACTTGAGCAGGTGCTACGCGAACGCGAAGGCATCCGCGCGGCGGTGTTCCATGAAGGTATGTCGATCATTGAACGCGATCGCGCAGCGGCGTGGTTCGGTGAAGAGGACAGTGGCGCGCAGGTTCTGCTGTGCTCGGAAATTGGTTCTGAAGGGCGTAACTTCCAGTTCGCCAGCCATCTGGTGATGTTCGATCTGCCGTTCAACCCGGATCTTCTGGAACAGCGCATCGGCCGTCTGGACCGTATTGGTCAGGCGCACGATATTCAGATCCACGTGCCTTATCTGGAGAAAACTGCGCAGTCCGTGCTGGTGCGCTGGTATCACGAAGGGCTGGACGCCTTCGAGCACACCTGCCCGACCGGGCGCACTATTTACGATAGCGTTCACAATGAACTGATTAACTACCTGGCGGCACCGGAAGATACCGACGGTTTTGATCAGCTGATCAAAACCTGCCGTGAACAGCACGACGCGCTGAAAGCACAGCTGGAACAAGGCCGCGACCGCTTGCTGGAGATCCACTCTAACGGCGGTGAAAAAGCGCAGGCGCTGGCGGAAAGCATTGCCGAGCAGGACGACGACACGGCGCTTATTGCCTTCGCCATGAACCTGTTCGATATCATTGGCATTAACCAGGACGATCGCGGTGAAAATATGATCGTGCTGACGCCATCGGATCATATGCTGGTGCCGGACTTCCCGGGCCTGCCGGAAGATGGCTGCACTATCACTTTCGATCGTGATGTCGCGCTTTCGCGCGAAGACGCACAGTTTGTTACCTGGGAACATCCGATCATCCGTAACGGTCTGGATCTGATCCTTTCTGGCGATACCGGCAGCAGCACGATTTCGCTGCTGAAAAACAAAGCGCTGCCGGTTGGTACGCTGCTGCTGGAGCTGATCTACGTGGTGGAAGCGCAGGCACCGAAACAGCTGCAACTTAATCGTTTCCTGCCGTCGACGCCGATCCGCCTGTTGGTGGATAAAAACGGTACCAACCTCGCCAGCCAGGTGGAGTTCGAAAGCTTCAACCGCCAGCTTAGCGCGGTGAACCGCCATACCGGCAGCAAGCTGGTGAATGCGGTGCAGCAGGAGGTTCACGCCATTTTGCAAAAAGGTGAAACGCAGGTGGAAGCCGCCGCGCGCGAGCTGATTGACGCTGCGCGAAGCGAAGCGGATGAAAAGCTGTCGGCGGAACTGGCGCGCCTGGAAGCGTTAAAAGCGGTTAACCCGAACATTCGCGACGATGAACTGGCCGCCATTGAGAGCAACCGCCAGCAAGTGCTGGAAAGCCTGGCGCAGGCAAGCTGGCGGCTTGATGCGCTGCGTTTGATTGTTGTGACGCACCAATAACGGAGCCCCAATGGTGATGGAACCCTACAATCCGCCGCAGGATCCCTGGCTGGTTATTCTGTATCAGGATCAACACATTATGGTCGTCAACAAGCCAAGCGGCTTGTTGTCGGTGCCAGGGCGTCTGGATGAGCACAAAGACAGCGTGATGACGCGCATTCAGCGCGACTTCCCGCAGGCTGAATCCGTACATCGCCTGGATATGGCGACCAGCGGTGTGATTGTGGTGGCGCTAACCAAAGATGCCGAGCGTGAGTTAAAACGCCAGTTCCGCGAACGTGAGCCTAAAAAGCAGTATCTGGCGCGCGTTTGGGGTCACCCGGAAAAAGCCGAAGGGCTGGTGGATTTACCACTGATTTGCGACTGGCCGAACAGACCAAAGCAGAAAGTGTGTTTTGAAACCGGCAAAGCGGCGCAGACCGAGTATGAAGTGCTGGCGTTTGATGAGGATGGCACCGCTCGCGTACGTCTGAAGCCGATTACCGGGCGCTCGCATCAGCTTCGCGTGCATATGTTAGCGTTAGGTCACCCCATTCTCGGTGACCGTTTTTACGCCACGCCAGAAGCTCTCGCAATGGCTCCGCGTTTGCAGCTGCATGCAGAGACGCTGACCATCACCCACCCGGCGTTTGGCAACAGCATGACCTTTAAAGCACCGGTGGATTTTTAAATCACTCACCCGGTCTTACGACCGGGAAAGTTTTTTGGTGTTAACGAAAACCCTTCTGCTCGCGAATCAACTCGTAAGCTTTCTGAATTTCCTGCGCTTTTTGTTTCGCCATTTCCATCATTTCTGGCGGCAGACCTTTCGCTACCAGTTTGTCCGGATGATGCTCGCCCATCAGCTTACGGTAGGCACGCTTGATGGTGGTCGCATCGTCTGACGGCTTCACACCCAGCACATTACAGGCATCTTCCAGCGTCGGGCCGCGTTGCGCCTGCTGCCAGCCGCCACCGCCCGCTTGCTGCTGATGCTGGTAACCCCCGCCAAATTGCGCCCCGCCCTGCATCATGCGCAGAAACTGATCGAACTGCAGACGCGAAATCCCAAGCTCCTCAGCGATTACGTACAGCACTTCGCGTTCGCTGGGGTGCAAAGAGCCATCGGCGAAAGCCGCCTGGATTTGAATTTCCAGAAACATCCTAATCAAGTCGAAACGTCCGAAGCAGACGCTGCGAAACTGACGCATCTTGTCGCGTAACGGGTAATTATCCGTTTTGCCGACGCGAAACGCCTGCTGCGCTGCGCTGCGCGACTCGCCGTGCAGGTTCATGCGATCCATAAACAGGCTGGCGACCTGGATATCCGCTTCGGTCACCCGGCCTTTCGATTTGGTTAGATGCCCCATCACCTCGAAGGTGGTGGCGAAAAAGAGCGTCTGACGTTCGCGCTGGTTGGCAAACCACGCCATTTTCCGGCTGCGCGCCTTGTCAAAAAAGTGCCCGATTAACAACCCAAGAACCGCGCCCCAAAAGCCGCCGCCCATGAAAAGAGCGATGACAACCCCAACCACTTTCCCCCAATACTGCATATACTCCCCAAATCGTCATGCCGTCGGCTAAAATTTGCTTTATCATACCCGTCATTCTATGCCATGCACAGGCGCAGTCTTCTCCCCCTGGCTCGAACGCGGGCAGGATTAAAACTAGCGTTGCAAAGGCGAGTAAGTTAGTCTCAGACCGTTTGCCAGCGTAAAGCCACAGATGACGGAACAACAAATACAACGTATGAAAAAACGTATCCCCACCCTCCTGGCCACCATGATTGGCTCCGCCCTTTACAGCCAGCAGGGGATGGCAGCCGATCTTGCCTCGCAGTGTATGCTTGGCGTTCCCAGCTACAACCGCCCCCTGGTACAGGGCGACACCAATAATTTGCCGGTGACAATCAATGCCGATCACGCAAAAGGCAACTACCCTGACGATGCCGTTTTTACCGGCAATGTCGATATTAATCAGGGAAATAGCCGTTTGCAGGCCGATGAGGTGCAGCTTCATCAGCAGCAGCCGGAAGGTCAGACGGACCCGGTTCGCACAGTGGATGCACTCGGTAATGTGCACTATGACGATAACCAGGTCATCCTGAAAGGTCCTAAAGGTTGGTCAAACCTGAACACCAAAGATACCAACGTCTGGCAAGGTGATTACCAGATGGTGGGTCGTCAGGGTCGCGGTACCGCCGATCTGATGAAACAGCGTGGACAAAACCGCTACACCATTCTGGACAATGGGATGTTTACCTCCTGCCTGCCTGGGTCAAACACCTGGAGCGTAGTCGGCAGCGAAGTTATTCAGGATCGCCAGGAGCAGGTTGCAGAAATCTGGAATGCGCGCTTTAAGCTCGGCCCGGTGCCGGTGTTCTATAGTCCGTATTTGCAGTTGCCCATCGGTGACAAGCGCCGTTCAGGTTTCCTGATCCCCAATGCCAAGTACAGCACGACGAACTATTTCGAGTTCTATCTGCCGTACTACTGGAACATTGCCCCGAATATGGATGCGACGATCACGCCGCACTACATCCATAAGCGTGGCAACGTGCAATGGGAAAATGAATTCCGTTATCTGACGCAGGCTGGTGCAGGTATTGTTGAACTCGATTACCTGCCTTCAGACAAAGTGTTCCAGGATGAGTACCCTAGCGAAGGGGAGCGTCATCGCTGGCTGTTTTACTGGCAACATGCCGGGGTAATGGATCAAGTTTGGCGTTTCAGCGCTAACTATACGAAAGTGAGTGACCCACATTATTTTAACGACTTCTCGTCAAAATATGGTTCTAGTACAGATGGTTATGCTACACAGATATTCCGGGTAGGCTATGGTGTAGAAAACTTTAACGCCACCGTTTCAACGAAGCAGTTCCAGGTGTTTAACCGTCTGAACAGCAACTCCTATTCTGCCTTGCCGCAGGTGGATGTTAACTGGTATCACAACGATCTGGGTCCGTTTGATTTCCGTATGTACGGCCAGGCGGTGAAATTTACCAATACCAACGCCAGCCGTCCGGAAGCGACCCGTGTGCATCTGGAACCCACGCTCAGTCTGCCCGTTTCTAACGCCTGGAGCAGCCTGAACACCGAAGTGAAAATGCTGGCGACCCACTACCAGCAAAGTAACCTCGATGCTTACAACACCAGTAACAGCACCAACTACAAAGAGTCCGTTAGCCGCGTTATGCCGCAATTTAAAACGGACGGGAAACTGGTGTTTGAGCGCGATATGAACTGGGCGGAGGGCTACACCCAGACGCTGGAGCCACGCGCTCAGTATCTGTATGTGCCGTATCGCGATCAGAGCCACATCAACAACTACGACTCCTCGCTGCTGCAATCCGACTACAGCGGGCTGTTCCGCGATCGCACTTATGGCGGTCTGGACCGTATCGCGTCAGCAAACCAGGTGACTACCGGCGTCACAACCCGCATTTATGATGAAGCGGCGGTTGAACGTTTTAACGTTTCTGTTGGTCAAATCTACTATTTCACCGAGTCCCGTACCGGTGATGACAACATTAACTGGGAGAAAGACAACAAAACAGGTTCGCTGGTGTGGGCAGGCGATACGTACTGGCGTATCTCCGATCGTTGGGGTCTGCGTGGCGGAGTGCAGTATGACACCCGTCTGAATAATATCGCTAACAGCAGCTCGTCGCTGGAGTATCGCCGCGATGAAGACCGTATGCTGCAATTGAGCTACCGTTATGCCAGCCCGGAATACATTCAGGCTACGCTGCCAAACTATGCAACCGCAGCACAGTATAAAGATGGTATTTCGCAGGTAGGTGCGGCAGGAAGCTGGCCGATTGCGGACCGCTGGTCCATCGTTGGTGCGTATTATTTCGATACCAATACCAGTAAACCTGCCGATCAGATGGTGGGGCTGCAATATAACTCCTGCTGTTATGCGATTCGCGTTGGCTATGAGCGCAAAATCAACGGCTGGGAAAATGAACAAAGCAAATATGACAAAGTCATCGGTTTCAACATTGAGCTGCGTGGCCTGAGCTCCAACTACGGTCTGGGGACGCAACAAATGCTGCGTTCAAACATTCTGCCGTACCGTAGCTCACTGTGATCTGTTTGATTTGCAACGTAATCCGCATTGCGGTTAATTGAAATGGAAAAGGTATGAAGAACTGGAAAACGCTGCTTCTCGGTATCGCTATGGTTGCGAATACCAGTTTCGCCGCGCCTCAGGTTGTAGATAAAGTCGCCGCCGTGGTCAATAACGGCGTGGTGCTGGAAAGTGACGTTGATGGTTTGATGCAATCCGTGAAGGCCAATGCAGGCCAGGCGGGGCAGCAGTTACCGGACGACGCAACTCTGCGCCATCAGATCCTTGAACGTCTGATCATGGATCAAATCATTTTGCAGATGGGCACGAAAATGGGCGTCAAAGTGACTGACGAACAACTCGACGCCGCCATCGCCGACATTGCCAAACAAAACAATATGACGATGGATCAGATGCGTAGCCGTCTGGCCTACGACGGAGTGAATTTCAGCACCTACCGTAATCAGATCCGCAAAGAGATGATTATCTCCGAAGTACGTAACAGCGAAGTGCGCCGTCGCGTGACGGTGCTGCCACAGGAAGTCGAAGCCCTGGCGCAGCAGGTGGGCAACCAGAATGATGCCAGCACCGAGCTGAATCTGAGCCACATTCTGGTTCCACTGCCGGAAAACCCAACTTCCGATCAAGTTAACGAAGCGGAAAGCCAGGCGCGTTCAATTGTGGAACAAGCTCGCAATGGCGGCGATTTTGGCAAACTGGCCATCACTTACTCTGCCGATCAGCAAGCGCTGAAAGGCGGCCAGATGGGCTGGGGCCGAATCCAGGAGCTTCCGAGCATCTTTGCTCAGGCACTGAGCACGGCGAAAAAAGGCGATGTGATTGGCCCAATCCGCTCGGGTGTTGGCTTCCATATCCTGAAAGTGAACGATCTTCGCGGTCAGACGCAGAGCATCTCCGTGACGGAAGTTCATGCCCGCCATATCCTGCTGAAGCCTTCGCCGATCATGAGCGACGATCAAGCACGCGTGAAACTGGAACAGATCGCAGCCGATATTAAGAGTGGCAAAACCACTTTTGCTAACGCGGCTAAAGAGTTCTCACAGGATCCGGGCTCTGCAAACCAGGGCGGCGATCTCGGCTGGGCGTCTGCGGATATTTACGATCCGGCCTTCCGCGATGCGCTGATGAAGCTGAAACGCGGCCAGATGAGTGGCCCGGTTCACTCCTCCTTTGGCTGGCACCTGATCGAAATGCTGGATAGCCGTAACGTCGATAAAACCGACGCGGCGCAAAAAGACAGAGCCTATCGCATGCTGATGAACCGTAAGTTCTCTGAAGAAGCGGCAACCTGGATGCAGGAACAGCGCGCCAGCGCCTATGTCAAAATTCTGAGTAACTAATGAAAACACAGCGTGTCGTTATCACTCCCGGCGAACCCGCCGGGATTGGCCCGGATCTGGTAGTGCAACTCGCCCAACGCGACTGGCCGGTTGAACTGGTTATCTGTGCAGACGCAACGCTGCTGACCGACCGGGCCTCGCGGCTCGGTCTGCCACTTCAACTGCGCGGTTACGATCCAACGGCCGCCGCAGTACCGCAACAGGCAGGCACATTAACGCTGTTGCCTGTTCCTCTGCATACGCCCGTCACCGCTGGCGTACTCAATACGCTTAACGGTTCTTATGTTGTTGAAACGCTTGCCCGCGCCTGCGATGGCTGCCTGAGTGGCGAATTTACCGCGCTGATTACCGGCCCGGTACATAAAGGGGTGATCAACGATTCAGGAACACCGTTTACCGGGCACACGGAGTTTTTCGAAGAGCGCTCTCACGCCGCCAAAGTGGTGATGATGCTGGCAACCGAAGAGCTACGCGTGGCGCTGGCGACCACACACTTGCCCATCAAAGCCGTGGCCGACGCTATTACGCCTGATTTGCTGCGGGAAGTGATCGGCATTCTGCACACGGATCTGCAACAGAAGTTCGGTATCCCCCAACCGCATATTCTGGTCTGCGGCCTGAATCCGCATGCCGGTGAAGGTGGTCATATGGGGACGGAAGAGATTGATACCATCATTCCGGTGCTCAATGAAATGCGCGCGCAGGGTATGAATTTAAGCGGTCCGCTGCCTGCCGACACGCTTTTCCAGCCCAAATACCTTGATAATGCCGACGCCGTACTGGCGATGTACCACGATCAGGGTCTGCCCGTGCTAAAATACCAGGGCTTTGGCCGCGGTGTGAACATCACCCTCGGTTTACCCTTTATTCGTACATCCGTCGACCACGGTACCGCGCTTGAACTCGCGGGCAAAGGAACAGCGGATGTCGGCAGTTTTATTACGGCGCTTAATCTCGCCATCAAAATGATTGTTAATACTCAATGAATACTCGCGTCCATCAGGGCCACTTAGCCCGCAAACGCTTCGGGCAAAACTTTCTCCACGACCAGTTCGTGATCGACAGCATTGTCTCGGCCATCAACCCGCAAAAGGGTCAGGCTATGGTCGAAATCGGCCCAGGCCTTGGCGCGCTCACCGAACCGGTGGGCGAACGTCTGGATAAATTAACGGTCATCGAGCTTGACCGCGATCTGGCTGCCCGCCTGCAAACCCATCCGTTCCTTGCACCAAAACTGACAATTTATCAGCAAGATGCAATGACTATGGATTTTGGCGAACTCTCAAAAACGATTGGTCAGCCGCTGCGTGTTTTCGGCAACCTACCGTATAACATCTCCACGCCGTTGATGTTCCATCTGTTTAGCTATACTGATGCCATTGCCGACATGCACTTTATGCTGCAAAAAGAGGTGGTGAATCGCCTGGTTGCAGGGCCAAACAGTAAGGCGTATGGTCGATTAAGCGTGATGGCGCAGTACTACTGCCAGATTATTCCGGTGCTGGAAGTGCCGCCCACCGCGTTTGCGCCACCGCCAAAGGTGGATTCTGCCGTGGTTCGTCTGGTGCCGCACGCTCAATTACCGCATCCGGTGAAAGAGATCCGCACGCTGAGCCGCATTACCACCGAAGCGTTTAACCAGCGTCGTAAAACCATTCGCAACAGCCTCGGCAACGTCTTTACCGTTGAAGTGCTGGCGTCGTTAGGTATCGATCCGGCGATGCGCGCGGAAAATATTTCTGTAGCGCAATATTGCCAGTTAGCGAACTATCTGACTGAGAATGCGCCGCCGAAGGAGAGTTAACATATGATCAATTCGCCCCGAGTTTGTGTTCAGGTACAAAGCATCTACATCGAGTCTCAGTCCGCTCCCGACGATGAACGCTATGTTTTCGCTTACACCATTACCATCCGGAACCTGGGGCGAACCCCTGTCCAGTTGCTCAAGCGCTACTGGCTTATCACCAATGGAAATGGCCGCGCAACGGAAGTTCAGGGCGAAGGTGTGGTTGGCGTACAGCCGCACATTGAGCCAGGCGGCGAATATCAATATACCAGCGGTGCGGTGATTGAAACACCGCTGGGCACCATGCAAGGCCACTACGAAATGATCGATGCGCAGGGAGAAACCTTCCGCCTCGCTATCCCGGTCTTCCGACTCGCCGTTCCAACACTGATCCATTAATACAATGTCTACATACCTTATTGGTGACGTTCATGGTTGCTACGATGAACTCGTCGCGCTGTTAAAACAGGTTGAATTTTCACCTGAGCAGGACACCTTATGGCTCACGGGCGATCTGGTCGCGCGCGGCCCTGGCTCGCTTGAGGTATTGCGCTTCGTCAAATCACTCGGTGACAGCGTACGCATCGTGCTGGGTAACCACGATTTGCACCTGCTTGCCGTTTTTGCCGGTATCAGCCGTAACAAGCCCAAAGACAGGCTTAATCCACTGCTGGAAGCGCACGATGCCGACGAGTTGATTAACTGGCTGCGCCGCCAGCCGCTGCTGCAAATCGATGAAGAGAAAAAACTGGTGATGGCGCACGCCGGGATCACCCCACAGTGGGATATGGAAACTACCCGCCACTGCGCGCGCGATATTGAGGCGGTGCTGTCGAGCGACTCTTATCCGCTCTTTCTCGACGCCATGTACGGCGATCTGCCGAACCACTGGACTCCTGAGCTCAGCGGCCTTGCCCGCCTGCGCTTTATCACCAATGCGTTTACGCGCATGCGTTACTGCTTCCCGAACGGGCAGCTCGATATGTACTGCAAAGATATTCCCGAGCATGCACCCGCGCCGCTAAAACCGTGGTTTTCGATTCCGGGGCCGGTGGCGCAAGAATACAGTATCGCCTTTGGTCATTGGGCATCACTCGAAGGCGCAGGTACACCGGAAGGTATCTACGCGCTGGATACGGGCTGCTGCTGGGGTGGCGTGCTGACCTGCCTGCGTTGGGAAGATAAACAGTACTTCACGCAAGCGTCGAACCGCCAGATGGATTTGGGTGATGGCGAGGCAATCGCCTCCTGAAATAATTTCCCCGGCCTCGGCCGGGGAAAGAGAAGAAACATAACGTTGCCGTGCAACCACGGCAGTAGCGCAGTGAATTAACGGCGCTCAAGGATCTCAAAACAGTAACTGTGGGAATTCTGCGCGTCCGCGTCGTGGAACTCACTGAACACGGAATCCCAGTCGTCCGGATCGTAATCCGGGAAATGAGTATCACCTTCCACTTCCGCATCAATGTGCGTCAGGTACAAACGCTGCGCTTTCGGCAGAAACTGCTCGTAAACACGACCACCGCCAATCACCATGATCTCTTCAGCGTCACCGCATTGCGCTATCGCTTCATCAACGGATTTCACCCACTGCACGCGATCGTCAGTACCCGGCTGGCTACTGATCACGATATTCTTACGACCCGGCAGCGGACGACCGATGGATTCCCACGTCAGGCGCCCCATTACTACCGGCTTGTTTAACGTATTGCGTTTAAACCAGGCGAGATCGGCAGGTAAGTTCCACGGCATTGCATTCTCCATGCCGATGACGCGATCCACTGCCAACGCCGCAATCAAACTGATCATTTATTCATTCCTGGAAGCCAAAAAATTGTCGCCACTATACGGAAAGCGCAATCTTTCGTCGACGGGGCGCGAGGTAAAGAATAAGAAAATTTTCTATTCTGCTGGCGGCACCGCACCCCGAATCTGCACCGCCAGCTTTCCAGCCTTGTTGAATCAGCGAGTTATCCGTAAGCGGCGATTTACGCCTGCGGTTTAACCGCCGGTTCGTCTGCGGGATCGCCAGTATGACGCCCCTCTTCCGTACCTTGCCAGCCGTGGCGCTGGGTTAATGACAGATGCGCTCTGTCTTCCGAAATGATTTCCGTCAGCATCGCGCTGGTGCGTTTAAACACCGCCGCGCGCGCCTGCGCATCGTTTTCCACCTGCGCCATCTCCTCCACCATCGAGGTGTTAAAACGACGGAAATGATCGGCGCGTTCACGCGCTTCATATGAACCAAGCCCCAAACCTTCCAGCGCCAGCCTTCCCGTTTTCAACGCCGCCTCGAAGGTTTCACGCTCCGGTTTCTCAACACCCGCCTGGCGCAAGCGAATGTAATGATCGACATCGCGGGCACGGGCAATAATGCGCAGATCCGGGAAGTGCTCTTTCGCCAGCTCCGTTAATTGTAGGCTGGCCTGCGGATCGTCGATGGCATTAATTAATACTTCTGCACGCCCGGCACCAGCAGATTCCAGCAAATCAACGCGTGTCGCATCGCCATAAAACACCTTCATACCGAATTTACGCAGCGTTTCAATATGATCGGGATCGTGATCCAGAACCACCATCTTCACGCCGCTGGAGAGCAACAAACGCCCGGCAATCTGCCCAAAACGTCCGAACCCGGCAATAATGACCCGCGCTTCTTCCTCGTCGATTTCGTCCGCTGCGCGCTCCTGCTGGCTACCGGATGCTTCAAGACGGGCCAACAGCACCAGTAACAGCGGCGTTGCGGCCATCGACAGCGCGACCGTCAGGGTTAACGCTTTCGCCCATTCGCTATCCAGCACCTGCGCGGTTTGCGCGGTGCCAAATACCACAAAAGCGAACTCACTCCCTTGCCCCAGCAGGGCGGCAAACCACAATCGCTGCTTGCCGGGCACGCGTAACGGGCGAGCAATCAGCCACAGCACCACGCTTTTGATCACCAAAAAACCGACCAGCAGCAATAAGATGCGCAGTGGGTGCGTCACCAGCGTGCCAAAGTCGATCGACATTCCCACGCCGATAAAAAACAGCCCGAGCAGCAAACCTTTAAAGGGCTCAATATCGCTTTCCAGCGCATGGCGATATTCAGAGCTGGCAAGCAACACACCGGCAAGAAACGCGCCCATCGCCATCGACAAACCCGCCTCTTCCAGCAATAAACCGAAACCGAAGACCAGGAACAGCGCCACGGCGCAGAACACTTCCCGTAAACCGGATCGCGCAACGAAGCGCAGCGCCGGGCGGGCAACATAGCGCCCGATCAGCACCACCAGTGTCAGCGCGGCAACAACTTTGAGCGCCGAAAGCGCGAAAGCACTGAGCGTCATCGCCCCGCCGCTGGCAGCCAGCAGGGGGATCATCGCCACCAGCGGGATGGCAGCGATATCCTGGAACAACAGCACGGAAAAAGCGCTGCGCCCCATTTGCGATACCGTCAGGTTACGCTCATTCATTGCCTGCATAGCAATTGCCGTGGATGACAACGCCAGCGTCAGACCAATTAATACCGCGACCGGCCACGGTAACCCGAGCAGCGCGCAAAACCCGCCAAGCAACAATCCGCAGCTGGCCATTTGCAGCGCACCGCCACCAAATACCGACGCACGCAGTTTCCATAAACGCTGCGGATCCAACTCAAGGCCAATCACAAACAGCATCAGTACGACGCCGATTTCCGCAAAATGGAGGATAGATTCCGCGTCCGTTACCAGCCGCAATCCCCACGGACCAATAATGCCTCCGGCAATAAGATAGCCAAGCACCGACCCGAGCCCCAGGCGCATGGCAATCGGCACGATCAGCGCCGCCGATCCCAGATAGATCAGCGCCTGAATTAACGTATGGCTATCCATGCTGCACCTCCTGCCACTCCAGTAAACGTTGTTTGTAATGGCGCGCCTGCGCCTGCAACGTTTCATCGTCGCAGATAAACGTGCAGTGCACGGCAAAAGGAGGCAACCAGTTCATCCCGCAGTAGAGCGCTGTCGCCTGTAGCGGCTGGGAAAGCACATCAAAACCGGGGTGCGATCCAATATCAAAATGGTTGTCACCACCGCCGGTCGTCACCGCCCACAGTACACTTTTGCCGCGTAGCGCCGTTCCACCATGGCCATACGCCCAGCCATGCGACAGCACTTTATCCAGCCAAAGTTTGAGTAATGGCGGCACGCTGTACCACTGCATCGGATGTTGCCAGATAACCAAATCGGCACGGGAAATCGCCTCCTGCTCGGCGGCGACGTCAATATTGAAGTCAGGATAGAGTTCGTAAAGAGAACGTATTTCAACGTCTTCCAGCGTCCCTGCCTGCTCAATCATGCGCTTATTCGCATGCGAATGCTGCGGATAAGGATGGGCATAAATTATGAGGATCATTGATTAACCTGTTTTCACTACACGCTTTTTCTTGAAAGTGTAGTCAGTTAATCGTCTGGCTAAAAGCGGCAATCTGTGTGGGAATGAGGGAAAGGTATGCGGCAGCCGAAGCTACCGCAAATGAGGAAGGGACTAATTATCCAGTTCGCTCATGTTTTTCACCTGATCGCGGTTAATCTGCTCAGTTTTTCCGGTTTCTGCATTTTTATAAGAAACCAGCCCGGTGTCTTTATCCACCTGCGGTTTGCCGTCGGTCACAATGGTGCGGCCATCAGTGGTACGTACCGCCTGATTGGAGGAACATCCGGCAACGGTAAACAGTGCTGCAGCCGTAAAAATCGAGGTCATCAGAAGTTTAGTTCGCATGGTTATCTCCCTGCTTTCCAGTGAATTTCATTCGTCTGTTTAGCCATTTTAGGCTAACTCACTGAACGGTGGGGAAAATGCAGAACACTCTGAAGGGGGAGTAAAGAACCCTCTCTCCGCAAGGGAGAGAGGGGAGCAGATTATTTGCTAATCTGCGCGTGCATTTCCTGCACGGAAATCACTTTTTCTGTGGCATCTGCATTCAGCGCCATCGCGGTAGCAAAGCCGCCGTTCAGCGTGGTGTCGTAGTGCACTTTATACTGCAGCGCGCTGCGGCGAATCAGCTTGGAATCCTCAATCGCCTGACGCCCCGCCGTGGTGTTGATGATGTAGGTATATTCGCCATTCTTGATACGATCCTGAATGTGCGGACGACCTTCATGCACCTTATTCACCAGACGTGGGTTAATGCCCGCTTCCCCCAGCACAATCGCCGTGCCGTGGGTCGCATCCAGCTCAAAGCCCTGTTTCAGCAGCTTCGCAGCGAGATCCACCACGCGCTCTTTATCCCCTTCACGTACTGACAGCAGCGCGCGACCCTGTTTCTTCATGGTCGAGTTACTGCCCAGTTGCGCTTTGGCGAAGGCTTCGGCAAAGGTACGTCCCACGCCCATCACCTCACCGGTAGAGCGCATTTCCGGCCCCAGCAGCGGGTCAACGCCCGGGAATTTGTTAAACGGCAGTACCACTTCTTTCACCGAGTAATACGGCGGAATAATCTCTTTGGTGTGACCTTGCTGAGCCAGCGTTTTGCCGGTCATCACGCGCGCCGCCACTTTTGCCAGCGGCAAGCCAGTAGCTTTGGAGACGAACGGCACGGTACGCGCGGCACGTGGGTTAACCTCAATCAGATAAACTTCGTTATCTTTCACTGCAAACTGCACGTTCATCAGGCCGCGAACCTGCAATTCAAACGCCAGTTTCTGCACTTGCTGGCGCATCACATCCTGGATTTCCTGGCTCAGCGTGTAAGCAGGCAGCGAACATGCGGAGTCGCCGGAGTGCACGCCCGCCTGTTCGATATGCTCCATGATGCCGCCAATCAGCACGCTTTCGCCGTCGCAAATCGCATCGACATCCACTTCCACCGCGTCGTCGAGGAACTTGTCCAGCAGTACTGGTGCATCGTTGGAAACGCTGACTGCGGTCATAAAGTAGCGGCGCAGGTCGATTTCGTCGTAGACGATTTCCATGGCGCGACCACCGAGGACGTAAGAAGGGCGCACCACCAGCGGGTAAGTGATCTCTTTCGCTTTTTCAACCGCCTGCTCCAGCGCCGTCACCGTGGCGTTAGCAGGCTGTTTCAGTTTCAGGCGTTCAACCGCATGCTGGAAGCGCTCGCGGTCTTCCGCACGGTCGATAGCGTCCGGGCTGGTGCCAATCACCGGGACACCGGCGGCTTCCAGCGCGCGCGCCAGTTTCAGCGGCGTTTGCCCGCCGTACTGCACGATAACGCCTTTCGGTTTTTCGATACGCACAATTTCCAGCACATCTTCGAAAGTAACCGGTTCGAAGTAGAGACGGTCAGAGGTGTCGTAATCGGTCGACACGGTTTCCGGGTTGCAGTTGACCATGATGGTCTCGTAACCATCTTCGCGCAGCGCCAGCGACGCGTGTACGCAGCAGTAGTCGAACTCAATGCCCTGGCCGATACGGTTTGGCCCGCCGCCGAGCACCATGATTTTTTCACGATCCGGGTTCGGGTTGGCTTCGCACTCTTCTTCATAAGTGGAGTACATGTAAGCGGTATCGGTCGCGAACTCCGCCGCACAGGTATCCACACGCTTATAAACCGGATGCAGGTTGTACTGGTCGCGCAGTTTGCGGATTTCCGCTTCGCGCACGCCGACCAGGGTTGCAAGCCGCGCATCAGCAAAACCTTTACGCTTCAGAGTGCGCAGGAAGTCAGCGTCGAGACCGTTGATGCCGACACTTGCAACCTGCTCTTCCAGACGCACCAGCTCTTCGATTTGCACCAGGAACCAGCGGTCGATGTTGGTCAGGTTGAACACGCCATCAACAGACAAGCCCGCACGGAACGCATCGGCGATGTACCAGATACGCTCAGCGCCCGCGTCTTTCAGCTCGCGGCGGATTTTCGTCAGGGCTTCCGGGTCTTCAAGGCTCACTTTCGGGTCGAAACCGGTCGCGCCCACTTCCAGACCGCGCAGCGCTTTCTGCATTGATTCTTGTTGGGTACGGCCAATCGCCATCACTTCACCAACAGATTTCATCTGCGTGGTCAGACGGTCATTCGCGCCCACAAATTTCTCGAAGTTGAAGCGCGGAATTTTGGTCACAACATAGTCGATAGACGGTTCGAACGAGGCCGGGGTACGCCCGCCGGTGATATCATTCATCAGCTCATCAAGCGTGTAACCCACCGCCAGTTTCGCCGCCACTTTCGCAATCGGGAAACCGGTCGCTTTCGACGCCAGCGCCGAAGAACGCGATACACGCGGGTTCATTTCGATAACAATCAGACGACCGTTTTTCGGGTTTACCGCGAACTGTACGTTAGAGCCGCCAGTTTCAACGCCGATTTCACGCAGTACCGCCATCGAGGCGTTACGCATGATTTGATACTCTTTGTCGGTCAGCGTTTGCGCGGGAGCTACGGTGATGGAGTCACCGGTGTGGATGCCCATGGCGTCGAAGTTTTCAATCGAGCAGACAATAATGCAGTTGTCATTCTTATCACGCACCACTTCCATCTCGTACTCTTTCCAGCCAATCAGCGACTCATCAATCAGCAGCTCATTAGTCGGTGAGAGATCCAGCCCGCGGGCGCAAATCTCTTCAAACTCTTCGCGGTTATACGCGATACCGCCACCGGTGCCGCCCATGGTAAAGGAGGGGCGAATAATGCACGGATAGCCGACATCCGCCGCCACCGCCAGCGCTTCATCCATGGTATGCGCGATACCAGAACGCGCCGTGTCGAGGCCGATTTTTTTCATCGCAATGTCGAAGCGACGGCGGTCTTCCGCTTTATCAATCGCATCGGCAGTCGCGCCAATCATGGTGACGCCAAACTCTTCCAGCACGCCCTGGCGTTCCAGTTCCAGCGCGCAGTTCAGCGCGGTCTGGCCGCCCATGGTCGGCAGAACCGCATCCGGGCGCTCTTTTTCGATAATTTTGCGTACCACTTCCCAGTGGATCGGCTCGATATAGGTCGCATCGGCCATCTCCGGGTCGGTCATAATGGTTGCCGGGTTGGAGTTCACCAGAATGACGCGGTAACCCTCTTCACGCAGCGCTTTACACGCCTGCGCGCCAGAGTAGTCAAATTCACATGCCTGGCCGATAACAATCGGGCCAGCGCCAAGGATCAGGATGCTTTTTAGGTCGGTACGTTTTGGCATTGCTCTTTTCTCCTGATTATTTGGCGGTATTACGATACTGCTCGATTAACTCAATAAAGTGGTCAAACAGCGGCGCGGCGTCGTGCGGGCCTGGGCTCGCTTCCGGGTGCCCCTGGAAACTAAACGCCGGTTTATCGGTGCGGTGAATGCCTTGCAATGTACCATCGAACAGGGATTTGTGCGTTACGCGCAGGTTTGCAGGCATTGACGCTTCATCAACCGCAAAACCGTGGTTCTGCGCAGTGATCATCACGGTATTGTTATCGATATCTTTTACCGGATGGTTACCGCCGTGGTGGCCAAACTTCATTTTCACCGTCTTCGCACCGCTCGCCAGCGCCAGCAGTTGATGACCCAGGCAGATACCGAAAACCGGAATATCCGTTTCAAGGAAGGTTTTAATCGCCTCGATGGCATAATCGCACGGTGCCGGGTCGCCTGGGCCGTTGGACAGGAAAATGCCGTCCGGATTGAGTTTCAGCACATCCGCCGCCGGGGTTTTCGCCGGAACGACGGTCAGGCGGCAACCTCTGTCTACCAGCATGCGCAGGATGTTGCGTTTTGCGCCGTAATCGTATGCCACAACGTGATACGGCAACTCGCTCTCGCTCTTCGCTGGCGGCAGGTCGTCCGCCAGTGTCCAACTGCCCTGCGTCCAGCTGTAGGTTTCCGCCGTTGTGACTTCTTTTGCCAGATCCATGCCGTTCAGACCCGGGAAGGCTTTCGCTTTTTCCAGCGCCAGCGTGGCATCAACATTATCGCCGGCGATAATGCAGCCGTTCTGCGCGCCCTTTTCACGCAGCAGACGGGTCAACTTACGGGTATCGATATCAGCAATCGCCACAATGTTATGGCGCTTCAGATAAGAAGAGAGGTCTTCGGTACTGCGGAAGTTGCTGGCAATCAGCGGCAGGTCGCGAATGACCAGACCTTGCGCATGTACCTGAGAGGATTCTTCGTCGGCGGAGTTAGTGCCGACATTGCCGATATGAGGATAAGTAAGAGTAACGATTTGGCGGGAATAGGAAGGATCAGTGAGGATTTCTTGATAACCGCTCATTGAAGTATTGAAAACGACTTCCCCAACCGCCGTGCCCGTTGCCCCTATGGCCCGACCGTGAAACTGGGTTCCGTCTTCCAGAACCAATAGCGCTGACTTAATCAAAACACCCTCCAGAGAATATTCACTCACTTTATTTGCATATTAATTCATATTGAAAGCCTGAATCAATGCAAATTTGCTTGCCGTGGATTTTTGGCAAACGGCGGCATTCTGGAGAGATGTCGGTTAAAAGTCAACTTTTCTCCGGTATTTTTCTTATTGTTTTACGCCACTGCCCCTTTTTACTGGATTTAATCGATAAAAAGATCAGACAAACTCACAGGGAAAACGCTTGCGCGCTGAGAAAATTGCATTTTCTAATGGTGGATAGCAAAAAAGTAGACCAGATGGTCAAAATTTACAATTGAGAAACACAAAATAGAGAGATAAAAAGAGATTATGACAGGCTTAGTGGAAATAAAGAGTGAAAAAGGAAAAATAAAAGGGCAATAAAATATTGCCCTTTGCAATCAATTGATTATGACTGCAACAACCACATCACGATGGGTAATAAACTTTATAAATTGTTGAGATCAAGCACGTCCCGCATATCAAAAAGGCCATTATTCTTTCCTTTTAGCCACAAAGCGGAGCGAGCCGCACCATTGGCAAAAGTCATGCGACTGGAGGCTTTATGTGTGATTTCAATACGTTCACCAATATCGGCGAACATCGCGGTATGTTCACCGACGATGTCGCCTGCACGCACCGTGGCAAAGCCAATCGTGCCGGGAACACGCTCGCCGGTATGCCCTTCGCGCGCATAAACCGCACACGTTTTTAAATCTTTATTCAGTGCACCGGCAATCGCCTCGCCCATCGCCAGCGCGGTTCCCGACGGAGCATCGACTTTGTAGCGATGGTGCGCTTCGATAATTTCGATATCGGTATAATCACCCATAACTTTCGCCGCTTTCTCCAGCAGCTTCAGCATGACATTGACGCCAACGCTAAAGTTAGCAGCAAAAACAATGGCGATATTTTGCGCCGCCTCGGTAATGGCCTGCTTGCCCGCGTCATCAAAACCGGTGGTGCCAATTACCATTCCTTTACGGTGCTGGCGACAGAAAGCCAGGTGTGTCAGCGTACCTTCCGGGCGGGTGAAATCGATAAAGACATCAAAATCATCTTTCACCGCCTCAAGGCTGCTCTGCACAGTCACACCCGTTTTCGCCACGCCAGCCAGTTCACCCGCATCGCTTCCCAGCAGAGAAGAACCTTCGCGCTCCAGCGCCGCGCCAAGTTCGACGCCGTCCATTGCCTGTGTCGCCTGAATCAACTGACGGCCCATACGCCCGCCAGCGCCCGCGATGGCTACGCGGATTGGTGCATCATGCATAGTTGTGCTCTTTTGTTAAAAAAATGCGTAAGAATCGTTTCCAGATTAACCAGCCCGTATCGGGGCCACCAGCCGAAAACGCCGATAATAAGAAATTAATGATATACAGCCGGAAATATCAGTAAAAGGCATGATGTTAAGGTGCCAGCGCCAGTACCTCAGCTACCCAATGACGAAAACCCTCTACATCGATTTCCAGCGCCACCTGCGCATTGGGCTGCTGCCCCAGTTTGCCTTCAATGTCTACCACCGTCGCTCCTGCAGTGTATTGCCCCTGCGTCTCCACAGCGACAAAACAGGATTTCAGCGTAAACAGTTCCGGACGCGCCAGCCAGGCGATAGCGCAGAGATCGTGCATCCGCAGCCCGGTCGCCATACTGCCGCTGCGATAGTGACTAAAAAGCGCATGTAACATTTTGCCGGTGTTGTTGAGCGCCGGCAGTGCCGCCAGATATTCTGGTGTCAACGTTGCACGGTTGGTCACATCCAGACCGCACATCACGATCTCCAGCCCGCTGTTGAACACGCGCGCGGCGGCCTCGGGATCGATGGCGATATTAAATTCGGCATTGGGCGTAAAATTGCCGCGCCCGGCAGATCCGCCCATCATCACCAGACGGCGAATATTGAACTGACACTCCGGATAATGCGTTAGCAGCAGCGCAATGTTAGTTAACGGGCCGATAGTGACCAGCGTTACCGGCTCCGGCGAGGCCAGCAGTACGTCACGGATTGCCTGAAAAGCAGGGATAGCCAGCGGCTGGCGCTGATGCTCAATAAAAGCGTAACCATCCATGCCGGATTCGCCGTGCACGTCGGCGGCGCTGTACAACGGTCGCAGCAGCGGGGTTGCCGCACCCTGCGCCAGCGGGATATCCGCCTGCCAGAAATTCAGCAGTTGCAGCGCATTACGGGTGGTTTTTTCCAGCGAAACATTACCGGCAACGGTGGTGATAAGTTTGAGATCGCACTGCGGCGCGAACAGCGCGGCGGCAAGGGCAACGGCATCATCGATACCGGGATCGGTGTCGAGAATCATGGGTAAACGCATAATGCCTCCACAAAAATTATCCATAAAAAATGCCAGACTCAGTCTGGCATCTTCGCATAAAGCTTCGCGTAAAACGTTATTCGACTTCGCGAACATCCACCCGCAGCTCTTTTGGCACTTCGAAGACAATATTCTCTTCGCGCCCTTCCAGCGGGATTGCTTCGCCGCCGCCCAATTCCTGCAAGCGGACAATAACATTTTGCACCAGGATATCCGGCGCGGAAGCTCCGGCGGTAACGCCCACGCAGTTAATGCCGTTTACCCATGCTTCCTGAATATCAGAAGCATCATCGATGAGATACGCCGCTTTTCCCATCCGCTGTGCCAGCTCGGCCAGGCGGTTAGAGTTAGAGGAGTTTTTCGAACCGACCACCAGCACCACTTCCGCCTGCTCTGCCAGCGCGCGCACGGCTTCCTGTCGATTGGTGGTGGCGTAGCAAATATCATCTTTGCGCGGACCGACAATCTGCGGGAAACGCGCCCGCAGCGCATCGATCACATCTGACGTATCGTCCACAGAGAGCGTGGTTTGCGTCATAAACGACAGTTTGCCCGCGTCTTTGATATCCAGCGTGTCAACATCTTCCGGCGATTCCACCAGGTACATACCCCCTTTCGGGTTGCTGTACTGGCCCATGGTGCCTTCTACCTCCGGGTGACCGGCGTGACCAATCAGAATCGCTTCTTCGCCACGACGGCTTGCGCGCGCCACTTCCATATGCACTTTGGTGACCAGCGGGCAGGTGGCGTCAAAGACGGTCAAATCGCGGCTTTTCGCTTCGTTACGCACCGCCTGAGAGACGCCGTGAGCGGAGAAAATCAGGATCGCGCCATCCGGCACTTCGCTGATTTGCTCAATAAAGATTGCGCCACGTTCACGCAGGCTATCGACAACATAGCGGTTGTGCACCACTTCATGGCGCACGTAAATCGGCGCGCCGTAGAGAGCCAGCGCGTTTTCAACAATGCTGATAGCGCGGTCAACGCCGGCGCAAAAACCGCGCGGGTTAGCCAACAGGATCTGCATTTGTTTCCTCCAGTGCCGGATCAACTTCCAGCACGTCGATATCAAAATGAACGGTTCTGCCCGCCAGCGGATGGTTAAAATCGACGGTAATCGAATCACCGTTGACTTCACGGATCACGCCCGGCATTTCGCTGCCGTCCATTGCAGTAAAGAGCATAATCGCACCGACTTCCGGCTCCCCGGCATCCATAAATTCGCGGCGCGAGAAGTACTGAATCAGATCCGGGCTCGGCGTGCCAAATGCGGCGTCTGGCTCCAGAGAAAAGACTTTTTTCTCCCCGGCTTTCAGGCCAAGCAGATGTTGTTCCAGTCCTTCGGAGAGTGAACCGTCGCCAAGGCGAAACAGCGCCGGTTTGCCATTGTTGCGGGTTGACTCGGCAAGAGAGCCATCTTCGAGCTTAAGCGTGAAGTGCACCAGCACCGCGCTATCGCTCTGTACGGATTTAGACATGCAGGTTGCTCTTTATGTTTTCGTGTTGTATTGCCCGGCAGCCTTAGCTTACCGGGCCTACAAAGCGGTTGGCTTATGCTTGTTTCTTCGCGGCCGTTGAGGGAAGGAAACCTTCCAGCACAATCAGTGCCGCGCCAATACAAATTGCAGTATCGGCAAGGTTAAAGGTAGCAAAATGCCAGTCGCCCATATAAAAATCGATCATATCGACGACAAAGCCATGCCACAGACGATCAAATAGATTACCCAGCGCGCCGCCAATGATCAGCGCATAGGCGATATTGTTCAGTTTTTGCGTGGCCTTAGCGCGATACATCAGCACCGCCAGCACTACGCAGATACCGATAGCGATACCCGCGAAGAACCAGCGCTGCCAGCCGCCGCTGTCCGCCAGAAAACTGAATGCCGCGCCATAGTTGCGCGCGTAGTGCAAATTAAGCGACGGGAACAGCGACACCGTATCCCCCAGAGCAAAGTTCTGGAGGATCAGGTATTTGCTGCCCAGATCGATAATCAGCACGACCACCACCAGCCACAGCCAGCGCAGCCCTGTTGAAGAGATCGATTTACTCATCAGGCAAACTTACGTTTTTCGCCGTCACCGGCGACGTTGCTTACACAGCGTCCGCAAATATCTGCGTGTTCCGCCACCTGGCCGACATCGGTGGTGTAATGCCAGCAGCGCGGGCATTTCTCACCTTCGGCTTTGCTCAATGCGACTTTCAGCCCTTTGAGCAGCTCGCTCTGCTGTGCATCCGCAGAAGCGCTGGCATAATCCGCAACTTTCGCGCCGGAGGTCAACAGGACAAATCGCAATTCCGTGCCCAGCGCCGTCAGCTTCGCTGCCAGTTCCGGCTCGGCAAACAGCGTCACCGCAGCTTCCAGCGAACCACCGACTTTCTTGTCGGCGCGCGCCTGCTCGATAACCTTGTTCACTTCGCCACGCACTTTCAGCAGCTCGTCCCAGAACGCATCGTTCATCGCTTCGCTCTCAGCCAGGCCAAACAGACCTTCATACCATTCACCAGTGAACACATATTTCTCGCGGGAACCTGGCAGATAGCCCCAGATTTCATCGGCGGTGAAAGACATGATCGGCGCCATCCAGCGCACCAGCGCTTCACAGATGTGATATAGCGCGGTCTGGCAGCTACGGCGCGCCACGCTGTCCGCTTTTGCGGTGTACTGGCGGTCTTTAATGATGTCGAGATAGAACGACCCCATTTCGATTGAGCAGAAGCGCATCAGACGCTGTACCACTTCGTGGAAGTCGTAGGATTCGTAAGCTTTAACGATGTCTTCCTGTGCTGCTTTTGCGCAGCCGACGGCCCAGCGATCCAGCACTACCATCTCTTCCGGTTTCACCATATCTTTTGCCGGATCGAAACCGTTCAGGTTGGCCAGCAGGAAGCGCGCGGTGTTACGGATACGGCGATAGCTGTCGGCAGCACGTTTGAGGATCTCGTCGGAGACCGCCATCTCACCGGTGTAGTCGGTAGAGGCCACCCACAAACGCAGAATATCCGCGCCGAGTTTGTTCATCACTTCCTGTGGTGAAACGGTGTTGCCGATGGATTTGGACATTTTGCGTCCTTGGCCATCAACGGTGAAGCCGTGAGTTAGTACCTGGCGGTACGGCGCTTTGCCTTTCATCGCCGTAGAGATCATCAGCGAGGACATAAACCAGCCGCGATGCTGATCCGAACCTTCCAGATACATATCTGCTGCATGGCCGGCGAATTCCGGGCGCACATCGACAACAGAAGCGTGGGTTGAACCAGAGTCAAACCAGACGTCCAGCGTATCCGGCACTTTGACATAGTTGTCGGCATCGTCGCCCATGATGTCGCGCGGGTCGAGATCCCACCATGCCTGAATACCGTCAACTTCAACGCGTTTGGCTACGGCTTCAATCAGTTCCAGCGTGCGCGGGTGCAGCTCTTCGGTGTCTTTATGCACGAACAGCGACATCGGCACACCCCAGGTGCGCTGACGGGAAATACACCAGTCCGGGCGGTTAGCAACCATCGATTCGATACGCGCCTGTCCCCAGTCCGGGATCCACTGCACACCTTTGATTTCACTCAGTGACTGCGCACGCAGCCCTTTCTGATCCATGCTGACGAACCACTGTGGCGTCGCGCGGAAGATGATCGGCGACTTGTGACGCCAGCAGCACGGGTAGCTATGCTGCATTTTTTCGACATGCAGCAGCGCGCCTTTTTCTGTCAGCAGCGCCACGATGAGATCGTTCGCTTTAAAGACGTTAACGCCATCCAGCGTCGGATAAGTTCCCGGCAGATATGTGCCGTCCGGGCCAACCGGGTTGGCGATCTCCAGACCGTATTTCAAGCTAATAGTGTAGTCATCCGGGCCGTGACCACCCGCGGTATGCACCGCGCCGGTACCGGCTTCCAGCGTAACGTGATCGCCGAGGATCGCCGGAACGTCGAAGTCGAGGAACGGATGCTTAAAGCGCATCAGTTCCAGTTCGGAACCTTTTACCGTACCCAGCACCGAATAATCAGCAACGCCGATGCGTTTCATCACGCTATCGACCAGATCTTTCGCCAGGATCAGTGCCTGGCCGTCAATCTGCACCAGCGCATAGTCAAACTCCGGAGAGAGAGAAATGGCGCGGTTCGCAGGCAGCGTCCATGGCGTGGTGGTCCAGATAACCAGCGAGATTGGGCCATTAACGGTAGAAGCGCCAAATTTGGCTTTCACTGCGTCCTGATCACCAGCGTGGAACGCGACATCAATGGACGGAGAGGTTTTGTCGTAATACTCCACTTCCGCTTCCGCGAGTGCGGAACGGCAGTCGACGCACCAGTGCACCGGTTTGGCACCTTTCAGCAGATGACCGTTGCCAATGATTTTACCGAGCGCGCGAATGATATTGGCTTCGGTTTTGAAATCCATGGTCAGGTAAGGATGAGACCAGTCGCCCAATACGCCAAGACGGATAAAGTCTTTACGCTGGCCATCAACCTGCGTGGCGGCGTATTCGCGGCATTTAGCGCGGAATTCGGCGGCGGTAAACTTCTCACCCGGTTTGCCATATTCCTGCTCTACTTTCAGCTCGATCGGCAGACCGTGGCAATCCCACCCCGGAACATAAGGCGAGTCAAAACCTGCGAGTCCTTTGGACTTCACAATAATGTCTTTGAGAATTTTGTTAACCGAGTGACCAATATGAATGCTGCCATTCGCATATGGAGGGCCATCATGCAGAATGAAGGTTTTTTTGCCTTTTTTCGCCGCACGGATGATGCCGTACAGGTCATCATCAGTCCAACGCGCCAGCATTCCCGGTTCGCGCTTGGCGAGATCGCCGCGCATCGGGAACCCTGTTTCCGGCAAATTCAGGGTAGATTTATAGTCACTCATCAGATTCTCGGTTCCGTATTTCGGTTTGATTAATACCACCAGGCCTTAAGAAGCCGGTTTAGATAGCCCAAAAAAGTCGCGGGCCGCTACCTCATCTCGGGCGATTTGCGCTTTCAGCTCGTCAAGCGAGGCAAATCGCTGTTCGTTGCGTAATTTTTTACGCAGTACTACATCTATATGGCGCCCGTAGAGGTCCATTACAACGTCAAGCAAATGCACTTCCAGTTGCTGGCGCACACCCGCGACTGTTGGGCGAGTGCCAATATTGGCAACGCCGGGAAGGACAGTATCGCCCAGTCCAGCCACTTCGACCGCGTACACCCCTTTGACCGGGGAGACCTGACGGCGCAGCGGTAAATTCGCCGTCGGGAAACCAATGGTGCGCCCCAGTTCATCGCCGTGCACAACGCGCCCGGAAATGGTAAAGGGGTGGCCCAGTAAATTTGCAGCCAGTTCCAGGTTATCTTCCGCCAGCGCTTGCCGCACTGCCGTGCTGCTAACGCGCACGCCGCCCTGGCAGAATGTTTGCGTGCTGGTGACGCTGAAACCGTACTTTTCACCGGCCTTCTGTAATAACAAGAAATCCCCCTGGCGACCAGCGCCAAAACGGAAATCGTCGCCGACTGCGAGGAATTTCACACCAAGGCGTTCAACCAGCAAATCGCTGACAAATGTTTGTGCGGTGAGCGCCGCAAAACGGCGATCGAAGCGTACGCAGAGCACGTAGTCCACGCCGCAATCTGCCAACAAGCGCAGCTTTTCACGCAGGCGGGTCAGCCGCGCAGGGGCTTTTTCCCCGGCGAACAATTCCAGCGGCTGCGGCTCAAAAATCATCACGACCACCGGCAGGCCACGGGCACGCCCTTCAGCGCCAAGCCCTTGTAATAGCGCCTGATGGCCACGATGCACACCATCGAAATTACCAATAGTCAGCACACACCCATGCGGTGCCTGGCTGAGATTATGTATGCCGCGTATCAGCTTCATGTCTGGCTCAAAACAGTGAAAATCGTCGGATTATACCTTGTACAGCGGGCGACGTTAACCGACGATTGCCTTAACAACGCAGAAAGGGGAAGGATTTCATCAGGCTGTCTACCTGCGCCATGAAAATCTGCCTTAGATAACGATTTTTCTGGCGGAAAAGCTGTATTCGCGACACGCAAGCTGTTAGAATCCTGCGCCATCAATACGTAACGAGCGTTGTACTTTAACGGCGCTTATTTGCACAAATCCATTGACAAAAGAAGGCGAAAAGGGCATATTCCCCGGCCTTTGAATTGTCCATATAGATCATATTTGGGAGTTGGACCTTGGCTAATATCAAATCAGCTAAGAAGCGCGCCGTTCAGTCTGAAAAGGCTCGCAAGCACAACGCTAGCCGCCGCTCAATGATGCGTACTTTCATCAAGAAAGTATACGCAGCAATTGAAGCTGGCGACAAAGCCGCTGCGCAGAATGCATTTAACGAAATGCAACCGATCGTGGATCGCCAGGCCGCTAAAGGTCTGATCCACAAAAACAAAGCAGCGCGCCATAAGGCTAACCTGACCGCGCAGATCAACAAACTGGCTTAATCGCTACGTTGTTGGCTTTGTGAAAAAACCCGCTTCGGCGGGTTTTTTTATTTCTGCACTGGCGTAAAAAGCGCGGCGTAATCCCGATTGCAGATGCGCTGTACCGCCGGATGCTGGATCATCCGTTCTGCGAAAATGGCGTGGTACTCCTCCATCACGTTTTCCACCCGACCAATTTCTACCATGCGATCGTCAGCATAGAAGTCATCTGCATATGACGTCGGTGCAACAAAAATGGCATTATGCGCCGCGCCAAAGGCTTTCATCAGCGCCGCATCGTCAAACTCACCCAATATTTCCACCTGCAATCCCTGCGCGTTAAACCAGTTCAGCAGCTTACGACCAAGCATTGAACGGCGGCCGGGTATTAACAGGCGTCTTTCTTCCAGGCAAGCTGGAAACGATTTTTTGAGCGATGAATCGCTGCACCAGAAACTGACGCTGCACTCGCCAATTTTTACCGAAAACAGCCCTTCCTGCTGCGTGGAATCGATAGGGCAGTCGGAGATAATCATATCAAGCTGGTGCTGGCTCAACTGTTCCAGCAGCAGTTCATGGGTGGATTCAAAGCAGCGCAAGTGAATCTGCTCCCCTTCCTGCACAACCGCATCGAGTATACCGCTTACCAGCCTTTTCGAGAGCGCATCGGCGACGCCGACATCAAACAGCAGGTTCGACTCTTTGCGGTAGTTAATGATGTCGAGCATCTCCTGACTCAGGGTGAACATTTTGTCGGCGTAACGGAAAACCAGCGCACCCAGCTCGGTGGGTTCCAGCCCTCTTCCTTTACGCTTGAAAAGTTTTCCCTGTAAGCGATCTTCGAGCGCTTTGATCTGCCCGGTGATAGTTTGTGGCGTCAGGAAGAGCGCCTCCGCCGCACCGACGACGGAGCCTTCCCGATAAACATGCCAGAAGTAATAGAGATGATTGTAATTTATGTACGACATCGCCCTTTACCCTACTCAGCGTCAGGTACGGATAATGCGCGTACGCAGCAGACAATAACCCGTTACCGCAGAGAGGATTGAACCCGTCAGGATCCCAAGCTTGCTCCAGGCAACCATCTCCGCATGCGCGTCGCCAAAGGCCAGCGAGGAGATAAATATCGACATGGTAAAGCCGATACCGCACAGCACGCCGACCGCCATAATTTGTTTGAACACCGCGCCCTGCGGCAACCTCGCCAGTTTCAAACGCAGCGCCAGCCAGCAAAACAGCGAGATCCCAAGCGGCTTGCCGATAACCAAACCGGCGATAATACCCAATGGCAAAATATCTCCCAGCCCGGACAACGACATTCCATGTAATGAGACACCCGCGTTCGCGAATGCGAACAACGGCAGGATCAGCCAGCCAACCCACGGGTTAATCGCGTCCACCAATTGATGTAACGGTGAGACACCCTTTTCTTCTCGTAGTGGGACAAAGAAACCGACAACCACACCCGCGAGCGTCGCATGCACACCGGATTTCAGCACCGCTGTCCACAAGACAACGCCGACCAACATGTAAAGACCAATGCGTCGAATGTTCAACGCATTCATGATAGCAAGGACAACAATCGCGCCGGCGGCTACGCCCAGCGCCAGTGTTGAGAGGTCGCTGGTATAGAACAATGCGATAATAATAATCGCGCCCAGATCATCAATGATCGCCAGCGCCATCAAAAACACTTTCAACACGGGCGGAACCCGGTTGCCCAACAAGGCCAGCACCCCGAGAGCGAAGGCGATATCGGTAGCGGTGGGAATGGCCCAACCGTGGCTTGCCAGCGGATTATCGTGATTAAACAGCAAAAAGATCAGCGCCGGAGCCACCATGCCGCCAAGCGCAGCGATAACCGGAAATACGGCCTGCTGGCGGCTGGCAAGCGTGCCCTGAACCAGCTCATATTTCACTTCCAGTCCGACCATCAGGAAAAAGATGGCCATCAACGCATCGTTGATCCACAGCAGCATATCTTTTTTGATTTCCAGCGAGCCGACTTTCAGTTCAACGGGTGTTTGCAGAAATGAGCTGTATAAATCCTGCGTAGCACTGAGGTTGGCGCACAGCATCGCCAGCGCCGCCGCAATGATCAGCACTATGCCACCCGAGGCATCGCTGCTAAAGAAGCGTTGCAATAATTTCATCTTGTTCTCCGATCCCTGTAACGTCGTGGCGGCTATCTTACTCCGCTCTAATCCTCGACAAAATCAGATTATTATTGCTGATAAACTCTCTTTTTCCGAGCAATGGAAAAGCGGATAAAAAAGCCCGGCAGAAGCCGGGCCTGATAACGCGTCATGAAGAAGGATTAACGGGTTAAATCGTCAAAAAATTTCTTCACGCCGTCGAAGAAGCTTTTGGAACGCGGACTGTTATTTTCGCCTGTCGGGCCGCCAAAGCTATCCTGTAAATCTTTCAGGAGCTGTTTCTGCTTGTCGTTCAGACCGACCGGCGTTTCGACTACCACGCGACACAGCAAATCGCCCTGTGCGCCGCCGCGAACGGATTTCACCCCTTTGCCGCGCATACGGAACAGTTTGCCCGTCTGGGTTTCGGTCGGCACTTTCAGCTTCACGCGACCATCCAGCGTCGGCACTTCGATTTCACCGCCCAGCGCCGCCATGGCAAAGTTGATCGGCACTTCGCAGTACAGGTTATTACCTTCACGTTCAAAGATCGGGTGCTGTTTTACCTGTACCTGAACGTACAGGTCGCCAGCCGGAGCACCGTGCTCGCCCGCTTCGCCTTCACCGCTCAAACGGATGCGATCGCCGGTATCCACGCCTGCCGGGATTTTAACGGACAGGGTTTTGGATTTTTCAACGCGGCCATGACCGTGACATTTATTGCACGGATCTTTAATCAGCGTACCCCGGCCCTGACAGTGCGGACAGGTCTGCTGCACAGCAAAAAAGCCCTGGCGCATTTGCACCTGGCCGGAACCGTGACAGGTCGGACAGGTCTGCGGCTGCGTGCCCGCTTTCGCGCCACTGCCGTGGCACACGTCGCACTCTTCAAGCGTAGGAATACGGATCTCTTTCGTGACGCCACGAACCGCTTCTTCCAGTGTCAAATCCATGTTGTAGCGCAAATCCGCGCCGCGCGCCGCGCGCTGACGACCACGACCGCCGCCGAAGATATCGCCAAACACGTCGCCGAAAATATCGCTGAAGTCCGCGCCGCCGCCAAAACCGCCGCCGCCGAACCCACCACCGCCCATGCCGCCTTGTTCAAACGCCGCATGACCGTACTGATCGTAAGCCGCACGTTTTTGGGCATCGGTCAGGACTTCGTAGGCTTCTTTAATTTCTTTGAATTTGGCTTCGGCCTCTTTATCGCCCTGATTGCGATCCGGGTGATATTTCATGGCCAGGCGTTTATACGCCTTTTTGATTTCACGCTCTTCCGCTGTTTTCGGAACGCCTAAAATCTCGTAATAGTCTTGCTTCGCCATCGGTTTATCTGCCCCTTAACATACGAGCACGGGCGTGGAGAAAACCCCGACGCCCGTGCTGGTTATCTACCCTGCATCAGGGCGATTATTTTTTGTCTTTTACTTCTTCAAACTCGGCGTCAACAACATCGTCGTCTTTCGCGTTGTTCGCAGAAGCATCAGCGCCCGCCTGCTGCTGCGCGTGCTGTTGCTGTGCGATTTCCAGCAGTTTCTGGGAAGCCTGCGCCAGCGCCTGCATTTTCGCTTCGATGTCAGCCTTGTCTTCGCCTTTCAGCGCAGTTTCCAGCTCGCTCAACGCAGCGTCGATAGCAGTTTTGTCTTCAGCTGGCAGTTTGTCACCGGCTTCTTCAACCTGCTTACGGGTGCTGTGCAGCAGATGATCGCCCTGGTTACGGGTCTGCACCAGTTCTTCGAATTTACGGTCAGCTTCAGCGTTTGCTTCAGCATCGCGTACCATTTTCTGGATTTCGTCTTCGTTCAGACCAGAAGAAGCCTTAATGGTGATCTTCTGCTCGCGGTTGGTATTTTTGTCTTTTGCAGACACATGCAAAATACCATCGGCGTCGATATCGAAGGTAACTTCAATCTGCGGCATACCGCGCGGAGACGGGTTGATGCCATCGAGATTGAACTGGCCCAGCGATTTGTTATCAGACGCGCGTTTACGCTCACCCTGTAGCACATGGATGGTTACCGCAGACTGGTTGTCTTCCGCAGTAGAGAACACCTGGCTGTGCTTAGTCGGGATAGTGGTGTTTTTGTTGATCAGCGCAGTCATCACGCCGCCCATGGTTTCGATACCCAGCGACAGCGGGGTAACGTCCAGCAGCAGAACGTCTTTCACTTCACCAGTCAGCACACCACCCTGCACCGCAGCACCGATAGCAACGGCTTCGTCCGGGTTAACGTCTTTACGCGGCTCTTTACCGAAGAACTCTGCCACTTTTTTCTGCACCATCGGCATACGCGTCTGGCCACCGACCAGGATCACGTCGTTGATGTCAGATACGGACAGGCCAGCATCCTGCAACGCAACTTTCAGCGGCTCGATGGAACGGTTAACCAGGTCTTCAACCAGGCTTTCCAGTTTCGCACGAGTCACTTTGATGTTCATGTGTTTCGGACCGGTCGCATCTGCAGTGATGTACGGCAGGTTCACGTCGGTCTGCTGAGCGGAAGAAAGCTCAATTTTCGCTTTTTCTGCCGCTTCTTTCAGACGCTGCATCGCCAGCGGATCGTTACGCAGATCGATACCCTGATCTTTCTTGAACTCTTCTACCAGGTAGTTGATCAGACGGCTGTCGAAGTCTTCACCACCCAGGTGGGTATCACCGTTGGTTGCCAGAACTTCGAAGGTTTTTTCGCCATCAACTTCATCGATTTCGATGATAGAGATATCGAAAGTACCGCCACCCAGGTCATATACCGCGATAGTACGGTTGCCGGTTTCTTTATCCAGACCGTAAGCCAGCGCTGCCGCTGTTGGTTCGTTGATAATACGTTTAACTTCCAGGCCTGCGATACGGCCGGCATCTTTGGTTGCCTGACGCTGCGCATCGTTAAAGTAAGCCGGAACGGTGATAACAGCTTCAGTTACCGGTTCACCCAGGTAATCTTCAGCGGTTTTCTTCATTTTTTTCAGCACTTCCGCAGAGATCTGCGGCGGCGCCATTTTGGTGCCTTTTACATCAATCCACGCATCGCCGTTGTCGGCTGCGATGATTTTGTACGGCATGATAGATTCGTCACGCTGGACTTCCTCGTCCTGGAAGCGACGGCCAATCAGGCGTTTGATCGCAAACAAGGTGTTTTGCGGGTTCGTCACTGCCTGACGTTTAGCCGGCTGACCTACCAGAGTTTCGCCATCCTGTGTATAAGCGATAATAGAAGGCGTGGTGCGATCGCCTTCGGCGTTCTCCAGCACACGAGCCTGAGCGCCATCCATAATGGCTACACAAGAGTTGGTTGTCCCAAGGTCGATACCAATAATTTTACCCATCTAAACGTCTCCACTAAAAATTCGTCATCATGTGGTTGTGAACCTGTAATAAGGGCGAAACGTGCGGTTTCAACTACCCTGTATTGTTTTTTTTCAGGCTCACACACTGCGGTTGACTACAAGATGGGGTCGCAAGCTCGCGCATCAAGGGGGAGCGGTAAAAAATTTTTTAATTTACACCTGTTCAGATCATAGACAGGTTCAATGGCGCTATTTATGATGCCGCGCCCCGCCTCCTCAATACTGACGCGGGGCTTTCATTTTCCCTTTTCATATTGATTTATTTTGAGGAATTATGGGCAACACTAAGTTGGCTAATCCGGCTCCGCTGGGCTTAATGGGCTTCGGCATGACCACTATTCTGCTTAACCTGCACAATATTGGTTTGTTCCCGATGGATGTCATTATCCTGGCGATGGGCATTTTCTATGGTGGTATCGCACAAATTTTTGCCGGCCTGCTTGAGTATAAAAAAGGCAACACCTTCGGTTTGACCGCGTTCACCTCCTACGGCTCTTTCTGGTTGACGCTGGTGGCGATTCTGCTGTTCCCGAAAATGGGGCTGGCAGAAGCAACAAACGGACACTTCCTGGGCGTTTATTTAGGTATCTGGGGCGTATTCACACTGTTTATGTTTTTTGGCACTCTGAAAGGCGCACGCGCGCTGCAATTCGTCTTCCTGAGCCTGACGGTGCTGTTCGCACTGCTGGCAATTGGCCACCTGGCCGATAACGAAGGCATTGTTCACATTGCAGGCTGGATCGGTCTGGTATGTGGTGCCAGCGCAATCTATCTGGCGATGGGCGAAGTGCTGAATGAACAGTTCGAACGCACCGTGCTGCCAATTGGCGAGAAGCACTAATTCCACCGTACACGGCTAAAACGAAACGGAGCCAAATGGCTCCGTTTTTTTATGATTGCTGTACCGCGCTTTCAGCCACGTTATCCTGGTGATGAAGATCCTGGCGCAGCAGAATCCCCAATCCCAGGCCAAGCAGCGATAGCGCCAGCACGTACCATGCGGGAGCCATCGGCGAAACGCCCATCAGCATGGTAACGGCAATCGGCGTCAGCCCGCCGAAAATGGCGTACGAGACATTATAAGAGAATGAAATACCGGTGAAACGCACTTCTGCCGGGAAAGCTCGTACCATTACGTAGGGTACCGCGCCCACCACGCCAACGCACAAGCCCACCACGCCATACAAAATAAACAGTAGCTCAGGATGGCTGCCGACCAGGTGATAGAAAAACCAACTGGAACAGGCCAGCAGAATGCTGCCAACGATGAAGGTACGACTGGCACCAAATTTGTCCACCAGCAGCCCGGCCGCAAGACAACCAAAACAGAGCATCACGGTGGCGATACTGTTCGCCTGCAGCGTCAGCGCTGGCGCGAAGCCATACTGTTTTTGTAGCCAAACCGGCGACATCAGGATCACTACCACAATCCCGGCGGACAACAGCCAGGTCAGCAGCATCGAAACCACCACCGCTTTTTTATGTTTCAGTACCACGGACTTAACTGGCAACTCCTGCGCCAGCGCCTTTCGCTGCTGCATCTCAAGAAAAATCGGCGTTTCCTGCAACCAACGACGCAAGTACATAGCCACCAGACCAAACGCCCCGCCCAACAGGAACGGAATACGCCAGCCGCCATCGTGGATAGCCTGCTGCGTCATGCTGGTATTCACCAGCGTGGCGACCACAGAACCGAGCAAAATGCCTACCGTCAGCCCCGCAGTCAACGTCCCGCAGGCAATACCAATGCGGCGAGCAGGAACATGTTCAGCGACAAAAACCCAGGCGCCAGGCACTTCGCCACCAATTGCCGCGCCTTGCAGCACGCGCATTAACAGCAACAGCAACGGCGCAACAATGCCCATTGAGGCATAGGTTGGCAGTAAACCAATCGCCAGCGTAGGCAACGCCATTAGCAGAATACTGAGCGTAAACATCTTCTTGCGCCCGACCAAATCGCCGAAGTGCGCCATCACAATGCCGCCGAGCGGGCGAGCCAAATAACCCGCAGCAAAAATGCCAAAGGTCTGCACCTGGCGCAGCCATTCCGGGATATCAGCAGGGAAAAAGAGTTCACCGACAACGGCAGCAAAGAAGACGAAAATGATGAAATCGTAGAACTCCAGCGCGCCACCCAGCGCAGCCAGCGTCAGCGTTTTATAGTCTTGTCTGTTCAGAGGGCGTGTATAAGTTGACATAGCAAACCGTTTGTAAAGAGGAAGTGTTAATTTAATTATTACGGATTATGTAAATTAAAAATTACTATACCGTAAATAAATCAACACTCCATACACGGCACTGCTTATCTCAGAAAAGAAACTTTTTTAGGATAATGTTTCGCGCCTTGCGCTTTTAGGCCTGAAAGATGCTACGACCTGCGGATCCGTCTCGACGTATGGCCCATCCAGTAACTGTACACAATACGGTACACTGGCAAAAATACCCGGCACTTTCACTGTGCCATCCTGGTCTTTAAGCCCTTCCAGCGTCTCTTTTATCGATTTCGGCTGACCGGGCAAATTCAAGATCAGCGCCTGTTTGCGGATCACGCCGACCTGGCGGGAAAGGATCGCGGTCGGCACAAAATTGAGGCTGATTTGCCGCATCTGCTCGCCAAACCCGGGCATTTCGCGATCGGCTACCGCCAGCGTCGCATCCGGTGTTACATCTCGGCGCGCAGGCCCGGTTCCGCCAGTGGTCAGCACCAGATGGCAACTCATTTCATCCACCAGCTCGCACAGGGTTTGTTCGATAATGCTTTGCTCATCCGGGATCAGGCGAGTTTCAATCTGAAAAGGGGTTGTCAGGGCGCTCGCCAGCCACGCTTCAAGTGCGGGCAGACCTTTGTCCTGATAAACGCCACTGGAGGCGCGATCGGAAACCGAAACTAAACCAATGCGTAGTGTGTCCATATTCATTCCGTGCAAAAAAACAATTTAACGAAATGATACACGCTGAGGAGAAAGGCAAACAGAGCAGAGAGAAGAAGCGTGACCGGGAACCCGGCCACGCCTGATGATTACAGCAGATCGCCGATCATTTTTTCCAGTTTTTCCTGGTCAACGGCAAACTTACGGATACCGTCCGCCAGTTTATCTACTGCCATCGGATCCTGGTTGTGCTGCCACAGGAATTCCGCTTCTGTGATGCGCTCAGGACGCGCTTTCACTTCGCCGGTGTAAGCGAGTTTACGTTCAATAGCGCCCGCGCTTTCAGATAGCTCTTTCAGCAGTGCCGGCGCGATGGTCAAACGGTCGCAGCCCGCCAGCTCAATGATTTCGCCGGTGTTACGGAAGCTTGCGCCCATCACCACGGTTTCATAGCCGTGCTGTTTGTAGTACTGATAGATTTCCGTGACGGAAACCACACCCGGATCTTCTGCCGGTGCGTACTCTTTCTTGTCGGTATTGGCTTTGTACCAGTCGAGAATACGGCCAACGAACGGAGAAATCAGGAACACGCCCGCTTCAGCACATGCACGCGCCTGTGCAAAGGAAAACAGCAGTGTCAGGTTACAGTTGATGCCCTCTTTTTCCAGCTGTTCCGCAGCACGAATGCCCTGCCAGGTAGAAGCCAGTTTGATCAGGATACGATCGTTGCTGATACCCGCATCGTTGTACATTTTGATCAGGCGTTTTGCTTTCGCGATGGACGCGTCGGTGTCATAAGAGAGACGCGCATCCACTTCGGTGGAGATACGGCCAGGGATCAGTTTGAGGATTTCCAGACCAATGTTCACGGCCAGTCGGTCTGTTGCATCCACAACCTGCTGCGCACGATCGCTGCTCTGGCTGCGCGCCCAGGTTACGGCGTCGTCAATCAGTTTGCGGTATTCCGGGATTTGGGCAGCCCCAAGAATCAGAGAAGGGTTGGTTGTTGCATCCTGCGGCTGGTAAAGCTTCATTGCCGCGATATCTCCGGTATCAGCCACGACTGTGGTGTACTGACGCAGGGAGGTCAATTTATCCGTCATGATAATATTTCTCTTTAAACGATACCCTAATACTCCACGCTAAGACCGACGACGCGTTGCTGCGCCTGGCGCATTAACGCAGCCAGCGCACCTGAACGAGAAGTATGACGAGTATACTTGTTAGGGGGATGTAACCGGTCTACCCATGATGATAACACGACGCCTTGCCAGCGCAACCGCAGACAATGCTCTGAAAATTGTATGGTAAACTCACTCAATTAATTGCCTGCGAAGTGATGCGAACACTCCTGAAGCCACGCCCCAGGCCAACCCCGGCATCAACAAGAGGAATGTTAATGCCTGAATTTTTCTCATTCATCAGTGAAATACTTTGGGGCTCATTGATGGTCTACCTGCTGGCGGCGGCAGGTATCTGGTTTGCGTTCCGCAGCCGGTTTGTCCCCTTCCGTTTCATTCGCGATTTTGGCCAAAGTCTGAAAAGCAGCCGAGTTGCACAGCCTGGCGCGCTCTCGTCGTATCAGGCGTTATGTCTGAGCCTTGCGACAAGGCTCGGCAGCGGCAATCTGGCGGGCGTGGCGTTTGCACTGACCACCGGCGGCCCAGGGGCGATTTTCTGGATGTGGATTTCCGCCATTATCGGCATGGTCATTAGCTTTGCCGAATGTTCGCTGGCGCAATTGTACAAAGAGCGTGACGCCAATCAGCAGCTGCGCGGCGGCCCCGCCTGGTATATGGAACGCGGGCTGGGTATGCGCTGGATGGGCGTGCTGTTCTCCATCTTTTTGCTGCTCACCTACGGACTGGTGTTTAACACTATTCAATCAACAGCGATGGCACAGGCCGTGCGTTATGCATGGAACGTACCCGGTTTTATTAGCGGGAGCGTGCTTGCTACCTGTGCTTTCCTGTTCATGCTCAAAGGGCTTAACAACGTTGCACGCTTGATGCAGTGGGTGGTGCCGGTAATGGCGCTGGCCTGGATTGTCGTCAGTTTTGGCGTCAGCCTGTGGCATGCCAATCTGCTGCCCGCGGTTCTTGTGAACATTGTTAAAAGCGCTTTTGGCTGGCAGGAAGCGGCAACCGGAACCATGGCTTACACCCTGAGCCAGGCCATCACCAGCGGTTTTCAACGTAGCATGCTCGCTAATGAAGCAGGGATGGGATCGTCCCCCAACGCCGCCGCCACTGCCGCCTCATGGCCTCCACATCCTGTCGCACAAGGTTTTGTGCAAATGATCGGCGTCGTGACCGATACCTTTCTGGTCTGTACCGCCAGCGCGTTTATTCTGCTGCTTGCAGGAACGGCGCCAGCTACGGGTGCAATCGGCGGAACGCAATTGATGCAGCAGGCGATGGTATCGCTGACAGGAAATTGGGGCGCCGGGTTCGTTGCCGCCATCGTGGCGCTGTTTGCGTTTACGTCGATTGTGGCGAACTACACCTACGCGGAAAACAACCTGATCTTTTTGCGCCGTAATAGCGCAAGGAATATCTGGTTACTGCGCACGGCTGTTTTGCTGATGGTGCTGATGGGCTCGTTTTTCAGCCTGCCGATAATTTGGCATATCGCCGATGTGATGATGGCGCTGATGGCCATTACCAACCTGACCGCGATCCTGCTACTTTCGCCAGTGGTGAGACTGCTGGCGCGAGATTATCAGCGCCAGCGTAAACTTGGCGTCATGCCGGTCTTTGATCCGAAGCGCTACCCGGAGATCAAACGCCAGCTGGCGCCGGGAAGCTGGGATGACATTCCCCGTTCGTAGCGCTAATCGCAACTATCGATCAAGTCTGTTGTTTTTTTTGCTAAAGTCAGCGGAAATTTCTCGCACAGCAAGGACTGAGTATGCTGATTTTGATTTCACCTGCTAAAACGCTCGATTACCAAAGCCCGCTGGCGACCACGCGCTTTACCCAGCCGGAACTGCTGGATCACGCCCAGCAATTAATTAAGACCGCCCGCAAGCTCTCTGCGCCGCAAATCAAAGCGCTGATGGGCATCAGCGATAAACTTGCCGATCTTAACGCAACCCGCTTTCACGACTGGCAGCCTGATTTCACCCCGGAAAATGCGCGCCAGGCGATTCTGGCATTTAAAGGCGATGTCTACACCGGTCTGCAAGCAGAAACCTTCAGCGAAGCGGATTTCGACTTTGCCCAACAGCATCTGCGCATGCTTTCCGGGTTATACGGCGTGCTGCGCCCGCTGGATCTGATGCAGCCGTATCGTCTGGAGATGGGCATCCGGCTGGAGAACGCCAAAGGTAAGGATCTGTACCAATTCTGGGGCGAGACCATTACCCACAAACTCAACGACACCATTGCCGCCCAGGGCGACGATATTGTTATCAACCTGGCCTCTGATGAGTATTTCCGCTCGGTCAAAACCCAGAAACTGAAAGCCAGGGTAATCAAGCCGGTGTTCCTTGATGAGAAAAACGGCAAGTTTAAGGTCATCAGCTTCTACGCCAAAAAAGCACGCGGGTTGATGAGCCGCTACATCATTGAGCAGCGTTTGACGAAACCGGAGCAGTTAGCCGGGTTTGATAGCGAAGGGTATTTCTTTGATGAAGAAGCATCCGCGCAGGACGAAATGGTGTTTAAGCGTCACGAGCAGTAAGCGTTATGTTTCCCCCGCCAGCTGGCAGGGGAAACAAAGACATTACGCTTTGCTCATCATCAACTGACGCAGGGCGGAGAAATCCGCAGGCAACTGATGCGAAAGCAGAGGTAAATCGGCGCGATCGGCCAACTCTTTCGGCAGCGGCAAGGTTTCGCCGAGGATCGCTTCAACACTCTCTTTAAACTTCGCCGGATGCGCGGTGCCGAGGAACAGACCGTACTCGCCCGGTTGCAGTTGATCACGCAATGCGCGGTAAGCAATGGCGGCATGCGGTTCAGAAATGTAGCCCTTGCTTTTCAGTTCGCGGATAGTGGATTTGGTGGTTTCGTCATCCACCGCTGCATAACCCAGCTCGTTTAAGCGCCAGATCTTACGACGGAACAGCTCTTCAACGCGCGGCCAGTTATTCGGCTGGCTGACATCCATCGCGTTCGACAATGTCGCCTGCGTCGCTTTAGGCTGCCATTGCCCCTCTTTAAGGAAGCGCGGCACCGTGTCATTGGCATTGGTGGCGGCGATAAAACGCTTGATCGGCAGCCCCAGTGATTTCGCCAACAAACCGGCGGTCAGATCGCCGAAGTTACCGCTCGGCACGGAAACCACCAATTGATTGCGTGCTTCCTGCGGCAGTTGTGCAACCGCTTCAAAGTAATAACAAATCTGCGCCAGCAGGCGGCTGATGTTGATCGAGTTCGCCGAGTTCAAGCCCAGTGCCGTTTTCAGCTCTTCATCATCAAATGCCTGTTTTACCAGCGCCTGGCAGGCATCGAAATCGGCGTCGATTGCAACGGTTTCGATATTGCCGCCCAGCGTACAGAACAGTTTTTCCTGCAGCGGGCTGATTTTGCCCTGCGGATAGAGGATCACCACACGCACGTTCTTCATTCCGTAGAAGGCGTGCGCCACAGCGGCGCCCGTATCGCCTGATGTCGCCGTCAGAATGGTCACCGGTTTGTCGCCGCTGATGGCACTCAGCATCTGCGCCATAAAACGCCCGCCGAAATCTTTGAACGCCAGCGTAGGCCCATGGAAAAGCTCCAGGCAGCCGATATCGCTCTCCACCGGTTTCACCGGCGCAGGAAAAGCAAACGCAGCGCGCACGCGGGCTTCCAGCGCATCCTCAGGAATTTCATCGCCAATAAACGCCGCAAGGATTTTCGCGCTGCGGGTGACAAAATCCTGTTCCAGCATTTCATCGACTTCGGTCAGGTTAAATTCCGGCAGATCGTGCGGGAAGAACAGCCCCTGATTTTTGCCAAGCCCCTGAGTGACGGCCTGCGCAAAGCTGACCTGTTCGTTATGATCTTTTAAGTTGTAAAGTTTCATTGGTTATCCCACTACGCGAGCGCCCGCCGTGTCCAGCCGGCAAATATGAACGAAGCCTTCCTGATTTTGCAGATAGTGCTTGCCGAGCCAGTCGGCAACACGCTGAGCGGTATCCGGCTTGTCGCACAAGGCAAACAGCGTTGGCCCGGAACCCGAGATCCCGCAGGCCAGCGCGCCAATATCCGCCACTGCTTTACGTGCTTCCCCAAACCCCGGCAGCAACTTCATGCGGTACGGTTCGGCAATCACATCTTTCATTAATTTTGCTGCCAGCGCAGGCTGACGGCTGTAGCAAGCATGGATAAAGCCCGCCAGATGGCGACCATGCGCAATGCAATCCTGACGGCGATATTGCGCTGGCAGAATAGCGCGCGCTTCCGCTGTCGAGACTTTAATGCCTGGATACGCCAAAACCCACAGCCACTCATCAAAGCCTGGCACCTGCTGGCTGATAATGCCGCTTTCCTCGATCATCAATTGCATGCCGCCGAGGTAGCAAGGCGCGACGTTATCGTAATGCACGCTACCGGAAATACGCCCTTCCAGCTCGCCCATCAGCGCCAGCATACGCGTTTCGTTCAGCGGCTTACCGCAGAACTCATTCATCGCGACCAGCGCGGCGACCACGGAACAGGCGCTGGAGCCGAGCCCGGAGCCGATCGGCATGTTTTTTTCCAGCGTCATCGCGACGGGAACCTGCTTACCGATCTCCTGGCAGAACAGTTCCCAGCACTGATAAACGATATTTTCTTTCGGCTCAGTCGGTAATTTACTGGCGAAGCGGCCCACATTCTTCAGGCTGAAATGATCGGCCGCTTCCACACTGACATTATCGCCCAACAACGTGCCATCCACGGGCGTAACCGCCGCGCCAAGCACATCAAAACCCACGCTCATATTGGCACTGGAGGCCGGAGCATACACCTTCACCATCTCAGACTCCTAACTTCCAGGACAGGGTGCGCAGCAGGTCGGCGAACACGCCCGCTGCCGTCACATCGTTACCCGCGCCATACCCGCGCAGCACCAGCGGTAACGGCTGGTAATAGTGGCTGTAGAACGCCAGCGCGTTCTCGCCGTTTTTCACTTTGAATAGCGGATCGTTGCCATCAACCTCCGCAATTTTCACCCGACAGGTGCCATCTTCTTCAATGTTGCCAACATAACGCAGCACTTTACCTTCATCGCGCGCTTTTGCGACTCGCGCGGCAAAATCATCATCCAGCCCAGGCAGACGCGCCATAAAACTCTCAACATCGCCTGAATCGTCAAAACTCGCCGGCAGCACCGGTTCGATGACGATATCCGACAACTCCAGTTCACGACCGGTTTCACGCGCCAGAATCAGCAGCTTACGCGCTACATCCATACCGGAGAGATCATCTCGCGGATCCGGCTCGGTGTAGCCCATTTCGCGGGCAAGATTCGTTGCCGCCGACAGGCTCACGCCTTCATCCAGCTTGCCGAAAATAAACGACAAGGAACCGGAAAGAATACCGGAGAAATGCTGCAACTCGTCCCCGGCGTTCAGCAGGTTTTGCAGGTTTTCAATCACCGGCAAACCCGCGCCAACGTTAGTGTCGTACAGGAATTTACGCCGCGACTTTTCCGCCGCGCGACGCAACTGGTGGTAATAATCCAGCGATGAAGTGTTGGCTTTTTTGTTCGGCGTCACAACGTGGAAACCTTCCCGCAGGAAATCCGCATACTGGTCGGCCACTGCCTGGCTGGAAGTACAATCAACGATTACCGGGTTCAGCAGGTGATACTCTTTCACCAGGCGAATCAGGCGGCCCAGGTTGAACGGCTCTTTGGCTTGTGCCATTTCCGCTTGCCAGTTATCCAGATTCAGGCCATGAACATTGGTCAGCAGCGCTTTCGAGTTCGCCACACCGCAAACACGCAGGTCAATATGTTTGTTTTTGAGCCATGTTTGCTGGCGCTTAAGCTGTTCCAGCAACGCGCTGCCGACACCGCCAACACCAATCACAAACACTTCGATCACCTGGTCGGTGTTAAATAACATCTGGTGCGTGACGCGTACGCCGGTGGTGGCATCATCGTTGCTAACGACCACGGAGATCGAGCGTTCGGAGGAGCCCTGAGCAATCGCTACAATATTAATATTCGCTCGCGCCAGCGCCGCAAAAAACTTCGCTGAAATTCCGCGCAGCGTGCGCATACCGTCGCCGACGACTGAAATGATCGCCAGACGCTCCATCACCGCCAGCGGCTCCAGCAGGCCCTCTTTCAATTCGAGATAGAACTCTTCGCTCATGGCGCGCTGGGCCCGGGCGCAATCGGATTGCGGCACACAGAAGCTGATGCTGTACTCCGAGGACGACTGGGTGATTAACACGACGGAAATGCCGTTGCGCGACATCGCGGCGAAGACACGTGCCGCCATGCCAACCATGCCTTTCATCCCCGGGCCGGAGACGCTGAACATCGCCATGTTATTCAGATTCGAAATGCCTTTTACCGGCAGACCATCTTCATCAGAGGTCGCGCCAATCAGCGTGCCCGGTGCTTGCGGGTTTCCGGTGTTTTTGATCAGGCAAGGAATTTGGAACTGTGCGATGGGGGTAATGGTACGAGGGTGAAGAACTTTGGCGCCGAAGTAGGAAAGCTCCATGGCTTCCTGGTACGACATCGACTTCAGCAGCCTGGCGTCTGGCACCTGGCGCGGGTCGCAGGTATATACGCCGTCGACATCGGTCCAGATCTCACAACAATCTGCGCGCAGACAGGCCGCGAGCACGGCAGCAGAGTAGTCGGAGCCGTTACGTCCAAGCACCACCAGTTCGCCCTTCTCGTTTCCGGCGGTGAAACCGGCCATCAGCACCATATGATCCGCAGGAATACGGCTGGCGGCGATACGGCGAGTAGATTCAGCAATATCGACCGTTGATTCCAGGTAATGACCGACAGCGAGCAATTTTTCGACCGGATCGATAACGCTGACTTTGTGACCGCGCGCTTCCAGTAACCCAGCCATGATGGCAATAGAGAGTTTCTCACCACGGCAAATTAACGCGGCGTTGATGCTGTCCGGACACTGGCCGAGCAGGCTGATACCATGCAAAACGTGTTTGATCTGCGCGAACTCTTGTTCAACAAACGCTTTCAATTGCACGAGGGGAAAGCCCGGTTGCGCATCTGCCAGCCCTTGTAGCAGGTCGGCGAAAATACGCTCGGCGTCGCTAATGTTCGGAATCGCATCCTGGCCGCCGATCGTTTTTTCGATCATTGCCACCAGATGGTTAGTAATTTTCGCCGGGGCAGAAAGCACGGTGGCAACCTGCCCCTGCCTGGCATTACTTTCCAGGATATCGGCAACACGCAGAAAACGCTCTGCATTTGCCACTGATGTACCGCCGAACTTCAACACTCGCATGGTTTTACCCCTTAATCTCTGGTCGAAAAAAAAGCCCGCACTGTTCAGGTGCGGGCTTTTTTCTGTGTTTCCTGTACGCGTCAGCCCGCACCGTTACCTGTGGTAATGGTGATGGTTGTAATTGTGGTAATGGTGCTGATGCGTTTCATGGATGTTGTGTGCTCTGTAATCATTATCTGTCTGTGCTGTATGCCTATATTGGTTAAAGTATCTGCCTGCTCAAGTCAATTTATTTTTATTTTTCGCCCTTTTGCCGTTATTCCCGGCTGCGCTGGAACAGGCGTCACTTTCAACCTATTAGGATCATTCCTGCCATGTATCGCAGTGACTTTAACTATAAAAAAACGTTATGACAGCAATTTACTCGGCGAGTTTTTTTTCGATATCGTGCAGCAAACGATGCAACATTGCAGTGTCGCGCTGTTCCAGCAGACCAAGACGCTGATCGAGCCAGTCGGCCATTTTTATATCATCCGCCACGCCTAATTTTTCCAGTAATCCGCGAGTTCGCAAACGCAACGCCTGTAACTGATTGCCATCAACCGGGGCTGCCTCTTTCGGGGTATGTTGCATTAAAGATGCTAATTGATAGCAGAACACCATCACCGCCTGGCCGAGATTAAGTGAAGGATACTCCGCGACCATCGGAACACCCGTTAAAATATCCGCCAGGGCCAACTCTTCGTTGGTCAGCCCGGAATCCTCACGACCAAACACCAGCGCAGCACTACTCAACCACGTACTTTTCTCTTGTAACAAGGGAACCAGTTCCGCAGGTGTCGCGTAGTAATGGAATTTCGCCCGGCTGCGCGCCGTCGTGGCGATGGTAAAAGGAATATCCGCCAGCGCGTCGGTAAGGGTTGCATAAGTTTTAATATTATCAAGGATATCGCCGGAGCCGTGCGCCACGCGGCGCGCGCCTTCTTGCAAATGCGCGTCGCTGTCGACAATACGCAAATCACTAAACCCCATGGTTTTCATGGCGCGGGCAGCGGCGCCGACATTTTCCGCTCTCGCGGGGGAGACAAGAACAACAGCCAATTGCATTTTACTTTCTCTTCTTACTGAGACCACGGGGAAATGTGACCTTTGTCATCATACTACGCGGTGCGAATTTACAATTATGTAACACAAATCACTGATTTAGCCCTTGTCTACGGTTAAAAAAAGCTAAACTATTTATCAGTGATATTACCTGCTAAGATGTTAACAGAAGGGACTTATCCCTATGTTTATTCATGGCATTTTAATACAGAATTTCCTACTTGTATTGGATTCGCCCTGTTTATCAATTAATATGCGCAACTAGTTGGTTTATTGAAAAATTGTAAGAAACGCTAGCATTTGGCTATCAAGATTTCTCTAAACTGTTAACGTGCTACAATTGAACTTGATATATGTCAACGAAGCGTAGTTTTATTGGGTGTCATTTACGTCTTAGCCTGTTATGTTGCTGTTAAAATGGTTAGGATGACAGCCGTTTTTGACACTGTCGGGTTCAGAGGGAAAGTGCCCACGACCAAGCTAATGATGTTGTTGACGTTGATGGAAAGTGCATCAAGAACGCAATTACGTACTTTAGTCATGTTACGCCGTCATGTTAATTTTCGACATGCACCAGGCTGGTCAGGGACTTTTGTACTTCCTGTTTCGATTTAGTTGGCAATTTAGGTAGCAAACATGCAGACCCCGCACATTCTTATTGTTGAAGACGAGTTGGTAACACGCAACACGTTAAAAAGCATTTTCGAAGCAGAAGGCTACGATGTCTTTGAAGCGACAGATGGCGCTGAAATGCATCAGATCCTTTCTGAAAATGATATCAACCTGGTGATCATGGATATCAATCTGCCGGGTAAAAACGGTCTTTTGCTGGCGCGTGAATTACGCGAGCAGGCGAATGTCGCGCTGATGTTTCTGACGGGTCGTGATAACGAAGTCGATAAGATTCTGGGCCTTGAAATTGGTGCTGACGACTATATCACCAAACCGTTTAACCCACGCGAGCTGACTATCCGCGCGCGCAACCTGCTGTCCCGTACCATGAATCTGGGCACGGTCAGCGAAGAACGCCGCAGCGTTGACAGCTACAAATTCAACGGTTGGGAACTGGATATCAATAGCCGCTCACTGATTAGCCCGAACGGCGAGCAGTATAAGCTGCCGCGCAGCGAATTCCGCGCGATGCTGCACTTCTGCGAAAACCCGGGCAAAATCCAGTCTCGTGCTGAGTTGCTGAAAAAAATGACCGGTCGTGAACTGAAGCCACACGATCGTACGGTCGACGTGACTATCCGCCGTATTCGTAAACATTTCGAATCAACGCCGGATACCCCGGAAATCATCGCCACCATTCACGGTGAAGGTTACCGTTTCTGCGGTGATTTGCAGGAATAAGCCAGAATAATGATGAAAAAGCGGCGCTCAGCGCCGCTTTTTTTTATTTCCAGATCCGCAATTCTTCGTCACTCACGGGTTGCGGTATTTTCTTCACCGAACCAGAAAGCGCGTACCAGTCGAGCTTGCGCGTCAACACCATCACTACGCTCAAGGCGATAAACAGAACACCGGTGCCGAGCAACAGCGCATTATCTTCGGAGTTCAACAGACTCCACATCACCGCATCAAGCACTAACAGCGCGATACTAAACGACAACCCCGCGCGCCAGCTTTTCAATACGCCCTGCAAATAGACACCGTTCAGCAGTGCACCGAGCAGGCTGGCAACCCCCCAGGCAATGGTGAATCCGGTATGTTCAGAAAGCGCCAGTAACACCAGATAGAACATCACCAGCGATAACCCCACCAGCAAATATTGCATCGGATGCATTTGCCGCGCGGTTAGACTTTCGAAGACGAAAAACGCCAGATAAGTCAGTACGATCAGCAAAATTGCATACTTAACGGCTCTGTCGGTCAACTGGTACTGATCAGCGGGCGTAGCGATGTTGACGCTGAAAGCAGGCAACTCCCAACTTTTGTTGACAGACAGCGCCCCGGCAGCACGCATTTTGCTGTCCAGATTGTTGGCAAACCAGCTACTTTGCCAGTGAGCCTGAAAACCACTGGCGCTCACGGTGCGTTTTTCCGGCAGAAAATCGCCCATAAACCCCGGATGCGGCCAGTCGCCATTCAGTGTCATCTCACTATTTCGTCCCAACGGCACCACGGAAAAATATCCAGTTCCGCTCAAACTAAACGCCATAGACAGCTTCAGCGATTGCTGCAAATTCACCGTCGACAACGGCATATGCACGCCCTGCAGATCGCTTGCCAGCCCGGTTCCTGGTTCAACGTTGAGTGTCTCGCCATTCAACCTGGTGGTACGCAACTGGCCAATACCGCGCGAATCACTCAACGCTAAAACAAGAAATGGCTCGCCGAGAGAGACATTCTCATCGGCTTTGATGTCCAGCCGCTTTGGGTCGAATTCCGCGTTGATCTCGATGTCGTTGTGCCAAATTTGCCCATCATAAATACCGATCTTGCGGGTTTCGACCTGCTGTTTACCATTGACCATCAGCGATTCCGGTAACCAAAAACGAAGGTAACTCTGTTTACGCCGCACCTCTTTGGGAGCCTCGTTGTCGTTGGCTTTTTCCAGAGAAACCACCGTTTCGGTCACCGGGATGGCGATCAACGGCCCGATCAATTTTTGGCTGCCAGCGCTGCTCTGGCGCAGCGTATCCGTCACATCGTTACGATAATTCGCGCGTTCGCCAATTAAGCCACTCAGCAGCGTCAGCGGGATAAGCAGAACACAAAGACAACCTGACAGCGTTACCATTTTCCAGAACAGGGGGGATTTCAACATAGCCTTCTCCTTAGTGATGCGTGCAGAGTAGCGAGGCTATGTGTGAAGGATTTGAAGTTATGTGAAGTGTGGGTGAAGTGTCAGCCGGGCTTCGCAGCCCCCTTGCGGGCGGTTCAGGACGCGAATATTACCATGATGCAACCGCGCGACTTCCTGGACAAACGCCAGCCCCAGCCCACTGCTTTTTTGCCCGTCGGCACGCGGTAGCGAGTAAAAGCGTTCAAAAACGCGCTGCAGAGCATAATCCGGGATACCAGAACCGCTGTCGCTGACCGTTAACACCAGCGCGTCAGCTTCCCGGCTGGCGCGTAACGCCACCTCACCGCCAGGCGGTGTAAAGTCAATGGCGTTATCCAGTAAATTACCCAATGCCTGAGCCAGCAGTTCGCTATCCCCTGCGGCCACCGCATCAGCAGCGCCAATATGCAGAGTTAACCCTTTCGCCGATAACACCACACTGCGCTGCTCCTGCAACTGGTGAAAAAGCATACCGATATCCACTGCCGCAAACGCAATTTCCAGCCGGTTTTCCAGTTTCGCCTGGTGTAACAGCTTTTCCACCAGGTTCTGCATGCGGCTATTTTGCGTAAGAATATTGTCGGTAAAACGTGTCACAACGTCTGGCGGCGGCCCTTCGCGCAGGATCTCCGCCGCGCCGCGAATGGCCGCCAGCGGGCTTTTCAGTTCGTGCGTCAAGGCGTAAACATACTGTTCGATATAATTTTTACCTTCCAGTTTCACACGCATACTTTCCAGCGCCTGCGCCAGTTTACGCAGCTCGCTGCTGCCTAAATCAGGTAAAGGAACCGGACGGTTTTCGGTAACGGAATCAGCGTAGCGCGCCAGTTTGCCAATCGAGCGATTTATCCACCAGACCATGACCGCACCAATGAGCAACGCAATGCCCAGCAGCGCGCCGCCAGCCCATAAGATCCGCCGCTCGCTGCGTTTAATCACCGGATCCATCGCGCTGTTTGGCTTACCCACGCTGATTACGCCGATAATGCGGCCTTGATCGGTCACTGGGGCGGCAACATACATCACCGTACTCTGCGGGTTACTGGCATCCGCCAGCGAGCTACGCGCGCCGTAATTCCCGCGCAGCGTCAGCCAGACATCATTCCAGCGCGAGTAATCCTCACCCAACGCCTTTCCAGATGAATCAAACACCACGCGCCCGGTGCTGTCGGTCATGTAGACGTGATATTCATTGCGCACTTTATGGATCCCGCTGATATGCGCATTGATTGGCTGATGATTTAACGTCGAGAAAGCCTGAGCCAGGCGTCCATCCTGCGCATGCCCAGAACGCAAATCTTCGCGAGCCAGCTCCGCCAACAGTGTCGCGGTATCAATAAGTGTCCCTTCGGTGGCGCGGCGTACGCCGGGTTTGATCTCCTGAACAAAGATCGACAGCACGAACCATGCGGCAACTGCCACGATCAGGAAATAGCCCAGCAACAAGCGCATGCCAATGCGCATCAGCGGATCCCCAGGCTGTAGCCCATACCACGATGCGTATTGATAGGAGTGAGTTCGGCATTGATGGCGCGTAGCTTGGCGCGCAAGGTCTTGATATGAGTATCGACGGTGCGGTCAAAACTCTCCTGAGCATCGCTCCAGACCTGATCCATCAATTGCTGGCGAGAAAAAACACGTCCCGGTGCCAACAGTAACGTCTTCAACAACAGAAATTCGTAGCGGGTCAGCAGCAGCGTTTCGCCGCACCAGCGAATAATCGCGGCGTCCTCGTCCAGCTCAAACTGGCCAATTCGCCGCATTTCGTTGTGAAAAGATGCCTTTTGCAACCTGCGCAGCACAGTGCGCACACGGGCGCATACTTCGCGCGGAGAAAAGGGCTTGGCAATGTAATCATCCGCACCCATCTCCAGCCCCAGCAACTTGTCGACTTCATCGCTGCGCGCGGTAAGAAACAGCACCGGCAACGCGGGCGCACGCGCCAGTAGCCGACGACACAGTTCAAAACCGCTGATATCCGGCAGGCCGACGTCCAGAATCGCCAGCTCAGGCAGACGCTGCTGCGCCGCATCCAGCACCGGTAAACCTCGCTCAAACGCGGTGACGGCAAAACCGTCCTGTTGCAACATGTAAATCAACGTTTCAGCGATGCTGGTTTCATCCTCTACCAGCCAGATCAGCGGTTGCGGCGTAGACATTGGGCTTATTTACTCCAGGGAATAATGGGGACCGCGCTTAAGGCATTTTTCGGCGATCCTTCAACCACTTTATCGGAATAAGCTAAATATGCCAGTGTGTTACGCTTCGCGTCATAGAAACGCACCACCTGCAATTTCTTAAAGACTAACGACGTCCTTTTCTGGAAAACCACATCGCCCTGCGCCTTACCGTTTTTGATCTTATCGCTCAACTCAACCGGCCCAACCTGCTGGCAAGAGATAGCCGCATCAGACGTATCTTCTGCCAGCCCCAGCCCGCCTTTGATACCGCCGGTTTTCGCCCGACTGATGTAACAGGTGACATTTTTCACATCAGGATCATCAAACGCTTCGACCACAATTTTGTGATCCGGACCAAACATTTTGAACACGGTATCGACGGAACCAATTTGTTCTGCATAGGCAGAGCCCAGCGCGACCAACATTACTGCAGGAAGGATTAACTTTGTATATTTCATATTGTTACCATTTTTGAATATTACGTTGAGCAACTATTCAGCTTTCAAATGAGAAACTGTTTGCAGATCACTAATTTACAAAATTTATGATGAAAATCAGTCACAATGCGTATTTGTGCACAAAAAAAACACCGAATGCTAAACACCTAAAAACCCGTTATTATCCGTTGCCTGATATCAGGCGTTAATGCTGTTTTAAGGAAGAGGATATTGTATGGATCAGGCTGGGATCATTCGCGACTTACTTTCCTGGCTGGAAAGCCATCTGGATCAGCCACTCGCTTTGGATAATGTGGCGGCAAAAGCGGGCTATTCCAAGTGGCACCTGCAAAGGATGTTCAAAGACGTGACCGGTCATGCCATCGGCGCTTATATTCGTGCGCGTCGTCTGTCAAAATCCGCTGTTGCTCTGCGCCTTACTGCCCGGCCCATTCTGGATATTGCCCTGCAATACCGCTTTGATTCGCAACAAACCTTCACCCGCGCTTTCAAAAAACAGTTTGCTGTCACCCCTGCGCTCTATCGCCGTTCACCAGACTGGAGCGCGTTTGGCATTCGCCCGCCGATGCGTCTTGGCGAATTTACCATGCCAAAACATGACTTTGTCACCCTGCCGCCAATGCAACTTATTGGCACCACCCAGAGCTACACCTGTGCGCTGGAGGAGATCTCCGATTTCCGTAATCAAATGCGCATTCAGTTCTGGCGGGAATTTTTGAGCAATTCACCGAAAATTCCACCGGAAATGTATGGCCTGCATGAGCCGCGCCCAAGCCTGGAAAAGGATGACGAACAGGAAGTGTTTTACACCACAGCGCTAACGCCGGAGATGGCGAACGGCTATCTGAGCAACGCGCAGCCGGTGTTGCTGGAAGGCGGCGACTACATCTCCTTCGCCTATGAAGGTTCACCGCACGGTTTTCAGGATTTCATCCTGACCGTTTACGGAACGTGCATGCCGATGCTTAACCTCACGCGCCGTAAAGGCCAGGATATTGAGCACTTTTACCCGCAGCATGAAGAGCCGCGCGAAGACGGCGAGCCGCCATCGCATATCCGCTGCGAATATTTGGTGCCTATTCGCCGTTAACGCTGCAACTCATCCAGCGCTGGAGCGTCCAGGTGCGAGACGTCTCCTGCGGTTTCCACCACCCAGCCAGAAGCCAGCCACGGGCTCTGTTGATAGTCAATGCGGGAAATAGAGCAGTTGCGCAGGCGCAGGCGGCGTTCAGCATAAGCTGGCAACCCAAGGATTGTGCTGACCAGGCAGCCCAGCGCCATGCCGTGACTGACCAGCAACGGTCGGCTTCCTTCGGGAAGATCCAGGCAGGTTGCCAGCGCCGCATGCATCCGATCGCTTAACTCCTGCATCGATTCGCCATCAGGAATGCGGCCATCGGCCGTGCCATTCACCAGTTGGCGACGCCAGCTCTCTTCTTCTTCGGTCAGGGAATCGATATGACGGCGTTCCAGCACGCCCATGTCCAGCTCGCGCAAACGCGGCTCAAAGGTGATATCGCAACCGCAGACTTCAGCGATGATCTCAGCCGTCCGGCGGGTACGCCCCAGGTCGCTGGCAATAACGTGGGTAATGCCCAGCGCTTTTGCGCGCTCAGCCACCTGCCACGCCTGCTTCTCCCCTTTCTCGGTTAACGGACTGTCTGACTGGCCTTGAATACGACGCTCGGCGTTCCACTGCGTTTCACCGTGGCGAACAAGGTATACCTGTAACATGCTTTTTTATCCATTATACTGCGATGAATTTATTATCTGAGGAAGGTCTCTGTCCGGGGTAAAAGAACGCGTCTCATTCCGAACATACCGTTATTAATTATGCACCATGTTGTCTCAGCTACCACAAATCCCGCGAAAATTCGGGCGATTCTGCACGCTTTTAACGAGATCTTCGGCGAAGGATCCTGCCATATAGACGCCGTTTCCGTCGATAGCGGCGTACCGGAACAGCCGTTTGGCAGTGAAGAAACGCGTACTGGCGCACGAAATCGCGTGGTCAATGCCCGCCATGCACACCCCGAAGCGGATTTTTGGGTGGCTATCGAAGCTGGGATCGACGAAGGCAGTACGTTTAGTTGGGTGGTGATAGAAAGCAATCATCAGAAAGGTGAAGCCCGCTCGGCAACGCTGCCGCTACCGGAGATCATTTTGCAGAAAGTGCGCGCCGGTGAAGCGCTCGGGCCAGTAATGTCGCGTTATAGCGGAATTGATGAGATCGGCCGCAAAGAGGGTGCCATTGGCGTTTTCACCGCAGGAAAACTTACTCGCGAAAGCGTTTACCACCAGGCGGTGATCCTGGCGCTCAGCCCCTTTCACAACGCGATTTATCGCTGAGTATTCAGCAGCGTCTGCTCCAGCCATAAACGTAAATCAGCAGGCGCAGCTTTCAGGCTGTTTGATCCACGAGTAATGGTCGCGATACCTGCCCCCAGCTCGCTTTTCAGTTCACGCTGACTCATCTCGCCGCGCAGCAGTTCTTCAATGATCCGCACTCTTGTGCCCAACGACTCGCGCTCATCTGGCGTAAGCATCAGATTAAGCAATGGAATGTGCAGATCCTTTTCGTAAGATTGCCGGACCAGATCCACGAAGCGTTGCCACTCCTGATCGCGCTGTTCGGCCATCGCCGCTGAATAGGGTGATTGCTGAGTCATAATTTGCCGCCATGTTAAAGGTTTACTGATGTGTACTCTTTAGCGAGTACACATCATAGCATAAACCACAGAAATCAATAACGGCGCTGCCATTCAGCATCATTAAAGACAACCGGCTTATCTCCGCTCAGGAAATAGCGGTAATAAGCATCGTAAGCCAGCACGTTTTTCACATAGCTTCGTGTTTCCGAGAACGGGATACTCTCAATAAAGGCCACCGCATCAAGTTTGCCGCCGCTGTTGTTCAACCAGCTGCGCACCCTTCCCGGCCCGGCGTTATAAGCCGCCGACGAGAAAATGCGGTTATTGCCAAACTGCTGATAAACATACTGCAGATAACTGGTGCCGATGTTGATATTCGTTTCCGGATCAAAGAGTTGGCCGGAGTTGCTGTAGCCGGGAATGTTAAACATCTTCACCGTGTGCGTGGCGGTACCCGGCATAATCTGCATTAAACCTGCCGCGCCAACCGGGGAGCGCGCCGTCGGGTTCCAGGCACTCTCCTGGCGAGATATCGCCATGGCGTAGCTTTGTGAAATGCCTTTGCCACTGGTGTAGCGGGCATAAAGATCGCTATACGCCAGCGGGAAACGCTCTTCCAGTTGATCCCACAACTTGCCGGCAATCGTGGCCTGCACACTCAGATCCCACCAGTGTTGATTAAAAGCATAACGCGCCAGTTGCGCCTGCTCTTGCTGGGTTCGGCTGGTCACCAGATTCGCCCACTCACTGCGCGCGGTGTTATCCAGCCCCCAGTACATCAGCTCACGAACGCGCGCCATTTCTGCGCCCTGCGTTAGCGTTGCGGAGACATTTCCCTGCGCTTTGTCTATCTGCATCGAGTACTCTTCACCCAGCCGCTGCGCAGCGGCCATCGGGTAAAAACCACGCTGCTTCATCAGGGCGTGGAGGATCTCTTTGGCTTCATCCTCGCGTCCGCGCTCCAGCAACAAATCCGCTTGCCAGTAGCGCCACTCGTCTTTCTCTTTTGCGTCCATCGGTAAACGAGAAAGCCAGGTATTCAACCCACGACGATCGCCGTTGCCAATCGCCATACGCACCCGGCGCTCCAGCAAAGAGACTGATTGCGAGCGCATGATCGCATCATCACGCCAGCGCGCCTGATCGCTGGTGACGTCATTGCCCATCAATCGCCATGCGACAATATCGCGCAGCGTCTGGGTTTGTTCCTCATTCAACTGCTGCGCCTGCACCAGCGAAGGGATCATCAGGCGGGCGTTTTCCACATCCTGACGCGCAACGCTTTCAAAGGCTTCCGCCGCCATCTGACGGGTAAAATCCGTTGCCCCGGTGGTAGTGGCAAAGGACATTACGCTCAATGGATTATTGGCAAGATTGATGATAGCCGCCGAAATGGTTTGATAATCAGGCGGCATCTGCCCGGCCAGCAGCGTGACCAGCCTGGTATTTCCCGCTTTCATCGCCAGGCGAATACGCTCCAGAAAAGCCAGCGGATCCTGTTTCCCGGAAGCGCGCCATGCGCCAAACAGCTGATCGCAGGCGTTGGGCTGGCTTTTGCCGCTTAACCACAGCTCTTTCGCGCCTGCCCAGGCTTCGTCTGCCTGGCCGGTATTCCACTTCGCGAAGTAGTAGTTACATTGCGCTTCAGTAGCAGCGGGTTTCTCCGGGCTGAATGCCAGCAACCCGCGCCAGTCTTGCCGCCGGGCCAGTTCATTAACAAAGCGAGATTTCAGCGTGCGTGCCGCCGGTAGCGTCGGGTTGGCCTGCACAAAGTTGGTCACCGTAATCGCGGGTTGATTCATCAGATCGTCGGTAATCTGACGGTATTGCAGGTATGGGTAAAGCGGATACGTTTGTAGCGTGGGTAGCAGTTGCTGCACCACGTCCATCTGTTTGTTGTCCCACGCGGTTTTAATCTGCGCGTAACGGTTACGTTGTTCATCCAGTGAATCTGCCCGCGCCACATTGCTGAGGGACAGCAAACAAACGCAGGCCGCCGCGAATCGCCAGGCGGCATGTTTAGCTCTCTGCACAGCTCTTTCCTCTTATCTGTCACGTTTTTGCAGCGTCATGCCGCGTAATGCGTTAATGCTAACCGGGCAACTCGTAACGCGCCACGTTGCGCACACTTTTTTACCTTTCTGGCGTGATTTAACACACCCGTCGCGGCTGGCTGGGATTAAGCCGCGAAAACGGCTACACTCCGCTGTTGAATACCACTCTCATTACAAAGAGGCGAAGTCCAACGTGGCTCAATTCGTATATACCATGCATCGTGTCGGCAAAGTTGTCCCGCCGAAACGTCATATTCTGAAAAATATCTCGCTAAGCTTCTTCCCGGGCGCAAAAATCGGCGTACTGGGTCTTAACGGTGCCGGTAAGTCTACCCTGCTGCGCATCATGGCCGGCATCGATACAGACATCGAAGGTGAAGCCCGCCCGCAGCCTGGCATTAAGATCGGTTACCTGCCGCAGGAACCGCAGTTGAACCCGGAACAAACCGTACGTGAATCGGTTGAAGAAGCGGTCGCTGAAGTGGTTAGCGCCCTGAAAGGCCTGGACGAAGTCTATGCCAAATACGCTGAACCGGATGCTGACTTCGACAAACTGGCTGCGCAGCAAGGTAAATTTGAAGAGATTATCCAGGCGCATGACGGTCATAACCTGAATGTGCAACTGGAACGCGCTGCCGACGCGCTGCGTCTGCCGGACTGGGATGCAAAGATTGCCAATCTTTCCGGTGGTGAACGCCGCCGCGTCGCGCTGTGCCGTCTGCTGCTGGAAAAGCCGGACATGCTGCTGCTCGACGAACCCACCAACCACCTGGACGCCGAGTCCGTTGCCTGGCTGGAACGCTTCCTGCACGATTTCGAAGGTACTGTGGTGGCGATTACCCACGACCGTTACTTCCTCGATAACGTCGCCGGTTGGATCCTCGAACTTGACCGCGGTGAAGGTATTCCATGGGAAGGCAACTACTCTTCCTGGCTGGAGCAGAAAGATCAGCGTCTGGCACAGGAAGCCTCTCAGGAAGCGGCTCGTCGTAAATCCATTGAGAAAGAGCTGGAATGGGTGCGTCAGGGCGCGAAAGGCCGTCAATCTAAGGGCAAAGCCCGTCTGGCGCGCTTTGAAGAACTCAACAGCACTGAATACCAGAAACGTAACGAAACCAACGAACTGTTTATTCCACCGGGACCTCGCCTGGGCGATAAAGTGGTTGAAGTCAGCAATCTCAGCAAGTCCTACGGCGATCGCCAGCTGATTGATGGCCTGTCGTTCTCCGTGCCGAAAGGCGCGATTGTCGGCATTATCGGCCCGAACGGCGCGGGTAAATCCACGCTGTTCCGCATGATGTCCGGCCAGGAGCAGCCAGATGGCGGCACCATTACGCTGGGTGAAACCGTCAAACTGGCCTCGGTTGATCAGTTCCGCGACGCGATGGATAACAGCAAAACCGTGTGGGAAGAAGTTTCCGGTGGGCTGGACATTATGCGTATCGGTAACACCGAAATGCCGAGCCGCGCGTACGTTGGCCGCTTCAACTTTAAAGGCACCGATCAGGGTAAACGCGTGGGCGAATTGTCCGGCGGTGAGCGCGGTCGTCTGCACCTGGCAAAACTGTTACAGGTTGGCGGCAACATGTTGCTGCTTGATGAACCGACCAACGACCTGGATATCGAGACCCTGCGTGCGCTGGAAAACGCCCTGCTTGAATTCCCGGGCTGCGCGATGGTTATTTCGCATGACCGTTGGTTCCTTGACCGTATCGCCACCCACATTCTGGATTACCAGGACGAGGGCAAAGTGGAGTTCTTCGAAGGTAACTTCACCGAATACGAAGAGTATAAGAAACGCACGCTGGGCGCAGATGCGCTGGAGCCGAAGCGTATTAAGTACAAACGTATCGCCAAATAAGCCGACACAAAAGCGAATGGGGAAACCCATTCGCTTCACGCCCAAATGCTCAGTGAATTCCTCTGCAATAAGCACATAAATAAGTTTTTTTGTTTTCATACTATCTTCGCCGCGATCCAGAGACAGATGCATTCATTGCAGAAATAATCTAAAACTAAAATCCCGAATAAAACTCACACCACAGAATAAACATCCAGCAATCTCATTTTCATAGACCAATGCTTTTAGCATTCGCCTTTTTGTCCCTGGATTGCTTAACGCAAAGACCAGACGCTAACATGATACTCATTACCTCGGTTAATAAATGAACGTATGGTTATAATTAATGCATATCATTACGGAAGATGTTTTTCTTAAAAACGGATTACAGACATTTATTAAGCAAAAAGAAATAACACTGGATAATAACGACGTTATTTTAGATTTTGATAATAACTTTATTATCATCACAACATTATCGACACTAAACAGAATAATAAAAAACGACAATGCGTTTGAATGTTACTTATTGCATTCATTTTTAAAAATCAAGAAAGACACAAAGCTAACCGAAATATTCCGCACGTTAAAATATAAATCATGGCGAAATAAACAAAGCCAGGAGTGCAGAATAGCGCTAACGAGAAAAGAGAGAATGCTGCTTAGTCATATCATTAGCGCGGGGAAAAAGAAAAGCATGTTAACCCACAGCGGGCTGGATATAAAAACGGTCAGTACACACAAATATAATATGTTGAGAAAGGTGAATCAGCCGTCAATCGCCGCGCTGACGCAGGTCCATAACCGCTGGGAAAATTTTCGTAATCAACCGGCAAATTAACCGATATACAGGCCGTGGAATATACCAGACCGGCCTGTTATTCCGGCCTACGGCCCCATTAACTGTTTAACCAGATCGACGCACTGTAAAAATCGCGAGTCATAATCTGCGGCTTCAACGCGCACATATTCGATATTATTTTCCCGCAGCATTGATACCAGCAAATCCTGAAATTCCTTACGATCGACAGAACTGCCAAGACTTCTCAGTCCATCATTCACCCACGGGGTATTATTTTCCAGCAGGATCACCAGATCAAAACGATATTCATCAATCAATGCCTGAACGAAAGGATGTTCGCGGCCTTCATATTTTTTGCAGAACGCCTGCGTGGTAACAAAATCCGTATCGATAAATGCCACTTTATTGGCGTACTTCACGGCAAAATCGATGTATTGCGCGTGCCCGAGGGCGATTTTGTCATAATCAGAATATTGCAGCGCGATTTCGTCACCGCCAAGATGCGAAAAGACGTAATCGCGGCCATATTCCCATGCGCTGGTGGTATTGAAAATATTGGCGAGTTTATTAACCAGCGTCGACTTACCACTGGATTCTCCCCCCAGAATCGCCACCGTGCGCACAAAAAAAGGTTTCACCTCCGTCGGAATATAATCCCAGTAACGGAACGGGTTCTCGCGGATTTGCGAACCGCTGATATTCATAAAGGTGCGCTTTGGATCGACCAGCACCGCTTCAATTCCCAGATGTTGCCTATACTGCGGCGCATCGGCCTCTTCGGAGGTGTAAATCCAGTTTGGCGTGATGCCTTTTTCGGTCATAAACGCTTTGATGCCTTTACTCCAGACATCCCAACCGTGCGGATACGGTTCCATGCCCTCTTCGTTAAAGGCGTGAATACGAATATTTTTTTGGTACTTAAAAGTCTGCAGCAGCCAACGCAAACGGTCACTCACTGTCGGCTGTTGGGACATCGCGCTGTCTTCGAACAGCTCACGATCGCGCGTTTCGTCATAACCAAGGATGATATGCAGCTCATCCACCTGGCTACAGGCGCGCTGGATCAAATAGATATGGCCGGTGTGCAGCGGGTAAAACTTGCCGAAAACCACGCCAATGCTTTTCTGCCGACGGGGAAACTCAAGATCGAGAAAGCGGTGCAGCGCCTCCAGTTTTTGCGCACTGGGGCTCTTAATTTTGGCATTCAGCAGCTGGCTCAAATAGCCTTTGGTCATACCGCTGGCATCGGCTACCTGCTGTAACGTGCAGCCTTTCTGGCGAATCGCGGTTTTTAAGTAGTCGAATGACGACATTGTTGCCTCCTGCAAAAAAACATTAGCCAATTATAAGTCGTCAAAGACGTTTAGCGCATCCGTGAGCTTCTTCACGCCAAAGATTTGCATCCCTTCAGGCACTTTTTTCGGCACATTCGCTGCCGGGACGATAGCGCGGCGGAAACCATGCTTCGCAGCCTCCGAAATGCGCTCCTGGCCGCTGGGCACCGGGCGGATTTCTCCCGCCAACCCGACTTCGCCAAACACCACTAAATCCTGCGGTAACGGCCGGTCGCGCAGGCTGGAAACCATCGCCAGCAATAGTGCCAAATCGGCGCTGGTTTCGGTCACTTTGACCCCGCCAACCACGTTGACGAACACGTCCTGATCCGCCATCTGTAAGCCGCCGTGGCGATGCAGCACAGCCAGTAAAATCGCCAGACGGTTTTGCTCCAGTCCCACCGCCACACGGCGCGGGTTAGACATCATTGAGTGATCGACCAGCGCCTGAATTTCGACTAACAGCGGACGCGTCCCTTCCCATACCACCATCACCGAACTGCCGGAGGTCACTTCATCGCCGCGGCTTAAGAAAATCGCCGACGGATTACTGACTTCACGCAGCCCCTGCTCGGTCATGGCGAACACGCCGAGTTCGTTGACCGCGCCGAAACGGTTTTTATGGCTGCGCAAGGTGCGAAAACGCGAATCCGCATCGCCATCAAGCAACACCGAGCAGTCAATACAATGTTCGAGCACCTTCGGTCCGGCCAGCGAGCCGTCTTTGGTGACGTGGCCGACCATCACAATCGCCACGCCGCGCGTTTTCGCAAAACGTGTCAGATAAGCCGCTGTTTCACGCACCTGCGCCACGCTGCCGGGTGACGACTGAATATCAGCCATGTGCATCACCTGAATCGAGTCGATCACCATCAGCTTCGGCTGCTCCTCTTCGGCGATCATACAGATTTGCTCGATACTGGTTTCCGACAGCATATTGAGGTTGCCAGTCGGCAGCCCGAGACGATGCGCGCGCATCGCCACCTGCTGCAATGACTCTTCGCCGGTGACATACAACGTTTTCATCTGCTCGGCGAGCTTACACAACGTCTGCAACAACAACGTGGATTTCCCCGCACCGGGGTTGCCGCCAATCAGAATCGCGCTACCGGGCACAACACCGCCACCGAGCACGCGATCAAACTCTTTAAAACCGGTGGAAAAACGCGGCAGCTCTTCGAGACTGATATCTGCCAGCTTCTGCACTTTTGATACGCCAGCGCTACCCGCATAACCGGAAAGACGCTCATTACGCGCCACGGTGGGCGAAGCGGCAACGCGCACTTCCGTAATGGTGTTCCATGCGTGACAGGCGCTGCACTGCCCCTGCCAGCGCGGGTAATCCGCACCGCATTCATTACAGACAAACGCGCGTTTGGGAGCTTTCGCCACAATAACCTCTACTTCTTATTAATACTGCCGGAAAGAATACAAAATACGCCCATCAGATCGGCGTGGCGAATGGTGACTTCCGCCTTCTCATTCACTTTGGGTTTGGCATGAAACGCGATGCCGAGCCCGGCGGCTTTGATCATCGGTAAATCGTTCGCGCCGTCGCCAATCGCTACAGTTTGCTCAGGAATAATTTCATATTTTTCAGCCAGTTGTTTCAGCGTATTGGCTTTGAACTGCGCATCCACGATATCGCCCAATACATGGCCGGTGAATTTACCGTCCATGATCTCAAGTTCGTTGGCGACTGCCGCCGTCAAATGCAGCTTGTCGCGCAAGTAATCGGCAAAGAAAGTAAAGCCGCCCGAGGCGATAGCCACTTTCCAGCCTAATGTTTCCAGCTTCAACACCAGTTGCACCAGCCCCGGCATTAACGGCAGTTTTTCCCGCACTTGCAGCAGAATATTGGCGTCAGCGCCTTTCAGCGTCGCCACACGGCTGCGCAGGCTGGCGGCAAAATCGAGTTCGCCGCGCATCGCCCGTTCGGTCACTTCCGCCACCATTTCGCCGGTGCCGGCAAGTTTAGCGATTTCATCAATGCACTCGATTTGAATGGCGGTGGAGTCCATGTCCATCACCAGCAGCCCTGGCGAGCGCAGATGCGGGATTTTCCCCAGCGGGGCGACGTCCATACCTTCGTCGTGCGCCAGGCGCGTCGCGCGCGGCGTCAACGAACCCGCCAGACGAAGAACCTGATAATCGTCAACGCTCCACGCGGCAACAATCACCATTGCTGCACCCAATTTGCGCTGATAGGTCGTCAGACGTTGCTTATCCAGATTACGTGCGTACAGCAGCCAGCCACTGCGACCAGCGTGATAGTCCAGAGGCATTACCTCATCACCACTTAAAGAGAGCGGCAATCCCGGCCACTGAGAAACATCATCGGGCAGATCGCACCAGGTCAAACTGTTAAGCATTAAAGCTCCTGTAAAAACGTTCGCGCCAGAAAGCATCGGAGGGGAAAATAACGCATGAGGCTACCTTGTAACCAGCGCTTCTGGCAACATTAAGCCTCAAATTTTCAACAGGTGGAATATGGCTCGCGCAAAACTTAAATTTCGGCTGCATCGCGCCGTAATCGTCCTCATCTGTCTGGCACTGCTGGTCGCGCTGATGCAGGGCGCGTCCTGGTTCAGCCAAAACCATCAGCGCCAGCGCAATCCGCAGTTTGAAGAGCTGGCGAGAACGCTGGCGCGCCAGGTGACGCTGAATCTCACGCCACTGATGCGCACCGAAACCCCGGACGAAAAACGGATCAACGTCGTGCTGCGCCAGCTTACCGAAGAGAGCCGCATTCTGGATGCCGGGGTGTACGATGCGCAAGGCGATCTGATTGCGCGCTCCGGCGAAAGTATTGATGTGCGCGACCGGCTGGCGCTGGACGGCAAAAAAGCCGGCGGCTATTTCAACCAGCAAATTGTTGAGCCGATTCAGGGAAAAAGCGGCCCGCTGGGCTACCTGCGCCTGACGCTGGATACGCACACGCTGGCGACAGAAGCCAGGCAGGTGGATAACACCACCAATATTCTGCGCCTGATGTTGCTGCTGTCGCTGGCTATTGGCGTCGTGCTGACGCGCACCCTGTTGCAGGGCAAACGCACGCGCTGGCAGCAGTCGCCGTTTTTGCTGACGGCCAACAAATCCGTACCGGAAGAAGAAGAGCAGCAAAAGAAAGAGTAGCTCTGACCGCTACCGGTAAAAATTACAGGTTACAGAAAGGAAATCTGCTATGTCGACGCTTCGTCTGCTTATCTCTGACTCGTACGATCCCTGGTTCAACCTGGCGGTGGAAGAGTGCATTTTCCGCCAGATGCCCGCCACGCAACGCGTACTGTTCTTATGGCGCAACGCGGATACGGTGGTCATTGGGCGGGCGCAAAACCCGTGGAAAGAGTGCAATACCCGCCGCATGGAAGAAGATAACGTGCGGCTGGCAAGGCGCAGTAGCGGCGGCGGCGCGGTATTCCATGACCTCGGCAATACTTGTTTCACCTTTATGGCGGGAAAGCCGGAGTACGACAAAACCATCTCCACGGCGATTGTGCTTAATGCCCTGAATTCACTAGGCGTTACCGCAGAAGCCTCCGGGCGCAACGACCTGGTGGTGAAAACGGCGGAAGGCGATCGTAAAGTGTCTGGTTCAGCCTACAGGGAAACCAAAGATCGCGGCTTCCACCACGGCACGTTATTGCTGAATGCCGACCTCAGCCGTCTGGCCAATTACCTCAATCCGGACAAGAAAAAGCTGCAAGCCAAAGGCATTACGTCGGTGCGCGGGCGCGTGGCGAATCTGGTGGATCTGCTACCGGGCATTACCCATCAGCAAATCTGTGAAGCGATCACCGAAGCCTTCTTCGCTCACTATGGCGAGCGGGTCACGGCGGAAGTTATCTCGCCAGATAAAACCCCGGACTTACCCAATTTCGCCGAAACCTTCGCCCGCCAGAGTAGCTGGGAGTGGAACTTCGGCCAGGCACCGGCATTCAGTCATCTGCTTGATGAGCGCTTTACCTGGGGCGGTGTGGAACTGCATTTTGACGTGGAAAAAGGCCACATCACCCGTACGCAGGTGTTTACCGACAGTCTGAACCCCGCGCCGTTAGAAGCGCTGGCCGCACGTTTGCAGGGCTGCCTCTACCGTGCAGATATGCTGGCGCAGGAGTGTGATGCGCTGTTAGTCGATTTTCCGGAACAGGAACAAGAGCTTCGCGAACTTTCCGCATGGATTGCCAGCGCGGTGCGTTAGCCTCCCGGTGGCCTGATACCGTCATACTAATCAGGCCTGAATACATTCGCCCGTCGACAAAATATCCGTTTCACCGGAGCTTCCTTTACCGCGCATGTCAGGTGCTATATGACGAAATCCTTCAGTGATATACGCATCATGAATAGATACTCAGGGAAAATCATTAGCTTTATATCTATGAATCGAAAGGAAAAAAGAAACGATGTATTTAGAAGTGAATAGATAAAAAAGGGCAGAGAACCTGCCCTTAGAAAAGATACTTACGCTTTATCGCCCAGCAGGACAGATTCCAGCGCAATTTTGATCATGTCGTTGAACGTGGTCTGACGCTCAGCGGAAGTGGTCTGCTCGTGCGTACGAATATGGTCGGAAACGGTGCAGATGGTCAGCGCTTTCGCACCGAACTCCGCCGCTACGCCGTAAATGCCCGCCGCTTCCATTTCCACGCCTAGGATGCCGTATTTTTCCATCACGTCGAACATTTCACCGTCCGGGGAGTAGAACAGATCGGCGGAGAACAGGTTACCCACGCGCGCGTCTACGCCCAGCGCTTTTGCCGCATCAACCGCGTTACGCACCATGTCGAAATCTGCAATCGCCGCGAAATCGTGGTCTTTGAAACGCATACGGTTCACTTTGGAATCGGTGCAGGCCCCCATACCAATAACGATGTCACGCAGTTGCACGTCCATACGTACCGCGCCGCAGGAGCCGACACGGATGATTTTTTTCACGCCAAAATCGGTGATCAGCTCTTTGGTGTAAATGGAGCAGGACGGGATCCCCATGCCGTGGCCCATAACAGAAATTTTGCGGCCTTTATAAGTACCGGTGTAACCCAGCATGCCGCGCACGTTGTTCACTTCGCGGTAGTCTTCGAGGAAAGTTTCCGCAATATGTTTTGCACGCAGCGGATCGCCCGGCATCAACACTACGTCAGCGAAATCGCCCATTTCTGCATTAATATGTGGGGTAGCCATCGTCAATTCCTTTATGTCATTGTCGTTGAAACAGAAAGGGCGGGAAGCTCCCGCCCAAAATCATCAGAACATGGCCTTGCCATATTCCATATCAGAAACGCCAAAGTACCTGGCGATCGTCTGACCAATATCCGCAAAGGTGTCACGGTGACCCAGCGAACCCGGTTTCACTTTCGGGCCGTAAACCAGCACAGGAATGTGCTCGCGGGTGTGGTCAGTGCCTTTCCAGGTCGGATCGCAGCCGTGATCGGCGGTAAGGATCAGAATGTCGTCTTCGCCAACCAATTCCATCAACTCTGGCAAACGGCGATCGAACAGCTCCAGACCACCTGCATAACCGGCCACATCGCGACGATGACCCCATGATGAGTCAAAATCGACGAAGTTGGTAAAGACGATTGTCTTATCACCGGCTTCTTTCATCTCTTTGATGGTGGCGTCAAACAGCGCATCCAGACCGGTGGCTTTCACTTTTTTGGTGATGCCGCAGTTGGCATAGATATCGGCGATTTTACCGACCGAAACCACGTGGCCATCTTTCTCTTCGACCAGTTTTTGCAGCACGGTGGCTGACGGTGGTTCCACGGCCAGATCATGGCGATTACCGGTACGCTGGAAGTTACCAGCTTTATCGCCAACAAATGGGCGCGCAATCACGCGGCCAATGTTGTAGCCGCCTTCGGTCAGCTCTTCACGCGCGATTTCGCACAGCTCATACAGCTTGTCCAGACCAAAGGTCTCTTCGTGGCAGGCAATCTGGAACACCGAGTCGGCAGAGGTGTAGAAAATCGGCTTGCCGGTTTTCATGTGCTCTTCGCCGAGCTGGTCAAGGATCACCGTACCGGACGAGTGGCAGTTGCCAAGATAACCCGGCAGATTAGCGCGCTTCACCAGCTTATCCAGCAGTTCCTGCGGGAAGCTATTCTCGGTGTCGCTAAAGTAACCCCAGTCGAACAGCACCGGCACCCCGGCGATTTCCCAGTGGCCTGACGGCGTATCTTTCCCGGAAGAGAGCTCATGCGCCCATGCGTAAGCACCGGTGATTTCCGCCTTGGCGTCCATCCCGGCAGGAATAAAACCTGTTGCGCCTTCGTGCGCCTTCGCCAGACCCAGACGGGTCAGATTGGGTAAATTCAGCGGGCCTTTGCGCCCGGTGTCGGCTTCACCTTTCGCGCAAACTTCAGCGATGTGACCGAGGGTATCGGAACCCACGTCGCCAAAGCGCTCCGCGTCTTCGGTCGCGCCGATGCCGAAAGAGTCCAGCACCATTATAAATGCACGTTTCATATGTTCTCCGTACCTTGTGCTTTGTAAAAAAGCGATCAGATCAGTATACCGCTATTCAGTAATGCGGCGATAGACCGTCGGTGTCTCTTTTGGTGCGCTGTCGCCCATCGAAATAGCCGCTTTCACCGCCTGCGCAGCCTCTTGCCAGCTGGCTTCGTCTTTGGCATGGATAACCGCCAGCGGGCGTTGACCATCAACGCGTTCGCCCAGACGCACCATATCGGTAAAGCCGACACTGTAATCAATAGTGTCCGACGCCTGGCGACGACCACCGCCCATCGACACCACCGCCATGCCCAGCGCGCGCGTATCCATCGCCGTGATAAACCCTTCATCGTCGGCATATACCGCTTTGCTGAGCGTCGCGGTAGGCAGGTATTTGGCGTAGTTTTCCACGAAATCGTGCGGCCCTTTTTGCGCCGCAACCATACGACCAAACACCTCAGCCGCTTTACCGTTATCCAGCACCGCTTGCAGCTTCGTCCGCGCGTCGGCGTCATCTTTCGCCAGTTTGCCGGAGATCAGCATCTCCACGCACAGCGCCATGGTGACGTCAAACAAGCGCGGATTGCGGTATTCGCCGGTCAGGAACTGCACCGCTTCGCGTACTTCTACCGCGTTGCCCGCACTGGAAGCCAGCACCTGATTCATATCGGTCAGCAGCGCGGTAGTCCGCACGCCAGCGCCGTTGGCAACGCCAACAATCGCTTCCGCCAGTTGTTCAGAGAGGGCGTAAGTCGGCATAAAAGCGCCGCTACCCACTTTGACGTCCATCACCAGCGCATCGAGGCCTTCCGCCAGTTTTTTGGCGAGGATAGAAGCGGTGATTAACGGAATAGAGTCCACCGTCGCGGTGATATCGCGGGTGGCATAGAAACGTTTATCCGCCGGTGCCAGCGAATTGGTCTGGCCGATAATCGCCACACCGACATCCTTAATAATCTCGCGAAAACGGTTATCTTCCGGGAAGATATCAAAGCCCGGGATCGCTTCCAGTTTGTCGAGCGTGCCGCCAGTATGACCAAGGCCGCGCCCGGAAATCATCGGAATGTAGCCGCCGCAGGCCGCCACCATCGGGCCGAGCATCAATGAGGTAACATCGCCCACGCCGCCGGTCGAGTGTTTATCCACCACCGGGCCGTTTAGATCGAGCGGTTTCCAGTCCAGAACGGTGCCTGAATCCCGCATCGCCATAGTTAGCGAAACGCGCTCCGGCATCGTCATATCGTGGAAGAAAATGGTCATTGCCAGAGCAGCAATCTGCCCTTCAGAGACGGCGTTATCGCGTATTCCGTTGATAAAGAAACGGATTTCTTCATCACTCAGCGCGAGACCATCGCGTTTTTTTCGAATAATTTCTTGAGCGAGAAACAAGGTAACCCCCTGAGGAATAAAGCCGGAAAATCCATTGAGGCCGGGTAACAATACGCTACCCGGCAATGACAAATTAATAGCTGCTTGCGCTCTTACCGTCGCCGTGACCCAACGCTTTCAGTAGGCTTGCCAGCAGGCTGGAAGCGCCAAAACGGTAGTGACGGGCATCGGCCCAATCGGCACCAAACAGGTCGTCGGCAATAGCGAGATACTGCTGCGCATCTTCCGCGCTACGTACGCCACCTGCCGGTTTAAAACCAACGGTTTTCTCAACGCCCATATCGCGAATCACTTCCAGCATGATGCGCGCGCTTTCCGGGGTCGCGTTTACCGGCACTTTACCGGTCGACGTTTTAATGAAATCTGCACCGGCTTTAATGGCGATTTCAGACGCTTTACGGATCAGCGCTTCTGTTTTCAGCTCACCGGTTTCGATGATCACTTTCAGCAGCACGTTCGCCGCCGCGCAAGCCTCTTTACAGGCTTTCACCAGTTCAAAACCCACCTGCTCGTTACCGGCGATCAGCGCGCGGTACGGGAACACCACATCAACTTCGTCCGCGCCATAAGCAATGGCGGCGCGCGTTTCGGCCAGCGCGATGTCGATATCGTCGTTACCATGCGGGAAGTTGGTCACGGTTGCGATACGCACATCCGGCGTACCTTGCGCGTTCAGGGTTTTGCGCGCAATCGGGATAAAACGCGGATAGATACAGATGGCGGCGGTGTTGCCCACCGGGGTTTTTGCCTGATGACACAGGGCGATGACTTTCTCGTTGGTGTCATCATCATTCAGGGTGGTCAGGTCCATCAGTTTCAACGCACGCAGGCTGCTTGTCGTTAAATCACTCATATTCTCTCCGACGGCATAATGCCGGTTTTCTGTTCGGGTTTGTTAGTATTTTAACATCAACCCATATTCACACTTCGACACCCATCACAGTTAATGAAAACCAAATGCACGTTTGCAAAACCATAATGGGACATTGATCAAACTTTTAAATTCACATCAGTAATGATTGCGCTGACAGGGGACAGGATCAAAAGTGACAAACAACAGGCTCCGTACACTCAACGCCATCACTTAAGGAAAGAAGAGGAACGATGATGTCCCCGTCTGTTGATCCTTCATTGCTGTCACACTGCCAGCAAATTGTTACCAGTCCAACGCTCACACCGGAACAAAAGCGCCACTTCCTGGCGCTGGAAGCGGAAAACGCCCTTCCCTATCCGGCGTTGCCACAAGCGGCACGCGCAGCACTTGATGAGGGCGCCATTTGCGATATGTTTGAGGGCCACGCCCCCTACAAACCGCGTTATGTACTGCCGGATTACGCCAAGTTTCTCGCTAACGGTTCTTCCTGGCTGGAGTTGGAAGGGGCAAAAGATCTCGATGATGCTCTCTCGTTGCTGACGATCCTCTACCACCATGTTCCATCAGTAACATCAATGCCTGTCTATCTCGGCCAGCTTGATGCCCTGCTACAACCATATGTTAGAATTCTAACACAACAGGAGATCGATATCCGCATAAAACGTTTCTGGCGCTACCTCGACAGAACGCTGCCAGACGCCTTTATGCATGCCAATATTGGCCCATTCGATACCCCCATCACGCGTGCCATTTTGCGTGCGGATGCAGAACTCAAGCAGGTTGCGCCAAACTTAACCTTTATCTATGACCCGGATATTACGCCAGACAACCTGCTACTGGAGGTGGCGAGTAATATCTGCGAGTGCAGCAAACCGCACATCGCCAACGGTCCGGTGCATGATAATATTTTCACAAAAGGTGGCTACGGCATTGTGAGTTGCTATAACTCTCTGCCGCTGGGCGGTGGCGGCAGTACGCTGGTACGCCTCAATCTGAAAGTGATCGCTGAACGCAGCGCGTCGCTGGAGGACTTTTTCACCCATCAGTTACCGCACTATTGCCAGCAGCAAATAGCAATTATCGATGCCCGCTGCGATTTTCTGTATCAACAATCCGGTTTCTTTGAGCATAGCTTCCTGGTGCAGGAAGGGCTGATTTCTGCTGACCGTTTTGTGCCCATGTTTGGTATGTATGGGCTGGCAGAAGCGGTCAATACGCTGTGCGAAAAAGCCGGTATTGCCGGGCGCTACGGCAATGATGAGCAGGCCAACGCGCTCGGTTACCGCATCAGTGAACAACTGGCGAGCTTTGTGGCAAACACGCCGGTAAAACACGGCTGGCGACAGCGCGCCATGCTCCATGCGCAATCGGGCATCAGCTCCGACACCGATACCACGCCAGGCGCGCGGCTACCTTATGGCGATGAACCGGATCCGATTACCCATCTGCTCACCGTCGCACCGCATCACGCGTGGTATCAAGCCGGGATCAGCGATATTTTGACCCTCGATGAAACGGTGAAACGCAACCCACAAGCGCTTGTCCAGCTCTGCCTTGGCGCGTTTAAAGCTGGCATGCGCGAATTCACCGCTAACGTAGCCGGTAACGATCTGGTTCGCGTCACCGGTTATATGGTGCGCCTGTCGGATCTCAAGAAATTCCGCACCGAAGGCTCACGCACCAATACCACCTGGCTGGGTGAAGAGGCGGCGCGTAACACGCATATTCTGGAACGACAACCCCGCGTGGTCAGCCATGAACAGCAGATGCGCTTTCGTCAGTAAAATCCTCCCGTTCTCCTGCGTGGACGGACCAGGCAGCCGACTGGCGCTGTTTTTACAGGGCTGCAATATGCGCTGTAAAAATTGCCATAACCCGTGGACTATCGGGCGCTGCAACCACTGCGGCGACTGTGTAGCGGGTTGCCCACAACACGCGCTCTCCTTCAATGGAGGGCAAGTGCAATGGAACGCAACGCGTTGCGAACAGTGCGACACTTGCCTGCGCATGTGCCCGCAGCACGCCACGCCGATGGCGCAGAGTATGACGGTTGAACAGGTTGTGGCGCAGATCCGCAAAGTGGCGCTATTTATTGAAGGCATCACTGTCAGCGGCGGCGAAGCAACGCTACAACTACCGTTTCTGCATGCGCTGTTCTGTGCATTGCGCCATGACGCGCAACTGCGCCATTTGAATTGTCTGGTGGACAGTAACGGCCTGCTCAGTGAAACCGGCTGGCGTAAGCTGTTGCCGGTCTGCGACGGCGCAATGATCGATCTCAAGGCCTGGGATAACGCGCGGCACCGTTTTCTCACCGGACGGGATAACGTGCAGGTGAAAGCCAGCCTGCGGCTACTGGCGGCAGAGAAGAAATTAGCGGAGTTGCGCCTGCTGGTGATCCCGGAACAGAGCGATTATCTGGCGCATATCGATGCGCTGACAGCCTTTATTCATCAACTCGGCGAGGTGCCGGTGCGCCTAAACGCTTTTCATGCCCATGGCGTGTATGGCGAGGCGCAGACATGGCGCAACGCCACGCCAGAAGATGTGGAACCGCTGGCGCAGGCGCTACAGGATCGGGGCGTGAAAACCGTGCTGCGCCCGGCGCTATATCTGTAGCGCAAAGAGCCGCTGCGTATTTTCCAGCAGCGCGTGCGCGATGACATCCGGCGCTTCGCGGCGTAACTCGCATAATATGTCGAACACTTGCGCAGCCCGCTCAGGCCGATTGGGCTGGCCCTGAAAACCATTGAGCGGCATATCCGGCGCATCCGTTTCCAGCAGCAATGCAGAAAGCGGCAACTGCGCCATTACGTCACGGGTTTTACTGGCGCGCGGGTAGGTAATGGTGCCGCCCACGCCGATGCAATAACCCAGCTCAACAAAGCGCTGCGCCTGTTGCAGGCTACCGGCAAAACCATGCACCACGCCACGGCGGGGTAAATCATGTTTTTTTAAATGCATCGCCAGCTTGTCATGCGTACGGCGTGAATGGAGGATCACCGGCAGTTCAAAGCGTTTTGCCAATTTTAGTTGCGCGTCTAACATCTGCTGTTGACGCTCAAACTGCGGATCGTCGCGGTAAAGATCAAGGCCAATCTCCCCTATCGCCACCACTTTCTCGGGTTTCGCCGCGAGTATCTGTTCGAGCTGTCGCAGGCTTTCCTCACTGTGTTCTTCAATCACTATCGGATGTAGCCCGAGCGCGGCGTAGAGTGCGGTATGCTGGCGTGCTAAGTGGCAAACACGCTCGAAATAACGAGCGGCGATCGCCGGAACAATAATGCGCTCCACGCCAGCGTCGCCCGCACGGGCGATACTCGCAGCCTCATCGCCGGTAAAAGGCGGGAAATCGAAATGACAGTGGGTGTCGATAAAGCGGAAACTCACGCCGTATCCTCTTTATTGATGGGTAAATCGTTGGCCTGCACGACGCTGACCAGCGGCGTATCCAGCGCGTCGTTGGCCACCGCGGCCGGTGGAACAACACGCGTCGCAGGCGTAATAATCGGCGAATGGCGCACCAGCGGCGGGGTTTCCGCCAGCAATTTTCCCACCGTCGCCAGGAAATAGCGCCCGCACAAACGCCCGATTTTATAATCCTCGCGTAGGGCCGGTAAACGACTGCCCAGCGCCATACTGTTCAGCAACTTAGGTGGATAAATTTCAAAGATACGCAGTTTGCCCGGCGGCGTTTCAATAAAGCGTTGGATCGCCAGGTAACTTTTCTCATGGTGCTGCACCAGATTGATTAAGGATTGAAGGCTGCTCTCTCCCAGCCAGCGTTCCATTCGTTTGAACCACTGGGGCGTGTAGTACATTTGTGACGGTACGGTACGGATCACCACAATCGTGTTCGCACCGCGTTTTGCCGCCTCCTGCACCGGAATGGCATCACTGACACCGCCGTCGAGATAATTAATGCCATCAAGCATCACGCCCGGACGATAAAAACCGGGGATCGCACTGGAAGCACGAATCAAATCGAGCCATGTCTGGTGAGTAGGGGAAAAATAGGCTGCGGAGTAATCATCCTGCCGACAGGCGCACATATAAAACGCTTTGCCCGCATCAAAAGCCCGCGCGGCGTAGTCCATTGCCAGCGGCATCTGGCTTGAGGTTGATTCTACCAGCCAGTCGAGATCGATAAGGTTGCCACCGCGCACAAAGCGCACCGGATTGAAAAATTCCCGCGACGTGGTGTAGCGCATTATCACTTTACGTGCGTAGCCTGGTTGATTGCAGACATAAGCGGAAAGGTTTTGCGCACCGGCAGAACTGCCGAAATAGAGATCGAAAGGATTAAATTCTGCACGCATAAATTCGTCCAGAACCCCGGCGGTAAAAATGCCTCGCTGTCCACCGCCCTCGCATACGAGTGCAAGACGACCCGGACGAAAGGGTTTTAACGCCAGCGGCGCGATGTTGCCGAGCGTAACGGGAATATGCTGGCCCACTCTGCTTTCCTTATTGATGCGCTGAATATCTCAAAGTAGCGCACTTTTCCCGCAGCCGAAACAGCAAAGCCAGTCACAAGGACTGGCTTTAATGTAACCGAAATTTAAGCGTGTAATACGCTATGGACGCCGACGACCCATAAACAGGCTGACGAGGAACAGGATAATACCGACGATAAAGACAATTTTCGCGGCCCCTGCTGCCGTACCCGCAAGACCACCAAAGCCCAGTGCGGCGGCAATTAACGCGATAACCAGAAATATAATGCCCCAACGAAACATAAAACTCTCCTTTACCATAGTTAATTTCAACCGCTTAAGGTGAGCGCTCAGGATGCCCACCGGCGATGTTTTTCCTGGTACGTGCTTGTCATACCCGGTTTGCACCGGGTAGTGACGTTTTCAGGATTAGTTACTTCACTTTGAGATCGTTCTTCACGCTTTTAACGCCGTCGATTGCTTTGGCGATACTTTCAGCGCGTTCACTTTGTGCTTGTGAATCTACGGTACCGGACAACTGCACCACGCCATCGGTGGTTTCAACCTTCACCTTACGGGAAGGGACAACATCGTCGGCCAGCAGTTTTGCTTTGATTTCACTGGTTGTTGCGGTATCACCCGCATAACCTTTCATGGTCTTGTTTTTGCCGTCACGCACATGCAGCTTATCGCTCACAGAAGCCACGCCCTCGACGCCTTTCGCGACGGAGACGGCTTTTTCTGCCTGCGCCTGGCTTTCAACAAAGCCGCTCAGCGTGACCACTTTTTTGTCCGTTTTCACGGAGATATCAGTGCTTTTAATGTCTTCATGATCCACCAGCGCCGCTTTGACTTTCGCGGTGATGGTGCTGTCATCCATGAAACCACCGACTTTATTCATTGAGCTATCGATTGATTCCCCTGCACTGGAAGCAGCATTTTGCGCTTTGTCGGTGGTAGTCTCCGCAGCGAATGCGGAACCACTTGCCAGAACAGAGCCCAGCATTACGGCCAGCAGAGTTTTGGAAATAGTCAGTTTTTTCATAGTCATCGATGTTCTTCCTGTTGGTTTGCCCACTATTTGGGCCACAAGCAGCAACGCGTGCCGCTCTACTGCTGTGGTGAAAACCACCCAATTCAGCAACTGATGGCGCGTTTACAATCCCGTCGCACATCGCGCTAAAGCAGTTGTTAATATTCCTTTGTGAAGAAATGAATGGATAAAAGACTCTACTTCACGCATTGAACAGGACTTTTACCCACCCGATTTGTCATCACTTTGTTAAATATAGATCACAATCGACAAAAATCATGGTCAGGTGGGTGAAAAACGAACAAATGGAGGCGAAATGACGGGTTTTAAGAACAATCCGCAAGGGGCTAATTAGACAGGAGAAGTGACAGAGCACGGCGTAAACCGTGCTCTGCAGAAGGATTAATGCTCGCGAGTTTTGTGGAAAGTGACTTCCGGATAGCGTTCCTGCGTCAGATTCAGGTTTACCATCGTTGGGGCGATGTAGGTCAGGTTATCACCGCCATCGAGCGCCAGCTGCATTTCGTTCTTACGTTTGAATTCCTCGAATTTCTTCACGTCAGTACTTTCAACCCAGCGTGCTGTCGCCACGTTCACAGACTCATACACCGCTTCCACGTTGTATTCACTCTTCAGACGGGAAACCACCACGTCAAACTGCAGCACACCCACCGCGCCGACAATCAGATCGTTGTTAGCGATGGGGCGGAACACCTGCACCGCGCCCTCTTCTGAAAGCTGAACCAGGCCTTTGAGCAGCTGTTTTTGCTTCAGCGGGTCACGCAGACGGATCCGGCGGAACAGCTCTGGTGCGAAGTTCGGAATACCGGTGAACTTCATCATCTCGCCCTGAGTGAAGGTGTCACCAATCTGGATCGTACCGTGGTTATGCAGACCAATAATGTCACCCGGGTAGGCTTCTTCTACATGCGAACGGTCGCCAGCCATAAAGGTCAGCGCGTCAGAGATAACCACATCTTTGCCGGTGCGCACCTGGCGCAACTTCATGCCCTTTTCATAACGACCAGAAACCACGCGCATAAACGCCACGCGGTCGCGGTGTTTCGGGTCCATGTTGGCCTGAATTTTAAAGACAAAGCCGGTGAATTTATCATCATCTGCTTTCACTTCACGGGTGTCTGTTTTCCGCGGCATTGGCGCAGGCGCCCATTCCACCAGACCATCCAGCATATGATCAACACCAAAGTTACCCAGCGCGGTACCAAAGAAGACCGGTGTGATTTCGCCGCTCAGGAACAGCTCTTTATCGAACTCGTTCGATGCGCCCTGCACCAGCTCCAGCTCATCGCGCAGCTGTTTCGCCAGGTCTTCGCCCACGGCGTTATCCAGATCCGGGTTGTTCAGACCTTTAACGATGCGCACTTCCTGGATAGTGTGACCCTGCCCTGTTTGGTACAGGTAGGTTTCATCTTTATAGAGGTGATAAACGCCCTTGAACAACTTACCGCAGCCAATCGGCCAGGTAATCGGCGCGCAGGCGATCTTCAGCTCGTTTTCCACTTCATCCAGCAGCTCCATCGGATCGCGGATGTCACGGTCAAGTTTGTTCATAAAGGTCAGGATCGGCGTATCGCGCAGACGAGTAACTTCCATCAGCTTACGGGTCCGATCTTCAACCCCTTTTGCCGCATCGATAACCATCAGGCAGCAGTCCACCGCCGTCAGAGTGCGGTAAGTATCTTCGGAGAAGTCTTCGTGCCCCGGGGTATCCAGCAGATTGACCAGGCTGGTTTTATACGGGAACTGCATCACGGAGGTGGTAATAGAGATACCACGCTGCTTTTCCATCTCCATCCAGTCGGATTTTGCATGCTGGCTGGAGCCGCGGCCTTTTACCGTACCGGCGGTTTGAATCGCCTGTCCGAACAGCAGCACCTTTTCAGTGATGGTGGTTTTACCGGCATCGGGGTGCGAGATGATAGCGAACGTGCGGCGCTTTGCTACCTCTTGTAAATAAGGAGACAACGTCATAATGAAATCTTCTGTGTAATTGCGCGGCCTGAGGCCTCGCGATGAAATACGAAAAATGCGGCTATTGTACTCAACGGCGGAGTGCAGACAATCAATGTTTACACAGGAGTTGCTCCAGTTCGTTCAGGGACGTGACGGTCCAGGTCGGGTTGATGCCTTCAGGCAGCGCGCGATCGTGCGCATTCAGCCAGCAGGTCGAAAGCCCGGCGTTAATGCCGCCCAGAATGTCGGATTCAGCCGTATCGCCAACCATCAGCACGCGCGCACGATCCGGGTTACCCGCTTTTTGCAGCGCGTAATCAAAAATCTTCGCATCGGGCTTCGCCACGCCGACTTCTTCGGAAATCACTAATAAATCAAAAAAGTCGCGAAGGCCGGTGCGCTCCAGGCGAATTTGCTGCAAGGCAGTGAAACCGTTAGTGATGATGCCGAGTTTCGCCTGGCCTTTGAGGCTGTTCAGTAATGATACAGCGCCGGGCAGCGGCGCGCAGATTTCGGCCATCGCATTCAGAAATGCGTCGTTAAGCGAACCGGCGGGAACGTTCAGGCGTTCAGACCAGCTCTGAAAGCGCTGGGTCTGCAACTGCAATGCGCTGATGGCACCGTTCTGGTAATCCACCCACAGCGGTTTGTTAACCGATTGATATTCTGCAAAATCCTGATCGGTGAATGTCACGCTATAGTCAAGAAACATCCGTTGTAAGCCACCAAACGCATCAAAGGTAAACAGCGTTTCGTCAGCATCAAAGAGTATCCAGTCCCATTTCATTACATCACCTTTTTAAATTGCTAAAGCCATCACTATCGCGTCTTCACGCCCATTGGCAGTGGGGTAATAGTTACGGCGAATGGTCGCTTCGTTAAAACCTAAACTTTCGTACAGTGCAATAGCGCCAACATTAGAGGCGCGAACTTCCAGCCACAGCGTCAGCACGTCGCGCACTTCCAGTTCATGAATCAGATGTTCCAGCAACTGGCGCCCCAGCCCTTTACGCTGCCAGGCCGGATCAACGGCGATGTTAAACAGCGTGGCTTCGTCGAGCACCACCTGGGTAATGGCAAATGCAGCCATTTCATTTCCGACCATCAGCCGATAGTTGAGATAGCGTTCTCCCTGATTGCTGGCCAGCGTTTTTTCGCTCCAGGGGAAGGCATGCGCCTGTGTTTCTATTTGATATGCGCGGGCTAAATCAGCCGTGCTGAGGGAAGAAATCGTGTTCATGTTCGCAGATTTGTTGCCATAACGCGGCGCGAGCCGCAGGGTTTGTGCGTAGCTCATCGACCATCGGCGTCGCTATCTGAGCGCCCGCCAGCGCCTGCTGCGCTTCAATACCCAACCACCAGCTGTTGCACTGGCTTTCGGGCGGTAACATGGCGACGCGATCGGGCGTCAACTGGAGAACTTGATCTTCCGTCACGGTTAGCGCGCGCAGCACGTCGCTGACCAATGGATCGCTCAGCGTCGGCAATGTTGGTGAAACCATCACCAACCGGATATGCGCAGGCAGCGAAATAGCAATTTCGCCCTGCAGCGCAGCCGGGCGTCGCAAGGTCCACTGGGTAATGCCCAGTTGCTGTAATTGCCAGTCGCGTCGGGAAGTCATCGTGAAACACTCCTGTATCAGGCGCGCAAATATAACAAACTCGACGAAATTGCGCCATCAACACGCAGCCAGTAAAGAGGCCGCGCGAAAGATAACGGGCATACACAAAATCATTCACACTGCATCGCGGCGGCAAGAATGAGGCTCCCCAGGAGCTTTCATAAGTAAGTGACTGGGGACGAAGACGCAGCCAACAAAGAGGCAGTTTGAAGGATAACGTGTATACACAAAATCATTCACACTGCGTCGAGGCGGCAAGAATGAGGCTCCCCAGGAGCTTACATAAGTAAGTGACTGGGGGACGAAGACGCAGCCAACAAAGAGGCAGTTTGAAGGATAACGTGTATACACAAAATCATTCACACTGCGTCGAGGCGGCAAGAATGAGGCTCCCCAGGAGCTTACATAAGTAAGTGACTGGGGGACGAAGACGCAGCCAACAAAGAGGCAGTTTGAAGGATAACGTGTATACACAAAATCATTCACACTGCGTCGAGGCGGCAAGAATGAGGCTCCCCAGGAGCTTACATAAGTAAGTGACTGGGGGACGAAGACGCAGCCAACAAAGAGGCAGTTTGAAGGATAACGTGTATAATCGCCGCCTGAATTTAAAGAGGAACCATTCATGTCTGCTTATACCCCGGCAAGTGAAGTCTTGCTGCGCCACAGTGACGATTTCGAACCAGGCCGTATTTTATTTGCCGGCGATTTGCAGGATGACCTGCCCGCTCGCCTGGACACCGCAGAAAGCCGTGCCTGGACGCAACAATTCCATCAGTGGCAGACCTTAAGCCAGCAGATGGCTGAACACGCCCGTTATAGCCTGGTGGCCGATAGCGAGACCGTCGGCGACAGCGACACGCTTATTTATTACTGGCCGAAAAATAAACCGGAAGCCCTGTTTCAGTTGATGAACCTGCTGTCGCTGCTGCCGGTAGGCACCGATATTTTTGTGGTAGGTGAAAACCGTAGCGGTGTGCGCAGTGCCGAGCAGATGCTGGCTGAGTTTTGTCCGCTGAATAAAGTCGATAGCGCCCGCCGCTGTGGGCTGTATCACGGTCGTCTGGAGAAGCAACCGACGTTCGATCCGAACAGTTTCTGGGGCGAATACACGCTGGATAATCTGACGATTAAAACCCTGCCGGGCGTATTTAGCCGCGACGGTCTGGATGTCGGTAGCCAACTTCTGCTGTCGACGCTTACGCCGCATACCAAGGGGAAAGTGTTGGATGTGGGCTGTGGCGCGGGTGTGCTCGCAACGGTACTGGCCAGCCACTCGCCGAAAGTGCGCCTGACGCTGTGCGATGTTTCCGCCCCGGCGGTAGAAGCCAGCCGCGCAACGCTTGCGGCGAACGGTTTTGAAGGTGATGTTTTCGCCAGCAACGTCTTCTCCGAAGTCACGGGCCGCTTTGATATGATCATCTCCAATCCGCCATTCCATGATGGTTTGCAAACCAGCCAGGAAGCCGCGCAAACACTGATTCGCGGTGCGGTACGCCATCTGAACAGCGGCGGCGAGCTGCGCATTGTTGCGAACGCCTTCCTGCCTTACCCGGACGTGCTGGATCAAACGTTTGGTTTCCATGAAGTCATCGCGCAGACAGGTCGATTCAAAGTGTACCGTACGGTAATGACGCGCCAGGCGTTAAAGTAACCCGCAGGCCCGGTGGAATCATTCATCGGGCAAATTTCACTACCTCGCCACGCCGCGTCCATTTTTACAGCGATCAGCCTCAGTCTGTGCAATTAACTATTGACGAAAAGTTGAAAACATCTAGAATGCGCCTCCGTGGTAACGATACTTCAAGAGTATCGATGGTATGCGAAGGTGGCGGAATTGGTAGACGCGCTAGCTTCAGGTGTTAGTGTCCTTACGGACGTGGGGGTTCAAGTCCCCCCCCTCGCACCATAAACCACGTTGATATTGCTCGCACTGTGCGAAGGTGGCGGAATTGGTAGACGCGCTAGCTTCAGGTGTTAGTGTTCTTACGGACGTGGGGGTTCAAGTCCCCCCCCTCGCACCAACGAGGCGATATCAAAAAGTAAGATGACTGTGCGAAGGTGGCGGAATTGGTAGACGCGCTAGCTTCAGGTGTTAGTGTCCTTACGGACGTGGGGGTTCAAGTCCCCCCCCTCGCACCAGATATCTTATTCTCTCCCTGAATCACTCCCTGCTACACCATCATCTTTAAATTCATCAGCATCATTGCGCCAACCAGTGCAACGCCTGAAGGCAATAAAATAAAATGGCGTAAACGCTTATGGTAAAGCATGACGGGTGTCAGTAATAAGCCCAGAAAAATCACCATTCGCCACGCATTGACTGATAAATCCGCCAACATCAGCACAGCAACAATCACTCCAGGCAAGACAATTCCCCAGCCACTTCCCAGCGCTCGCTGCAACATGGTTTCATCTCTCAAATCGATAATGATAACCAATATCATATGATATCTTTTCTCAATTGTCAGCCAGCGGCCATACGGTCGTATGAAGATTACTCATCATCTAATGACAGTCATTCAGGAAGGTGATAAATTAAGCGCTGCTTAAATCTAAATCCAAATCACTAATTTTTCGCAATGACAGTTTCATTGCGTTACTTCTTTTTTCTTTTGACTCATAGCGCAGTAGTATATTGCGGATAAATAACGATTTTTAGGTATGACATTACAAACCTGGCAATCTCTATGTAATAAGAGATATCGATTGTCCCTACGACTCTTTTTACTGCTCAACGCAATCTCAGCTTTGTTCTCTATTGCTCTGCCGCTCTACAATCAGCGCGCGTTCACGTTTCCCGTATGCGCTATCTTCGCGGCGAGCATTGTGCTGCCCGTCTGGCAAAAGTGTTATCCAAAAATAAAAATCAATATCACATTCATCTCCCTTATATTTGGCTGCTTGTGGGCATGGCATGTGATAACCAAAGTCAGGTTACTCAATGACAACGCCTCCACCTACCTGCTTATTGCCTTGCTAAGTGTGCTTTTTATCGGCTCGATCGCTTTTTCAAATAACATTGTCGCCTTTTTGCTGCACTCTTTGCCCGTATTCGTGACATGTCTGTGGTTGAACGAAGGAGAAAGCGCAATCAGGCTTATTTACACCTTTGCGTTACCGGTGCTGGGCATCTCTATCCAGCATGCGATCCAAAAACGTAATGATAGTTTTGCTCTTGCGCTGATGAACCGCCTGATGCAGGAGCGCAAAACGCTCAACGATCTAAGCATGCTTGACCCGCTAACCGGCCTGTATAACCGTCGTGGTTTGCAACACAAACTCAATAATTTGCTGGCCGTCGATGAGAGCTCGCGTTTCGTCCTGCTGCTCGATATTGATCACTTCAAAGCCTATAACGACCACTACGGCCATATGATGGGCGATCAGGCGCTTATCCGCGTTTCTGCCGCTTTACGCGACGCTGTACGCTCCCGTGATATCGTCGCGCGGTTTGGCGGCGAAGAATTTATGATCCTGCTAAATAATGTCGATGTCGAACAGGCGCGCCTTACCGGAGAGCGCATTCGTCAGAAAGTGTACGATTTAAAAATCCCACATATGTTTAACGAAAGCGTCGCCACGAACGTCACGATCAGCATCGGGATTGCGCCACTTGTCGACCACGATATTGATGCGGCGCTTTCGCTCGCCGATAAAGCGTTATATGAAGCCAAACATTTAGGTCGTAACAACATTCTCGTGAGTGGCGAGCTGCAAGTCGCTTGAGGCGTGGTTGACGCTAACTTTACGATAAAATTGTTGCTATCGATTTTACCTCTAGCTAGGATTGGCAATCATTATCATTTAGATTTCCTATCGGCTGGCGCTATGACTTATCGCACCGCATCGATCACCGAAAACATTATCTGGCGAAGCCGACTCACTGATGAGCGCGATTCGCTGGCGAATGCCATGCGGGGAACTATCGCCAGCACTCGCGAATATTTGCTCGATTTTATTCGACTGAATGAACCCGCGCCGTATACGGCAATGACGCTGGCTGAGTGGTCACGCCCTGCGGCATTGCAGTCACTTATCGCTACCTACTCCGATCATATTTACCGTAACCAATTAACGCAGCCGCGTGAAAACAAACCGTTGCTGTCGCTATGGGCGCAGTGGTATCTCGGGTTGCTGGTGCCGCCACTATTATTGACGTTGCTGACGCAAAAAAACGCCATTGACCTCTCCCCGGAACATTTTCATGTCGAGTTCCATGAAACCGGCCGCGCCGCGTGTTTCTGGATTGATGTGCAACGGGATACTAAGTTGTCGTCATATAACGATGCACAGCGGATTTGTGCATTAACGACACAGGCGATGCTCCCGGTTGTGCAGGCGCTGGAAACCACCGGCGATATCAACGGTAAACTTATCTGGAGCAATACCGGTTATCTGATTAACTGGTGCCTGGGGGAACTCATCGCAAAACTAGGTGAAACGCGTGTCGCCGCGCTTCGCCAGCTTTGCTTTTTCGAAAAGCAGCTCGCTGACGGCAGTGATAACCCTTTGTGGCGCACAGTTGTTCTGCGCGACGGCGCGCTGGTACGTCGTACTTGTTGCCAGCGCTATCGCCTGCCGGATGTTCAGCAGTGCGGTGACTGTACGCTGAAATAAGGAGAGGGCGATAAATCGCCCTCTTCGTTTTTATTCGACACTATCACGCAACCTGCTTATCTTCCTCTGCGCGTTGTGCCTCTTCTGCTTCCTGTTCCAGCAACTGTTTCTCATACACTTTGAAGAACGGGTAATAAATCACCGCTGACACACAGGCCAGCAGAACGACAAGAATCGCCGCGCGGAAATCCCAACCTAACGCCCATGCCCCGCCAATCGGCGCTGGCGCTGTCCAGGGCACGACCGAAATGACCCGACCAATCAGATCCAGTTTCATTGCCGCCCAGGCAATAATCGCATTAAGAGTCGGAGCCAGCAGGAATGGGATAAAGAACACAGGGTTCATTACAATGGGAGTACCGAAAATAACTGGCTCGTTGATGTTGAACAAACTCGGCACTACGCTCAAACGCCCGATCGAACGCAAATGCACCGAGCGGCTACGCAAGTAGCAGAACACCAGCCCCATGGTCGCCCCGGATCCGCCAATAACAATAAAGAAAGTCCAGAACGCTTCCATAAAGATATGCGGTAACGGCGCACCTTGCGCCAGCGCGCTCTGGTTAAGCCCGAGGTTTGTTAACCAGAACATCTGCAGCATCCCGGAAACAATCGCCGCGCCATGGATACCGGCAAACCACAACAAATGGCCGATGAGCACCGCCAGTAAAATCGCGGGCAACGAGTCCGCCGCCGCAACCAGTGGTTTAAACAGCGCCATAATGGCTTGCGGGATCAGCATATTGAACTGCGTCTGAATGAGCAGACTCAGCGGATAAAGGGTAAGCACCACGACCAGAACCGGGATCAGCAAATCAAAAGAGTTTTTGATCATTGGCGGCACCTGGTCAGGCAAGCGGATACCTATATTGTGCGCTTTCAGAAAACGCATCATTTCCACGCAGTAAATAGCCACCAGGATCGCGGTAAAAATACCGGTACCGCCCAGGCTATCCACCGGTAATGTGCCGTTGGTTTTCGGCGCGGCGACCAGTAAAAACGCCATCAGTGACAGCATCGCGCACATAAATGGATCCAGCTGATGCGACTTCACATAATGTTTACCGAGGTTGTAAGCAATCGCCGCACAGATATAGATAGACATAATGCCCATCGTCATATCAAAAGGCGTAAGGATCCGCCCTTCATACTGCTTCGCCAGGTCCAGCCATGTACGGGCAAAACCCCAGGTCGTGTCTGGCGAAAATGGAGGGTAAGCAAACACCAGCAAGAATGAGCCCACAATCATAAACGGCATCGCAGAGATAAAACCGTCGCGAATCGCCATAACATGACGCTGGGAAGAGATGCGTCCGGCTACCGGACTGACATAATTTTCTATAAACCGGAAAATAAGATTAAACGCAGCATGGTTGGCAGACATAGTAGATCTCCTATCAGGCTAACAAAGTAAGCGCATCAGCAACCGTTCTGCCGTGCAGCGATCCATGTTTTTGACGTGAAACCATGCAGGTTTTCGAACCAGCATTACAGCAACGTTGAGTAGGTTTCATAGACGGCTCTTTTTAATTTTATGAACAGAGGGAAATGACAAAATGAGTATTAACCCGGCTTGTTAACACTGCAACCGGTTACTGTAACCGGTTTCCGCGATTGTGAAGAGGATCGAGAATCTGGCAGTAAGATGTTTGTTATGTCCGGTTATTTACATGCATAACAGGCTTGTGACAGATTAATGGCGGTCATTTGCTGGAGAACATCATGAGTTTGCAGTCCGTGCGGCAGTTCTTTGCCGATAACGCCCCCGACATCGATATTATTGAACTTAACCAAAGCACAGCGACTGTGGCACTGGCCGCCGCCGCGCATAATGTCGAACCAGGGCAAATCGCAAAGACGCTGTCGTTAAAAGTAAAAAACGAAGTGATATTGGTCGTCGCGAAAGGTGATGCTCGCCTTGATAATAAAAAACTAAAAAATACCTTTGGCGCGAAAGCCCGGATGCTAAGCAGTGACGAAGTTGTCACCATTACCGGTCATCCAGTTGGTGGTGTCTGCCCGTTTGGTCTGGAAAACCCATTACAGGTGTATTGTGACGTGTCGTTAAAACGCTATCAGGAAGTGTTACCGGCGGCGGGAGCGATTCACAGCGCGATTCGTATTTCTCCCGACAGAATGGCAGAGTTAACCCGCGCGAAATGGATTGATGTGTGTCTGTAATTGCGTAACAAAGCGCCAGGCAGAACCTGGCGCCAGTTCCCAAAACCCCTTTTACATTAATTCAGACGCAGCGCGCGCGCAGGGCGGCTTCCATGTCAGAATATCCGCCGCATCAAGCAAACCGACATCTGATGTGACCCCCAGCTTTGCCATCGCGTTGAATTTATGCGCCCGAATCGTTTTCACATTACGATCCAGCTGCGATGCAATCTCGGCAACAGAAAAACCCCGCGTCATATAGTTCAGAATTTCCCTTTCTGTCGGGCTGAGCATACGACACTGGCTCACATACCAATGATTAATCATGTTTTCGTTAATGCGCCGCGTTTCACCAAACAACGTGACCAACTCCTCCAGTAGCACAGCAAGTGGCGATGATTTACTCAATATCCCGTGCAACCGTGAGGGTGAAAGATGCCCAACCAGCCGTGCTTCACGGTTATCTCCCGCTAATACTATGCGTTGCATTCCTGGATGAGAAAGGGAGAGTAAATGCAGACACATCAGGCATTCCAGCCGCTCTTTCCGCTGACCAAAAAGGGAATAGATGACGGAAAAAAACGAAGTCTGTTTCAGCGCCTGCCGAAACGCCGAATGGTCTTTAAAAAAATAAAATCGATAGTGATTAATAGCAGATTCATCAAATAAATGTCGTAGGCCCTCCCCGCTCATTATGCATTTTTCTATGATGGCAATATTTCCCTTCTTCCTGGTATTTTCCATTCATTATGTTCTCCGTCCGCTGTACCAAAATCCAGCTGTTTCATTCCCTGGCTGCTATTAATCCATGTATACAAATCTGCGTTACTACGTAGTGATAACCGCCGCATTGCGCTATTCTTTTGCGCACTGACTGTCTTATTACTTTTTTTAAGCAGTGTGGCGATTTGATTAATCCCCCACCCTTTTCCGAGGAGACGTAACACTTTTCGCTCAGACAACGTTAACATTGCGTTCGAAAAAGAATTGTCGTTGTGTTTATGCCATCCTGAAGTCAATAAGGTTTGGCTAATATTTTCAACATCCTTATGCCCATTACGAATGGCGTCAATTACACCCTCGATCGGTTCCACATCCGCAAGCAATGTCGTTTTGGGCTGCATAAGAAGCTCAGCTGCCACAGGATAGAGGCTGCGCGAGACGAAGAATAGCCAGCGTGCGTTATCGCATTGAGGGAACAGTGAATAATATTGCTGACAGCTTTTTCTGGCATAACGCTGTTCCCCCGATAAATCAGTGATTATCAATCTGGCACATTTTAATTTAAGCGGTGCAACCTCTTCCACTGATGAATAATAATTGAGTGCATATTCTGGGAAATGCCGCTCAAGAATGCCGCCAATCCCGACCCTAAGTACCGGCGTTTTGCTGATGATAATCCCCTGATTGCCGTCTTTCGATAGCATAAACCCTCCGCTTCCATTTGCGCGTTCTATCAACCTTATTTATAAGTATTTACTCAGTTAATACTCATATTGCGTAAAGTAGCAACACCGTTTTGATGCAGCCACCATAAAATTGGCACAATTTATGAATGGCGATAAATATAATGTACTGAATTATAATATCCACAAGTAGCGTGTCAACATTACACAATGCGTATTAAAACATCCGATTCATTATTAATAATAAAATAAGAAATTTAAAATAGCCCGAACATATAGAGATAAGGGAAAAAAAATTATCTTAAATAATATATAAGATCTTATTAACGCTAACTTCATCATTATTCTCAGCTAAGCAGAAAAAAATCTGCTGTTTCTTTTCCGTTATTACTTCATTCTTAACACGCGAGAAGATCTCCTTTTGAACACGAACAAGCGTGATTTAATGCACAATTCTTGATCTTTCTTAGCGCCATCCCGCCCTTGTCCTGTGCTAAAAATAGGCTTTCCGCTCCACCCTTCGTGAGCGCCAGTGCAACAATACCAGGGTAATCATGCAAACAGACCAGTCATCACAGCGGGCCATTACGCGGCTGTGTATTCAGTGTGGCCTTTTTTTGTTACAGCACGGCGCAGAGAGCGCGCTGGTTGAGGAGCTTTCAACGCGTCTGGGACTGGCGCTGGGCATGGACAGTGTTGAGAGCTCGATTTCTTCCAATGCCATTGTCCTTACCACGATTAAAGATGGAATGTGCCTGACATCGACCCGCAAAAATAGCGATCGCGGCATCAATATGCACGTGGTGACGGAAGTTCAGCATATTGTCATCCTCACCGAACATAAGTTATTGGATTGCAAAGACGTCGAGAAGCGCTTCGCTCAGGTCAAACCCTTACGCTACCCGCGCTGGCTGGTCACGCTGATGGTGGGTCTCTCCTGCGCCTGCTTTTGCAAGCTCAATAATGGCGGCTGGGATGGTGCTTTTATCACTTTTTGCGCCAGTAGTGTCGCAATGTATGTCCGCCTGGTTCTGGCGGGTCGCCACTTACATCCGCAAATCAACTTTTGTATCACTGCTTTTGTCGCCACTACGGTTTCCGGTTTAATGCTGACGCTACCTGCGTTCCTGCAATCATCCACTGTTGCCATGGCTGCCAGCGTTTTGCTTTTAGTGCCTGGATTTCCGTTGATTAATTCGGTTGCCGATATGTTTAAAGGGCATATCAATACGGGGCTTGCGCGCTGGGCTATCGCCAGCTTATTAACGCTTGCCACCTGTATTGGGGTGGTAATGGCAATGACACTGTGGGGGTTACGCGGATGGATGTGATTTTGTTCATCCTGGCACTGGCGCAGGATATGTTACTGGCGGCCATCCCTGCCGTTGGCTTTGCCATGGTATTCAACGTGCCGCATCGCGCTCTACCCTGGTGCGCACTGCTTGGCGCGATTGGTCATGGTTCGCGCTTCGCCATGGTGCACTGGGGATTCAACATCGAATGGTCAACTTTTGCCGCCTCAATGCTGGTCGGCTCAATTGGCATTCACTGGTCACGCTGGTATCTGGCGCACCCGAAAGTCTTTACCGTGGCGGCGGTGATCCCGATGTTTCCGGGCATTTCCGCCTATACCGCGATGATTTCGGCAGTCAAGATCGGCCATTTTGGCTACAGCGAAGAACTGATGATTTTGCTGTTAACGAACTTCCTGAAAGCATCGTCGATAGTCGGTGCACTCTCTATTGGCCTGTCGATTCCTGGGCTGTGGATTTATCGAAAACGCCCCCGCGTATGATCTGTTTTCTACCGCCACAGAACTCCACCTCTAATAAAGCTGGAATTCCGTGGCGGCAATGTTGACGAAGAGGCTTACTGCTATTGCGTAACGTGCTGCGTAATTCCATGATGCAACTAGAATTCTTTACCAAAACAGCGATTTACCAAACACAACGAGTAATGTTCGTTTTCACGTGATCGATGCTCCAGGCTACCTCGCACCTTTTTTGCAAAAACCCCGGTTCTGGTTACGAAGCGCCACTACCATGCTGAAACGACGGCAAATTCTCGCGCGCATGCTTTTTCGTAAAAAATAACTTGCAATAAAATCGCGCACTATCTATATTCAATCCCATGAAGAAGACATCGACTCCAACCGCGAATGCGCAGCTCGCGTTAGATAACCAGTTTTGTTTTGCACTTTACTCAACAAATCTGGCGCTGCATAAGCTCTACCGGCAGCTACTGGCACCGATGAATCTCACCTACCCGCAATATCTGGTGATGCTGGTGCTGTGGGAGAAAGATGACATTACGGTATCGGAAATTGGCGAGCGCCTGTATCTCGACTCCGCCACACTAACGCCGCTGCTGAAGCGTCTGGAAAGCGCAGGCCTGATTCGTCGTCAACGTTCGCGCCAGGATGAACGCCAGGTGGTGATCACCTTAAGCGAAAGCGGGCGTGAACTACAGCAGCAAGCGACATCGATTCCGGAAGCAATCGGCTGTGCAATGGCTTGTGATAGCGCAACGCTTGCCGATATCAAGCAGCAACTGGAACGGCTTCGCCAACAGTTTCAACGGGCATAAACTCCCTTTGCAGGGAGTTTATTTCCAGCAACAAAATAGCACACTACTTTATAGCAAACACTCTAGATAATAAGGAACCTGCCATGTCTTTAGAAAAAGTTGTTTATAGAGCCAAAGCCAAAGCAACCGGAGGCCGTGATGGCCGCGCAATCTCTTCCGACGGCGTACTGGATGTCAAACTGGGCGTGCCGAAAGAGATGGGTGGCGCTGGTGGCGAAGTCACTAACCCGGAACAGCTGTTTGCTGCGGGCTACTCCGCGTGCTTCCTCGGCGCGATGAAATTTGTCGCCGGTCGCGACAAAATCAGCATGCCGAAAGATGCGTTTATCGAAGGCGAAGTGGGTATCGGCCCTTTGCCGACCGGCTTTGGTATCGAAGCCAAACTGAATATTCATCTGCCGGGAATGGACGCCGCTGAAGCCAAAAAACTGGTCGATGCCGCGCATATTGTTTGCCCTTACTCCAACGCTACTCGCGGCAACATCGACGTTACGCTGAATATCATTGCGTAACGCACAAAAGCCAACGTTTTCGGAAAGTAACAAGCCGGGGAAACCCGGCTTTTTCATGCTGTACTGCCCTTTGTGCTCACTGTGTTACTATGTGTGATTATGCCTGTGTGAAAAAACCGCAGTGCACCGTATCCGTAGTAATCCTGTTTGAGAACGCGTTATGTCTTCCAAAATCCTGACGCCGAATGTCATTGGCATTGATGAATTTATGCGCGATCCTGCCTGCGTGCTGGCACGCACGGAAGGCGGCGCTATCGCCGTTTTTGCCAATAATAGCCCCGCGTTTTACGCTATTACGCCGCAGCGCCTTGAACAGCTTCTGGCACTAGAAGCGCAGCTGTCACGCCCAATGAGCGATATTTCGCTCGATGCACAATTTTATGAAGAACCAGCCGCTACGCCGGTAAATGTGCCAATGGGCAAATTCGCCATGTACGCGGGCTGGCAGCCGGATGCTGACTTTCAGCGCCTGGCGGCGATGTGGGGCATTGCACTGACACATCCCGCCACGCCGGAAGAGCTGGCCTCGTTCGTCGCTTACTGGCAGGCAGAAGGCAAAGTTTTCCATCACGTCCAGTGGCAGCAAAAACTGGCACGCAGCCTGCAAATAGGCCGTAGCAGCCAGAACGGCGCGGCAAAGCGGGACATTAACGCCCTGTCCGAACCGGATGATCAAATCCCACCAGGTTTTAGAGGATAACGATGAAAAACGTCGGCGAATTGATGAAGCGACTGCAAAAAATGATGCCTGCCAACACCGAGCCTGCTTTTAAAACCGGCGAAGAGTTGATGGCCTGGCAGAAGCAACAAGGCGAAATCCGTTCGGCGGCGCTGGAGCGCGAAAATCGCGCCATGAAAATGCAGCGCACCTTCAACCGTTCCGGCATTCGTCCCCTGCACCAGAACTGCTCTTTCGATAATTATCGTGTTGAGACCGAAGGCCAAATGCGGGCGCTGAGCCAGGCACGGCAATATTTGGAAGAGTTCGACGGTAACATCGCCAGTTTTATCTTCTCTGGCAAACCCGGAACCGGCAAAAACCATCTGGCTGCGGCTATCTGTAATGAACTGCTGTTGCGCGGTAAATCGGTGCTGATCATTACCGTTGCCGACATTATGTCCGCCATGAAAGAGACTTTTGGCAACAAGGAAAACAGCGAAGAGCAGTTGCTCAATGACTTAAGCAGCGTTGACCTGCTGGTGATTGATGAAATCGGCATGCAGACGGAATCCCGCTACGAAAAAGTGATTATCAACCAGATTGTCGATCGCCGCTCTTCGTCCAAACGCCCGACAGGCATGCTGACCAACAGCAACCTGGAAGAGATGAATAAGCTGTTGGGCGAACGCGTGATGGACAGGATGCGCCTCGGCAACAGCCTGTGGGTGATCTTCAACTGGGAGAGTTACCGCAGCCGCGTCACCGGTAAAGAGTATTGAGAGTTTTCCCATCCGTGGCGCGCCCGCGCCCGGGTGTATACTGGCCGCCTTCGTTGACATCAGGATCCGCACGACATGAAATTCACCCAACGCCTGCTTTGCAGCGCCGCACTTGGTAGCGCGCTGCTCACCGGCTTCGCGCAAGCCGCCTCCTGGCAGGACACGCTTTCCAGCGCCGCCAGCGAACTCAGCCAGAAATCGACTACGTCACAATCCCAGCAAGGAGGCCTTTCACTCTCCTCCCTGACGGGTCTGCTTAATGGTGGTAACCAGGCGCTCAGCGCTGACACCATGAACAATGCGGCGGGCGTGATGAGCTGGTGTGCGAAAAACAAGCTCTCCAGCCTGACCAACACCGAAAATGTGAAAAACCAGGTACTGGATAAACTGGGTCTGGGTGCCGCTCAGCAGAAACAGGACACCAATTATCTGGAAGGTATTCAGGGCATGCTGAACACTAAAAACGGTGAACAGCTGAATTTGAGCAACATCGGTAGTACGCCGCTGGCGGAAAAAGTGAAATCCAAAGCCTGCGATATCGTCCTCAAGCAGGGCGTTAACTTCCTCTCCTGATATCCCGCCGCGTTCAGCCAGAACGCGGCCTTATCCTTCCCCGCTTTACCGAAACGCCGCCAGTGCGACGGCTATCACTATTACGCCTTTCTAAACCAATTCTGAATAAGCCCGCTAAAAAGTGACACTACAATTGCAGATATGTGACATGAACATTAAATTATACGCCCTGTTACAAAAATTCATGGCCAGCAATATGTCTGGCGTTGATGAGGAATAACGGTTGTCCGAGTTGCTCTCTATCGCGCTGTTTCTTGCCTCTGTGGCTATCTATGCCTCGAAAGCGGGCCGTAATACCTGGTGGTTTAGCGCCACCCTGCTGGTGCTGGGTCTGTTTGTCATCCTGAATATCACGCTTTACGCCAGCAATTATTTTACCGGCGACGGCATCAACGACGCGGTGTTATACACCCTGACCAACAGCCTGACAGGCGCGGGGGTCGGCAAATATATGCTTCCCGGCGCGGGGTTAGTGTTAGCGCTGGTGGCGGTGTTTTGCGCGCTCGGCTGGGTGCTGCGCCGTCGCCGCCATTTGCCGCACCATTTCGGCTATAGCTTACTTGCACTCGCACTGGCGCTCGGTTCGGTAGACGCCAGCCCGGCGTTCCGCCAGATTACCGAGCTGGTAAAATCCCAGACCCGCGAAGGTGATCCTGATTTCGCCACTTTTTATAAAGTTCCAGCAAAGCAGATCCCCAACCCCAAACTGAACCTCGTCTACATCTACGGTGAAAGCCTTGAGCGCACCTATTTTAACGAGGAGGCGTTTCCTGGTCTGACGCCAGAACTGGGCGCGCTTAAAGAAGAAGGTATTGATTTTAGCCATACCGAACAGCTACCCGGCACCGATTACACCATCGCCGGCATGGTCTCTTCGCAGTGCGGCATTCCGCTGTTTGCGCCGTTCGAAGGCAACGCGTCGGCCTCCGTTTCCAGCTTCTTTCCGCAGAATCTTTGCCTTGGCGACATCCTGAAAAACTCTGGCTACGAAAACCATTTCGTACAGGGCGCTAACCTGCGTTTCGCCGGGAAAGATGTGTTTTTGAAATCCCACGGCTTTGATTACCTGACCGGTGCAGAAGAGCTGAAAAGTCAGGTCGCGGACCCGCATTACCGTAACGACTGGGGTTTTTATGACGATACGGTGCTGGACGCCGTATGGAAACAGTACGAGGAACTCTCCCGTTCCGGTAAACGCTTTTCGCTGTTTGCGCTGACGGTGGATACCCACCACCCGGACGGTTTTATCTCTCGCGGCTGCGAACGTAAAAGCTACTCCTACGATGGCAAGCCGAACCAGTCCTTTAGCGCGGTAACGTGTAGCCAGCAAAATATCGCCGCGCTTATCAACAAAATTAAAGCGTCGCCGTGGTTTAAAGACACGGTGATCGTGGTGTCGTCAGATCACCTGGCGATGAATAACACCGCGTGGAAATACCTCAACAAGCACGATCGCAGCAACCTGTTCTTTGTGCTGCGCGGCGATGAACCGCAGCAGGATATCTCCGGTATTAAGCGCAGCACCCTCGATAACGGCGCAACCGTGCTGGATATTCTCGGTGGCGATAATTTCCTCGGCCTTGGCCGCAGCAGCCTCTCCGGGCAGTCGCTGTCGGGTATTTTCCTCAATATGAAAGCGAAAATGCTGGCGTGGAAACCGGACATTATCCGGCTGTGGAATTTCCCGAAAGAGATGAAAGAGTTCACCATCGACACGAATAAACAGATGGTGGCGTTCTCTGGCAGCCAGTTCCGTTTGCCGCTGCTGGTGCGGGTGTCAGATAAAGTCGAGCCGCTGCCAGAAAGCGAATATTCCGCACCGCTGCGCTTCCAGCTGGCGGATTTCGCCCCGCGCGATAACTTCGTCTGGATCGACCAATGCTACAAAATGGCGCGCTTATGGTCACCGGAACTGGCGCTTTCTATCGACTGGTGCGTCTCGCAGGGGCAACTGGGTGGCGAACAGCAAGTCCAGCGTGTCGACAACGCGCAGTGGAAAGGGAAAACGGCGTTTAAACAAACAGTGATCAGTAGCGATCGCTACCAGAAAAATGTCGATACCCTGAAGATCCTCGACGATAGCATTCGTTACAAAGCCGACAGTTTTGTCTTTAACGTGGCGGGCGCGCCGGATGAGATAAAACAGTTCAGCGGCCTCTCCCGCCCGGAAAGCTGGGGGCGCTGGTCGAATGCCAATCTGGGTGAAGAAGTGGCGATCGAATATAACCAACCGCTGCCGGAACAGTTCGAGTTGGTGATCACCGCCAAAGCCTTTGGCCCGAATGCTAACCGGCCGATTCCAGTGCGCGTTGGCGATCAGCAACAAACGCTGACGCTGGGTAATGAGCTCACCACCACCACACTGCACTTTAGCAATCCGTCGCACAGCAACCGGCTGGTCATCGTGCCGCCGGAGCCGCAATCGACCAACGAAGGCAATATCCTTGGTCATTCGCCACGCAAACTGGGTATCGGTCTGGTGGAAATCAAAGTAGTGAGCCGGGAGGGCTGACCGCTACAGTTCCGCTTTCATTTCGTACTGGCTGATAGCCATGGTGGCGTAGCCCGCGCGCTGGAATAGAGATGAAAAACGCTCTGGCACCGCCACGGTGGTGCCAAGCGCCGGAAAATGCTGATTCAACGCCTGCAGCAACTCGCAGGCAAATCCTTTGCGCCGGTATTCTGACTCCACATACATAAACCGCAGCAGGGGCTTGTCGCCGAGGGTGGAAACCAGTGCATAAGCATGTTTGCGGTACTCAAACGCCCGCGCGGGTAACGATACCGCAGTGAGCGGATCCACCTGCCACGGCAGCCGGTCATGGCATTCACTGATGGCGCTGCGCACCACTTCCAGCGGATCGCGCTCCTGTAAGGTGCAGTTCTCTTCAGCCACATCGGCGCGTCCCTGGTAGCCAAACAGCGGCTGAACGGTGGCAAACCCCAGGGCATGATACAAGGCGATACCAGCATGGTTATCGCTCATCACTTCCAGCCACATCTGGCGAACACCTTTAGTTCGCAGTGCCGCCATCAACGGCGGCAATATTTGTCTGCCCACGCCCTGGCCGCGAAATTGCGGGCAAATCGCAAAGGCTGCCAGCCGGGCGCAGTCGCCACGTCGGGCGATCAACGCCACAGCGGCAGGCGTGTCGCCCGCCAGCCAGACGCAGGAATCGACAAGGCTTACCCCTTCGGCAAGAAAGCGTTGTGCAAAAACATCGGGCGGCAGGGAAAACGGTACGCGATAGCCTTCAAAACAGGCACCGGTGATAGTGGTCAGCGCTTCGCAACTATAGTGGATGGCAGGAACAGCGACGAGGTTCATAAGGCTTCTCCGCGACATGATGCAATGAGCATAGCACGGAGAAGCAGGTGAAAATGCGCCCCGACGGGCAGGGCGCGAATATCGATTAGAAGGTTTCCCAGTTCTCGCCCGCGTCGGTCGCAGCTTTACGCGGCAGCGCGGTTGCAGGTTCCGCTTTAACGAAACTGGTTGGCGTTGCGCCAGCATTTTTACGCTGGTCCTGCATGATGCGGAACACAGAAACGGCCTGCGTCAGGCGGCTGGCTTGTTCTTCCAGCGCGGCTGCAGCGGCGGCTGACTCTTCCACCAGCGAGGCGTTCTGCTGGGTAACGCGGTCCATTTCAGAAACCGCCAGGCCAACCTGGTCAATGCCGCGGCTCTGCTCATCAGAGGCAGAGGCAATTTCGCCCATGATGTCGGTAACGCGGGTAACGGCGTTGACGATCTCATCCATAGTTTCACCGGCGCTTTCCACCAGTGTGGAACCCACTTCAACGCGGCCAACAGAGTCTTCAATCAGGCTCTTAATTTCGCGGGCTGCCTGGGCGCTGCGCTGGGCAAGGTTACGCACCTCACCGGCAACCACGGCAAAGCCGCGACCCTGTTCACCCGCACGTGCTGCTTCAACAGCAGCGTTAAGCGCCAGGATGTTAGTCTGGAAAGCAATACCGTCGATCACGCTGATAATGTCAGCGATTTTCTGCGAACTGGCGGTAATATCGCGCATTGTCTGCACCACATTATCCACCACTTTACCGCCTTTCTGCGCGGTTTCAGACGCGCTCAGCGCCAGATGGCTTGCCTGACGAGCGTTTTCGGCGTTCTGTTTCACCGTGGCGGTCAGCTCTTCCATGCTGGCTGCGGTCTCTTCCAGAGAAGCGGCCTGCTGTTCCGTACGGGAAGAAAGGTCGTTGTTACCCACAGAGATTTCGCTGGCACCACTGTAAATGGCGTTGGCGCCGTTACGAACATCGCTAACAGTACGCACCAGTTCGCTTTGCATATGGCGCAGGCTCTCAGCCAGCACGCCCATTTCATTGGAACCCTGCACTTCAATGCGCTGCACCAGATCGCCACCGGCAATATGGCGAATGTTGTCGATCAAATGGTTGAGCGGCTTAATCAGCGCCCCTTTGATGCCAACCCAGACACAGACAATCACCGCCAGTACTACGAGCAGTACGGTGATAATCACCCACACCGCAGAACCGTAGGAGCTTTCGCTATCGTGAACCGCTTGTTCATACAGGCGATCGTTCTGCTGCAAGTAGTTAACGTATTGTTTCTCAAAACCATCCTGATAGCTCTGGGTCGGCTGGTCGAAGAAGTCATTGATTTTGCCAGCGCCCAGCAACTGGATCAGCTCCGCCAGCGCGTTGTGGTAGATATCGTAGTTACGTTTGATCTCTGCTGCGGCTTCTTCGCTCTGGCGCGGATCGCGCGGCAGCGCCTGGTAAGCGTTCCAGTTCGCTTCCGCCTGTTTCAGCGAGGTGCTGGCAATCTGCATCAGATCCGACACGGTCGCGCCGCTGCCGATATTGCTCTGATCCATCATGTAGCGGATACCCGCGCGGTTAAGGGTGTTACGGGTTTGCAGCAACGCAACCCAGCTACCGTTCAGCGTGGATTGCTGCTGGCGAATGGTTTGTAAAACGGTGAAGTTTTCTTTGTCCTGTTTCAGCGCGTTGAAGAACAAGCCGCCAGAAGTGAGTTGTAACAAGCCAAATAAAGCCAATACCAGCAACAAACTGGTCACAAGTTTAATACGAGTCAACATGTTTTCTCTTTCCCTATAAACAGATACCAGGTTTTCGGCCTGGCATAGGAAAACTTTATGGTTTAACGTGCTATTTTTTCACCAGTTACACATTGATTACAGTGCGGCAAAAATCGCGCTATCCCTTACCAGACAAGGGTTCAGCGTGACGAACATCACAGATTTCCGTCCCCTTTCGCCCACTGAAAACCGCTTATGACGCATCCGTTACCGCTCACCACCTTTTTCCAACCACTCAGTCAAATCGCTGCCGATTCGCGCGCGTAATTTGCCATCATAAATGCCAGCATTTCAGCCAATTCAACATTTCAAATCCCATTCACTATTTCTGCTAAAACCAGGTCTGATATGGATACTAAAAAACTACTCAAGCACATACCTTGGGCAATTCTCGGGATAATCGGTGCTTTTTGTTTATCCGTTGTCGCATTACGTCGGGGCGAGCATGTCAGCGCGCTGTGGATCGTGGTTGCGTCCGTTTCCGTTTACCTTGTGGCCTACCGCTACTACAGCCTTTACATCGCCCAGAAGGTGATGAAACTCGATCCCACCCGTTCCACACCGGCGGTGATCAATAACGACGGCCTCAACTATGTGCCGACCAACCGCTACGTGCTGTTTGGTCACCACTTTGCCGCTATCGCTGGCGCTGGCCCGCTGGTTGGCCCGGTACTGGCCGCACAGATGGGCTACCTGCCGGGCACGCTGTGGCTGCTGGCGGGCGTGGTGCTGGCCGGTGCGGTGCAGGACTTTATGGTGCTGTTTATCTCTTCACGCCGTAACGGCGCGTCTCTTGGTGAGATGGTGAAAGAAGAGATGGGCCGCGTGCCGGGCACCATCGCGCTGTTTGGCTGCTTCCTGATTATGATCATCATCCTCGCGGTGCTGGCGCTGATTGTGGTGAAAGCGCTGGCGGAAAGCCCGTGGGGTGTGTTCACTGTCTGCTCCACCGTGCCGATTGCCCTGTTTATGGGTATTTATATGCGCTTCCTGCGACCGGGTCGCGTAGGCGAAGTGTCAGTTATCGGTATTGTGCTGCTGGTGGCGTCCATCTGGTTTGGCGGCGTTATCGCCCACGATCCTTACTGGGGACCGGCGCTGACCTTTAAAGACACCACCATTACCTTTGCACTGGTGGGTTACGCCTTTGTCTCCGCGCTGCTGCCGGTGTGGCTGATCCTCGCTCCGCGCGACTACCTGGCAACCTTCCTGAAAATCGGCGTGATCGTCGGTCTGGCGCTGGGCATCGTGATCCTCAACCCGGAACTGAAAATGCCTGCGGTCACGCAGTACATTGACGGTACCGGGCCGCTGTGGAAAGGTGCGCTGTTCCCGTTCCTGTTTATCACCATCGCCTGCGGTGCGGTCTCTGGTTTCCACGCCCTGATCGCGTCCGGCACCACGCCGAAGCTGCTGGCTAACGAAACCGATGCGCGCTTTATCGGTTACGGCGCAATGCTGATGGAGTCCTTTGTGGCGGTGATGGCGCTGGTTGCCGCGTCCATTATCGAACCGGGGCTCTACTTCGCCATGAACACGCCGCCAGCAGGGCTGGGTATTACCATGCCGAACCTGCATGAGCTGGGCGGTGATAACGCGCCGATGATTCTGGCGCAGCTGAAAGATGTCACCGCGCACGCAGCGGCGACCGTCAGTTCCTGGGGCTTTGTGATTTCGCCGGAGCAGATCCTGCAAACCGCGAAAGATATCGGCGAACCGTCCGTACTGAACCGCGCCGGTGGCGCGCCGACACTGGCTGTCGGTATTGCTCACGTGTTCCACAAAATTATCCCGATGGCGGACATGGGCTTCTGGTACCACTTCGGTATTCTGTTTGAAGCGCTGTTTATCCTTACCGCGCTGGATGCCGGTACGCGTGCGGGCCGCTTTATGCTGCAAGACTTGCTGGGTAACTTCGTGCCATTCCTGAAGAAAACCGACTCGCTGGTTGCCGGCGTCATTGGTACCGCGGGCTGCGTGGGTCTGTGGGGTTACCTGTTGTACCAGGGCGTGGTTGATCCGCTGGGTGGCGTGAAAAGCCTGTGGCCGTTGTTCGGTATCTCTAACCAGATGCTCGCAGCCGTCGCGCTGATGCTGGGCACCGTGGTGCTGGTGAAAATGCAGCGTACCAAATACATCTGGGTCACCGTGGTTCCTGCCCTGTGGCTGCTGCTGTGCACCACCTGGGCGCTGGGTCTGAAACTGTTCAGCACCAATCCTCAGTTGGAAGGTTTCCTGTATATGGCTAACCAGTACAAAGAGAAGATTGCCGCTGGTGGCGGTGATCTGACCGCGCAGCAGATTGCCAATATGAACCATATCGTGGTGAACAACTACACCAACGCCGGGCTGAGCATTCTGTTCCTGGTGGTGGTGTACAGCATCATCTTCTACGGCATCAAAACCTGGCTGCAGGTGCGCAACAACACCGTGCGTACCGACAAAGAAACGCCGTATGTGCCGGTGCCGGAAGGCGGCGTGAAAACGTCATCTCACCATTAAACCTGATGCCGGATAGTGCTACGCAATCCGGCATACAACACATCATGATGTAAACCACTCTGAGGGTGGTTTACATCCGTTTCACAGGCGTCAGTTTGAGCGCGTACAGCGCGTAGTAGGTCCAGGTTCAAAATCGCCTGCAACGCCGGAACCACCTATATCTGGGACACATAATGTTTGGTAACTTAGGCGAAGCAAAAAAGTACCTCGGTCAGGCGGCAAAGATGCTGATTGGCATCCCGGACTATGACAACTACGTTGATCATATGAAAACCAACCATCCGGATAAGCCGTACATGACTTACGAAGAGTTCTTCCGCGAACGCCAGCAAGCGCGTTACGGCGGAGATGGCAAGGGCGGAGTCCGCTGTTGCTAAAGGAGAATCTATGACCCCGATTGCAGTAACCCTGTTGACCGGCTTTCTCGGCGCCGGCAAAACCACCCTTTTACGCCATATCCTTAATGAGCAACACGGCTACAAAATTGCCGTTATCGAAAATGAGTTCGGCGAAGTTTCTGTCGATGATCAACTGATTAGCGATCGCGCCACGCAAATCAAAACCCTGACCAATGGCTGTATCTGCTGTAGCCGATCCAATGAGCTGGAAGATGCTTTGCTGGATCTGCTCGACAGCCTCGATCGCGGCGATATCGCCTTTGATCGGCTGGTGATTGAATGCACCGGCATGGCTGATCCTGGGCCGATCATTCAGACCTTTTTCGCCCATGAGATCCTCTGCCAGCGCTATCTGCTGGATGGCGTCATTGCGCTGGTTGATGCGGTACATGCAGATGAGCAGATGAATCAGTTCACGCTGGCACAGTCGCAAGTGGGCTACGCCGACCGTATTCTGCTGACCAAAACGGATGTCGCAGGCGAGTGCGAAAAACTGCGCGAACGCCTAAGCCGCATCAACGCCCGCGCGCCGATTTACACCGTGACGCACGGCGATATCGAGCTGGCGCAGTTGTTTAATACCAATGGTTTTATGCTGGAAGAGAACGTGGTGGCGGTAAAACCGCGCTTCCATTTTATCGCCGACAAACAGAACGACATTAATTCGCTTGTGGTCGAGCTGGATTACCCGGTAGATATCAGCGACGTCTCCCGCGTGATGGAAAACCTGTTGTTGAGTTTTGCCGACAAACTGCTGCGTTATAAAGGCATGTTGTGGATTGACGGTGAGCCAAACCGCCTGCTGTTTCAGGGCGTGCAGCGCCTTTACAGCGCAGACTGGGATCGTCCGTGGGGCGACGAAGCGCCACACAGCACGCTGGTGTTTATTGGCGTACAGCTACCAGAAGATGAGATCAGAGCCGCGTTTGCGGGTTTGAAGAAGTAACGCCTGCAGCTTCCCCCTCCGGCGAGGGGGAAGAAAGATGAAACATTACTGGCGCACCACCACCAGCTTTTGATTCACAAACTCTTTGATGCCTAAATCAGACAGCTCGCGGCCAAACCCGGAGCGTTTCACCCCGCCGAATGGCAACTCTGCGGCGGTATCCGTCAGCCAGTTGATATAGACCATGCCGGTTTCAATGCGTGACGCCATCTGTTTAGCACGCTGAATATTGCGGCTGAAGATCGCCCCGCCAAGGCCGTAGTGTGAATCGTTGGCCAGGCGTACCGCTTCGTCATCATTATTCACCACATAAATTTGCGCCACCGGGCCAAAGAACTCTTCAAAATAGGCCGGGTTGTCGCGTGTAATGTGCGTCAAAATGGTGGGTTCGAAGAAGTTGCCTTCGCTGTTCGCCGGTTTGCCGCCAAAGTGCAGTTTTGCTCCGTTTTGTACCGCTTCACTCACCTGCTGGCTCAGCGTATCAAGCGCTTCTTTCGAGGAGAGCGGGCCAAGCGTGGTGCTTTCATCCAGCGGATCGGCCAGCTTCACTTGCTTGAATGCGTCGGTGAACTTACGCAGGAACTGATCGGCAATATCCTGATGGATAATAAAACGTTTCGCGGCAGTACAAACCTGCCCGGCATTCGCCAGACGCGCTTGCACACCAGTCTCAACCGCTTTTTCCAGATCCGCATCGTCCAGCACGATAAATACGTCATTACCGCCAAGTTCCAGCGTCGATTTCTTGATATGCTTCGCCGCTTGCGCCGCCACCGCGCTACCGGCTTTTTCCGATCCGGTCAACGCTGCCCCCTGTACGCGCGGATCGGCAATGATCGAGGAAACTTGATCGGAAGAGATAAACAGATTCGTCCACGCACCTTCCGGCGCGCCCGCTTCGCGCACCAGCTGCGCAAAGGTTTCGGCGCACTGCGGCACAATGCTGGCATGTTTACAGATAACCGGGTTACCGGCTGCGAGATTCGGTGCCAGTACACGCATCAACTGGTAGTAAGGGAAATTCCACGGTTCCACCGCCATGATCACGCCGATTGGATGATGCTCAACCCACGCCTCTCCCAGCTCCGTTTCATATTTCACGGGCGCAAGGAATTGTTTTGCGTTATCCGCGTAGTAGCGGGCGATCTGCGCGCAGATCTTCACTTCGCTGCGGCTTTGCTCAATCAACTTCCCCATCTCCCGGCTGGCGATTTTCGCCAGTTCTTCCTGCTGGTTTTCCAGCAAGTCAGCAAGTCTGTACAGTATCGGCAGCCGCTGTTCGATATCTCCCTTTGACCAGGAAGAGTGGTATAGCGCGTCCGCCTTGCGCAGCGCGACCTCAATATCGGCGTCGCTGTGGTTCGCATAATCTTTAATGAGCTGGTTGTTAAAAGGATTCACTGTCTGGTAAGCCATATTTGTCTCCTTATTTAGCGCTTAGGGTAATAAGGGTAGTAAAAATGACCGGGTCTGAAAGTAAAGTTGGGTATATACAGAGGGTTCTGATATAAATAGAAACGTAACCCCACCCTCTGTTACAGCGGAGTAATTATGAAGATAAAAAATGAAATATTACAAAAAGCAGTTGAGATTATACCAGCAAAAGATTTTTATCACGACATGGCAACATTTATTAGGCACCCTGAAATTTATGATGGAGAACATGAGTACACACCGTTACAAAATGCTCTCGCAAATCTTTTTAAATCGCTGATGTCTTTGCTTTTATTAATAACGTTAATAAAAGGGTTAATGCTCGATAATTCTTTAATTGCAGATTTTAACTCAGTTATTAACCCTTTAGCTCTTCAAGTGATACTTTTTATTCATGCAATGACTGCTACAATTGCATTTGGCTCGACTATCTCAATCCTTACATTTTTAAGCGAAGGGAAAATTTATAAAGTTTACTTCCTTCAGGTTATACAGACTTGGTCGATCATTAGTTTGCTGGCGTTAATATTAAGCTGGATGGCTTTGAATAGATTATTAGAAAATGGCACTACTAATATAGCGATTAACAGCTTTGATTTATGGTTTGGTGGTTTTATTGGTTTATTAATTTTTTATCTCCTCGGTCGACTGATCGTAAAACCTGTATTTAATCATCTTCGTCAAAAATATAATACGTTCATTTCTACAATAATCGTATTCGTGGGAATGGCTATAGCATTACTTTCTATCGCGTATATACCGACAGGTTTATCAGACTATCTAGTAAGTAAAAAAGCGCTTTGCAATATTGTTTATCAAAAAAACATACAACCTGAATTCGATAACGCGAGAAATAAGAACATATTCCTCACTCAATGCCTTAAAGAGTAGAGTTTAGTCAGCAAACCACGAAGAAAAATTGATGGATTAAACAGGGGTCGGGAAAGTTCAGTGTAAATCCATTCACGCGTTACGTTTTTGTGTAAAATCAGAACCGTCCTGTTTTAAGTGAGAGCACGCTATGGCTGGCATAAACCTGAGTAACCTGACGGAAGCAGATATCATTACCAAACGCATTCTGCCTGCGGTTTTAAAAGCGGGTTGGGATGACATGGTACAAATCAGGCAGGAGGTTAAACTCCGCGACGGAAAGGTGATTGTGCGTGGTAAGGTCGCCGCGCGTAAGACTGTCAAATCCGCTGATATCGTGCTCTACCACAAACCCGGAATTCCTCTGGCGGTGATTGAGGCCAAAGCCAACAAACATGAAATCGGCAAAGGGATGCAGCAGGCTCTCGGTTATGCTCAGCTTCTCGATGTCCCCTTCGCATTTGCCTCAAATGGCGACGGCTTTATCTTCCACGACAAAACCGCCAGCGATCAGATCGAGCGTGAAATTAACCTTGAAGATTTCCCCTCTCCTGCCGAACTGTGGCAAAAACTCTGTGCCTGGAAAGGCTACACCGAGGAACAGCTACCGGTTATTACTCAGGACTATTACGACGACGGTAGCGGCAAATCGCCGCGTTATTACCAGCTCCAGGCCATTAACAAAACCGTAGAAGCAGTTTCCGCTGGCTCAAACCGTATCCTGTTAGTAATGGCAACCGGCACGGGTAAAACCTACACCGCTTTTCAGATTATCTGGCGCTTATGGAAAGCAAAAAATAAGAAACGCATCCTGTTTCTGGCCGACCGCAATATCCTCGTCGATCAAACTAAAAACAACGACTTTCAGCCCTTTGGTAATGCCATGACTAAGATAACCGGGCGCACTGTCGATCCGGCTTACGAAATCCATCTGGCCTTGTATCAGGCCATCACGGGAAATGAAGAGCATCAAAAAGCCTATAAACAGGTCGCTCCAGACTTTTTCGACTTGATCGTTATCGACGAATGTCATCGCGGTAGCGCCTCAGAAGACAGTACCTGGCGAGAAATCCTCGAATACTTCAGTTCCGCCACCCAGATTGGCCTGACCGCAACGCCCAAAGAAACACATGAAATCTCCAGTACGGATTACTTTGGCGACCCGGTTTACGTTTATTCCTTAAAAGAAGGCATCGAAGACGGCTTCCTTGCGCCTTATAAAGTCATTCGCGTTGATCTCGACATCGATCTACAGGGCTGGCGGCCAACACGTGGTCAGTCCGACAAAAATGGGGAATTGATAGAAGACAGGATCTATAACCAGAAAGATTTCGATCGCACGATGGTGATTGATGAGCGCACCGAACTGGTGGCGCAAACCATCACCGATTATCTGAAGCGTACCAACCCGATGGATAAAACTATTGTCTTCTGTAATGACATCGATCATGCCGAGCGTATGCGCCGTGCGCTGGTGAACCTCAATCCGGAGCAGGTGAAGAAGAAAGATAAATATGTGATGAAGATTACCGGCGACGATGAGGAAGGCAAAAATCAGTTGGATAACTTTATCAACCCGAAGAAAACCTATCCGGTGATTGCCACCACCTCTGAACTGATGACCACCGGTGTGGATGCCAAAACCTGCAAACTGGTGGTGCTGGATCAGAACATCCAGTCGATGACAAAGTTCAAGCAAATTATCGGTCGCGGCACGCGTATCGAAGAGCGTTACGGCAAACTGTGGTTCACGATCCTCGACTTTAAAAAGGCCACCGAACTGTTTGCTGATGAACGCTTCGATGGAATCCCCGAAAAAGTACTTGAAACCACCCGCGAAGAGATTGCCGACCCGCTGTCAGACTTCGAAGAGAAACTGGAAGAAGAAGCTACACCCGATGTATTTACCGACGATGAGCCTTCCGGTATGCATGAAGACCCGGCGCCTTATAGCGCAGGCGAAGCGGGCGATTTTGGTCCTCTCCCGGAAGACGATGAACATCGTGTCCGTAAGTTTCATGTCAACGGTGTCACCGTGGGCGTGGTTGCAAAACGGGTGCAGTATTACGACGCTGACGGTAAGCTGGTGACAGAGTCCTTTAAAGACTACACCCGTAAAACGCTGCTCAAAGAGTATGCCTCGCTGGATGAGTTTGTCCGCACCTGGAATCAGACTGAACGAAAGCAGGCAATCATCGATGAGCTTGAACAACAAGGCATTATCTGGGAGGTGCTGGCTGAGGAAGTCGGTAAGGATCTCGACCCATTCGACATGCTCTGTCATGTGGTGTATGGTCAGCCGCCGTTAACCCGAAAAGAGCGTGCCGACAACGTGCGCAAGCGCAACTATTTCACCAAATACTCTGCCGCTGCGCAGACGGTGCTGGATACGCTGTTGGATAAATATGCCGACGCGGGGGTGCAGGAGATCGAGAACATTCAGGTGCTAAAACTTAAGCCCTTCGACAGCATGGGCATGCCGTTAGAAATCATCCAAAACGGCTTTGGCGACAAGCAGACCTACCTGCAAGCCGTGAGCGAACTGGAAAGCGAAATCTACCAGCTACCGCCGCGCTCCGCGTAACAACACTCTCATTTTCCGCCTGCGGTTAACCTGACCGCAGGCGGCGTTATTTTTAATGGAACAGATCATGTCAATCAGTTCAGTTATCAAAATCTTGCAGGACATCATGCGCAAAGACGCTGGTGTCGATGGCGACGCCCAGCGTCTCGGCCAGTTATCCTGGCTGCTGTTTCTGAAAATTTTCGACGCCCAGGAAGAACAGCTCGAACTGGAACAAGACAACTACCAGTTACCCCTTCCCAGACGCTATCTCTGGCGCACCTGGGCAGCCAATAAAGAAGGCATCACAGGGGACGAGCTGCTGGCATTCGTGAATGACGATCTTTTCCCGAAACTGAAAAACCTGATTGCGCCGATCGATAAAAACCCGCGAGGTTTTGTTGTGAAACAGGCTTTCAGCGATGCCTATAACTACATGAAAAATGGCACCCAACTGCGCCAGGTGATCAACAAGCTCAATGAAATTGACTTTACCAGTTCGAAAGAGCGCCATCTGTTTGGCGATATCTACGAGCAAATCCTTAAAGACCTGCAATCAGCAGGCAACGCGGGGGAATTCTATACCCCGCGTGCAGTGACCCGTTTTATGGTCGATCGCGTTGATCCGAAGCTCGGCGAATCGATTATGGATCCGGCCTGCGGTACTGGCGGTTTTCTCGCCTGCTCGGTTGATCATGTAAAGAGTAAGTACGTAAAAAGCGTGGCCGATCACCAGACGCTGCAAAAACAGATCTATGGCATTGAGAAGAAGCAGCTACCGCACCTGCTGGCGACTACCAATATGCTGCTGCACGGTATTGAAGTGCCAGTGCAGATCCGCCACGACAACACGCTGAACAAGCCGCTCTCTTCCTGGGATCAACAGCTGGATGTGATTGTCACCAACCCGCCGTTTGGTGGCATGGAAGAGGATGGTATTGAGAAAAACTTCCCGTCGGAGACGCAGACCCGCGAAACAGCAGATCTCTTTCTACAACTGATCATTGAAGTGCTGGCTGATAAAGGCCGCGCAGCGGTGGTACTGCCGGATGGCACACTGTTTGGCGAAGGCGTTAAAACAAAAATCAAAAAGCTGCTTACCGAAGAGTGCAACCTGCACACCATCGTGCGTCTGCCAAACGGTGTGTTTAACCCCTACACCACTATTAAAACCAATATCCTGTTCTTCACCAAAGGCCAGCCGACCAAACAGATCTGGTTCTATGAACATCCCTATCCGGATGGCGTGAAGAATTACAGCAAAACCAGGCCGATGAAGTTTGAGGAATTCCAGGCTGAGATCGACTGGTGGGGCAATGAAGCTGACGGCTTTGCCAGTCGCGTTGAGAACAAGCA
>NZ_JBHZPO010000007.1:0-261628 GCF_042788165.1 Kosakonia sp. YIM B13588 | reverse complement strand
GTGGTGGGTGATGACGGGATCGAACCGCCGACCCCCTCCTTGTAAGGGAGGTGCTCTCCCAGCTGAGCTAATCACCCGATACTGCGCTGGATACTACTTTAAGTGGTGGGTCGTGCAGGATTCGAACCTGCGACCAATTGATTAAAAGTCAACTGCTCTACCAACTGAGCTAACGACCCACTTTTGCGCTGCTTCTGGTTGTGTGATATCCCTTGGCAACGGCGGCATATATTACTGATTTAAGAATTGAGCGCAACAACAATTTCGATGAATATCACTTAACTGCTTATGATTCATGCGACAAGACCAGAAAAAGCTCGATTTCTGGTCATGTGCTATGCATTACATCGAACCAAGACGTTTTTGCGCTTGTTTCGCGCCTTCGGTACCAGGGTATTTACTGACCACCTGCTGGTAAACCGCCTTCGCTTTTGCTGTATCTCCTTTGTCTTGCATAATCACACCGACTTTGTACATAGCGTCTGGCGCTTTAGGCGACTTTGGGAAATTTTTCACAACAGAAGCAAAATAATAAGCAGCGTCGTCTTTTTTACCCTTGTTGTAATTCAACTGACCGAGCCAGTAGTTGGCATTCGGTATGTAGGTTGAATCAGGATACTTTTTGACGAAATTCTGGAATGCGGCGATCGCTTCATCCTGGTGGGATTTATCCTGCACCAGCGCAACCGCTGCATTGTAATCGGTATTGGCATCACCGCTTTGTACGGGCGCGCCAGTGTTTGCCGCCCCCGTGTTGGCACCAGAATCCGCTGCCGGAGTCTGCGTTGCCGCACCGCTCTGATCGCCGGACGTCTGCTGCGTCTGCCCCGCCGCACCGCCACTGCTAAGATTGCCTATCTGCTGCAAAATTTGCTGTTGGCGTTCAACCACCTGGTTCAGTTGATACTGATTTTCCTGGATTTGCCCACGAAGCGTATCAATATCGGCCTGATTATCGGAGAGTTGTTGCTGGAGTTGAGTTAAAAGCTGGCTGTGAGCATTGGAAATACGCTCGAGTTGAGTGACACGGTCTTCGACCGAGCCTGAGCCGACACTACTGATTGGCGCCTGAGCATTAGCGGCCCAGGGGGCCGCTATGCCAACCAGTAACGACAGACTCAACAGATGATGTCTGAAGTTACTGCTCATGCAATTCTCTTAGTAAACCAGTACGGCGCGACGGTTTTTAGCGTAAGCCGCTTCGTCGTGACCCAGTACTGCAGGTTTTTCTTTACCGTAAGAAACGATGGAGATCTGGTCAGCGGAAACGCCTTTACCCTGCAGGTACATTTTAACGGCGTTAGCACGACGTTCGCCCAGGGAAATGTTGTATTCCGGAGTACCACGTTCGTCAGCGTGACCTTCTACGGTGACTTTGTAGGACGGGTTGCTACGCAGGAAGTTAGCGTGAGCATCCAGCATCGCTGCGAAGTCAGAACGGATGTCATACTTGTCCAGATCGAAGTAAACAATGTTGTTCTGCTGCAGTTGTTGCATTTGCAGACGCGCTTGTTCTTCGGAGGACATGTTGCCACTACCGTTCATGCCAGTGCCAGCACCCATCATGCCTTCGCCGCTCTGGTCGCTTGCATTCTTGTGAGAAGAACATGCAGCGATCGCCATTACAGGCAGAGCCAGCATCAGGCCTTTCAGCACTTTATTCAGTTGCATTTCTTTGATTCCTTTATAATCAATTATTTATTATTACAGATACGGAGACCAGGCAGGGAATTTAACCTGTCCATCAGTCGCCGGAATACGCGCTTTGAAACGCCCATCTGTAGAAACCAGATTCAGCACGGATCCCATCCCCTGAGAAGAGCTGTAGATTACCATTGTGCCGTTAGGTGCCAGACTTGGCGTTTCATCCAGGAACGTTGACGTCAGAACCTGTACGCCACCCGCTTCCAGATCTTGTTTAGCGATGTGCTGCTGACCACCGTCAGAGCTAACCATCACCATAAATTTGCCGTCGCTGCTGATATCCGCATCCTGGTTCTGCGAACCCTGCCAGGAGATACGCTGCGCTGCGCCGCCATTAATACCTACTTTATAAACCTGCGGACGCCCAGCCTGGTCAGAGGTGAAAGCCAGAGTCTGGCTATCCGGGAACCAGGTCGGTTCCGTGTTGTTGCTGCGGCCATCGGTGACCTGGCGGATCTGGCCAGAGCCGATGTCCATGACGTAAATGTTCAGGCTACCGGTTTTCGACAGTGCGAACGCCAGTTTAGAACCATCCGGTGAGAACGCCGGCGCGCCGTTGTGACGCGGGAACGAAGCAACCTGACGAACACTGCCGTTAGCGAGTGTTTGGATAACCAGTGCAGAACGACCGCTCTCAAACGTCACGTACGCCAGTTTGGAGCCGTCTGGTGACCATGCCGGAGACATCAACGGCTGCGGAGATTTATGCACCAGGAACTGGTTGTAACCATCATAGTCAGAAACGCGCAGTTCATACGGGAACTGGCTGTTAGCCGTCTGCACAACGTAAGCGATACGAGTACGGAACGCGCCTTTAATGCCGGTCAGTTTCTGGAATACTTCGTCACTGGCAGCGTGAGCGGCGTAACGCAGCCACTGTTTATTCACTTTAAAGGAGTTCTGCGCCAGTACGGTTCCCGGTGCACCACCGGTATCCACCAGCTGATAAGCAACATTGTAGCTGCCGTCAGGATTCGGGGTCACCTGGCCGACAACCACTGCGTCAATGCCCAGTGCTGACCATGCGGCTGGCTGCACTTCCTGAGCGCTGCCAGGCTGCTGCGGCAGACGTGAACGATCGAGTGGATTGAATTTGCCGCTGTTGCGCAGATCCGCAGCAACGATACCGCCAGCATCCTCAGGCGCAGCGCCAGGGCCAGCCCACTGGAAAGGCACGACGCCGATCGGGCGTGCCGAGTCCACCCCCTGGGTGATCTCGATACGTACTTCTGCGTGCAGCACAGCCGCCCACAGCATTAGAAAACCAAATGCAACACGTAATGCCTGCTTCATCATATCTCCCTTATCCGGGCGGAAAACCCGCGATAATTTAGCAGAATTTTAACAAACTCAATAGACCATACTACCAATGCTCAATGTCAACCGTAGCTGCTGATCTACCCTTGTAAAGGAAAGACCATTACAGTTTGAAGTCTAATTTGGCATCTTTTACTTGTTCATAAACAGCCTGGCTTGGCGGTTTAGGAATTCTGGCCGTTTTAGCAGCCGTCAATGCAGCCTGACATAAGGCAGGATCGCCACCTTCCGAAGTAATATCACGCAGCGTTCCATCCGGTCCGAGATTAATATGCAGAACGCAAGACTTACCACGGTACAAATCTGATCCGTAAAGACGGCTTTCAATCGCGACCTGGATTTGTTTGGCGTACGCACTAATATCCGTACCAGTTGCACCACCCTTCGCACCAGATTGTCCCGAATCTTTTGCTGGCTGACCATTCCCTTTCGCTCCACCACCCGTTTTCGGTGCATTCTTACCGGAGCTTAAATCGCCAAACAGATCGTCAACGCCAGCGGCATCAGCTTTCTCCGCAGCGGCTTTCTTGGCTGCTGCGGCCTTCTCTGCAGCCGCTTTTTTGTCGGCTGCCGCTTTTGCCGCTGCGGCTTTCTTCTCTGCGGCCGCTTTTTCAGCCGCTGCTTTCTCGGCAGCAGCTTTTTCAGCCGCTGCTTTCTCGGCAGCAGCTTTTTCAGCGGCGGCCTTCTCGGCTGCTGCGGCTTTCTCCGCTGCCGCTTTTTCTGCGGCGGCTTGTTTAGCCGCTTCAGCCTGCGCTTTCTTCGCAGCGTCGGCTTCCGCTTTTTTCTTCGCATCGGCAGCCGCTTTCGCCGCTTCTGCTTCGGCTTTTTTCTGTGCGTCTGCGGCAGCTTTAGCGGCTTCGGCTTCCGCTTTTTTCTGTGCGTCAGCAGCGGCTTTCTTCGCCGCTTCTTCCGCTGCTTTTGCCTGCGCGTCCGCTTTTGCTTTTGCGTCAGCTGCGGCTTTCGCGGCAGCCTCTTCAGCTTGTTTCTGCTGCTGTTGAGCCTGTTTTGCCGCCTCTTCCGCTTTTTTCTGCTGCTCAGCCTGTTCGCGCGCCGCTTCCTGCGCCTGCAAACGCTCCTGCTCCAGCTGTTTTAAATGCTCCTGTTCGGCAGCCTGCTTTTCACGCAGCTCTTCCGCTTGCTGTTGCGCCTGTTTTTCACGCTGCTCTTTAGCGCGCTGCGCACTGGCTTGCTGCTGCTGTTGGCGATTGTAATTTTCCACCACAGCGCCCGGATCGACCATCACCGCATCAATCGCAGAGCCACCGCCACCGCCTGAAGAAGCATCAATATGCTCATCAAACGAGCTCCAGATCAGCAGCGCCACAAGGATTACGTGCAGCACAGCTGAAATGATTATTGCTCGCTTAAGCTTGTCGTTTTGTACGGTTGCCTTTGACACTCTCGGTTCCCAAAAACTGTCCGCCTGTTAAGCCGGTGATCAGATAGGCTGCGTCATCAAGCCGACTGATTTCACACCCGCGCTATGTAACAGGTTCAGCGCTTTAATGATTTCATCGTACGGCACATCTTTCGCCCCGCCGATTAAGAACACGGTTTTCGGATTGGATTGCAGGCGACGCTGCGCCTCCGCAATCACCTGCTCCGGCGGCAGTTGATCCATACGATCTTTTTCCACCACCACGCTGTACTGTCCGACACCGGAAACCTCAATAATGACCGGAGGATCGTCATTGGTGCTGACGGTTTGCGACTGTGTCGCATCCGGCAGATCAACCTCTACGCTTTGCGTAATGATCGGTGCCGTCGCCATAAAGATCAGCAGCAGCACCAACAACACGTCCAGCAACGGTACGATGTTGATTTCAGACTTGAGGTCACGACGGCCCCGTCCACGCGATCTGGCCATGGCTTACTCCTTGTTGCTGTCGCTGCTGGCAAATGCCTGGCGATGCAGAATAGCCGTGAACTCTTCCATAAAGTTGTCGTAATTCAGTTCCAGTTTGTTCACGCGCTGGTTCAGTCGGTTGTAAGCCATAACCGCTGGAATGGCAGCAAACAGACCGATAGCTGTTGCGATCAACGCTTCGGCGATGCCTGGCGCAACCATTTGCAACGTCGCCTGCTTCACCGCGCCCAGCGCGATAAAGGCGTGCATGATCCCCCATACCGTACCGAACAGGCCGATATAGGGACTGATAGAACCCACGGTACCAAGGAAAGGAATATGGTTTTCCAGCGTTTCCAGCTCGCGGTTCATCGAAATACGCATCGCCCTTGATGCCCCTTCAACAATTGCTTCTGGCGCATGGCTGTTAGCGCGGTGCAGGCGGGCAAACTCTTTGAAACCGCTATAAAAGATTTGTTCTGAGCCGCTTAGATTATCGCGGCGTCCCTGGCTTTCCTGATACAAACGAGACAGTTCGATGCCGGACCAAAACTTGTCTTCGAAGGCTTCCGCTTCGCGCCCTGCTGCGTTGAGGATGCGCGTTCTCTGGATGATGATTGCCCAGGATGCGATAGAAAAACCAATCAAAATCAACATGATAAGTTTGACCAGAAGGCTAGCCTTCAGGAACAAATCAAGGATGTTCATGTCAGTCACTGCTTAAACTCCGCGACAATAGACTTGGGAAGCGCACGAGGCTTCATTAAGAGTGGATCAACACAGACAATCAGCACTTCAGCTTCGTTCAGCACTTTATTCTCTGCGTTGACAATCCGCTGCGAGAAAACCATCGAGGTTCCGCGCATTGATGTAACTTCCGTTTGGACTTCGAGCATGTCGTCGAGTCTGGCGGGTGCAAAATACTCCAGCGTCATTTTGCGTACCACGAATGCAACGCGCTCAGCCAACAAAACCTGTTGGCTAAAGTGATGGTGGCGCAGCATCTCAGTGCGGGCTCTTTCATAAAAAGCAACGTAGCTGGCGTGGTAAACCATGCCACCGGCATCGGTATCCTCGTAATAGACCCGAACCGGCCATCGAAACAGCGTTGTATTCACTTTACATCCCGGTAATGCAAAAAAAGTTAGAGCTTTTAAACTTCGCTACTATACGCGCGGGCAAGATGCTTTGGAATGGGTTGAGGTAAACGGAGAGTAAAAATTTATGGGCTTTTGCAAGCCCATGAGGATAGCGGATATTTCTTATTCAAAAGAAGAAAAAAACAAGCCCCGCAAGCATGACCAGAAAAGCAACTGGCGGACAGAAAAAACCCTGCCAATGAATTGCGCGCGGGCGAAAGCCAACACCGTGAACAACACCGGCACACACCGCCCACATTAATAACAGCCCGTGCCAAATCTCCAGCTCGCTGGTTTTGGCCGCGAAACGGGAGGGATCCCAGAAGATACAGCCCGCCAGCAGTAATGCCATGATTAAGGAAAGGGCCCTTAACGGGCCCTTATCCATTACCGCATACAGTTTTGCGATAATTTTATCCATCAGTGTTCTTCTTTCCCGGCTTTGGTCGCTTCAACGTGTTCCAGCGCCAGCGCGGTAATCACTCCGAAAGCACAGGCAAGAAGCGTTCCTAAAATCCATGCGAAATACCACATATTCTGCTCCTTACTTAGTACATAGAGTGGGTATTGCTTTCAATGTGCTCTTTGGTGATGCGACCAAACATTTTCCAGTAACACCAGGTGGTGTACAGCAAAATGATCGGCACGAAGACCAGCGCCACATACGTCATTAGGTTCAGCGTCAACTGAGTCGATGTTGCATCCCACATGGTCAGGCTTGCTTTCAGCATAGTGCTTGACGGCATGATGAACGGGAACATCGCGATACCAGCAGTCAGGATGATGCACGCCAGCGTCAGTGAAGAGAACACGAACGCCCACGCGGCTTTATCCAGACGCGCCGTCAGCACGGTCAGCAGTGGCAACACCACGCCCAGCGCCGGCACCAGCCACAGCACAGGCATGTTGTTGAAGTTAGTCAGCCAGGCACCCGCCTGTACCGCTACTTCTTTGGTCAACGGGTTAGACGCGGCATGATGATCCATAACGGAAGTCACCACGTAACCGTCGATACCGTAAACCACCCACACGCCAGCCAGTGCGAAGCAAACCAGCGTAACCAGCGCAGCAATCTGCACCGTGGCACGAGCACGCAGATGCAGTTCGCCAACGGTACGCATTTGCAGGTACGTCGCGCCCTGGGTCAGGATCATCGCCACGCTCACCACGCCGGCCAACAGACCAAACGGGTTCAGTAACTGGAAGAAGTTACCGGTGTAGAACAGGCGCATATCATTATCGAGATGGAACGGCACGCCCTGCAACAGGTTGCCGAATGCCACACCAATCACCAACGGCGGAACGAAGCTGCCGATGAAGATGCCCCAGTCCCACATGCCGCGCCAGCGCATATCTTCAATCTTCGAGCGGTAGTCAAAACCAACCGGACGAAAGAACAGTGAAGCGAGCACCAGGATCATCGCCACATAAAAACCGGAGAACGCGGCAGCGTAAACCATCGGCCAGGCGGCAAACAGCGCGCCACCAGCGGTGATCAGCCAAACCTGGTTACCGTCCCAGTGCGGCGCGATGGAGTTAATCATCACGCGGCGTTCGGTGTCGCTACGACCCAGCACGCGGGTCAGCATACCCACGCCCATGTCGAAGCCGTCGGTGACCGCAAAACCAATCAGCAGAATGCCAACCAGCAGCCACCAGATAAAACGTAATATTTCATAATCAATCATTTGACGACTCCTGTCTTAGCGTGCCGGCTGAGAAGCCACGGTGGACTGCTCGTAGTGATAGCGACCTGTTTTCAGACTGCTCGGCCCAAGGCGAGCAAATTTGAACATCAGGAACACTTCCGCCACCATAAACAGCGTATAAAGGCCGCAAATCAGAATCATGGAGAACAGCAGATCGCCAACGGTCAGCGATGAGTTCGCAACTGCGGTCGGCAGCACTTCACCAATCGCCCACGGCTGACGGCCGTACTCTGCAACAAACCAGCCTGCTTCAATAGCAATCCACGGCAGCGGGATGCCATACAGCGCAGCGCGCAGCAGCCATTTTTTCTCACCGATGCGGTTACGAATCACGGTCCAGAAAGAGGCACCGATAATCAGCAGCATCAGCACGCCAGCAGCGACCATCAAGCGGAACGCGAAGTACAGCGGCGCAACGCGTGGGATGGAATCTTTGGTCGCTTGCTTGATCTGCGCTTCTGTCGCGTCTGCCACGTTCGGCGTATAGCGTTTCAGCAGCAGGCCATAACCAAGATCTTTTTTGATGTTATTGAACTGGTCACGAATGGCCTGATCGGTAGAGCCTGCGCGCAGTTGCTCCAGCAACTGATACGCTTTCATACCGTTACGGATGCGCTCTTCGTGCTGCACCATCAGATCTTTAAGACCAATGACTGGCGTATCAACAGAACGGGTCGCGATGATGCCCAGCGCGTATGGGATCTGAATAGCAAATTTGTTCTCTTGCTTATCCTGGTCCGGCACGCCAAACAGGGTAAACGCCGCCGGTGCAGGCTGAGTTTCCCATTCGGCTTCAATCGCAGCCAGTTTGGTTTTTTGCACGTCGCCCATTTCGTAGCCGGATTCATCACCCAGCACAATGACAGACAGCACCGCAGCCATACCGAAGCTGGCAGCGATAGCAAAAGAGCGTTTAGCAAAGGCGATGTCGCGCCCGCGCAGCAGGTAGTAGGAGCTGATGCCAAGGATAAAGATCGCGCCACAAGTATAACCAGACGCCACAGTGTGAACGAATTTCACCTGTGCAACCGGGTTAAGCACCAGCTCAGCGAAGCTCACCATCTCCATGCGCATGGTTTCAAAGTTGAAATCAGAAGCAATCGGGTTTTGCATCCAGCCGTTTGCGACCAGAATCCACAGTGCGGACAAGTTGGAGCCAAGAGCCACCAGCCAGGTCACTGCCATGTGCTGTACTTTGCCCAGACGATCCCAACCGAAGAAAAACAGACCTACAAACGTAGACTCGAGGAAGAAGGCCATCAGACCTTCAATGGCCAGCGGCGCACCGAAGATATCCCCAACATAATGGGAATAGTAAGACCAGTTAGTCCCGAACTGGAACTCCATCGTCAGACCGGTAGCCACGCCCAGTGCGAAGTTGATACCAAACAACTTGCCCCAGAACTTGGTCATATCTTTATAAATCTGTTTGCCGGAGAGGACGTAGACCGTTTCCATAATTGCCAGCAAAAACGCCATACCGAGCGTCAGTGGCACAAACAGAAAGTGGTACATCGCGGTCAAGGCAAACTGTAAGCGCGACAGTTCGACTATATCTAACATTATGACTCCTTGCTCATCGCATGAAGACTCCGAGAGTAAACCCCGTTAGCGAAGGTTCACACGCATGCCCCAATACAAAATTGCTGCACTGTTTTATTCACATCACATAAAGCGTGACAATGAATGAAAAAAGTTACAACCAGGTTAATAAAAAACTCGAATTGATCTCACGCATATATTACTCCGTAAAACCCTTACAATAAAAAGGTTTTTATTGAGTTAGTTTTACGTTTTTCGACAGTGATCAATTTATAGTGAATTTACCACTTTTGCACCAATTTGATCGGCGACAATTTAACGATTTTCAGCATCTTTTCCAAGCTTTTAAATATTGATTTAAATCAATTTTATTCAGCATTGTTAATTTTGCATCCGGTGTATAACCGCAGTAAAAACATTGTTAACAGCATGTTCATTTTAACACCATCAATGGTTATCAATCGGCGAGTAACGATAAATAATGGCGACTTTATTTAACGTTTAGCATTCATCTAAAAAATGAGACACTCGTTACATCTAAAGGGGGGCGTAAAATTAAAATGGGTGATTAGCTTGTTTATTTTACAATTATTTCACTTCGCCGATTATCATACTTAACACCGCGCAGTGATTATTCATTATATTTCCTGCACGCTAATACCCTTTTATTTTATAGGTTATTACTGAGAAGCATCCAGCGCCGGGTCGCGACCCAGACGATAAGCGCCAACAACGTCACTGCTGCGCCAAGCAAGCAAACGCCCTGCCAGCCGAAAACAGCATAAACTGCCGTCGTTGCCATAGCACCCAACCCGCTGCCGAGGGCGTAAAACAGCATATACAACGCCACCAGTCTGCCGTGCTGCGATGCGTCGGTACGCAAAATCAGGCTCTGATTGGTGACATGTAGCGCCTGACCGCCAAGATCGAGCAAAACAATGCCGAGAATAAACAACACCAGAGAGTGTTGTAGCTGTGACAGCGGCCACCAGGCTAGCAGCAACAAAAAAAGAGCCAGCAAACTTGTGCGCTGCGCATTGCCGCGATCCGCTTCGCGCCCGGCTTTTGCCGCCACCAGCGCGCCCGCAACACCGGCCAGGGCAAACAAGCCAATTGCCGTATGGGATAAACCAAACGGTGCCGCGCTTAACGGCAGCACCATTGCGCTCCAGAAAATGTTAAAAGCGGCAAACATCAACAACGCCAATACGCCGCGGACTTGCAGTACGCGATCCGTGCGTAACAGCCCCAGCATTGAGCCCATCAAACGTAACCAACTGACAGAAATCATCGTGCTGCTCATCACAGGTAACCGCCGCCAGAGCAGCAGCAATAACACCAGCATCAGCGATGCCGAGACGCCATAAACCGCGCGCCAACCCGCTAAATCGCTAATCACACCGGCAAAAACTCGTGCTAACAGCAGGCCGATAAAAACGCCGCCTTGCGCCGCGCCCACTACCCTGCCCCGTTCCTGTTCGTTAGCGATGCTGGCCGCACTGGCTATCAATCCTTGTGTCATCGCCGTGCCCAGTAACCCTGTCGCCAGCATGCCGACAAGCAATATCGCAGCCGATTGCGCCAGCGCGACAACGGCGAGCACAACCACCAGCGCCAGCAATTGCACCAACAATAACCGGCGTCGCTCAACAACATCGCCCAATGGCACCAATAACAATAAGGCCAGCGCCGATCCCACTTGTGTGGCCGTCACCACGCCGCCGACAGCCGCCTGGCTGATAGCAAAACTCTGCGCCAGTGCATCCAGCAACGGCTGCGCGTAATAGACATTCGCCACACATAAACCACTGGCTACCGCAAACAGTGCGATGACACCGCGCGGCGTTGCCTGTATGTTTTTATTCATATTTCGATCCTGGTTGCAAAATAAAACCAGTTGAAGCGTAGATAATCCAGTTTTAAAATGCAACCAGAATACTAAACCGGAGATTCACCGTGCCACTGAATACTCAACCTTGCCCCGTCGCGCGTTCTGTCGATTTGATTGGCGATCGCTGGGCACTCCTTATCGTGCGAGACGCTTTTGATGGCGTGCGCCGTTTTGGCGATTTTCAGCGTGGTCTTGGCATGGCGCGTAACATTCTTACCGACAGGCTACGCAAACTGGTGGAAGCGGGAATTTTCACCACGCAGCCTGCATCAGACGGTACGGCGTATCAGGAATATGTGCTGACCAACAGAGGCGAGTCGTTGTTTCCGGTCGTCGTGGCGCTACGCCAGTGGGGCGAACAGCATCTTTTCGCGCCGAACGAGCCGCATTCCGTGTTGATTGATAGCCAAAACGGCGAAGCCATTGCGCCGATGCAACCGCAGGCGGCAGACGGGCGTATCCTGAGTGCGGCAAACACGCAGGTACGTAAACTGCAGCCATAAAAAAGGCCGCTACGGGAGCGGCCAACCATGTCGAAAGGATACTTGCTCCCCTACATGGAGGAGCAATGAGGTTTTATTTAATAACAGATTTCAGCGCTTCGCCAATGTCGGCCAGGCTGCGAACGGTTTTCACGCCCGCCGCTTCCAGAGCAGCGAATTTCTCATCCGCGGTGCCTTTACCACCGGCAATAATGGCGCCAGCGTGGCCCATACGTTTGCCTTTTGGCGCGGTCACGCCAGCGATATAACCCACCACCGGTTTGGTCACGTGATCTTTGATATACGCCGCCGCTTCTTCTTCCGCGCTGCCGCCGATCTCACCGATCATGACAATCGCTTCGGTCTGCGGGTCTTCCTGGAACAGTTTCAAGATATCGATAAAGTTTGAACCCGGGATCGGGTCACCGCCGATGCCCACACAGGTGGACTGGCCGAAACCGTAATCCGTGGTCTGCTTAACCGCTTCATAGGTCAGCGTACCGGAACGGGAAACAATACCCACTTTACCAGGCTGATGAATGTGGCCGGGCATGATACCGATTTTGCACTCGCCTGGGGTGATAACACCTGGGCAGTTCGGGCCAATCATGCGCACGCCAGCTTCGTCCAGCTTCACTTTCACCGTCAGCATATCCAGCGTCGGAATACCTTCAGTAATGGTGATAATCAGTTTAATGCCCGCATCGATGGCTTCGAGGATCGAGTCTTTGCAGAACGGTGCCGGAACATAGATAACGGTAGCCGTCGCGCCAGTTGCTTCAACCGCTTCGCGCACGGTGTTAAATACCGGCAGACCGAGGTGCGTGGTGCCGCCTTTGCCCGGCGTAACGCCGCCAACCATCTGCGTACCATAGGCAATTGCCTGCTCGGAGTGGAAAGTCCCCTGGCTTCCGGTGAAGCCCTGGCAGATAACTTTGGTGTTCTTATCAATCAAAACAGACATTATTTCCCCTCCACTGCGGCAACAACCTGCTGTGCTGCATCCGTCAGACTTTTCGCTGCAATAATATTCAGGCCGCTGTCCGCCAGGCGTTTCGCGCCCAGTTCAGCATTGTTACCTTCCAGACGCACAACCACCGGTACGTTAACACCCACTTCTTCTACCGCGCCGATGATACCGTCAGCGATCAGGTCGCAACGCACGATACCGCCGAAGATGTTAACCAGTACCGCTTTCACGTTCTCATCGGAAAGGATAATTTTGAACGCTTCGGTCACGCGCTCTTTGGTCGCACCGCCGCCCACATCCAGGAAGTTTGCCGGTTCGCCACCGTGCAGTTTCACGATGTCCATGGTGCCCATCGCCAGACCTGCGCCGTTGACCATACAACCGATGTTGCCATCCAGCGCAACATAGTTCAGTTCCCAGTGTGCTGCCTGCGCTTCGCGCGGATCTTCCTGCGACTGGTCACGCATTTCGCGCAGTTCCGGCTGGCGGAACAGGGCGTTGCCATCAGCGCCCAGTTTGCCGTCGAGGCAGATCAGGTCGCCCTGTTTGGTGATAACCAGCGGGTTGATTTCAATCAGCGCCAGATCGCGCTCAAGGAAAATGGTCGCAAGGCCCATGAAAATTTTGGTGAATTGCTGAACCTGCTTGCCTTCCAGGCCCAGTTTAAACGCCAGGTCGCGTCCCTGATACGGCATCGGGCCGGTCAGCGGGTCGATGGTGGTTTTGTGGATCAGGTGCGGGGTCTCTTCCGCCACTTTCTCGATTTCCACACCACCTTCGGTGGAGGCCATGAACACGACACGGCGAGAGCTACGGTCAACCACCGCGCCCAGATACAGCTCTTTGTCGATATCGGTCGCCGCTTCAACCAGGATCTGGTTTACCGGCTGGCCGTTCGCGTCTGTTTGGTAGGTCACCAGGCGTTTGCCCAGCCAGTTTTCCGCGAAGGCGCGAATATCTTCTTTGCTGTTGACGACTTTTACGCCGCCCGCTTTACCACGGCCGCCTGCATGGACCTGGCATTTTACCACCCACGGGCCTGCGCCGATTTTGGATGCCGCTTCTTCAGCTTCACGCGGGGTAGTACAGGCGTAACCAACCGGAGTCGGCAGACCTGACCGGGCAAACAGTTGTTTCGCCTGATACTCGTGTAAGTTCATGTGTTCTATCCATCCTTCATTTAATTTGTCACGCCGGATGACGGCCTACAAAGCAGGTGTTCGTTATAGTGGCCCGGCAACGGACGTCGCCGGGCTAAGGACACTAGACGTCCAGCAGCAAACGAGTCGGGTCTTCCAGCAGCTCTTTGATGGCTACCAGGAAACCAACGGATTCGCGACCGTCAATCAGACGGTGGTCGTAAGAGAGCGCCAGGTACATCATCGGCAGGATCTCGACCTTGCCATCAACCGCCATCGGGCGATCTTTAATGGCGTGCATGCCGAGGATCGCGCTCTGCGGCGGGTTGATGATCGGTGTAGACATCAGCGAACCGAACACCCCGCCGTTGGTGATGGTGAAGTTACCGCCGGTCAGATCGTCAACGGTCAGTTTGCCGTCACGGCCTTTAACCGCCAGCTCTTTGATTTTCTTCTCGATATCAGCCATGCCCAGCGTATCGACATCGCGCAGCACCGGTGTTACCAGACCACGTGGCGTGGAAACCGCCATGCTGACATCAAAATAGTTGTGATAAACCACGTCATCGCCATCGATGGACGCGTTCACTTCCGGGTAGCGTTTCAGCGCTTCAACCACGGCTTTCACGTAGAAAGACATAAAGCCCAGGCGGATACCGTGACGTTTTTCAAACGCGTCTCCGTACTGCTTACGCAGATCCATAATCGGCTTCATGTTGACTTCGTTGAACGTGGTCAGCATGGCGGTAGAGTTTTTCGCTTCCAGTAGACGCTCAGCAACGCGTTTGCGCAGACGGGTCATCGGCACACGTTTTTCAGTGCGACCAGCCAGCGGTGCCACCGGGGCGCTCGCCGGAGCAGCAGCCGGTTTCTCTTCTTTCGCTGGCGCTTTCGCCAGATGTTTCTCAACATCTTCACGCGTAATACGACCACCAACGCCCGTGCCTTTGATAGCGCTGGCTTCAAGGTTGTGCTCAGCCAGCAAGCGACGGATCGCCGGGCTCAGTGCGTCATTGTTTTGCTCTTCGAGCGAAGCCTGCTGGCGCTGTGCCGGCGTGGACTCTTTCTCTTCAGATTTGGCGCTGCTCTCTTTACCAGCGCTGTTGCCCTCTTTCAGGCGACCCAGGATCTGACGGGAAGTCACAGTGGTGCCTTCATCTTCCAGCACCGCGTCCAGAATACCGTCTGCCGACGCCGGTACTTCCAGTACCACTTTGTCAGTTTCGATTTCGACCAACACTTCGTCGCGTCGTACGCTATCGCCTGGTTTTTTGTGCCAGGTCGCAACGGTCGCGTCAGCAACGGACTCGGGCAGATCGGGAACAAGAATATCTACGCTACTCATTATTTATCCTTTAATTAATCGACGTTCAGCGCGTCATTTACCAGATCTTGTTGCTGTTTCTGGTGAACGGACAGGTATCCCACCGCCGGAGAGGCGGAGGCCGGGCGACCTGCATAACGCAGAGCGGCCCCAAACGGAATCACATCACGGAAATGATGCTGGCTGCAGTACCATGCGCCCTGGTTAAGCGGCTCTTCCTGGCACCAGACAAAATCATGTACGTGAGCGTAAGGTTTCAGCGCTTCCTGCACCGACTGGTGCGGGAACGGGTAAAGCTGTTCGATACGCACAATCGCGACATCTTTCTGGTCGTTTTTACGACGCTGTTCCAGCAGATCATAATAGACCTTACCAGAACACAGGATCACGCGCTTAACGCCTTGCGGATCAAGATCATCCACTTCGCCAATCGCTGGCATAAAGGTGCCGTTCGCCAGCTCATCGAGCGTGGAAACCGCCTGCGGATGACGCAGCAGCGACTTCGGCGACATCACCACCAGCGGGCGACGCATACCGCGCAGTGCCTGGCGACGCAGCATGTGGTAAACCTGTGCTGGCGTAGACGGCACGCAAACCTGCATATTTTGTTCAGCACACAGTTGCAGATAACGCTCCAGACGCGCGGAGGAGTGCTCCGGGCCTTGCCCTTCATAGCCGTGCGGCAGCAGCATCACCAGGCCGCACATACGGCCCCATTTCTGCTCGCCGGAGCTGATGAACTGGTCGATAACTACTTGCGCGCCGTTGGCGAAATCACCGAACTGCGCTTCCCAGATGGTCAGCGTGCGCGGCTCTGCCGTGGCATAACCATATTCAAAGGCCAGTACCGCTTCTTCAGAGAGCACGGAGTCCCATACGCGGAACGCCCCCTGTGAATTGTGTACATGGCTCAGCGGCGTATAGGTGGAACCGTTCGCCTGGTTGTGGATCACCGCATGGCGATGGAAGAAGGTGCCGCGGCCGGAGTCTTCACCGGACAAACGCACCGGGATCCCTTCATCCACCAGCGTGGCATACGCCAGCGTTTCTGCGCCGCCCCAGTCGAACAATTTCTCGCCGCTCGCCATCAACTGGCGGTCGCCGTAAATTTTCGCCACGCGGGACTGCATTTCGATGGCTTCCGGCACCGTACTGATGCGTTTTGCCAGCTCCTGCAAGCGCTTCATTTCTACCTTGTTCGGGTAGCTCTCATCCCACTCGTGGTTGAGGTACGGCGACCAGGTAAAGGAGTGCATATTCATCGGACGCCATTCGGCGACCACACACTCGCCCGCATCCAGCGCATCGCGGTACAGGTTGACCATTTCGGTGGCATCTTCCAGCGTAATGGTTTTGTCCTGCTCCAGGCGATCGGCGTAGATTTTGCGCGGCGTCGGGTGTTTTTTGATTTTCTGATACATCAGCGGCTGGGTTGCGCTCGGCTCGTCGGCTTCGTTGTGGCCATGACGGCGGTAGCACACCAGGTCGATAAAGACATCGCGTTTGAAGGTATTACGGAAGTCGAGCGCCAGGCGAGTGACGAACGCCACCGCTTCCGGATCGTCCGCATTGACGTGGAAAATCGGTGCCTGCACCATTTTTCCGATGTCGGTACAGTATGGCGTGGAGCGTGCATCCAGCGGGTTCGACGTGGTGAAGCCCACCTGGTTGTTAATGACGATACGTACAGTGCCACCCACTTCGTAGCCGCGCGCTTTCGACATGTTCAGGGTTTCCTGCACCACGCCCTGGCCCGCAACGGCGGCGTCGCCGTGAATGGTGATTGGCAGCACTTTATTGCTGCTCGGTTCGTCAAGGCGGTCAAGACGCGCACGAACGGAACCGATAACCACCGGGCTGACAATCTCGAGGTGTGACGGGTTGAACGCCAGCGCCAGGTGAACCAGGCCGCCTTCCGTTTCCACGTCGGACGAGAAGCCCATGTGATATTTCACGTCGCCGGTGCCAAGGTGTTCTTTATGTTTACCGGCGAATTCGTCGAACAGATCCTGCGGCTGTTTACCCAGCACGTTAACCAGTACGTTCAGACGTCCGCGGTGCGCCATACCCAGCACCACTTCGCGAGTACCGCTCTTGCCCGCGTGGCGGATCATCTCTTTGAGCATCGGCACCAGCGCATCACCGCCTTCCAGCGAGAAGCGTTTCGCACCGGGGAATTTCGCGCCCAGATAGCGTTCAAGACCTTCTGCAGCCGTCAACTCAGCCAGGAAGCGTTTTTTCTCTTCGCTGCTAAAGCTGGACTTGCCCGTTGCGGACTCAATACGTTGCTGGATCCAGCGTTTCTCTTCGGTGCTGGTGATATGCATATATTCCGCGCCGATCGAACCGCAATAGGTCTCTTTCAGTGCGTTAATCAATTCGCCCAGCGGCATGGTGTCTTTGCCAATCGCAAAAGAACCCACGTTAAAGCTGTTCTGGAAATCGGCTTCTGTCAGATCGTGGTAAGCCGGATCGAGATCGGCAACCCTTTCTTGCTGCCACAATCCCAGCGGATCGAGGTTCGCATGTTGGTGACCACGAAAACGGTATGCGTTGATAAGTTGCAGGACTTTAACCTGCTTCACATTGGTGTCGGGGTCGGAAATAGAGGAAGAGTAACGTGAAGCATCTTTCGCCAGCTGACGGAAATAATCACGTGTTTTGGAGTGGAACTGATCCGGTTTGACTCCGGTGCCCGGTAACTGCTGGAACATAGATCGCCAGTTTGCATCTACCGAGTCAGGATCGGTTAAGAAGTCTTCATAGAGCTGTTCTATCCAGCTCTGGTTAGACCCAGAGAGGTAAGAAGAGTCCAGCCAGGCTTTCATTGCGCCGTTCTGCATCGTGATCCCTTAAGCATTGTTATGCTTACTTCGCCGTGGATAACTACGACGTACACCCGTTAGCGCACGTCCCAGGGTTCACTTGCGGGCTCTTGGTGGCCCGCGAAGGAACCTTTAAAAACTGCCTAATCTTCGCTGTCCGGGCTGCGACTGCGTTGGCTGCCTTTGCTTACCCTGGTCACATAGTTGACTATGCTCCCAGCGATGCGCTCAGTTGCCGCCTTGTCTCGCACCAGACATCTCGATTATGTCTACTGTGGCGGTTTTTAAAGGTTTCCTGCTTCCTTGTTACCCGGCGGCGCTAACGCTACCGGGCAAAAAAAAACATCACTATTAATGTAGGCCGGATACGCGTCAGCGCCATCCGGCACTGACATTTATGCGCTTCGTTGCAACAACATCGACTTAATATGGCCAATAGCGCGCGTCGGGTTCAGCCCTTTCGGGCATACACTGACGCAGTTCATAATGCTGTGGCAGCGGAATACGCTGAAAGCATCGCTTAAACCTTCCAGACGGCTATCGGTTTCCGTATCGCGGCTGTCGATCAGGAAACGGTACGCCGCCAGCAGGCCGGCCGGACCGATAAATTTGTCCGGGTTCCACCAGAACGACGGGCAAGATGTCGAGCAGCAGGCGCAGAGAATACATTCATAGAGACCGTCGAGTTTTTCACGCTGGTCAGGTGACTGTAAGTGCTCTCTTGCTGGCGGATTTTGCCCATTATTCAATAAGTAAGGCTTAATCTTCTCATATTGGGCGTAGAATTGTCCCATGTCCACCACCAAATCGCGGATCACCGGCAGGCCGGGCAGAGGACGGATCACAATCTTCTGCTTGCCATTGCCGAGTGCGGAAATCGGGGTGATACACGCCAGACCGTTCTTACCGTTCATGTTCAAACCATCGGAACCACACACCCCTTCACGGCAGGAGCGGCGGAACGACAGCGTAGGATCTTTTTCTTTCAGCTGCATTAACGCATCCAGCAGCATCATGTCACGCCCTTCTTCGCCTTCCAGGGTGTAATCCTGCATGCGCGGCGCGTCATCAACGTCCGGGTTATAGCGATAAATCGAAAATTCGAGTTTCATAATCCTGTCTCCGCATTAATAAGTACGAATCTTCGGCGGGAATGCCGGACGCAGTTTCGGCTCCATATTGACGCTGCGACGCGTCATGGACTCCGTTTCTGGCAGATACAGGGAATGGCACAGCCAGTTTGCGTCGTCACGATCCGGATAGTCGAAGCGGCTATGCGCGCCACGGCTCTCAGTACGGAAGTTTGCGGAGACCGCCGTTGCATACGCGGTTTCCATCAGGTTATCCAGCTCCAGGCACTCAACGCGCTGGGTGTTAAACTCGGTGGACGTATCGTCCAGACGGGCGTTTTTCAAACGCTCGCGGATCACTTTCAATTGCTCAAGCCCTTTCGCCATCGCATCACCTTCACGGAAGACCGAGAAGTTATGCTGCATACACTCTTGCAGCGCTTTACGAATGGTGACCGGATCTTCGCCGTTGCGGTTGTTGTTCCAGCGGTTGAGGCGCTCAAGTGACGCTTCAACATCAGACTCGCTGGCATCACGCAGCGCGCCCTGCTCGGCGATCGATTCTTGTAAATGCAGACCTGCCGCACGACCAAACACCACCAGATCCAGCAGCGAGTTACCGCCCAGACGGTTGGCGCCGTGTACCGATACGCAGGCAATTTCACCTACCGCGAACAGACCCGGAATGACCACATCTTCGCCCTTCTCGTTCACCGTCAGCGCCTGGCCAGTTACTTTGGTCGGAATACCGCCCATCATATAGTGGCAAGTCGGGATGACCGGGATCGGCTCTTTCACCGGATCGACATGCGCGAAGGTGCGCGACAGTTCGAGGATCCCCGGCAGGCGCGATTCCAGCACCTCTTTACCCAGGTGATCGAGTTTCAGTTTCGCGTGCGGACCCCACGGGCCGTCGCAGCCGCGACCTTCACGGATTTCAATCATGATGGAACGAGCCACCACGTCACGACCCGCCAGGTCTTTGGCGTTTGGCGCATAACGCTCCATAAAGCGCTCGCCATGTTTGTTCAGCAGGTAACCGCCTTCCCCACGGCAACCTTCCGTTACCAGCACGCCCGCGCCCGCAATACCGGTCGGGTGGAACTGCCACATTTCCATATCCTGCACCGGTACGCCTGCGCGCAGCGCCATGCCAACGCCGTCGCCGGTATTGATATGTGCGTTGGTGGTGGACTGGTAAATACGGCCTGCGCCGCCGGTCGCCAGCACGGTTGCTCGCGCTTTGAAGTAGACCACTTCACCGGTTTCAATACACAGTGCGGTACAACCTACCACTGCGCCATCCTGGTTTTTCACCAGATCCAGCGCGTACCACTCGGAAAAAATCGTCGTGTGGTTTTTCAGGTTTTGCTGATAAAGGGTGTGCAACAGCGCATGACCGGTACGGTCCGCTGCGGCTGCCGTGCGCGCCGCCTGCTCGCCGCCGAAGTTTTTCGACTGGCCGCCAAACGGGCGTTGATAGATACGGCCATCATCCAGACGGGAGAACGGCAGCCCCATATGTTCCAGCTCAAGAATCGCTTCCGGGCCGGTTTTACACATATATTCAATGGCATCCTGGTCACCGATGTAATCGGAACCTTTTACCGTGTCATACATGTGCCATTCCCAGTTATCTTCATGGGTATTACCCAGCGCAACGGTAATGCCGCCTTGCGCAGATACGGTGTGAGAACGGGTTGGAAAGACTTTAGAGAGCAGCGCACAGGTTTGCCCGCTCTGGGAAATTTGCAGCGCCGCGCGCATACCTGCGCCACCGGCACCAATGACAACAGCATCAAATTCTCTGACTGGCAGTTTCATTACACACCCCACACCACAACGAATCCATAAATCACGTAAACCGCAAGTGCAATGACGATAGCCAGTTGCAGAACCAGGCGCACAGCCAGCGATTTAACGTAGTCGGTCAACACCTGCCACATGCCAATCCAGGCATGGATCAGAATTGAAAACAGCGCCAGCAGCGTGAAGACTTTCGTGAAAGCGGAGGAGAAAAACTCAGTCCACACCACCCAGGTCAGATCGCCGTGTGTGGCAAAAAAACCGACCATATAGATGATGTATAACGTCAGGACGATGGCAGTAGCACGGACAAGAATAAAATCATGTACGCCGTTGCGTCCTAATGCGGAGGCGTTGCTTACCATACGAGGACTCCTGCGAGAATTGAAAGCACGACAGTGATTGCAAAAGAGAGATTAGCGGAACGCTTTCCTGCTTCGAAGGTTTCTTCCAGCCAGCCAAAATCCATTAACATATGGCGAATACCGCCCACAGCGTGATAAGCCAGCGCTGTCAGGATGCCCCAGAAAATGAATTTAACGAAAAAGCTGCTCATGATGGCAGAGGCGGTCAGGAAGCCCTCTTCGGATGACAGCGACAGGCCCAATAACCACAGCAGAATGCCAACCGCCACGAAAGTAATGACGCCGGAAACGCGGTGGAGAATGGAAGCTATAGCCGTAACAGGAAACCGAATTGTTGTCAGATCCAGATTGACAGGTCTTTGTTTTTTCACATTTTTTATCATGAATAACGCCCACATGCTATTCTTATAGTTTCCTTCCTCCGGTCTGCGTGCGGGTCAGACAGCGTCCTTTTCTATAACTGCTCGTCATGCAAAAAATTAGCTTCCAGATGCTAAACGACAGGTTACAACGCTGGGTGGCTCGGGATTGCAGGGGTATTCCGGAGACCTGGCGGCAGTATAGGTCGTTCACAAAATCATTACAATTAACCTACATATAGTTTGTCGGGTTTTATGCAGAACAGTGACCCCCATCACGATAACAACATTCTTTTAAATTTTAATCATCTGATTTGACAAAAGTTAAACATTCTTGTTACAAACTACGCCAGAAAGGGCTTATAATTCGCAAAAGTTATGGGGTCTTACTTTCACCTGAGAATAAGTTATGTAACAGTGTGATGGTATTGACCGATGTAATCAGGACAGTTATTAGTGATATACAGGTTTGATAAATTCGGACTGCTAAGACGCTGATTTGCTGTTTTTTCACTGTGTTTTCAATGTGTACTTGCACGCGCCCATCGCTCTGTACCCTGGTACCTCCTCTCAACAGAGCTGCGAGCTAAATAACAAACTGGTAACGTTGACGGGCAGTTGAATGCAAATCCGGTGACTGGCGGTCTTAAGCAATAAGGCGCTAAGGAGACCGTAAATGGCTGATAAGAAAGCAACCATCACCTACAATGGTGACGCTGCTATTGAACTGGATGTGCTAAAAGGCACGCTCGGTCAGGATGTTATTGATATCCGTAGTCTCGGTTCAAAAGGGGTATTCACTTTTGACCCAGGTTTTACCTCTACCGCATCATGTGAATCAAAAATCACCTTTATCGACGGTGACGAAGGTATTCTGCTGCACCGTGGTTTCCCTATCGACCAACTGGCGACCGAATCCAACTATCTGGAAGTCTGCTACATTCTGCTGTACGGCGAAAAGCCAACGCAGGAGCAGTTTGACGAGTTCAAACTGACCGTAACACGGCACACCATGATCCATGAGCAGATCACCCGTCTGTTCCACGGTTTCCGTCGCGACTCGCACCCAATGGCCGTGCTGTGCGGTGTGACCGGCGCGCTGGCGGCGTTCTACCACGATTCACTGGATGTTAACAATCCGCGTCACCGTGAGATTGCCGCGTTCCGCCTGCTGTCGAAAATGCCGACCGTCGCGGCGATGTGTTACAAATATTCCATTGGTCAGCCGTTCGTTTATCCGCGCAACGACCTCTCCTACGCGGGTAACTTCCTGCACATGATGTTCTCCACACCATGTGAACCGTATGAAGTGAACCCGGTGCTGGAACGCGCAATGGATCGCATTCTGATCCTGCACGCCGACCATGAACAAAACGCTTCCACCTCCACCGTGCGTACCGCGGGCTCTTCTGGCGCGAACCCGTTCGCCTGTATCGCCGCAGGTATCGCTTCACTATGGGGACCGGCACACGGCGGCGCCAACGAAGCTGCGCTGAAGATGCTGGAAGAGATCAGCACCGTGAAACACATTCCGGAATTCCTGCGCCGCGCCAAAGACAAAAACGATTCGTTCCGTCTGATGGGCTTCGGTCACCGTGTCTACAAGAACTATGACCCGCGCGCAACCGTGATGCGTGAAACCTGCCACGAAGTGCTACGTGAGCTGGGCACCAAAGATGATCTGCTGGAAGTGGCGATGGAGCTTGAGCACATTGCGCTCAACGACCCGTACTTTATCGAACGTAAGCTCTACCCGAACGTCGATTTCTACTCCGGTATTATCCTGAAAGCGATGGGTATTCCGTCGTCCATGTTTACCGTTATCTTTGCGATGGCGCGTACTGTGGGCTGGATTGCACACTGGAACGAAATGCACGACGACGGCATCAAAATTGCCCGTCCGCGCCAGTTGTACACCGGTTACGAAAAACGCGAGTTCAGCTCCGATCTGAAAAAAGATTGATAGCCAACCCGCAGAAAAAAACGCGCCTGAAGGCGCGTTTTTTATTTTAACGCTGACAAGCCGGGCACCAGTAAAACGGCCGGGACGACATGGTGGTTTTCTCAATTATTCCGCCGCAACGCTCGCACGGTTCTCCGGCGCGGTGAAACACCTTAAAGCGAAACAGCGCGCCGTGGTGTTTACTCTCATCCACCACGCCGCGTGTCTGGTACGACAAACGCGGAATATCCAGCAACGCATGCGCTAAAACGTCGAGTTGTTCTTCGCTTAGCTGCAAAGCGTTGCGCTGCGGTGCCAGGGCGCTTTGCCAGAGAATTTCGACACGCAGGTAGTTACCCAGCCCGGCAAGAAAGGCCTGATCGAGCAATAACCCCGCAAACTGGCGACGGCGAAAACGGGGTGAGAGCAGCCGTTCTTTTACCTGCGCCACGGTCAGCGTCATATCCAGCACATCCGGCCCTACACGCTGTAAAAACGGATGCTGCGCCAGTTGCCCGGGCGTGAGCAGCGCGATATCCGACGCACTGTACAGCAAAATCGCCTTTTGCTCCGTTTGCAGCCGCACGCGCAGCACACGGTTGGTTTGCGGGATCTCTCCCGCCTCAACCACGCGCCAGACGCCATAAAGCTGATTATGGCTGTATAGCGTTAGCCCACCGGAAAAATGCGTCAGGAGCGCTTTTCCCCGCGTTTCAATGTTCGCAACGCACTGCCCCACAAGATCAGCGGCGAAACCGTTCAACGACGGCAGACCAAACCAGACATCCGTCAATGGTTTGCCTTTAACAGCGGCTTCAAGCGTATCTGCCGCCCGACGGATCTCCGGTCCTTCCGGCATAAAAACTCCTTGCGTTAGTGGGCGGAAATCATCACGCCACGTTGGGCGAAGGCGCTATGTAAGCGGCGGGCAAACAGCAGCGCGTGCTCACCATCGCCATGCAGGCAGACCGTTTGCGCCTGCACATTAACAAACTCACCGCTGACGCACCTCACCCGGCCTTCAAGCACCATGTCCAGCGTTTGCGCCAGCGCCAGATTGTCATCATCAATCAGTGCGCCCGGCTCACTGCGCGGCACCAACCGACCATCGGGGAGGTAGCCGCGATCGGCAAACACCTCCTGGCGCGTACGCAAACCATAACGCTCACCGGCATGAATTAACTCGCTGCCCGCCAGCCCAACCAGAATCAATGCGGGATCTGCATCATAAACCGCTCCAGCAATTGCATCGGCCAGCGCCGCGTCATCCGCCGCCTGGTTGTAGAGCATACCGTGCGGTTTCACATGGTGCAGTTTGCCGCCTTCTGCACAAACCATCGCCGCCAGCGCGCCAATTTGATACAGCATTTGGGCATAGACCCTATCCGGCGGCAGATGCATCGGCGTGCGGCCAAAGTTTTCCCGGTCCGGGAAGGAGGGATGCGCGCCCACCGCCACGCCGTTACGCAATGCTTCGCGCACGCAGGTCAGCATGGTTTGCGCATCGCCTGCGTGGAAACCGCAGGCGATATTGGCGGAAGAAACAAGCTGGAGTAACGCCGCATCGTTGCCGCAGCCTTCGCCGAGATCGGCATTTAAATCAATCTTCATTGTGCAGACGCCATGCCAGTTGATTGAGATAGATTCGCTGCTCGCGCCGCGCCTTCAGCGCCTCATCCAGCGAGCACTGAACAAAGTGTATCGGCTGCCCGAGCGGGATCTGCGCCAGGTGGTACATATCCGCCTCGATAATGCAGGCAATTCGCGGGTAACCGCCGGTAGTCTGGGCATCATTCATCAACACTATCGGTTGCCCGTTAGAGGGAACCTGCACGACGCCCGGCAACAAGCCGTGGGAAAGCAGTTCGCGCGACGTGGTGCGCACCAACGGTTGCCCCTGCAAACGGTAACCCATGCGGTTACTCTGCGGGCTTATCTGCCACGGCAAACGCCAGAATGCCTCTTGCGAGGCGCTGTCAAATTCGTGATATTCCGGCCCCTGCAACGCGCGAATGCGGTTGCCCCACAGCAACTGTTTTACCCCCTGCTGTGTGTGAAAATGGCGGACAGGTTCGCCCAGCGGCAATACATCGCCATCGCGCAATAGCCGCCCTTCCAGCCCGCCGATGGCGGTTTTCAGATCGGTGCTGACCGAGCCCATTACCGCCGGCACGGCAAAGCTGCCGGCAACCGCAAGATAGCTGCGCACACCGTGCAGCGGCCTTTTCAACACCAGTCGCTGCCCGGCTTTTGCCGCAAACCGCCAGCCGGTCCACACCGCTTTACCGTCAAGCTTCGCCTCACAACCTGCGCCAGTAAGCGCAAACCAGGCATCGCGACCAAACTCCACTTCGCACTGACCAAAAGTAATTTCCAGCGCCGCCGCCTCCGGCGCGTTCCCCACCAGCGCATTGGCAATCTGCAGCGCAGGCTCGTCCAGCGCGCCGCAGTAGCTGACGCCGGACTGGCGCAAGCCAATACGTTTGCCACCCTGCAAGGTGGTATACATTCCCGCGCGGATAATTTTCAGCATACGCCCTCCTTGCGCGGCACAAACCGCAGCGTGTCGCCCGGACGTAATAACACCGGCTCCGGCAAGCGCGGGTTGAACAACGCCAGATCGGTGCGGCCAATCAGGTTCCAGCCGCCAGGCGTTTCCAGTGGGTAAATGCCGGTTTGCGCGCCGCCAATGGCGACAGAACCGGCGGGAACACTCACACGCGGTTCGGCGCGGCGCGGAGTGGCAAGCGCCCCCGGCATCCCGCCCAGATAAGGGAAACCGGGCTGGAAGCCAAGAAACCACACCACGTAATCAATAGAAGCATGCAGCTCAACGACCTGTTTTTCCGTCATCCGGCAGTGTTCCGCCACCAGCCCCAGATCCGGCCCGGCCGCTTTGCCGTACAGCACCGGGATCTCAATGGATCGTGACTCGGGCTCCAGCGCCTCGCTCTCTTCCCACCAGCGCTGTAAACGCTCAATCGCGTCAAGCGCCAGCGAATGGGGATCGCGCAGCACCACCGTGATGTTATTCATCCCCGGAATGGCTTCCACCACGTCCGGCACGTCCGCCAGGCGTTGTGTCAGTCGCCAGATACGCTTTTGCGTCGCCAGTTGTACCGGTGGCTCCAGTTCCAGCACCACCGCGCTTTCACCTAACAAATAACACCGTGCTCGCTGCACTTGCACTCTCCTTACGCCGGGTTCGGAATATCAATAAACGTGACGTCAAGATCGGTATTTTCATTCAGCCAGTCGCTGAGCGCGCGAATGCCACCGCGCTCGGTGGCGTGGTGGCCCGCAGAGTAGAAATGCAGCCCCTGTTCACGGGCAGAGTGAATGGTCTGCTCGGAGACTTCGCCGGTGATAAACGCATCAACACCGAAGCGGGCCGCTTTATCAATAAAGCCCTGCCCGCCGCCGGTACACCAGGCAACGCGGGTGATTTTTTCCGGCCCGGTATCGCCACACCACAGCGGCTTGCGGCCAAGGCGCGCCTCAATCCACGACGCCAGTTCCCCTCCAGGAACCGGCATGGAGAGTTCGCCCCACGGCAACAACTCTTCAATTTCACCCATCACGTTAATGCCGAGCAACGCCGCCAGTTGGGCGTTATTGCCAAGCTGTGGGTGCGCGTCGAGCGGCAGGTGCCAGCCGTACAGGTTGATATCGTTCGCCAGTAACGTTTTCAGGCGGTTGCGCTTCATCCCGCGGATGATCGGCGCTTCGTTTTTCCAGAAATAGCCGTGATGCACAATCACCGCGTCCGCCTGCTGGCGTACTGCTTCGTCCAGCAATGCCTGGCATGCGGTCACGCCGGTGATAATTTTCTGTACCGTTTCCCGCCCTTCAACCTGTAGCCCGTTCGGGCCGTAATCACTGAACGCCGCACTATTAAGTTTTTCGTTAATCAGTTTTTCCAGATCGGTATTTTTCATCATCACTCCTTTACGCTTTACGGGCAGCTTCATAGGCCGCCAGCGTGGCGGTACGCGCCTGTTTATGGTCAACAACCGGGCGGGGATAATCGAGTTTTACCCCGTGTTTATCCGCCCAGTCCCAGGGTTGATGCACCGATTTTTCCGGCACCTTTTTCAGTTCAGGTAGCCAGTGGCGAATAAACGCGCCGTCAGCATCAAAGCGTTCACCCTGCGTGGTCGGGTTAAAAATACGAAAATAGGGAGCCGCATCGGTGCCCGTCGAGGCCGCCCACTGCCAGCCGCCATTGTTCGCCGCGAAATCGCCATCGATCAACTGCGACATAAAATAACGCTCCCCATGACGCCAGTCGATAAGTAAGTCCTTGACCAGAAAGCTCGCGGTTATCATCCGTAAGCGGTTGTGCATCCAGCCGGTGGCGTTCAACTGGCGCATTGCCGCATCAACAATCGGGTAGCCGGTGTTGCCGCGTTGCCAGGCTTGCAGATGGTCGGCGTTTTCCTGCCACTGCACCTTATCAGTCCAGGCTATAAAAGGGCGATGCTTACAGAGTGCCGGATGATAAGTCATCAGATGGCGATAAAATTCGCGCCAAATCAGCTCATTTAGCCACACGGCTCCCGGCCCGCCGTCGAGCGCCCGCGGTTGTTCAGCCAGCAGACGATGCAGGCACTGGCGCGGCGATAACGCGCCAATCGCCAGACACGCCGACAAGCGACTGGTGCCTTCGATTGCCGGGAAATCGCGCTGCTGCTCATACGCTGCCGCCTGCTGCTGGCAAAACTGACGCAGCCGCGCGATAGCGCTTTTCTCATCGGCCGGGAACAGGTTTTCGTCAAAATTCTGCTGCGGGTAATCAAGCGTAATCGGTTCTGGCGCGACGTCGACACCTTCACGCGGGTGCGGCGCGGCAACACACTGGGGCAGATCTTCTTTTAACCGGCGCAGAAAGGCGTTTTTAAAAGGCGTAAAGACTTTATACATCTCATGATTGCCGGTCATCACGCTGCCAGGTGGCAGCATCACGCTATCGTCAAAGCCCTGGCAGGCGACATTCGGCAGCGCTTTTTCGACCGCGACGTCGCGCTGTCGCTCGTTAAATTCGTATTGATAGTTGTAAAAGAGATGGCTGACTTGCTCGCTTTCACAGACATCCACCACCGTTTGCACGCTGTCGGTAAAATCCGCCGCTTCCCGGTAAATCAATGGAATGCCCTTTTCCGCCAGCGCCTGCCGCAGGGCGTTGAGATGCGCATTGAGATAGGCTGCCTGGCGTGGCGCCATATTATGTTGCCGCCACTGTGCCGGCGTGGCGATAAACAGGGCTTTTACCTGCGCGTTATCGCTGCGACAGGCGGCCGCAAGCGCAAGATTGTCATGCACGCGCAAATCCGCGCGAAACCAGACCAAATGGGTGGTCATACCGCTCCTAATATCCGTAACGTAAGCACCGCGCCTCTGGCCGGGGGCAAAACGCGTTTCCCGGCCAGGGACGCGTCGGGAAATTCAACCATATAGTGTTTGAGTAAGGTCTTCGGTGCAAGCCGTGGCTGGGTTCGCTGGCGGTAACGATCAATCCGCGTGGCGAGTACGGGCTGCTGATGGGTATGAGGCGTTTGATAAAAGCCAGGCATCAGCGCCCGGGTGGGTTTGCGCCGCGTGGCTTGCGCCAGGCGGGTCGGCGTAAATGTCTGCCCGGGAGAAAGCAATTTAGCGACGAGAGTAAGCTCTGTATGGACGCCGTAAAAACATAAAGCTTTCCCGGGCAAACAGGCACGAATGTCAGCAGGAATTTGCTCGCGCATCACGGCTCCTTTTTCTACCCGCAGTAAGTGCAGTCAAAGGCCGCAGGTAAAAAAAAGCCACCGCAAAGGCGGTGGCGATGAGGTTTGCTGTGTGTCGTCGATTAATAAAAATCGCAGGCTACTTTCTCTGCCTGCTCCATCCACACCGGTTTATCGCTGGTTTTTGCCCAGACGCGATGCAGATAGCTATAAAAACGTGCGCGGTCTTTCCAGAACAACATTACCGGCAACGCCAGCACACCCGCCAGAACGGCGAAAGCACGTCGCATCAACACAATATGAGCCGGAAACGCTTTGTATGTGTCCATAATTCTCTCCCCTTTATCAGGCCGGTAAGCAGCACCGGAAAATAATAAACCACCACTGAAAGTCACTAACGTAAAAACCAGGGCGGCACTGAAATCTGGTTAAAATAGTACCGTTTTGTTTGTAATTTTACTACTCATCCGACCACTATTTTTTGCCAATTTTGGCTTTATTTACATTGAGCCGGTAAATAAGTTACAAAACGGTTAAATTAATACTAACCACCAGTTAAATTGTGGATTATTGGTTGAGCATGGTAACCCCAGTTAAAGGGGCTACGCATATCCACATCACTCCACCTGCGCACTCCGCGCGATTTTTATATTTTTTTTACACCTCGCCCGCCGATTTTTGCGAAATCTTTGCGTCGAAAATTCTACTTTTTCTGCACATCGTTAAATCACCCTGGAGGTGGATTGTGAGTGCAGGCGTAGTCATCGGCATCGTGCTGGTTTTCCTGTTATTGGGCTATCTGGTTTATGCCCTGATCAACGCGGAGGCTTTCTGATGGCCGCTCAGGCGTTTCTTCTGATTGCCAGCTTCCTGCTGGTATTGTTTATCCTCGCGCGCCCGCTCGGTTCGCTGCTGGCGAAAATGATCGCCGGGCAGCCGCTGCCCGGCGTGCGCGGTGTGGAAAACCTCCTCTGCCGCGGGCTCGGTATTGATACCCGTGAAATGAACTGGCGCCACTATTTGCTGGCGGTTTTGTGGCTGAATATCTTCGGCCTGGTGCTGCTGTTTGCGATGCTGATGCTGCAAGGCATTCTGCCGCTCAACCCACAAAACCTGCCGGGACTTTCCTGGCATCTGGCGCTGAACACCGCCGTCAGCTTTATCTCTAACACCAACTGGCAGGCGTACTCAGGGGAGAGCACCCTGAGCTATTTCAGCCAGATGGCTGGGCTGACGGTACAAAACTTCTTATCCGCCGCGACGGGTATTGCTGTGGTCTTTGCGCTGATCCGCGCTTTTTCACGCCGCAGTATGGAGACGCTCGGTAACGCCTGGGTCGATATCACGCGTATTACCCTGTGGCTGTTGTTGCCTATCGCACTGCTGATTGCGCTGTTTTTTATTCAGCAAGGCGTGCTGCAAAACTTTTCAACATACCAGGCTTATACCTCACTGGAAGGTGTGCAACATCTGATGCCGATGGGGCCGGTAGCATCGCAAGAAGCGATAAAAATGCTCGGCACCAACGGCGGCGGCTTCTTTAACGCTAACTCGTCGCATCCATTTGAAAACCCAACTGCTTTAACCAATTTTGTGCAGATGCTGGCGATCTTCCTGATCCCGGCGGCGCTGTGCTTCGCCTTTGGTGATGCAGTTGGCGATCGCCGCCAGGGACACATGTTGCTGTGGGCAATGTCGATTATTTTCGTCATCTGCGCCGGGATTGTGATGTGGGCGGAATTACAGGGTAACCCGCACTTCCTGACGCTCGGCGGCGATAGCGCCATCAATATGGAAGGGAAAGAGAGCCGTTTTGGCATTCTGGCCAGCAGCTTGTACGCCGTGGTCACCACCGCAGCTTCTTGCGGCGCGGTCAACGCCATGCACGACTCGTTTACCGCGCTTGGCGGCATGATCCCGATGTGGCTGATGCAGATTGGCGAAGTGGTGTTCGGCGGCGTGGGTTCAGGTCTGTACGGCATGCTGCTGTTTGTGCTGCTGGCGGTGTTTATCGCCGGGCTGATGATTGGCCGCACGCCTGAATTCCTCGGCAAGAAAATTGACGTGCGTGAAATGAAAATGACCGCGCTGGCGATCCTTGTCACCCCGGCTCTGGTGCTGATTGGCACCGCGCTGGCAATGATGACCGACGCCGGTCGTAGCGGCATGTTCAACCCCGGCATTCACGGCTTTAGTGAAGTGCTGTACGCCGTTTCATCCGCCGCCAATAACAACGGCAGCGCCTTTGCGGGCTTAAGCGCCAATACGCCGTTCTGGAACTGTTTGCTGGCGTTTTGCATGTTCTTTGGTCGCTTCGGTGTGATTGTGCCGGTGATGGCGATTGCCGGTTCACTGGTAGCGAAGAAAATTCAACCGACCAGCTCCGGCACCCTGCCAACGCATGGCGCGCTGTTTATCGGCCTGCTGATCGGCACCGTGTTACTGGTCGGCGCTTTAACCTTTATTCCAGCCCTGGCGCTCGGCCCGGTGGCGGAATACCTGCAATTTTAAGAGTGGCGGAGACGCGTTATATGAGTCGTAAACAACTGGCGCTTTTCGAACCGAATCTTGTTCGCCAGGCGCTGATGGATTCCGTGACCAAGTTAAGCCCGCATGTGCAGTGGCGTAACCCGGTAATGTTCATTGTCTGGATTGGCAGCGTGTTAACTACCCTGCTGGCGCTGGCAATGGCGACCGGTCATCTCGACGGCAGTGCGTGGTTCACCGGCGCGATCAGCGTATGGCTGTGGGTGACGGTTCTGTTCGCCAACTTTGCCGAAGCGCTGGCCGAAGGCCGCAGTAAAGCGCAGGCCAACAGCCTGAAAGGGGTGAAAAAGACCGCGTTTGCTCGCAAACTTCGTGCCCCGCAGCATGACGCGCAAATCGACCACATTCCGGCGGAAGATCTGCGCAAAGGCGACATCGTGCTGGTGGAAGCAGGCGACATTATCCCCTGCGATGGCGAAGTGATCGAAGGCGGCGCGTCGGTGGATGAGAGCGCGATCACCGGGGAGTCCGCACCGGTGATTCGTGAGTCCGGCGGCGATTTTGCCTCGGTAACGGGCGGTACACGCATTCTCTCTGACTGGCTGGTGATCCAGTGCAGCGTTAACCCTGGAGAAACCTTCCTTGATCGCATGATCGCGATGGTGGAAGGCGCGCAACGGCGTAAAACGCCGAACGAAATCGCGCTGACCATCTTGCTGGTGGCACTAACAATAGTGTTCCTGCTGGCAACGGCAACGTTGTGGCCCTTCTCCGTGTATGGCGGCACGCCGGTGAGTGTCACCGTGCTGGTTGCCCTGCTGGTGTGTCTCATCCCAACCACTATCGGCGGGCTGCTTTCCGCGATTGGTGTCGCGGGGATGAGCCGCATGCTGGGCGCAAACGTCATTGCTACCAGCGGTCGCGCGGTGGAAGCGGCGGGCGATGTCGACGTGTTATTGCTGGATAAAACCGGCACCATCACGCTGGGTAACCGCCAGGCGTCGGATTTCCTGCCCGCCCAGGGCGTGGATGAAAAAACGCTGGCCGATGCCGCACAGCTCTCATCCCTGGCCGATGAAACGCCGGAAGGCCGCAGTATTGTTATCCTGGCGAAACAGCGCTTTAACTTGCGTGAGCGCGATATGCAGAGCCTGCAAGCGACCTTTGTGCCATTCACCGCGCAAACCCGGATGAGCGGAATTAACGTGCAGGACCGGATGATCCGCAAAGGTTCCGTCGATGCGATTCGCCGCCATATCGAAGCGAATGGCGGTCAGTTCCCGGCTGATGTCGAAGCGCTGGTCGAACGCGTGGCGCGCCAGGGAGCAACGCCGCTGGTGGTTGCCGAAGGGGCAAAAGTGCTGGGCGTGATCGCGCTGAAAGATATCGTCAAAGGCGGCATTAAAGAGCGTTTTGCCCAGTTACGCAAAATGGGTATTAAAACGGTGATGATTACCGGCGATAACCGCCTGACCGCCGCGGCGATTGCCGCCGAAGCGGGTGTCGACGATTTTCTGGCCGAAGCGACACCGGAAGCCAAGCTGGCGCTGATCCGCCAGTATCAGGCGGAAGGCAGGCTGGTAGCGATGACCGGCGATGGCACCAACGACGCCCCCGCGCTGGCGCAGGCGGATGTGGCGGTCGCGATGAACTCCGGTACGCAGGCGGCGAAAGAAGCGGGCAACATGGTGGATTTGGATTCCAACCCCACCAAGCTGATTGAAGTGGTGCATATCGGCAAACAGATGCTGATGACGCGCGGCTCGCTGACCACCTTCAGTATCGCTAACGATGTGGCGAAGTACTTCGCCATTATCCCGGCGGCGTTTGCGGCGACCTATCCGCAACTGAATATGCTCAACGTGATGCACCTGCACTCCCCGGCGTCGGCGATTTTGAGCGCCGTGATTTTTAACGCGCTGGTGATTGTGTTTCTGATCCCACTGGCATTGAAAGGGGTGAGCTACAAACCGCTGACCGCCTCTGCCATGCTGCGTCGCAACCTGTGGATCTACGGGCTGGGCGGTTTGATCGTGCCGTTTATTGGCATCAAAGCGATCGACCTTATTCTCACGTTGTTCGGCCTGGTGTAAGAGGAAGATAAAAATGGCTTTATTACGTCCCGCATTTCTGCTTTTGATACTCTTTACCCTGATTACCGGCGGGCTGTATCCGCTGCTGACCACCGCGCTGGGGCAGTGGTGGTTTCACGATCAGGCCAACGGCTCACTTATTCGTGAAGGCGACAATGTGCGTGGCTCACGCCTGTTAGGCCAGGACTTTACCCAACCGGGATATTTTCATGGTCGCCCTTCCGCCACGGCGGACGCGCCTTATAATCCTATGGCGTCCGGCGGCAGTAACCTGGCGGGTAGCAACCCGGAGCTGGATAAAGAAGTGGCGCAGCGCGTCGCACAACTGCGGGCCGATAACCCGCAAGCGGATACGCATGTACCGGTAGAGCTCATTACCACTTCGGCCAGCGGCCTTGATGGGCAGTTATCTCCGCAGGCCGCAGAATGGCAGATCCCGCGGGTGGCGCAGGCGCGCAACCTGCCGGTGCAGGTGGTGGCGAAACTGGTGGCCGAGCATACCTCAACGCCGCTGGTGAATTTTATCGGCCAACCGGTGGTGAATGTGGTGGAACTTAATCTGGCGCTGGATGCGCTCAAGGACAAATAAAGCATGACTGATGAGCCTTTGCGCCCCAATCCTGACCGCCTGCTGGAGCATGCTGCCACCGCACACCGGGGCAAGCTGAAAGTCTTTTTTGGCGCCTGCGCCGGGGTAGGGAAAACCTTTGCGATGCTGCAGGAAGCACAGCGGCTGCGGGCACAAGGGCTGGATATCCTGATTGGCGTCGTGGAAACCCACGGCCGAAAAGAGACCGCCGCGTTGCTGGAGGGGCTGGCAACGCAGCCCGCCCGGCGTATTCATCATCGCGGACGCTTAATTCAGGAGTTTGATCTGGACGCCGCCCTTGCGCGGCGTCCGGCGCTTATTTTGATGGACGAGCTGGCGCACAGTAACGCGCCCGGCTCGCGCCACCCGAAACGCTGGCAGGATGTCGAAGAGCTGCTGGAAGCGGGAATTGATGTTTTCACCACCGTCAACGTTCAGCACCTTGAAAGCCTGAACGATGTGGTCAGCGGCGTGACCGGCATTCAGGTGCGCGAAACGGTGCCGGATCCTTTCTTTGACAGCGCCGATGAAGTGGTGCTGGTGGATTTACCGCCGGATGATCTGCGCCAGCGTCTGCACGAAGGCAAAGTCTATATTGGCGGTCAGGCGGAACGCGCGATTGAACACTTCTTCCGTAAAGGCAACCTGATTGCCCTGCGCGAACTGGCGCTGCGCCGCACAGCCGATCGCGTGGATGACCAAATGCGCGCCTGGCGTGACCGCCAGGGCGAAGAAAAAGTCTGGCACACACGTGACGCGATTCTGCTTTGCGTCGGCCACGGTGCAGGCAATGAGAAGCTGATCCGCACTGCCGCACGCCTGGCAGCAAAGCTCGGCAGCGCCTGGCATGCGGTGTATGTCGAAACCCCAACGTTGCATAAGCTACCGGAACCTCAGCGGCGGGCGATTTTAAGTTCGCTACGTCTGGCGCAGGAGCTGGGCGCAGAAACCGCCACCCTTTCCGATCCGGCGGAAGACCGCGCCATTTTGCGTTACGCGCGCGAACATAATCTCGGCAAAATTCTGATTGGCAGACGCAACAAACGCCAGTGGTGGAGCCGGGAATCCTTTGCCGACAAGCTTGCCAGGCGTGCGCCGGATCTCGATCTGGTGATTATCGCGCTGGAAGATGCGCCAACTCCCCTACCCGCCCGCGCCGGGGATGTGCGACCGTTTATGGATCGCTTTCGCGTGCAGCTTAAAGGCTCCGTTGTCGCGCTTGCGCTTTGCGCCGCCATTACGTTAATTGCCATGCAGTGGCTGACGGCGTTTGATGCCGCCAACCTGGTGATGATCTATCTGCTTGGCGTGGTGCTGGTGGCGCTGTTTTTTGGCCGCTGGCCCTCCGCGTTCGCCACAGTCATTAACGTCGTCAGCTTCGATCTCTTTTTTATTGCCCCGCGCGGCACACTGGCGGTTTCTGATGTGCAGTACCTGTTGACGTTTGGCGTAATGCTGACGGTAGGCCTGGTGATTGGCAACCTGACGGCCGGTGTTCGTTATCAGGCGCGCGTGGCGCGCTACCGGGAGCAGCGCACCCGCCATCTGTATGAGATGTCAAAAGCGCTGGCGGTTGGGCGTAGCAATCAGGATATCGCCGCGACCAGCGAAACCTTTATCCACTCCACTTTTAATGCGCGCAGCAAACTGCTGCTGCCGGACAGCCACGGCCAGTTAGCGGCCGTGACGCAGACGCACGGCATGACGCCGTGGGATGACGCCATCGCCCGCTGGAGTTTTGATAAAGGCCAGCCGGCAGGCGCGGGCACCGATACGCTGCCCGGCGTGCCGTATCAAATTTTGCCGCTAAAAAGCGATCAAAAAACCCATGGCTTGTTGATTGTTGAACCGGCGAATCTTCGTCAGTTAATGATCCCGGAGCAGCAGCGCCTGCTGGAAACTTTCACCCTGCTGGTCGCCAGCGCGCTGGAGCGCCAGGCATTAGCCACCAGCGAGGAGCAGGCGCGGCTTGCCAGCGAGCGCGAAAGCATCCGCAACTCGTTGCTGGCTGCACTGTCTCACGATCTGCGCACGCCGCTGACCGTGCTGTTTGGTCAGGCGGAGATCCTGACGCTGGATCTGGCGAGCGAAGGCTCAGCACATGCGCCGCAAGCCAACGAAATCCGCCAGCATGTGCTGAATACCACGCGGCTGGTGAACAATTTGCTGGATATGGCGCGCATCCAGTCTGGCGGCTTTAACCTGAAAAAAGAGTGGCTGACCCTCGAAGAGGTAATTGGCAGTGCGTTGCGAACGCTGGAGCCAGGGCTTGGCGGCCAGCATATTGCGCTCGACCTGCCCGACCCGCTGATGCTGGTGCATGTGGACGGCCCGTTGTTTGAGCGCGTGCTGATTAATCTGCTGGAAAATGCGGTGAAATATGCCGGGCATCGCGCCGAAATCGGCATTACCGCGCACAGCACACCGGACCAGTTAACGCTGGATGTATGGGATAACGGGCCGGGGATCCCCGCAGGTCAGGAAGCGGCGATTTTCGATAAATTCGCCCGCGGTACTAAAGAGTCAGCCATTCCCGGCGTTGGGCTGGGGCTGGCGATTTGCCAGGCGATTGTCGAGGTGCATGGCGGCACCATCGCCGCCCGTAACCGCCCACAAGGCGGCGCGCTGTTTTGTGTTACACTTCCACGGGAAACACCGCCGCAACTGGATGAATTACCTGAGGATCTGTGATCAACGTTCTGATTGTTGAAGATGAACAAGCTATCCGCCGTTTTCTGCGTACCGCGCTGGAAGCCGAGGGGCTGCGCGTCCATGAAGCAGAAACATTACAGCGTGGGTTAATTGAAGCCGCCACCCGCAAACCGGACCTGGTGATCCTCGATTTGGGGCTACCGGATGGTGACGGGCTCGACTTTATCCGTGACCTGCGCCAGTGGAGCAAGATGCCGGTGATTGTGCTCTCTGCGCGTACAGAAGAGAGTGACAAAATCGCCGCGCTGGATGCGGGTGCCGACGATTATCTCAGCAAGCCGTTTGGCATTGGCGAATTGCAGGCGCGCCTGCGCGTCGCACTGCGCCGCCATGCCGCAGCTACCCCCGATGAGCCGGTGGTGACGTTTTCGGATATCCGTGTCGATCTGGCTAACCGCCGGATTCAGCGCGGTGATGAAGAGCTTCATCTCACGCCGATTGAGTTTCGCCTGCTGGCGGTGCTGCTCAATAACCACGGGAAAGTCCTGACGCAGCGCCAGCTGCTTAGCCAGGTCTGGGGCCCTAATGCCGTGGAACACAGCCATTACTTGCGTATTTATATGGGGCATCTGCGGCAAAAGCTGGAGGTCGATCCGGCGCGCCCTCGCCATTTACTGACGGAAACAGGTATCGGCTACCGGTTTATGCTCTGACGGCGTATCCTTCTGATTTTTGGGAGGGTAATCATGAGTGCCTGGTTAATTTATGCCTTGTTGTCGGCGCTGACCGCTGCGCTGGTCGCCATTTTCGGCAAAATCGGTTTACAACATCTTGATGCTAATACCGCTACCGCCATCCGCGCGGTGGTGATGGCAATTTTTCTGGTCGGCGTGGTGGTGGTTCAGGGCAAGCTGTCGCTGATTTCGACGGTTTTCGCCGATAAAAAAGCGCTGCTGTTTGTGGTGCTAAGCGGCGTGGCCGGTGCGCTGTCGTGGCTGTTCTACTTTATGGCGATCAAAACCGGGAATGTGTCGCGCGTGGCGCCGATTGATAAGCTCAGCGTGGTGTTTGCGGTGATTCTGGCGGTAGTGCTGTTTGGCGAGAAGGTTTCTCTGATTTCTGGCGCGGGTGTCGCGCTGATCACCGCCGGGGCGCTGATGGTGGCGCTGGGGTAATCGCTAACAGGCAGTAAAAAGGCTCCCGAGGGAGCCTTTTCTTTTCAGCACTTAGGCGTTTTTTAGCACTTCGCTGACAATCTCTACCGCTTCTTTTTCGATCTGCTTACGGTGTTCAGCACCGAGGAAGCTTTCACAGTAGATTTTGTAGGCATCTTCAGTGCCTGACGGACGCGCGGCAAACCAGCCGTTGTCGGTCATCACTTTCAACCCGCCAATCGATGCGCCGTTGCCCGGTGCCGCAGTAAGACGCGCAGTGATCGGATCACCAGCGAGCGTGCTGGCGCTAACCATTTCCGGGGAAAGTTTAGACAGTGCCGCTTTCTGTGCGGAAGAGGCAGAAGCCTGCAAACGGTTGTAGCTCGGCGCACCGAAACGTTCTGCCAGCTCATCGTAGTGCTGCTGCGGGTTTTTCCCGGTGACAGCGGTGATTTCCGCAGCCAGCAGACACATGATGATACCGTCTTTATCCGTTGACCACGGCGTGCCGTCAAAACGCAGGAAAGAAGCCCCCGCGCTCTCTTCGCCGCCGAAGCCGAAGCTGCCATCGTGCAGACCATCGACAAACCATTTAAAGCCGACCGGCACTTCCACCAGTTTGCGGCCCAGGTCATTCACTACGCGGTCGATCATCGCAGACGAAACCAGCGTTTTACCAACAGCAACCTCTTTGCCCCAGTGCGGACGGTGCTGGAACAGGTAATTTATCGCCACCGCCAGGTAGTGGTTCGGGTTCATCAGGCCAGCCGGTGTAACAATGCCGTGACGGTCGTAGTCCGGATCGTTGGCGAAGGCCAGATCAAACTTGTCACGCAGCGCCAGCAAGCCCGCCATGGCGCACTCGGAGGAGCAATCCATACGGATAACGCCATCTTTATCGAGATGCATAAAGCGGAACGTCTGATCGACCTGATCGTTAACGATGGTCAAATCCAGCTTGTAGTGCTCAGCAATGCGTTTCCAGTACTCAATACCGGAGCCACCCAGCGGGTCAACACCCAGTTTCAGACCCGCTTTCTGGATAGCCGCCATATCGACGATATCCGCCAGCCCTTCAATAAACGGCTGTACCAGATCTTTTTCCGTCACATGGCCGGACGCCAGCGCGGCATCCAGCGTAATGCGTTTTACGCCTTTCAGGCCGTCTGCCAGCAGTGCGTTAGCACGATCTTCCACCACTTTGGTGACGTTGGTGTCCGCCGGGCCGCCGTTCGGCGGGTTGTATTTGATCCCACCATCTTCCGGTGGGTTATGCGACGGCGTAATAACGATACCGTCCGCCTGCGCGCCGCCGTTTTTGTTGTGAACCAGGATAGCGTTTGAGATGGCAGGCGTCGGCGTGAAGCCATTATTTTCCTGCACGATAATGTCCACACCGTTGGCTGCCAGCACTTCCAGCACAGAGATAAACGCCGGTTCAGACAGCGCGTGGGTATCTTTACCCACATAGCACGGGCCGGTAATACCGTTTTTCGCACGCTCTTCGGCGATAGCCTGAGCGATGGCGAGGATATGTTGCTCGTTGAAGCTGTGGCGACCTGCGCTGCCACGGTGGCCGGATGTTCCGAACTTCACCGCATGTTCTGAATTTCCGACTTCCGGTTTCAGCACGTAATACTGCGCAGTAAGCTGAGCGACGTTGATCAAATCGCCCTGTTGTGCAGGTTGCCCCGCACGCGGATGGTTAGCCATTGCCTGGTCCTTTCAATGCAAGGATTAAATTGTGCCGCAAACTTTTTCAATCAATTCCGCGGGGAACTGCATTGATTGCATGATGTGCTCGATCATGCTGCATTTACGACCCGTATTGGTGTTGGTGATGACCCAGTAAGGGGTGTTCGGCACCTGTTTCGGCTTGGTTTGATTGCCGTTTTGCAAAAGTGTTTGCTCGTTCGCGGCAAAGTATACGCGGGTGCGCCCATGCAGAGACTCGGTGGATTCCGTAAACCCTTTTTCATCCAGTAAGTAGAGTGTAGACAGCACCAGCAGGAAACGATTCACCGCCTTTTTCTGCTCGGCGTATTCATCAGACAGAAGCAGCTCGCGAACGGCACGGACTTTGTCTTTGGCGGTGTTTGTCGGTTTAACCCCTTCAACGGTGGTGACAGTACGCGTCTCTTTTACCGGCGCGAGGGAAGCGGCAGGCTGCGATGATTGAGGAACGGCGGAAAATTTTAACATGCGCCGTAAAATGTCGGATGCGCTCTCGCCAATGTGCTTCGTGTGGCTGGCAATATAACTGTAGAGCTCATCATCAACTTCGATCGTTTTCATCTTAATCCAGTGCGATATCTTATCTGAATACAAGTGTTGGGATTATAAAGTGAAATCTCAACAGCGGATAGCGTCAAACCAGGATGGCGGCAAAAGTAAGAGTAATTCTTAACCTTGCGGCCGGGCGGCAGAATGTTCAACATAATAACCTAACCCGAATCAGTGAAAAAAAGAACTTTGCCATGAAATTGAATACGCGCGCGCAAACTGCGCAACATCCGCACAACAATTCTCCGATCGTCCTTGTTCACGGCCTTTTTGGTAGTCTCGATAACCTTGGCGTGCTCGCCCGTGAGCTGGTTCAGGATCACGAAGTGCTGCAAGTGGATATGCGTAACCACGGTCTTTCAGAACGCGCCTCAGAAATGAACTACCCGGCAATGGCGCAGGATCTGCTGGATACGCTGGACGCTCATCAGCTCGACAAAGCGACCTTTATTGGCCACTCCATGGGCGGTAAAGCCGTGATGGCATTAACAGCGCTCGCGCCGGAGCGTATTGATCAACTGGTGGCGATTGATATTGCGCCTGTGGATTACCAGGTGCGCCGCCATGACGAAATTTTTGCCGCCATCAACGCGGTCAGTGATGCAGAAGCATCCACTCGTCAGCAAGCTGCGGCCCTGATGCGCGAACATATAAATGAAGAAGGTGTCATTCAGTTCCTGCTGAAATCCTTTGTCGACGGCGCGTGGCGTTTCAACGTGCCGGTGTTATGGGAGCAATACCCGCATATTGTCGGCTGGGAAACGGTTCCGGCATGGAACAAATCGGCCCTGTTTGTTCGCGGTGGAAACTCTCCTTACGTCACTGAAGCCTACCGTGACACGCTGCTGGCGCAGTTCCCACAAGCGCGAGCGCATGTCATTGCCGGTGCCGGCCACTGGGTACATGCCGAGAAACCCGACGCGGTTTTGCGCGCTATCCGTCGCTATCTCGCTGAAAAGACGAATTGATTAAAAAGGCGGCGACTGGTCGTTTCAACGCGCCCGGTCGTTGGCGTGTCCGTTGTGCTGATGTATGATGGCGCGCTATTCAGCCCGGGCGCGCCGCCCGATTGCTTGTTTTTCCCGTAGTATGCTTAGACCATGGCTAAAGAACAAACGGACCGTACGACACTAGATCTGTTCGCGAATGAGCGTCGCCCGGGACGGCCGAAGACAAACCCGCTCTCGCGCGATGAACAGTTGCGCATCAACAAACGCAATCAGCTAAAACGCGATAAAGTTCGTGGGCTTAAGCGTGTCGAATTAAAACTCAACGTGGAAGCCGTCGATGCGTTAAACGAGCTGGCGGAAGCGCGTGATATGAGCCGCAGCGAGCTTATCGAAGAGATGCTGCTGGCGCAGCTGAAAGCATTGCGCGGCTAGCGAATCCTCCGAAACATCATCGAAATAACACTTTCATGTGTCATACAGTGCAGTCCGACGCGATAGCAGTTTCCGCGTGCTTCCCTGTTCTGCTATGATTGCCCTTATCTGTGGGCGTAGCGCCACCACCATACTCATTAAGTTTCAAGAGGTTATTTTACTCATGGCAATTACAGGCATTTTCTTCGGCAGCGACACCGGCAACACCGAAAACATCGCGAAAATGATTCAGAGTCAGCTTGGTAAAGACGTTGCCGACGTACATGACATTGCCAAGAGCAGCAAGGAAGATATCGAAGGGTATGACATTCTGTTGCTCGGCATTCCTACCTGGTACTATGGTGAAGCGCAGTGCGACTGGGATGACTTTTTCCCGACGCTGGAAGAGATCGACTTTAACGGTAAATTAGTTGCGCTGTTCGGATGTGGCGACCAGGAAGATTACGCGGAATATTTCTGCGATGCGCTGGGCACCATTCGCGATATCATCGAACCGCGCGGCGCGACCATCGTTGGTCACTGGCCGACTGCGGGCTACCATTTTGAAGCCTCTAAAGGTCTCGCCGACGACGACCACTTCGTTGGCCTGGCGATTGATGAAGACCGTCAACCCGAGATGACCTCAGAACGCGTACAGAAATGGGTAAAACAGGTTCGCGAAGAGCTGCACCTGGACGATATCATTAACGCCTGATTTTTTACGGCGTAATCTGTGGGTTACGCCGTATTGATAGATAAAAGCAATGGAAATAATTGCTACAAATTTTTAACTTTTTTCTCCATCGCTGTACAATGAGCCCTGCTAAACTGGGTGCCGTCGTAAAGGACTTTGCTGGCGACACCACGTTTTATAAGCTTACTTTACTTGAGGGCTTGCAGTTTTCATCCAGCCATGGCAGTTCTATAATGAGACGCATTACCCCAGGTGCATTCCTTATAACTTCCGCTAAGGAAGTGAATCGTATAGCAACAGGACAGATTCCGCATGACTGACAACAATACCGCATTAAAGAAGGCCGGCCTGAAAGTCACGCTTCCTCGGTTAAAAATCCTTGAAGTGCTTCAGGAACCGGATAACCATCATGTCAGTGCGGAAGATTTATACAAACGACTGATCGACATGGGCGAAGAGATCGGGCTGGCAACGGTTTATCGTGTACTGAACCAGTTTGATGACGCCGGGATTGTGACCCGTCATAACTTCGAAGGCGGCAAGTCCGTTTTTGAACTGACTCAGCAACATCACCACGATCACCTGATCTGCCTCGATTGCGGCAAGGTGATTGAATTCAGTGATGACTCCATTGAAGCGCGTCAGCGTGAAATCGCCGCGAAACACGGCATTCGCCTGACTAACCACAGTCTTTACCTTTACGGCCACTGCGCCGAAGGTGACTGCCGCGAAGATGAACACGCGCACGACGCGAAATAACAGCTTTTGAAGCCTAAAAAGCCAACCTGACGGTTGGCTTTTTTTTGCCTGCAATACCGGCTCTGAAAGAAAAACCCGGCAAGCTCGCGCCGCCGGGTTTAATCACTGCCTCACATTACGCTTTTACGCTGTCGACACGGCTAAAGCGTTTGCCGTCCGGGCTGGCAGTGCGCACCTGCACTTCCCCGCTCACTTGCGGACGCGCTTTATCATCGTAGCGCTGCCAGTTTTTACCGCCGTCGGTTGAGAACTCAACCATCATGCCAGGGAAGCTGGTATTGGCTTCAAGTTTCCCACCAACCACGCGCGCGCCCGGTACTGGCAGGCGGTAATGAATACCAGCCTTATCCAGTTTCGCCAGTTCGCGATGACCTAACAGGTTCGCAAAGCGTTGCCAGTCACGCTCCAGCGCTTTCACATCCACCAGATGTGTTTCGCCGCCTTTGTATTCACGCCCGGCTTTGTAATCCTGCTCCCAGCCCGCGCGGTGCCATGCACGTTCAGCCACCGAAACCATACGCGGATAGATCATGTACTCCATCTGGTTATCGGTGCGCACCACCTCGCTCCACAGCTGCGCAGAAAGGCCATACGCGCCCGGCCACGGTTTGTCGGACTTCGCGCTAAACGGGTTGCCATCGCGATCGAGCGAGGTTTCCGCGTTCTGCGGCATGTTGTCCGGGGCGAAGCTGAAAATCTTACGTTCATCGCTAAAACGCGTGCCCCAGTAGTAGCCGCTTTCCGCCGGGTTGACCTCATTCGGGAAGTCAAGATACACGTAATCAGGGTTGGAGACGACAACACGGAAGCCTTTGTTCGCCCAGTCATTGACCGAGTCAAAACCGCCCCAGTAGAGCGTATCCCAGAAGTTAACATTGACGTGATCGGTGGCGAACACCGACGCGTCTTTGGCATCTTTCAAACCGTCCTGCCACGCCTGCATTGTGCCGATACCGTGCGCTTTCACCAGCTTGCTGACTTCCACGCCGAAATAACTGGAGAGATGTTCAACATCGGCTACTTTGCCCTCTTTGATCATCGCCTGGCAGGCTTGCGATTTCGCCCACGGCTTATCCTGATTGCTCTGATCGATAATCCCTTTGCCCGCTTCCGGTTTTTTCTGATCCGTATAGCCTGCGCCCAGATAGATGTTTTTCGCTTCGTCACCGCCAAAATGCCAGGTGTTTAGCGGCAGCCCGGCTTCTTTATGCATCTGCTGGATTTCGCCAATCACTTTGTTCACAAAGTTACGCGACGAATCAAGGCACGGATTGAGATAGCCGGTACGGTTATAGAACTGCACACCGGTGGTGTTCGAGGTGTCAGTAGGATCCAGCAGGCGATATTGCTGCGCCTCTTTCTCTTTGCCCGCATTCATCAGACGCTCGTATCGCGCTTCCATTGAGATCACCGCAGCACGTGCATGGGCAGGCATATCGATTTCCGGGATCACTTCAATTTGTCGCGCTTTGGCATATTTGAGGATCTCGATGTAATCCGCACGGCTAAAGTGGCCGCTGCCGTTGTTATTGCTGTCCGGCCCGGAGCCCAGCTGTGGCAACAGGCACGTTTTCTCACTCAAATCATGACAACGTTTGCTGCCGATATCGGTCAATTCCGGCAGGCCAGGGATCTCAATGCGCCAGCCTTCATCATCCGTTAGATGGAAATGGAATTTGTTCAGTTTGTACGCCGACATCTGATCCAACAGGCGCAGCACCGCCGCTTTACTGTGGAAGTTGCGCCCGACATCCAACTGAATGCCGCGATAATCAAAACGTGGCGCATCTTTCGCTTCAAGCGCGGCAATTTTCATCTCGCCCGTGGCAGGGATGAGCGACAGCAGCGATTGCAGACCGTAGAACACCCCCGCCTGATCGTAGCCAGTCACTACGGTTTCTTTCGCGCCAATGTGTAACTGGTAAGCGCCAGAAACCGCCTCGTCGCCGCTAAAGGCGTTGCTGGCAATTTCAGTCCGCAGCGGATAACTGCCCTCTTTCACCCCCAGCAAGGCAAAACGCGATTTCACCGCATCTTGCGCATCGGCACTGAGTGCTGAGAGATCCAGCTTCACGCCCTTACTCAGATCGACATCCTGCCCGTGGATGTTAACGTGCTGCGGCGTTGGCACAATCTGGCCACGCAGCGACGCGAGATTTAGCGTTTTCACATCGCTATTTTTCTCAAAGCGCGCCTCGGCAGTCATCAGGATATTTTTGTCGTCCGGCGTACGTTTCCACTGGTTATCAAGCGGCGTAACGAAGCGGGATAAATCTTCCGTGTCCGTATTGGCAATGACTTTCGCCGTCGCGCCGTCGGCGGTGACGTACCAGCGCGGCAGCACGTCGGTGATAAACAACTGCCAGTATTCATTGATAATCGGGATCTCTATCGCCTGCTTCGCCGGGAAACCGGTAAATTTGCCGGTCGGCTCCAGCTTATGCAAGTCGCCCATAATGTGGGTCACTTTGAACTGATCGTTTGCTACCTCCAGCACCGGGCGAATGCTGTGAAAATAGATGGCCCACGCGTTGTCGTTTACCGCGTCGCCATTATTGGTCAGGGTGATCACCGCTTTGTTGCAGGAAGCCCAATCCGCGCCGAGCTTCGCGCAGTCAACGCCGTGTTGCGCGGCGAAATTATCTTTCACCGCATAGTTAAGATGAAACTGGCTGATAGCATCCACGGTACTCTGATTCGCCAGCGCCGCAGTGCTGCCCAGCATCGCCAGTACGGCACTGGCGAGCATACTTAAACGAACTGTTTTCATTACGTATTCCTTGTAGTTTGCCGGGCCGAACCCGGCATGCGCTCATCAGAAAATGGTAAACGGTGCGATAACCATAAACTTCACATCGCGCTCGTCCTGGAAGATGTTGCCATAACCGCCGCTGTAGCTCGGGATGTCGGAATGGTTGTCGTACTGGGTGAAGTGCAATTTGAACATCGTGCCTTTCGCACGCCCTTCCTGCAGAGTGTAAATTGCATCGAGGCTGTAAGAAGACTCTTTCAGGCGGTAGTTCGGATCGTAATAGGCATCTGGCGTTGCCATGTCTGCGGGTTTCGCATCCCAGGCGTAAGCGTAAGACGCACCCACCGTCCAGCCCGGCAGGTTCCAGTTTTTCAGGTCGTACATCGCACCGAAAAACACCGCTTTTTCACCGTTGGCGTTAAAGTCAGAGCGGTTATCCCACCAGATATCCAGCCGACCGTTGGATGAAGCATACGTAGGCGTCATACGTTGCAGGAAGTAGCCCTGCTGACCATCGGCTTTTACCCACGTGCCTTCCAGACGCAGATCGACCTGACCGACTTTGTAGCCAAATGTCAGCGCTTGCAGCCATGCAGTGCCGTCATAAATATCGTTTACGCCGCCATTACTCACTTTGTCGCGCGTGCCGTAGAACTGGTAACTGGTGCTCAGCGGGCTGCCGGCGATATCGAATTTGTAGCTGGCTTTGGCAAAATATTGATCGACATAACCCTGAGCCTGCCCAAACGCCGCTTCCAGGATCAGATCGTTTTTGAAGTCATACTTCGCACCAACCGAATGCAGGTAATCAACTTTGGTTTTTTTATCGTTTTGATAGAACTTGTCCATCTCGATATGCCACGGCGATTTGTACTCGTTGGTCCACATATAGGAGAAACTCAACGCCCCGGCATCGCCGTAGTCAAAATTCGCCCCGGCTTCCGCGCCCTGATAAGTGCCTGGCATAAAGCTCCAGTGCGGGGCTAACAGCGTCTGACCGGTTGGCTGGATGTAACCCGCGCGCGCCCATACCGGGCCATATTTAAATTTCGCCGCGGCTTTATACAGGCTGACCCCGCTCTTATCACCTGACCAGTCTTCTTTGTAGGCTTTATTGCTGGAGGAGAAGGCGATTTCGTTCGGGTGCGCGCTGTCGCCGTTTTCCGCCATTTCAATGGCGGTGAAGGCCGCAATATCCAGCCCAAACATATCGGCGGCATAACCAGACTGGAAATCCAGATTCGCGTTCCATGTCGAGTGGGAAAGGTTGGTTTTGTATTTATCTTCCAGAACATCTTTGCGGTCACGTTCACGCTGCCAGTAATAGATACCGCCCGTGAGCGTGGAATCATCGATAAAGCCTGCTGCATGAGCCTGTGGAGAGACAACCCAGCCCGACATTGCTGTGACACCGGCGATTGCCAGCGCCAGCGTACTACGTTTGCCACTAAACGTACGCATGTGTGATTCCTTCTAGACGTATTAAAAAAATCGCCGGAGATGACGAAAAAAGGTCAAATAGTTTAGGTAGTTACGAAAACCCCCGAATTCACTACCGGCTTAAGACTATTTTTCGCGACGCGAATTATCAATGTTTTTCAGTGGCAAAATGACAGGATTATGACGAAGAGCACATATTCAGTAGTGTTTTGAAACATGTTACATAAAAAAGACAAAAAGATAATAAATACAAATAAAATAAAGATATTAATGCTGATTGATAGCGATTACACACTAAAATCAACTTTTAAAACCACGAAAATGATTTTCGGGCGTTCAATAAGCGCATCAATGAGAAGACACATTAATTCGCGACGCGAATGTATATAAAGTGTAACAACCTAACGGATAAGCAAAAAAAAGCGCCGCTGAAAGCGACGCTTTAAACTAATTGTTTCTGGTTGACTTACTTAGTCACCGATTTTCGCCCAGGTATCGCGCAGACCCACGGTGCGGTTGAAGACCAGTTTGGAAGCGGTTGCATAACGGCTGTCGAGGCAGAAGTAACCTTCCCGTTCGAACTGATACGCTTTACCCGCTTCTGCTTCTTGCAACGACGGTTCAGCATAGCCTTGCTTGATCACCAGCGATTCCGGGTTGATGGTTGCCAGAAAATCTTCTGCAGCCCCCGGATTCGGTACGCTGAACAGACGATCATAAAGGCGGATCTCAACCGGCAGCGCATGTTGTGCGCTCACCCAGTGAATAACCCCTTTCACTTTGCGACCATCGGCCGGATCTTTGCTCAGCGTGTCCGCATCGTAAGAACAGAAAATAGTGGTGATGTTGCCGTCTGGATCTTTCTCCACGCGTTCTGCTTTGATGACGTAAGCGTTACGCAGGCGAACCTCTTTACCCAGCACCAAACGTTTGTACTGTTTGTTGGCTTCTTCGCGGAAGTCAGCACGATCGATCCAGATTTCACCGCTAAACGGCACGTCACGCGTCCCCATTTCCGGCTTATTCGGATGGTTCGGCATGCTAACGATTTCGCTGTCGCCCTGCGGGTAATTTTCGATAACCAGTTTCACCGGATCGATAACCGCCATTGCACGCGGTGCGTTTTCGTTCAGATCTTCACGAATGCAGGACTCCAGAGACGCCATCTCAATGGTGTTGTCCTGTTTGGTGACGCCGATACGTTTGCAGAACTCACGGATAGAGCCAGCGGTGTAACCACGGCGGCGCAGACCGGAGATGGTCGGCATACGCGGATCGTCCCAGCCTTCAACATGCTTGTCAGTCACCAGCAGGTTCAGTTTACGCTTGGACATCACGGTGTATTCCAGATTCAGGCGCGAAAACTCGTACTGGCGCGGGTGAACCGGAATGGTGATGTTATCCAGCACCCAGTCATACAGACGGCGGTTATCCTGGAACTCCAGCGTACACAGCGAATGAGTAATACCTTCCAGCGCATCGCTGATGCAGTGGGTAAAGTCGTACATCGGGTAGATGCACCACTTGTTACCGGTCTGGTGATGTTCAGCAAATTTAATGCGGTACAGCACCGGATCGCGCATCACGATAAACGGCGACGCCATATCGATCTTCGCGCGCAGGCACGCTTTACCCTCTTCGAAGCCACCCGCACGCATTTTTTCAAACAGCGCCAGGTTCTCTTCCACGCTGCGATCGCGATACGGGCTGTTTTTACCCGGCGCCGTTAGCGTGCCGCGATACTCGCGGATCTCATCAGCGGAGAGCTCGTCAACGTAGGCCAGGCCTTTGTTGATAAGCTCAATCGCGTATTCGTACAGCTTGTCGAAATAATCCGAGGAATAGCAGATGTCGCCAGACCAGTTAAAGCCCAACCATTGCACGTCGTTCTTAATAGATTCAACGTATTCGATGTCTTCTTTTGCAGGGTTTGTGTCATCGAAACGCAGGTTGCACTGCCCCTGGTAATCTTGCGCGATACCAAAGTTCAGGCAGATCGATTTCGCGTGGCCAATGTGCAAATAACCATTTGGCTCCGGCGGAAAACGGGTATGGACGGTAGTGTGCTTACCACTGGCCAGATCTTCATCAATGATCTGGCGAATAAAGTTAGTCGGGCGGGCTTCTGCCTCACTCATCACAGGTTCCTCAAGGCGTAAACAACGTATAACGGCATATGATCTAATAAGAGGACGCAGGAAACAACCTTTACTTATACAAATCACTGATGCCCGGGAGAAAGGTATTCAGCTACGTCCTGCGCTTGTCGGCAGCGTAAATCTTGCGTGGTCGGTTTAAGGATGACCGGGCTCTCAATCTCATCACCCTGTCCGTTTTGCGGAACATAACCCGGCGCTTCTATACACCAGCCCCACGAGTAGAAATTCGTCCCGTGCAAAAAGAAAATCATATTTTCCCACTGGGATTTTTTCTCCACGTCAATATGCCCTCGCCGGTCAGCACGAAACGCTTCCGGCGGCGGATAGTAACCCGGCGGTGAACGCCCGGTGCTGACCCACATCATTGCCGTTGAGATCGCTTCACCGGCTGGATTACGCACATCCACTTCATAGTGTGGGCGCAGCGTGGCGTAACGTGGAATACAGCCGCTTAACATCAGTGCGATACAGAACGCGCAAATTATCCTTTTCATCATCCTCCCCCTAATAAAAGCGACATCAGTATGGCACTGATTAAATGCAAGGCAAAAAAAAGCGGCGGAGGATATTCCCCCGCCGCTTAAGGCATGAAAGCTTACTCAGGAGCCATTAGCCTTTAATTTCATACAGCGGAGTCTGACCAGCAACCACCGCGCCCTGCGCCTTGATAACCAAGCCGCTAAAGTCGTCAATATTACTGACCACCACCGGGCTAATCATTGAACGGGCATTGGCGTTGAGGTATTCCAGATCCATTTCGAGGATCGGCTGCCCCGCCACCACTTCCGCGCCTTCTTCAACCAGGCGAGTAAAGCCCTGGCCGCCCAGCGCAACGGTATCAATGCCCATATGGACAATGATTTCCGCGCCTTTCTCGGTTTCCAGGCAGAACGCGTGGTTAGTGTTGAAGATTTTCACGATGGTGCCCGCCGCCGGAGAAACCACGATTTTATCCGTCGGTTTCACCGCCACGCCGTCACCCACTGCTTTGCTGGCAAAGGCTTCATCCGGCACTTGATCCAGCGCCACCAGTTCACCAGTGATAGGCGATACCAACTCAGCGATGGTTGTCGCGTTCGGTACCGCCTGCGGCTTTACCGTTGCCGCCGGAGCCGCTGCGGGCGCAGCATTACCTGCCGCCGGGACATCGCCTGCCGTTCTCATTGCATCGGCAATTTTTTCCGCGACGAAACCAACGATAATCTGCACACCGGTTTTGTTCAGACGAATAACACCGGAGGCGCCAAGACGTTTCGCCATGGATTCGTTCACCAGCGAAGAGTCTTTCACCGTTAAACGCAGACGAGTGATACAGGCGTCAATGCCGGTCAGGTTAGAAGAACCCCCAATCGCGGCGATGTACTGACGCGCCAGGCCACTCACATCCTGCTCGGTGTTACCGCTGACATTCACATCCTGACCATCCGCTTCATCGCCGGATACAGCCAGTTCGCGACCCGGAGTCAGCATGTTGAACCTGGTGATAGCGAAACGGAAAACCACGTAATAGATAACGAAGAACACCAAACCTTGCGGGATCAGCATCCACCACTGGGTTGCCAGCGGGTTACGCGAGGAGAGCACCATATCCACCAGACCGGCGCTGAAGCCGAAACCGGCAATCCAGTGCATGCTCGCGGCGATAAATACGGAGATCCCCGTCAGCACCGCATGGATCACATACAGTACCGGCGCAACGAACATAAAGGAGAATTCCAGCGGTTCGGTGATACCGGTAAAGAACGAGGCAAACGCGCCCGCCATCATGATACCCAGAACTTTGGCTTTATTTTCCGGACGTGCGCAGTGGTAAATTGCCAGCGCCGCGCCCGGTAAGCCGAACATCATGATCGGGAAGAAGCCGGCTTGATAACGACCCGTGATACCGACCACCGCTTTACCGGCTTCGATAGACTGCGCGCCACCAAGGAAGTTAGGAATATCGTTAATACCCGCTACGTCAAACCAGAACACAGAGTTGAGCGCGTGGTGCAAACCAACCGGAATTAACAGGCGGTTAAAGAAGGCGTAAACGCCTGCACCCACGGAGCCGAGTTTCTGAATGCTCTCACCAAATTCCACCAGACCGCTAAACACGACCGGCCAGATATACATCATGATGAAAGCAACAACGATCATCACAAACGAGGTGAGGATCGGCACCAGACGGCGGCCGCTAAAGAAGGAGAGCGCTTTCGGCAGCTCAACGCTGCTAAAGCGGTTATACAGTTCAGCAGCAATAATCCCCACCAGAATACCGACGAACTGGTTTTTGATTTTGCCAAACGCGGCCGGAACTTGATCCGCCGGGATTTTTTGGATCATTGCCACTGCTGCCGGTGAACAGAGCGTGGTCAGAACCAGGAAGCCGACAAAGCCTGCCAGCGCAGCGGCACCATCTTTGTCTTTTGACATACCGTAAGCGACACCCACCGCAAACAGCACGCCCATATTGTCGATAATGGCGGAGCCGGACTGGATGAAAAACGCTGCCAGTGCGTTTTGCCCACCCCAGCCGACCGGGTCAATCCAGTACCCGACGCCCATCAGAATTGCCGCCGCAGGCAGCGTGGCGACAGGCACCATTAGCGCGCGGCCGATCTTTTGCAGATAACCTAGAATACTCACTTTTATTCCCCCTATGAACCCGATGAGAGCTCACTGAAACAGTCGTTTTTTATTGTGTCACTAACCCTGAAATCACGGCTATTTTCTCACTACCTGACAGAGTGTGTGAAAAATTAATTCGCCTCGCAAATTAAAAGCGTATTTTCTGTGATTAAAATCACTAAGTATCGTCAATCACCCTCCCAATCACTGGCAAAGAGGTAAAACTTATTTTATGATTAAAAATATCAGGACGGATTGCTCCCTTCTCTCTGTCGCGAACCAGGTTACGCTTAACGCTGAGTTAGCACGCATTCCGCCAACTATCTTCATTTAACTTTTGAGGTGAACAATGAGACTGATTCCCCTGGCGACAGCTGAACAAGTCGGCAAATGGGCAGCCCGCCATATCGTCAATCGTATCAACGCGTTCAAACCGACCGCAGACCGTCCGTTTATTCTCGGCTTACCGACCGGTGGAACCCCGCTCACCGCGTACAAAGCGTTAGTTGAGATGCACAAAGCAGGCCAGGTCAGTTTCCAGCATGTTGTCACCTTCAACATGGATGAGTATGTCGGCTTGCCGAAAGATCACCCGGAAAGCTACCACAGCTTTATGCACCGCAATTTCTTCGATCACGTTGATATCCCGGCTGAAAATATTAACCTGCTCGATGGCAACGCGCCGGATATTGACGCAGAATGTCGCCGTTATGAAGAAAAAATCCGTTCTTACGGCAAAATTCACCTGTTTATGGGTGGCGTAGGCAACGATGGGCATATCGCGTTTAACGAACCGGCATCTTCGCTGGCCTCGCGCACCCGTATTAAAACCCTGACCCATGACACCCGCGTGGCGAACTCTCGCTTCTTTGACGGCGATGTTAATCAGGTGCCGAAGTACGCACTGACCGTGGGCGTGGGCACGTTGCTGGATGCAGAAGAAGTGATGATCCTGGTGCTCGGTGGCGTAAAAGCGCAGGCGCTGCAAGCGGCGGTTGAAGGCAACGTTAACCACATGTGGACCATCAGCTGCCTGCAGTTACATCCGAAAGCCGTCATCGTCTGCGACGAACCGTCCACGATGGAGCTGAAAGTGAAAACGTTGAAATACTTCAACGAGTTAGAAGCGGAAAATATTAAAGGTCTGTAAATCAGTTCCCGCTCCGCGAGGCGGATCCTGCGGAGCGGTATACCTAGTTAATCGGGGGTCGTTATGTATGCTTTAACCCAGGGCCGAATCTACACCGGCCATGAAATTCTGGATGACCATGCGTTGGTCATCGCCAATGGTCTGATTGAACGCCTTTGTCCGCTGGCTGAGCTGCCAACAGGAATTGAACAACGCTCGCTGAATGGTGCCATCCTTTCCCCCGGTTTTATCGACGTGCAGCTCAACGGCTGTGGCGGCGTACAGTTTAACGACACCGCAGAAGCCGTTAGCGTAAAAACGCTGGAAATCATGCAGCAAGCGAATGAAAAATCCGGCTGCACCAGCTTCCTGCCGACGCTGATTACCACCAGCGACGAATTAATGAAACAGGGCGTGCAGGTGATGCGCGATTACCTGGCTAAATACCCGCATCAGGCGCTGGGCCTTCATCTGGAAGGGCCGTGGCTGAATATTGTTAAAAAAGGCACGCACAACCCGGAATTCGTGCGTAAACCGGATCCGGCGTTAGTCGACTTCCTGTGCCAGAACGCCGATGTGATCACCAAAGTTACGCTGGCCCCGGAAATGGCGGGCACCGAAGTGATTCGCCAGTTAGCTGACGCAGGCATCGTGGTTTCTGCCGGTCACTCCAATGCCACGCTGAAAGAAGCAAAAGCCGGTTTCCGCGCCGGGATCACGTTCGCCACACATTTATATAATGCCATGCCGTACATCACCGGCCGTGAACCTGGTCTGGCAGGCGCAGTGCTTGATGACACAGACGTTTACTGCGGCGTGATTGCAGATGGCCTGCATGTCGATTACGTTAATATCCGTAATGCTAAGCGATTGAAAGGCGACAAACTTTGCCTGGTAACTGACGCGACAGCGCCAGCGGGGGCGAATATTGAGCAGTTCATTTTTGCTGGCAAAACAATATACTACCGTAATGGACTGTGCGTGGACGAAAACGGAACGCTGAGCGGTTCCTCCCTGACGATGATCGAAGGGGTGCGAAATCTGGTGGAGCATGTCGGCATTGCGCTGGATGAAGCGCTGCGTATGGCAACACTTTACCCCGCTCGCGCCATTGGCGTTGACGAAAAGCTGGGAAGTCTCGCCGCGGGGAAAGTGGCGAACCTGACGGCGTTCACGCGCGATTATAAAATCATCAAGACCATCGTTAATGGCAACGAGGTCGTCACTGCATAAAGAGACGGTATGACATCAGGCGGACAAGCTCAAATCGGTAACGTTGACCTCGTAAAGCAGCTTAACAGCGCGGCGGTTTACCGCCTGATTGACCAACACGGCCCCATTTCGCGCATTCAAATTGCCGAACAAAGCCAGCTAGCTCCCGCCAGCGTGACAAAAATCACGCGCCAGCTTATCGAACGCGGGCTGATCAAAGAAGTCGATCAGCAGGCCTCCACCGGAGGCCGCCGCGCTATCTCCATTGTCACCGAAACCCGAAATTTCCAGGCTATCGGTGTGCGCCTCGGGCGTTACGACACCACACTGACGTTGTACGATTTAAGCAGCAAAGTGTTGGCGGAAGAGCATTACCCGCTGCCCGAACGAACCCAGGAAACACTGGAACATGCGCTGCTCAATACCATCAGCCACTTTCTTGAAACCAGCCAACGCAAAATCCGCGAACTGATCGCGATTTCCGTGATTCTGCCGGGTCTGGTAGACCCGGAAAGCGGTGTCATTCGCTATATGCCGCACATTCAGGTTGAAAACTGGGCGCTGGTGGAAGCCCTGGAAGAACGCTTCAAATTGACCTGTTTTGTCGGGCATGACATTCGCAGCCTGGCGCTGGCCGAGCACTATTTTGGGGCAAGCCAGGATTGTGAAGACTCCATTCTGGTGCGTGTACACCGTGGGACAGGCGCCGGGATTATCTCTAACGGGCGTATTTTTATCGGCCGTAACGGTAACGTCGGCGAAATTGGGCACGTGCAAGTCGAGCCGCTGGGCGAACGCTGTCACTGCGGCAACTTTGGCTGTCTGGAAACTATCGCCGCCAATGCCGCGATAGAGCACCGCGTTCGTCATCTTTTAGAACAGGGCTACCAGAGTCGCCTGACGCTGGAAGATTGCTCGATCAAAACCATCTGTAAAGCCGCCAATAAAGGCGATGCGCTGGCCTGTGAAGTGATTGAATATGTTGGTCGCCATTTGGGTAAAACCATCGCCATTGCCATAAACCTGTTTAACCCGCAGAAAGTGGTGATCGCCGGGGAAATTGTCGAAGCAGAAAAAGTGCTGCTCCCGGCCATCGAGGCGTGCATTAACACTCAAGCGTTAAAAGCGTTTCGCAAAAACTTGCCGGTGGTACCTTCCGCGCTGGATCACCGCTCGGCGATCGGCGCGTTTGCGCTGGTGAAACGCGCTATGCTGAACGGTCTGCTGCTGCAACGTTTGCTGGAAAACTGACAGCATCTATCGTTAATACTTATTTTTTTATCCGGACAGTCCATGACCATTCAGAATGTAATCTGTGATATTGACGGCGTGCTGATGCACGACAACGTTGCCATACCGGGTGCTGCTGAGTTCATCACCCGCATCCTTGAAAAAGGCATGCCGCTGGTATTACTGACCAACTACCCTTCGCAAACCGGCCAGGATCTGGCGAACCGCTTTGTCTCTGCCGGTATTGATGTACCTGCCAGCGTCTTTTATACCTCGGCAATGGCGACCGCCGATTTCCTTAAGCGCCAGGAGGGGAAAAAAGCCTATGTGGTGGGCGAAGGCGCACTGATCCACGAGCTTTACAAAGCCGGTTTTACCATTACCGATATCAACCCGGATTTTGTCATCGTTGGCGAGACACGTTCCTATAACTGGGAAATGATGCATAAGGCTGCGTTCTTCGTGGCGAATGGCGCGCGCTTTATCGCCACCAACCCGGACACACACGGGCGCGGATATTATCCGGCCTGCGGCGCGCTGTGCGCCGGCATCGAAAAAATTTCCGGGCGTAAACCTTTCTATGTGGGCAAACCCAGCCCGTGGATCATCCGCGCGGCACTGAATACCATGCAGGCACACTCAGAACAGACAGTGATTGTGGGTGATAACCTGCGTACCGATATCCTGGCGGGCTTTCAGGCCGGGCTTGAAACCATCCTGGTGCTTTCTGGCGTATCGCGCATTGATGATATCGACAGCATGCCGTTTCGCCCGTCGTGGATTTATCCCTCAGTCGCGGAAATCGACGTTATCTAAATACCACCACGTCTTCGGGCGTGGTTTTTCATTTTTACGCCTGCCAAAAAGAACGCCATTCAATAAAAAGTGCATTATTTTGATGATTCATCAATAACAGCGTCTTATGCATACTCTTTTTTCAGCATTCAATAATCATCATTGCACTTTTTACTTTCAGCGCGGTAAAAGGCTTGCGCACTGCCCCGTTTTTGCGGCATTTTGACTGCAAGCACACAACATTACAGCTTTGCACTCAAGGTTAACGGAGAAGTCTATGTGTTCAATTTTTGGCGTACTGGATATTAAAACCGACGCGGTCGAATTACGTAAAAAAGCGCTGGAATTATCCCGACTGATGCGCCACCGCGGCCCGGACTGGTCCGGTGTTTATGCAAGTGATAAAGCCATTCTGGCGCATGAACGTCTCTCTATTGTCGACGTTAACGCCGGGGCACAGCCGCTCTACAACGAAAAGAAAACACATGCGCTGGCAGTGAACGGTGAAATTTATAATCACCAGGCGCTGCGCGCAGAATATGGCGACCGTTACGCATTCCAGACCGGTTCTGACTGCGAAGTGATCCTCGCGCTGTATCAGGAAAAAGGGCCGGAATTCCTCGACGAACTGCAAGGCATGTTCGCTTTCGCGCTATACGACAGTGAAAAAGATGCTTACCTGATTGGCCGCGACCATATCGGTATCATTCCGCTGTACATGGGCCACGACGAACACGGCAACTTGTACGTGGCGTCAGAAATGAAAGCGCTGGTGCCGGTTTGCCGCACCATTAAAGAGTTCCCGGCAGGCAGCTACTTGTGGAGCAAAGACGGTGAAATTCGCTCTTATTATCAGCGCGACTGGTTTGACTACGATGCAGTAAAAGACAACGTGACCGACAAAGCAGAACTGCGCCAGGCGCTGGAAGACGCGGTGAAAAGCCACCTGATGTCCGATGTACCGTACGGCGTGCTGCTTTCCGGCGGTCTGGACTCTTCGGTCATTTCCGCAATCACCAAAAAATTCGCTGCCCGTCGCGTTGAAGATCAGGAGAAATCAGAAGCCTGGTGGCCGCAACTTCACTCCTTCGCTGTTGGTCTGAAAGGCGCGCCGGATCTGAAAGCGGCGCAGGAAGTCGCCAACCATCTTGGCACCGTGCACCATGAAATTCATTTCACCGTGCAGGAAGGGCTGGATGCGATTCGCGATGTGATTTACCACATTGAAACCTATGACGTGACGACAATTCGCGCCTCAACGCCGATGTACCTGATGTCGCGTAAAATCAAAGCGATGGGCATCAAAATGGTGCTCTCCGGCGAAGGTTCCGATGAAGTGTTTGGCGGTTATCTCTATTTCCATAAAGCGCCAGATGCCAAAGAGTTGCACGAAGAAACCGTGCGTAAACTGCAGGCCCTGCATATGTTTGACTGCGCCCGTGCAAACAAAGCGATGTCCGCCTGGGGTGTGGAAGCGCGTGTACCGTTCCTGGATAAAAAATTCCTCGACGTGGCGATGCGTATCAACCCGGAAGACAAAATGTGCGGCAGCAACGGCAAAATGGAAAAACACATTCTGCGCGAATGTTTTGAATCCTACCTGCCGGCAAGCGTGGCATGGCGTCAAAAAGAACAGTTCTCCGACGGCGTCGGTTACAGCTGGATCGATACGCTGAAAGAAGTTGCCGCGCAGCAGGTGACAGATCAACAACTGGCAACGGCCAGCTACCGTTTCCCGTACAATACGCCAGCATCGAAAGAAGCGTATCTGTACCGTGAAATTTTTGAAGAGCTGTTCCCGCTGGCGAGTGCCGCGGAATGCGTTCCTGGCGGTCCATCCGTTGCTTGTTCTTCCGCAAAAGCGTTTGAATGGGACGAAGCCTTCAAAACCATGAACGATCCGTCAGGTCGCGCGGTAGGTATTCACCAGTCAGCTTATTAATAATTAATGGTTATTCTTACAGGCCCTGCGGGGCCTGTTGTTTTTTGTGCGCTGATTTAATGAATAAAATCTATTTTCGCCCAATAAAGCGTCATGCTGTTCGCAACCTAACCAAACAGTCACATTCCGGCAATTTTCGATGAAAAAGGTATTGACGCTGTAAGGCCCAATACGCATAATGCGCCCCGCAACGCCGATAAGGTAACGCGAAAAAAGATGGCTACGTAGCTCAGCTGGTTAGAGCACAGCACTCATAATGCTGGGGTCACAGGTTCGATTCCCGTCGTAGCCACCATCTTTTTTGCGGGAGTGGCGAAATTGGTAGACGCACCAGATTTAGGTTCTGGCGCCGCAAGGTGTGCGAGTTCAAGTCTCGCCTCCCGCACCATTCCCAAGTAAGCGTTGCACGGATGGGGTATCGCCAAGCGGTAAGGCACCGGTTTTTGATACCGGCATTCCCTGGTTCGAATCCAGGTACCCCAGCCATCTCTTCTTCGACTCCTGCGAAACGCACTAGTCGTTGGGGTATCGCCAAGCGGTAAGGCACCGGTTTTTGATACCGGCATTCCCTGGTTCGAATCCAGGTACCCCAGCCAGTCGATGACTGGGAAAGCAGTAAAACTTGGCTACGTAGCTCAGCTGGTTAGAGCACAGCACTCATAATGCTGGGGTCACAGGTTCGATTCCCGTCGTAGCCACCATATTTAAGGTCTAATGTTAAAACGTTAAGCCTGAAAAAGATTTGTTGGGGTATCGCCAAGCGGTAAGGCAGTGGATTCTGATTCCACCATCCCGAGGTTCGAATCCTCGTACCCCAGCCATCTCAAAGACGTTTGCTTTCGCGAACGCGCTTTTGGGGTATCGCCAAGCGGTAAGGCAGTGGATTCTGATTCCACCATTCCGAGGTTCGAATCCTCGTACCCCAGCCAACAAAACAAAAAAGCTCGCATCGGCGGGCTTTTTTGTTTTCTGCACATCCCCGGATGTTGGTAGTTAATCACTGCATAAAACGTATGGTAATTTACCCGCCATTCTCCTCTGAGTCAGCATGATGAACTATCAAAATACAGCCCTGTTAATTTATGCCCCACTTTATGTACTCTTTGTGGTCACCGGTTTTGGTCTTGCTTTTATGGGTCTCTCCGCGCCGATCTTTTATGGCCTCTGTATGGGGTTGGTCTTCCCGGTTGTCATATCCATGCGTCTGCATACGCTGAGCGAAAGCGGCCAGGCCCTGCTGCTGAAGGAGACAACTCACTGGACGGTGTATGTGCAGGGCATTCCGGTGCAGGAAACACGCTCATCGCTGAAAAACCCCTGCTTCTCAACGCCACAGCGCCTGCAGCAATTCTGTATGCGGACACTGCTCGCCAGGCTCGTGCTGCAAGTTGCGTCTGTCGCGCTACTGGTGCAACAGGCCAGCGCAAACCCGTTCTCCACGAGCTATGGGGCGGCGGCCTTCGTGGCGCTGATTATTCTGCTGGTGCCGCTTTACCGCACAGTGCGGTTGCTGCGCAAAATGCACAATGGCGAATGGGCGCTGCAACAGCTTGAAGGGATTGACGGGTATCAGGCTTTTTTTATCGACAAAAAAGGCGCGCACACGGCACTGGATAAGTTATTGGCAATTATGTGAGTACTGCGGGCGCTGCGCCCGCAGTCCTTTTACAATCCTAATGCGTACTTCAGCGCCTGCCGTTTCAACACGCCAGCGCGTTCCGCCGCCATCAGACCGATATTGCGCAGCAGTCGCACCGGGCCGAGGGAGTTACTAAACCCGGCGTAAAATAGATCCATCCCGCTTTGCATAATAAAGTTATCCGCCATGCGTCGCGTCTGATAACGCTTTAACACCGCGTGGCTGGCCCAGGTTTCCGCCTGCGTACGCGCGCTGGTCAATACATCCAGCAACGCATCCACATCGCGATACCCCAGATTAACGCCCTGCCCGGCCAACGGATGAATGGTATGCGCTGCGTCGCCCACCAACGCCAGCCCCGGCCTGACATACTGCAGCGCATGGCGGCGAGTCAGCGGAAAAGAGGCTGCGGCGACCGGTTTAACGGCACCTAAGCGCGCCGGGAAATGTCGGGCAATCTCTTGCTCCAGCTGCGCCATCGTTAATGTCTGTAACTGGCGGATACGCGCCGGGGTGTCATACCACACCAGCGACGCCCAGTTATCAAACAGCGGTAAAAAGGCATGCGGGCCATCAGGCGTAAAATGCTGCCAGGTGCTGTCACCCGCTTCGTGTTCGCATTGAACGGTGATCAACATACAGGATTGCTGATACTGCCAGGCGTGAATGCCAATCCCCGCCGCTTGCCGTACCCATGAATTCGCGCCATCAGCGCCCACTACCAGCTTCGCCGTTAACGTGTCACCATCCGCAAACGTTAATTGCTGACCTTCGTTGTATGCATGCAATGCAGTTAATTCTTTCGCCGTGAGCAGCGTTACCTGCGGGTGCGCCTGTAACGCCTCCCACAGCGTGCGCTGAAGCACCGTGTTTTCCACCATATAACCGAGCAGCGGCAACTTCAGCTCGCGAGCGTCGAACACCACATGCGCATTTTCCCACTCCCAGGTTTCCAGTTGCCGATAAGGGTGGCAGCGCATGGCCTGAATGTTCTCCCAGACGCCCAGGCCGCGCAGCAACGCCACCGATGCGGCACTGATTGCCGAAATGCGTACGTCCGGCGGCAACGTTGCATCAAACGCCGCGGGTTCCTGTTTTTCAATCACGGTCACGGCAAAACCATGTTGTGCCAGCCCCAGCGCCAGCGCTCCGCCGACCATTCCGCCGCCAACGATGGCAACTTCAGTGGATTGATTTGTCATGGCTACTTGTCCTTCAACGAGAATCCGTTAAGTTTACCGGATTTTTTACCCCTTGAGACTGACAACCGTCATACTGGTCAGCACGCGACCAAAGCATTACAATACGCGGCCTGCAATCCTGGCTGATACCCGTCATACTCAGCGTATACGAACTTAAGCAAGAGCAAGTCGATGACAAAAAAACTCCACATAAAAACCTGGGGCTGTCAGATGAACGAATACGATTCATCGAAGATGGCCGATCTGCTGGATGCCACTCACGGCTATCAACTGACCGAGGTGGCGGAAGAAGCGGATGTGCTGCTGCTTAATACCTGCTCAATCCGTGAAAAGGCTCAGGAAAAAGTCTTCCATCAGTTGGGCCGCTGGAAGCTGCTGAAAGAGAAAAACCCCGATCTGATTATCGGTGTTGGCGGCTGCGTGGCGTCTCAGGAAGGCGATCATATTCGCCAGCGCGCGCACTATGTCGACATTATTTTTGGGCCGCAAACCCTGCACCGCTTGCCGGAAATGATCAACTCCGTGCGCGGCACCCGAAGCCCGGTGGTCGATATCAGCTTCCCGGAAATTGAAAAATTCGATCGTTTGCCGGAACCACGCGCCGATGGCCCGACCGCGTTTGTGTCGATCATGGAAGGCTGTAACAAATACTGTACTTACTGCGTGGTGCCTTATACCCGTGGTGAAGAAGTCAGCCGCCCTGCCGACGACATCCTGTTTGAGATCGCCCAACTGGCGGCACAAGGTGTCCGTGAAGTGAACCTGCTCGGCCAGAACGTAAACGCCTGGCGCGGTGAGAACTTTGACGGCAGTATCGGCACCTTTGCCGAGTTGCTGCGTCTGGTGGCGGCCATTGATGGTATCGACCGCATCCGTTTCACCACCAGCCATCCGATTGAATTCACCGATGACATCATCGAGGTCTATCGCGACACGCCGGAGCTGGTGAGCTTCCTGCATCTGCCGGTGCAAAGTGGTTCCGACCGCATACTGAACCTGATGAGCCGCACGCATACCGCGCTGGAATACAAAGCGATCATCCGTAAGCTGCGCGAAGCGCGCCCGGACATTCAGATTAGCTCCGATTTTATCGTCGGCTTCCCGGGTGAAACCACCGAAGACTTCGAAAAAACCATGAAGCTGATTGCCGATGTTAACTTCGATATGAGCTACAGCTTTATCTTCTCCGCACGCCCGGGCACGCCCGCTGCCGATATGGTAGATGATGTGCCGGAAGAGGAGAAAAAACAGCGCCTGTACATTCTGCAAGAGCGTATTAACCAGCAGGCAATGGCCTGGAGCCGCCGTATGCTCGGCACCACCCAGCGCATCCTGGTGGAAGGCACATCGCGCAAGAACATCATGGAACTTTCTGGTCGTACCGAAAATAACCGCGTGGTGAATTTCGAAGGCAAGCCGGAGATGATCGGTAAATTTGTCGATGTAGAAATCGTTGATGTCTACCCGAACTCTCTGCGCGGCGTGCTGGTGCGTACCGAAGAGGAAATGGGGCTGCGCGTGGTGGAATCCCCGCAATCTGTTATTGCCCGTACGCGTAAAGAGAACGACCTCGGCGTCGGTCTGTACCAACCGTAATGCCATCGGCCTGCCATATCTGGCAGGCCTTGCTTTTCCCCTCGCCGACCCCAACATCTTGCGCAATGCTTGCGACTTCTTTATATGCCGTGAATAATTCCCTAATGGGCATAGCCCTCGACTTATCGAAAAGAGGAACAGTTTGAATATAGATACGCGTGAAATTACCCTTGAGCCAGCGGACAACGCACGTCTGCTAAGTCTGTGTGGCCCGTTTGACGACAACATCAAACAACTGGAGCGGCGACTGGGCATCGAAATCAACCGCCGCGATAATCACTTCAAACTCACCGGACGCGAAATTTGCGTTAATGCCGCCGCCGATATTCTGCGCACCCTGTATGTCGATACCGCCCCAATGCGCGGTCAGATCCAGGATATCGAACCGGAACAGATCCATCTGGCTATCAAAGAAGCGCGCGTGCTGGAGCAGAGCGCCGAAAGCGTGCCGGAATACGGCAAAGCTATCCATATCAAAACCAAGCGTGGCGTGATTAAACCGCGCACGCCGAACCAGGCGCAGTACGTCGCCAATATTCTTGATCATGACATCACCTTCGGCGTGGGTCCGGCGGGCACCGGTAAAACCTACCTTGCCGTCGCCGCTGCAGTGGATGCGCTGGAACGCCAGGAAGTGCGCCGCATTCTGCTGACACGCCCGGCGGTGGAAGCGGGTGAAAAACTCGGCTTCCTGCCCGGCGATCTCAGCCAAAAAGTCGATCCTTATCTGCGCCCACTGTATGACGCGCTGTTTGAGATGATTGGCTTTGAACGCGTCGAAAAGCTGATTGAGCGCAACGTTATTGAAGTCGCGCCGTTAGCCTATATGCGAGGCCGTACGCTAAACGACGCGTTTATTATTCTTGATGAGAGCCAGAACACCACCATCGAACAGATGAAGATGTTCCTGACGCGTATTGGTTTTAACTCCAAAGCGGTGATCACAGGCGACGTCACGCAGATCGACCTGCCGCGCAGCACCAAATCCGGTTTGCGTCACGCCATTGAAGTGCTGGCGAACGTCGACGAAATCAGCCTTAACTTCTTCCACAGCGAAGATGTGGTGCGCCATCCGGTGGTTGCCCGCATCGTTATCGCCTATGAAGCCTGGGAAGAGGCCGAACAGAAACGTAAAGCAGAACTGGCCGCCGAGCGCAAACGCGAAGCCCAGGAGCAGGAGCAGAAATGAGTCAGGTGATCCTTGATTTACAGTTGGCGTGTGAAGATAACAGCGGTCTGCCGGAAGAAGCACAGTTTCAGAAATGGCTTGACGCCGTTATCCCGCAGTTTCAGGAAGAAGCAGAAGTCACCATTCGCCTGGTCGACAATGCGGAAAGCCACGAACTGAACCTGACCTACCGCGGGAAAGATAAGCCGACTAACGTGCTCTCTTTCCCGTTTGAAGCACCACCTGGCATCGAAATGCCGCTGCTTGGCGATTTGATTATTTGCCGCCAGGTTGTGGAACAGGAAGCCCAGGAGCAAGGCAAACCGCTGGACGCGCACTGGGCGCACATGGTGGTGCACGGCAGTTTACACCTGCTCGGTTACGACCATATTGCAGACGATGAAGCCGAAGAGATGGAAGGGATCGAGACAGAGATAATGCTTGCTCTGGGCTATGAGGATCCGTACATTTCCGAGAAAGAGTAAGTTGGCGCGCAGATTGCTGCGCTCCACTCGCCTGAAATGCCGTCCGGCGCTGAGTTTACGCGCGACGAGCGACAGATTAACCAACACGAGAACCCACACGACGCCATGAGCGACGATAACTCACACAGTAGCGACAACACCAACAACAAAAAGGGATTCTTCTCCCTTTTACTCAGCCAGCTCTTTCACGGCGAACCGAAAAACCGTGATGAACTGCTGGAACTGATCCGAGACTCCGGGCAGAACGAGCTTATCGACAACGATACGCGCGACATGCTGGAAGGGGTAATGGATATTGCGGACCAGCGCGTTCGCGACATCATGATCCCCCGCTCCCAAATGATTACCCTGAAACGCAACCAGACGCTGGACGAATGTCTCGATGTCATTATCGAGTCTGCCCACTCGCGTTTTCCGGTGATCAGCGAAGACAAAGATCACATCGAAGGGATCCTGATGGCTAAGGATTTGCTGCCTTTTATGCGCAGCGACGCCGAAGCGTTCAGCATGGAAAAAGTGTTACGCCAGGCGGTAGTGGTGCCGGAAAGCAAGCGTGTCGATCGCATGCTGAAAGAGTTCCGTTCCCAGCGCTACCATATGGCTATCGTTATTGATGAGTTCGGCGGCGTTTCTGGTCTGGTCACGATTGAAGATATTCTCGAGCTTATTGTCGGCGAAATCGAAGACGAATATGACGAAGAAGAGGATATCGATTTCCGCCAGCTTAGCCGCCATACATGGACAGTACGCGCACTGGCGCCGATTGAGGATTTCAATGAAACCTTCGGCACCCACTTCAGTGATGATGAAGTAGACACCATTGGCGGTCTGGTGATGCAGGCGTTCGGTCACTTGCCTGCGCGCGGCGAATCGATTGACATTGATGGTTACCAATTCAAGGTCGCTATGGCTGATAGTCGACGTATTATTCAGGTCCATGTCAGAATGCCGGATGATTCTCCGCAACCGAAACTGGATGAGTAATGTAAATGGTATTTGCCGCATTGTTTGAGCGCCAGCGCATACGTCTGTTGCTGGCGTTGTTATTCGGAGCCAGCGGAACGCTGGCTTTTTCTCCTTATGATTTCTGGCCCGCCGCACTTATCTCCCTGATTGGTCTACAGGGTTTAACCCTGAATCGCCGCCCGTTGCAGGCTGCCTGGATTGGCTATTTCTGGGGGCTTGGTCTGTTTGGCAGCGGTGTGCACTGGGTGTATGTCAGTATCGCCCAGTTTGGCGGCATGCCAGGCCCGGTCAATATTTTCCTTGTGGTACTGCTGGCGGCCTATTTGTCGCTCTACACCGGGCTGTTCGCCGGTATTTTGTCACGTCTGTGGCCACATACCACCTGGTTGCGACTGGCCGTTGCCGCGCCCGTCGTCTGGCAAATCACCGAGTTCCTGCGAGGCTGGGTGCTAACCGGTTTCCCGTGGCTCCAGTTTGGTTACAGCCAGATAGATGGGCCGCTGAAAGGCCTCGCGCCGGTGCTTGGCGTTGAAGCAATCAATTTCTTACTGATGGTGGTCAGCGGTCTGGTGGTGCTGGCGGTAGTGCAGCGTCGCTTGCGCCCGCTGGTTGTCGCCGTCGTGCTGTTCGCTCTGCCCTTCCCGCTGCGTTATATCCAGTGGTATCAACTGCTGCCGGAGCGCACCACTCAGGTATCGATGGTGCAGGGGAACATTCCACAATCGATGAAGTGGGACGAAAACCAGTTGCTCAATACGCTGAAAATCTACAGCGAAGCCAGTGAACAAGTGATGGGTAAATCGCAGCTGATTATCTGGCCGGAGTCCGCCATTCCCGATCTGGAAATTAACCAGCAACGCTTTTTAAGCGCCATGGATAATTTACTGCGGGCAAATAACAGTACGCTTATCACCGGGATTGTCGATGCACGTCTCAATAAGCAAAACCGTTACGATACCTACAACACCATCATTACGCTGGGCAAAGACAACGCGTACAGCTACAGCTCAAGCGATCGCTACAACAAAAATCATCTGGTGCCGTTTGGCGAGTTTGTGCCGCTGGAGTCGATTCTGCGCCCGCTGGCACCGTTCTTCGATTTACCGATGTCCTCCTTCAGCCGTGGCGCTTATGTACAGCCTCCGCTGACGGCGCATGGGCTAACGCTGACGGCGGCAATCTGCTATGAAATCATCCTTGGTGAGCAGGTGCGTGATAATTTCCGCCCGGATACCGATTTCCTGCTGACCATCTCGAACGACGCCTGGTTTGGCAAATCCATCGGCCCGTGGCAGCACTTCCAGATGGCGCGGATGCGTGCGCTGGAGCTGGCGCGACCGCTGTTGCGTAGTACCAATAACGGCATCACTGCGGTCATTGGCCCACAGGGTGAAATCCAGGCGATGATCCCGCAATTTACCCGTGAAGTGCTGACGGCAAAGGTGACACCGACCTCTGGCCTCACGCCGTATGCCCGCACGGGTAACTGGCCGCTGTGGATTATCACCGCGCTGCTGGGCTTTGGCGCCCTGGTGATGGGCTTGCGTCAGCGCCGCCGTTAATCCCTCTCCTCGTTGTTCTGCCCGGTGACGGTCTGCTTACCGGGCATCCTCTCTTCGCTACGCAAAATTTACGATTAAGCCGTTTTTGGCATGCGGTTTGCTTATATCTATCAGGCAGCTATGTAACCCGCTTATGTGCAACTTAGGTCGCACCAGCAGGAAACAGTAGCAGCACCAATCTGGTGCAATGGAAGATTTTTGCCTCTAAACGGTGCGGCGCGCCTCGCAAAAATAAACAATACCGCAGCAAAATCTTTACATTAAGCCAGACTGAATGTAACAAACACACACGACACTGCACGATATTGTCGCAGAACAACAAAAACACAATACACACAATGGGTATCAATACGCGTCTCTGGCGCTGACGATAAAGGAGTCTGGATATGCAATTACGTAAACTGGCCGCCGCGATGCTGGTGATGGGACTGTCCGCCGGTCTGGTGCATGCTGAAGATGCAAAACCTGCCGACGCAGCGCCGGCCGATCAACAAGCTACGCTGGCTAAAATTGCTAAAAACGGCGTTATCGTCGTCGGTCATCGCGAATCTTCCGTACCGTTCTCCTACTACGACAATGAACAAAAAGTTGTGGGTTACTCCCAGGACTACTCCAACGCTATTGTTGAAGCCGTGAAGAAAAAACTGAACAAGCCGGATCTGGCGGTAAAACTGATTCCAATCACTTCACAAAACCGTATCCCGCTGCTGCAAAACGGCACCTTCGATTTTGAATGTGGTTCCACCACTAATAACGTTGAACGTCAGAAACAAGCGGCGTTCTCTGACACCATTTTCGTGGTTGGCACACGTCTGCTGACCAAAAAAGGCGGCCCGATTAAAGACTTCGCCGACCTGAAAGGCAAAGCTGTGGTGGTAACTTCCGGTACGACGTCAGAAATTCTGCTGAACAAGCTGAACGACGAGAAGAAAATGGATATGCGCATTATCAGCGCGAAAGACCATGGCGACTCGTTCCGTACGCTGGAAAGCGGCCGCGCAGTGGCCTTTATGATGGATGACGCCCTGCTGGCGGGTGAACGTGCGAAAGCGAAAAAACCGGATAACTGGGATATCGTTGGCACACCGCAATCGAAAGAAGCCTACGGATGTATGCTGCGTAAAAACGATCCGGAGTTCAAAAAGCTGATGGATGACACCATCGCGCAACTTCAAACCTCGGGTGCTGCGGAAAAATCCTTCGATAAATGGTTTAAAAACCCGATTCCGCCGAAAAACATGAACCTCAATTTCGATCTCTCTGACGATATGAAAGCGCTGTTCAAAGAACCGAATGACAAAGCTCTGAACTAATTACAACCATTAGGGGCGGGTTTACCTGCCCTCTCGATTGTCGAAGTAGCACGGACAGACTATATGCTGAGTGGCCGTTCCCCACTCAACACGAAAACTCGCTCTTCATACAATCTTCGAGGGTAGCGCTGCTACCCTTTTTTTTCCGGAGTAGATTTATGTCCATAGACTGGAACTGGGGAATATTTCTTGAACAGGCCCCGTTCGGCAACACCACCTATCTTGGCTGGCTATGGAGTGGTTTTCAGGTCACCATTGCGCTTTCCGTGACGGCCTGGATTATCGCTTTCCTGGTCGGTTCCCTGTTTGGCATCCTGCGCACCGTCCCTAACCGTTTCTTGTCCGGCATTGGCACCCTTTATGTCGAACTGTTCCGCAACGTGCCGCTGATCGTGCAGTTTTTTACCTGGTACCTGGTAGTGCCGGAACTGCTGCCAGAAGATATCGGCATGTGGTTCAAATCAGAGCTGGATCCGAATATCCAGTTCTTCCTCTCATCAATGGTCTGCCTGGGGCTGTTTACCGCCGCTCGCGTTTGCGAGCAGGTACGCGCCGCGATTCAGTCGCTACCGCGCGGGCAGAAAAACGCCGGTCTGGCGATGGGGCTGACGCTGCCGCAAACCTACCGTTATGTATTGCTGCCTAACGCCTATCGCGTGATTGTGCCGCCGATGACCTCGGAGATGATGAACCTGGTGAAAAACTCGGCCATCGCCTCCACCATCGGCCTGGTGGACATGGCAGCGCAGGCAGGGAAATTGCTGGATTACTCGGCACATGCCTGGGAATCGTTTACGGCAATCACCGTTGCGTATGTCTTAATTAACGCTTTCATTATGTTGGTGATGAACCTGGTTGAACGCAAAATTCGCCTGCCGGGCAATATGGGGGGCAAATAATCATGTACGAATTTGACTGGAGTTCAATCGTCCCTTCGTTGCCGTACCTGGTAGCGGGTCTGATCGTCACGCTGAAGATCACGGCGATTGCGATTGTTTTCGGTATCGTCTGGGGAACGCTGTTGGCAGTAATGCGCCTGTCCACTTTCGCCCCGCTGCGCTGGTTCGCCAAGAGCTACGTTAACGTGTTCCGCTCCATTCCGCTGGTGATGGTGCTGTTGTGGTTCTATCTGATCGTGCCGGGTTTTCTGCAAAACGTGCTCGGTCTGTCACCCAAAACCGATATCCGCCTGATTTCAGCAATGGTGGCTTTCTCGATGTTTGAAGCGGCCTACTATTCAGAAATCATTCGCGCAGGCATCCAGAGTATCTCCCGCGGGCAGTCCAGTGCCGCACTGGCGCTCGGTATGACGCACTGGCAATCGATGAAACTCATCATTCTGCCGCAGGCATTTCGCGCTATGGTTCCGTTGCTGCTTACGCAGGGCATCGTGCTGTTTCAGGACACCTCGTTGGTCTATGTCCTGAGCCTCGCGGATTTCTTCCGCACCGCATCTACTATTGGCGAGCGCGATGGTACGCAGGTTGAAATGATCCTGTTTGCCGGTGCTGTCTATTTTGTTATCAGTTTGAGTGCTTCGCTGTTGGTCAGCTGGCTGAAGAAAAGGACCGTCTAATGATATCCCTGAAAAATGTTTCTAAATGGTATGGTCACTTTCAGGTGTTGACCGATTGCTCCACCGAAGTGAAAAAAGGCGAAGTGGTGGTGGTTTGCGGGCCGTCCGGCTCCGGTAAATCCACGCTGATAAAAACCGTCAACGGGCTGGAACCGGTGCAAAAAGGCGAGATTGTCGTCAATGGCACCAAAGTGAATGACAAGAAAACCGATCTGGCGAAGCTGCGTTCTCACGTCGGGATGGTGTTTCAGCACTTTGAATTGTTCCCGCACTTGTCGATTATCGAAAACCTGACGCTGGCGCAGGTAAAAGTGCTGAAGCGTGATAAAGCCGCTGCAAGGGAAAAAGGGCTCAAGCTGCTTGAGCGCGTTGGTTTGTCAGCGCATGCGAATAAGTTCCCGGCGCAGCTCTCCGGTGGCCAGCAGCAGCGTGTGGCGATTGCCCGTGCGCTCTGTATGGATCCAGTGGCGATGCTGTTTGATGAACCGACTTCCGCGCTCGATCCCGAGATGATCAACGAAGTGCTGGACGTAATGGTCGAACTGGCGAACGAAGGCATGACCATGATGGTGGTAACCCACGAAATGGGCTTTGCCCGCAAAGTGGCGAACCGGGTGATCTTTATGGATGAAGGGAAAATTGTCGAAGATTCAGAGAAGGACGCCTTCTTCGATAATCCAAAATCCGAACGTGCTAAAGACTTCCTCGCAAAAATCCTGCATTAACAGCCTGCGCCTGCCCGCTTCGGGCAGGCGATTTTGGGATTACGGTTCGAACGGGCGGCGCTGGAATTGGTCATGTCCACATTTCGGGCATAACGGCAACACATCCGGCGTGTAGACCGCCAGATGAAAATGACACTTCTCGCAAACCAGATTCCCAAGCCCTACCACTTCGCCACTGTGATACACGCCGTGGTGGTTGAGATCCTGAAACACTTCACGCCACTCAAGCTGCGTTTTATCGGTGATATCCGCCAGCTCCTGCCAGATACTCTCTTTAATCACCCGCATAAATACGCTGTCGGTGACCTCCTCCTGGCTTTCGCTGTAACTGAGGGCGAACTCCTCCAGATCGCGGCGAATTGCGCGCATCAGTTCGTCAACTTCCGTGCGCGTTAACTCGCCGGTTTGCGCCACGCGCAGGCGCGCTTGTTCAACCAGGGCATCAATATCACGCTCTCCATTGCGTAAACGCTCGGTCAACGCCGCCACCAGTTCACGGTAAAAATGAGCAACCTTGTTCATCGTTTCGCCTCCCGGTTCAGTAACTCTCTCTAATGGTAGACGTTATTTCTTGCTCGCTGTGCCGACTCGCCCGCACTGTCGACAAAAAAGTAGCCGCCAAAGGCGGTGGCAATTTCATTCCCGCCTCGCGGAAAGGCTGTTTTGAGAGTGGCGTTTGGGCTATGCTATGCCTTTCGAAAAATCACGTAACAACGCTACATTTGTAGCTGTAGCAAAAACAGGACTACTGGCTGCCATGCAAGAGCAATACCGCCCGGAAGAGATAGAATCCAAAGTACAGCGCCACTGGGAAGAGAAGCGCACATTTGAAGTCACTGAAGACGAGAGCAAAGAGAAATACTATTGCTTGTCGATGCTCCCCTATCCTTCTGGCCGACTACACATGGGCCACGTCCGTAACTACACCATCGGCGATGTGATCTCCCGTTACCAGCGCATGCTGGGTAAAAACGTACTGCAGCCGATTGGCTGGGATGCGTTTGGTCTGCCCGCTGAAGGCGCAGCGGTAAAAAACAACACCGCACCGGCACCATGGACCTACGACAACATCGCGTACATGAAAAACCAGCTAAAAATGCTGGGCTTCGGCTATGACTGGAGCCGCGAGCTGGCGACCTGCACCCCGGAATATTACCGTTGGGAACAGAAGTTCTTTACCGAGCTGTACAAAAAAGGGCTCGTCTATAAAAAAACCTCTGCGGTGAACTGGTGCCCGAACGACCAGACCGTGCTGGCAAACGAACAAGTTATCGACGGCTGCTGCTGGCGCTGTGATACCAAAGTTGAGCGTAAAGAGATCCCGCAGTGGTTTATTAAAATCACCGCTTACGCCGACGAGCTGCTGAATGACCTGGATAATCTGGATCACTGGCCGGATACCGTGAAAACCATGCAGCGTAACTGGATTGGCCGTTCTGAAGGCGTGGAGATCACCTTCGACGTGCAGAACAGCGACCAGAAACTGACGGTCTACACCACTCGCCCGGACACGTTTATCGGCGCAACTTACCTTGCCGTTGCGGCGGGTCATCCGCTGGCGCAGCAGGCTGCCGCGAGCAAACCTGAGTTAGCGTCCTTTATCGATGAATGCCGTAACACCAAAGTTGCGGAAGCCGATATGGCGACGATGGAGAAAAAAGGCGTTGATACCGGCCTGAAAGCCATTCACCCGCTGACCGGCGAAGCCATCCCGGTGTGGGCTGCAAACTTTGTGCTGATGGAGTACGGTACTGGCGCGGTGATGGCCGTTCCGGGTCACGATCAGCGCGACTACGAATTTGCGACTAAATACAATCTGCCGATCAAGGCGGTCATCCTCAACGCAGACGGCAATGCGCCGGATCTTAGCGAACAAGCGATGACCGAAAAAGGTGTGCTGTTTAACTCCGGCGAATTCGACGGCCTTGACTTTAACGCCGCTTTTAACGCCATTGCCGACAAACTGGCGGCCAAAGGCGTGGGCGAGCGCAAAGTGAATTTCCGTCTGCGCGACTGGGGCGTGTCCCGTCAGCGTTACTGGGGCGCACCAATCCCGATGGTGACGCTGGAAGACGGTACCGTTATTCCAACACCGGAAGATCAACTGCCGGTTATCCTGCCGGAAGATGTAGTCATGGACGGCATCACCAGCCCAATTAAAGCCGATCCTGAGTGGGCCAAAACTACCGTTAACGGCCAACCGGCACTGCGCGAAACTGATACCTTTGACACCTTTATGGAGTCGTCCTGGTACTATGCGCGCTATACCTGCCCGCAGCACAACGAAGGCATGCTGGACCCGAAAGCGGCAAATTACTGGCTGCCGGTAGATATTTATATTGGCGGTATCGAACACGCCATCATGCACCTGCTCTACTTCCGCTTCTTCCACAAACTGATGCGCGACGCGGGCATGGTGAACTCCGATGAGCCTGCGAAACAGCTGCTGTGCCAGGGCATGGTACTGGCCGATGCGTTCTATTACGTGGGTGAAAACGGTGAGCGTAACTGGGTTTCGCCGAAAGATGCCATTGTTGAACGTGACGAAAAAGGGCGCATTGTCAAAGCGACCGATCCGGCGGGCCACGAGCTGGTTTATACCGGCATGAGCAAAATGTCCAAGTCGAAAAACAACGGTATCGACCCGCAGGAAATGGTTGAGCGTTACGGCGCGGATACCGTGCGTCTGTTCATGATGTTTGCATCCCCAGCCGATATGACGCTGGAGTGGCAGGAATCCGGTGTGGAAGGCGCGAACCGCTTCCTGAAACGCGTCTGGAAACTGGTTTACGAACACACCGCTCAGGGTGCTGTTGCCGCGCTGGATCTGGCTGCGTTGAGTGAAGATCAGCAAGCCCTGCGCCGTGACGTGCATAAAACCATCGCGAAAGTTTCCGATGACATCGGTCGCCGTCAGACCTTTAACACCGCTATCGCGGCGATTATGGAGCTGATGAACAAACTGGCGAAAGCGCCGCAGGAGAGCGAACAAGATCGCGCCTTAATGCAGGAAGCTCTGCTGGCGGTGGTACGTATGCTTAACCCGTTCACCCCACACGCAAGCTTCACGCTGTGGCAGGCGTTGGGCGGCGAAGGCGATATCGACAACGCACCGTGGCCGGAGGCTGATGAGAACGCGATGGTGGAAAACACCACGCTGGTCGTCGTCCAGGTTAACGGTAAAGTGCGTGGTAAAATTACTGTTGCCGTTGACGCGACGGAAGAACAGGTGCGTGAACGTGCAGGCCAGGAACATCTGGTGGCAAAATATCTTGATGGCGTGACCGTGCGTAAAGTGATTTACGTACCGGGTAAACTGCTTAATCTGGTCGTTGGCTAAGCGCGGGAGGAAGCGTGCGATATCTGGCTACATTGTTCGTATCACTGGCGGTGCTCATCACCGCCGGATGTGGCTGGCATCTGCGTAATACCACGCAGGTGCCAACTGAAATGAAAACGATGTTCTTTGACTCCGGGGATCCGAATGGCCCGCTGAGCCGCGCGATCCGCAGCCAGTTGCGCCTGAATGGCGTCGAATTGTTGGAGAAAACGTCCACTCGTCAGGATGTGCCTTCTTTGCGTCTGGGCGCCGTAACATTCTCTCGTGACACGGCTTCTGTTTTCCAGGATGGCCGAACTGCGGAATATCAACTGGTGCTGACCGTAAACGCCAGCGTGCTGATCCCGGGTCATGATATTTACCCGATCAATACCAAAGTTTATCGTTCCTTCTTCGATAACCCGCAAACGGCACTGGCAAAAGCGGCAGAGCAGGAGATGATCGTTCAGGAGATGTATGACAAAGCAGCCGAACAGCTAATTCGTAAGCTGCCTAGCGTACATACGGCAGACGCGAAAAGCACACAGGACGCCGCCACCTCGACGACTGGCTCCTCTTCCACACAACCGGGTAGCTAATGCTCAGGTTGTATCCTGAACAACTCCGCGCGCAGCTTAATGAAGGGCTGCGCGCGGCGTATTTACTCCTCGGTAATGATCCGCTGCTGTTACAAGAGAGCCAGGACGCTGTGCGTCAGGTCGCCTCTGAACAGGGGTTCATCGAACACCATACCTTCACACTGGATGCCAGCACGGATTGGGATGCGATTTTCTCCATCTGCCAGGCATTGAGTCTGTTCGCCAGCCGCCAGACGTTACTGTTACAGCTGCCCGAAAATGGCCCAAACGCTGCTATCAATGAACAACTGGCAAAGCTGGTTAGCCTGCTGCATGACGACCTCATTTTGACGGTGCGCGGGAACAAGCTGACCAAAGCGCAGGAAAATGCGGCATGGATAACGCAGTTAAATAATCGTGCCGTGCAGGTAAGCTGCCAGACACCGGAACAGGCGAACCTGCCGCGCTGGGTTGCCGCCAGGGCAAAGCAAAACAAGCTGGAACTGGATGACGCCGCCAATCAGTTACTTTGTTATTGTTACGAAGGAAACTTACTGGCACTGGCGCAAGCGCTGGAACGCCTGGCGCTGCTGTGGCCGGATGGCAAACTCACCCTACCCCGCGTGGAACATGCGGTGAACGATGCTGCGCACTTCACCCCTTTCCACTGGGTTGATGCGCTACTTGCCGGGAAAAGCAAACGCGCATTGCACATTCTCACCCAGTTGCGACTGGAAGCGTGTGAACCCGTGATCCTGCTGCGTACCGTGCAACGCGAATTGCTGTTGCTGGTGACGTTGAAACGCCAGTCAGCACATACGCCATTGCGTGCGCTGTTTGATAAGCATCGGGTGTGGCAAAACCGCCGGGGCGTGACGGGCGATGCGCTTAATCGCCTGAGCCTCGACCAGTTACGCCAGGCGGTTCATTTGCTGAGCCGCATTGAGCTGATTGTGAAGCAGGATTTTGGTCAATCGGTCTGGGCCGAGCTTGAAGGGCTTTCTCTGCTACTCTGTCATAAGGCACTGGCAGACGTTTTTATTGATGGTTGATATGAATCAGTTGCAGGCACTGTTTGGCGGTACATTCGATCCGGTCCATTATGGGCACCTGAAACCTGTGGAAGCGCTGGCGAACCAGATTGGCCTTTCCAGGGTGATAATCATGCCCAATAACGTGCCGCCGCACCGTGCACAACCCGAAGCCAGCAGCCAGCAACGCAAAAAAATGGTCGAACTGGCGATTGCCGATAAGCCCTTATTCACCCTTGATGAACGCGAACTGCGCCGCGACACTCCTTCATATACGGCGCAAACTTTGCAGGAGTGGCGGGAAGAGCAAGGTGCGCAGCGCCCACTGGCGTTTATCATCGGTCAGGATTCACTGCTGACTTTCCCCACCTGGCACCACTACGAGTCCATTCTGGATAACTGCCATCTGATTGTCTGCCGCCGCCCTGGTTACCCGCTGACAATGGAGCAGGAAACGCATCAGCAGTGGCTGGAAGCCCACCTCACCACCAATCCTGAAGATCTGCATGTTTTACCTGCCGGACGGATTTACCTTGCCGAAACCCCGTGGTTCAACATTTCGGCGACGCTTATCCGTGAACGGCTGGAGCACGGCGAAAAGTGTGATGATTTGCTCCCCGAATCCGTCATGGCATATATCAACGAGCAGGGTTTGTACCGCTGAGCACCGCCGTCATGGCAGCGATAAGCCGATCATTCTCCCCTTCACTTCGCACCGCCACACGGTGATAGCGCGCATCCAGCCCTGGGTAATTGGCACAGCTACGAATCAAAATGTGGCGGGAAAGCAATGCCTGTTGTAACTCTATCTCCGGCACGTCACAGCGCATAAAAAGATAATTTGCACAACCTGGCCAGACCGTTAACCCCGGCAGCGCGTTCAGCGCGGCGAATAAACGCGGACGTTCTTTATTAAGCCAGTTCCAGCTTGCCTGCTGATAGTCGCAGTCCTGTAAAATCACCTCACCAGCGAGCGCAGCGAAGGCATTGATGGACCACGGCATCTGCGCATCGCGCATAGACCTGACTTGCTGTTCCTTGCTGCCCAGCACATACCCTAATCGCAAGCCAGGAATGGCGTAAAACTTGGTGAGTGAACGCAGCACCCAAACGTGCGGATTCTGTGCCAGATAAGGAATAAAACCTTCGCGTTCGGGAATAAAATCCATAAAGGCTTCGTCGAGGACAAGCGTAATTCCCAGCGCTTTGCAACGTGCGGCAATCGCGTGCAGCAAAGCGTCGTCCGGCAGCAAGCCGGTGGGGTTATTCGGTGTACAGAGAAATAAACAGTCAAGATCGGCGGTAAGGGCGCCCAGCAGCGCATCGCTAAGCTGCCAACCATCAATCTCACGCAATTGATAGTCGCTAATCGTACATCCCACCAACGCCAGCGCCCGGCGGTATTCCGCAAACCCTGGCGTTATCAGCATCGCTTTACGTGGCTTAAGCATGTTGACCAGCGCAAAGATCGCTTCCGTTTCACCGTTCCCGGCAAGTATCCATGAAGCCGGAACCTGGTGATGAGCCGCCAGAGCCTGATGCAAACGCTGATACTCGACATCCGGATAGCGCTCGGCGAGAGACAAATTATTTTGCAACGCATGTTTAAGCGATGCCGGCATGCCAGCCGGATTAATGTTGGCGCTGAAATCAAGCAACTGCTCCGCCGATATCCCCAACAGTTCTGCCGCCTCACGCGTGTTGCCACCGTGCGCACTGTGAAACAAAGCCATCTTCCGCTCCGGTTAAAAGCCGTTATCTTAAACGAAAAAGAGGCCGTGATTCAGGACGCAATGGTAAACTTTGCGCACAAATCCAGACGGGAGATCACAATGCGACTCTGGCTGATACGCCACGGAGAAACCGAAGCGAATGTGGCCGGGCTTTATAGCGGCCATTCACCGACTCCGCTGACACCCAAAGGGCTGGCGCAGGCGGAAGCCCTGCGCGATTTACTCGCGAATGCGCCCTTCGATTATGTGCTTTGCAGTGAACTGGAGCGCGCGCAGCAGACGGTTGCGCACGTGCTGGAATCACGCGCGCTTGCCGTTCATACCACCCCCTTGCTCAACGAGATGTTTTTCGGTGACTGGGAAATGCGCCATCATCGCGATTTAACGCGAGAAGATGCGGAAAGCTATGCCGCCTGGTGTACCGACTGGCAGCACGCCGTTCCTACCAATGGTGAAGGATTTCAGGCATTTTCTGCACGAATTGAGCAAGTTATTGCGCTGGTTGCCGATATAAAAAGTCAGCACAAGAACGTGTTGATCGCCAGTCATCAGGGGGTATTGAGTTTGTTGATAGCCCGCTTGCTCAGCATGCCTGCCGCATCGCTGTGGCATTTTCGTGTTGATCAAGGATGCTGGAGCGCTATTGATATCCATGATGATTTCGCCACGCTACGGGTATTAAATAGTCGCGCAGCATGGCACGTGGACGTTGCATAGCGTGTTTTTCACGCATCCTATTCACGCCGCTGATTCGGCCATTGACACGCCCTCACAGGCTGTTATCCTCCGCGCGCAGAGATTGTTTTACAAAAATGGCAATGCAATCGCGCGCCCGTGATGGGATGATAGCCAACTTTTAAACTTGCCGGGTCTCTCTTACCCCGACAATCGATGCAGTTCAGGTATAATGTCATGCCGTTCATTAACAGTACATTTTTCACTCACCCCAGGGGGAACACTTGCAGGGTAAAGCACTCCAGGATTTTGTTATCGACAAAATTGATGACCTGAAAGGTCAAGATATCGTAGCCATTGACGTTCAGGGTAAATCCAGTATCACCGACTGCATGATTATCTGCACCGGCACCTCTACGCGTCACGTTATCTCTATTGCGGATCATGTGGTACAGGAATCGCGTGCAGCCGGCATGATGCCGCTGGGTGTCGAAGGTGAAAGCGCCGCGGACTGGGTCGTTGTCGATTTGGGCGATGTGATTGTCCACGTCATGCAGGAAGAGAGCCGTCGCCTGTATGAGCTGGAAAAACTCTGGGGTTAATGCGTGAAACTGCAACTGGTCGCCGTCGGCACGAAAATGCCGGACTGGGTACAGACAGGTTTTAGTGAATACCTGCGCCGCTTTCCAAAAGATATGCCGTTCGAACTAATCGAAATTCCGGCGGGAAAGCGCGGCAAGAACGCAGATATCAAACGCATTCTCGATAAAGAGGGTGAACTGATGCTGGCCGCGGCCGGCAAAAATCGTATCGTTACCCTCGATATTCCGGGCAAACCCTGGGATACGCCGCAGTTGGCAAACGAACTGGAGCGCTGGAAGCAAGACGGGCGCGATGTCAGCTTGCTGATTGGCGGGCCGGAAGGGCTATCACCAGCCTGCAAAGCGGCGGCAGAACAAAGTTGGTCACTCTCTGCGCTAACGTTACCTCACCCGCTGGTGCGCGTGCTGGTTGCCGAAAGCCTGTATCGCGCATGGAGTATTACCACCAACCATCCTTATCACCGTGAGTAACGACGAGTCTTGGGTAGATTAAGCAGCGGATGAAATTACAGAATTCTTTTCGCGACTATACGGCTGAGTCCGCGCTGTTTGTGCGCCGGGCGCTGGTCGCTTTTACGGGGATTTTGCTGCTTACCGGCGTGCTGGTAGCCAACCTTTATAACCTGCAAATCGTCCGTTTTGCGGACTACCAGACCCGCTCCAACGAAAACCGCATTAAGCTGGTGCCTATCGCGCCAAGCCGCGGCATTATCTACGATCGCAACGGCACGCCGCTGGCGCTGAACCGCACCATCTACCAGGTCGAGATGATGCCGGAGAAAGTTGATGATGTGCAGCAAACGCTGGATGCCCTGCGCGATGTGGTCGATCTGAACGACGACGATATCGCCAACTTCAAAAAAGAGCGATCTCGCTCGCACCGCTTCACCTCAATACCAGTAAAAACGAATCTGACGGAAGTTCAGGTGGCGCGCTTTGCGGTGAACCAGTACCGTTTCCCCGGCGTTGAGGTCAAGGGCTATAAGCGCCGGTTTTATCCGTATGGTTCCGCGTTGACGCACGTCATTGGTTACGTGTCGAAAATTAACGATAAAGATGTCGAACGGTTGGATAAAGAGGGCAAGCTGGCAAACTACGCCGCCACCCACGATATCGGTAAACTGGGCATTGAGCGCTATTACGAAGATGTGCTGCACGGTCAGACCGGTTATGAAGAGGTAGAAGTCAACAACCGCGGCCGCGTGATCCGTCAGCTCAAAGAAGTACCGCCGCAGGCCGGTCACGATATCTACCTGACGCTGGATTTAAAACTCCAGCAATATATTGAAACGCTGCTCGCTGGCAGCCGTGCCGCCGTGGTAGTCACCGATCCACGCAATGGCAGCATTCTCGCGCTGGTGTCGATGCCAAGCTACGATCCGAACCTGTTTGTCGATGGCATTTCCAGCAAAGATTACGCTTCACTGTTAAACGATCCGAATACGCCGCTGATCAACCGCGCAACGCAAGGGGTTTACCCGCCGGCCTCCACGGTGAAACCGTATGTGGCCGTTTCCGCACTCAGCGCCGGGGTGATCACGCGCAACACCAGCCTGTTTGATCCCGGCTGGTGGCAATTACCCGGCTCGGAAAAACGTTACCGCGACTGGAAAAAATGGGGTCACGGCCACCTGAACGTCACCAAGTCGCTGGAAGAGTCCGCCGATACCTTCTTCTATCAGGTCGCCTATGATATGGGCATTGACCGCCTGGCAGAGTGGATGGGCAAATTTGGCTACGGTCACTATACCGGCGTTGACCTCTCGGAAGAGCGCGCCGGGAACATGCCAACCCGCGAATGGAAACTGAAGCGCTTTAAAAAGCCGTGGTACCAGGGCGATACCATTCCGGTAGGGATCGGCCAGGGTTACTGGACAGCAACACCATTACAGATGAACAAAGCGATGATGACGCTGATTAATGACGGCGTTGTTAAAGTGCCGCATCTGCTGATGAGCACGGTAGAAGATGGCAAGCAAGTGCCGTGGCAACAGCCTGCACAGCCGCCGGTGGGTGATATTCACTCTGGTTACTGGGAGATTGCCAAAGACGGGATGTATGGTGTAGCCAACCGCCCGAATGGTACGGGTCATAAATACTTCGCCAACGCGCCGTACAAAGTCGCGGCGAAATCCGGTACCGCCCAGGTCTTTGGTTTGAAAGCCAATGAAACCTATAACGCCCATCGTATTGCGGAACGTCTGCGCGATCATAAATTGATGACGGCGTTCGCCCCTTACGATAACCCGCAGGTCGCCGTCGCTGTCATTCTGGAAAACGGCGGCGCTGGTCCGGCGGTGGGTACGATCATGCGCCAGATCCTCGATCACATTATGCTTGGCGATAACAACACCGAGCTGCCAACGGAAAACCCGTCCACGGCAGCAGTGGAGGACCAATAACATGACGGATAATCCGAACAAGAAATCGTTCTGGGATAAAATCCACATCGATCCGGTACTGCTGCTAATTATCCTCGCGCTGCTGTTTTACAGCGCGATTGTTATCTGGAGCGCCAGCGGCCAGGATATCGGTATGACCGAGCGCAAAATCGGTCAGATCGCCATGGGGTTGATTATCATGGTTATCCTGGCGCAGGTGCCGCCACGCGTCTATGAAGGTTGGGCGCCCTATCTCTACATTTTCTGCGTCGTTTTGCTTGTCGCAGTGGATGCCTTCGGCGCTATTTCAAAAGGCGCGCAGCGCTGGCTCGATTTGGGCGTAGTGCGTTTCCAGCCTTCGGAAATCGCCAAAATTGCCGTACCGTTAATGGTGGCGCGCTTTATTAACCGCGATGTCTGCCCGCCTTCGCTGAAGAATACCGCTATCGCGCTGGCGCTGATTTTCGTGCCGACGCTGCTGGTGGCGGCGCAACCGGATTTGGGAACCTCCATCCTCGTGGTGCTCTCCGGGCTGTTTGTGCTGTTTCTTTCCGGGTTAAGCTGGCGGCTGATTGGCATTGCCGCCGTGCTGGTGGCGGCGTTTATCCCGGTGCTGTGGTTCTTCCTGATGCATGATTATCAGCGCCAGCGCGTGATGATGCTGCTCGATCCGGAAACCGATCCGCTCGGCGCGGGCTATCATATTATTCAGTCAAAAATCGCCATCGGCTCCGGCGGTCTGAGTGGTAAAGGCTGGCTGCACGGAACCCAGTCGCAACTGGAGTTTCTGCCCGAACGCCATACCGACTTTATCTTTGCAGTGCTGGCGGAAGAGCTGGGCCTCATCGGTATTCTGATTTTGCTGGCGCTGTACGTGTTGCTGATTATGCGTGGGCTGTGGATTGCCGCCCGGGCGCAAACCACATTCGGGCGCGTCATGGCCGGTGGTTTAATGTTGATTTTGTTCGTTTATGTGTTCGTAAATATTGGTATGGTGAGCGGTATCCTGCCGGTGGTAGGCGTACCGCTGCCACTGATCAGTTACGGGGGTTCTGCCCTGATCGTACTCATGGCCGGGTTTGGTATCGTTATGTCGATCCATACCCACAGGAAAATGTTGTCAAAGAGCGTATAAGAGGTGGGCAATGCGTAAGCAATGGCTTGGGATCTGCATAGCAGCAGGATTACTGGCGGCATGTTCGAACGATGATGGTCAGCAGCAGACGACCGTAGCGCCGCAACCTGCGGTGTGTAACGGCCCTGTCGTTGAAATTAGCGGTGCGGAGCCTCATTACGAAGCGCCTGTCGCCACGGCGAATCAGGATTATGAACGCGACGGTAAGCGCTACAAAATCGTGCAGAATCCGGCGAATTTTAGCCAGGCGGGATTGGCTGCTATTTATGATGCCGAACCCGGCAGCAATTTGACTGCTTCCGGCGAAGCGTTCGATCCAATGCAGCTTACCGCAGCACACCCGACGCTGCCCATTCCGAGCTATGCGCGTATCACCAACCTGGCGAATGGTCGCATGATTGTGGTCCGCATTAACGATCGCGGGCCCTACGGCAACGATCGCGTGATTTCCCTGTCACGTGCGGCGGCAGATCGACTGAACACCTCCAATAACACCAAAGTGCGTATTGACCCGATTATCGTTGCGCAGGATGGCTCTCTTTCCGGCCCGGGTATGGCGTGTACGAAAGTTGCACAGCAAACCTACGCGTTGCCTGCGCGTCCCGATCTTGGCGGCGGTCTCGGCAGCGTCTCTTCGGCCCCACAGCCGTTAGAGCCGCAGGGCAATGTGCACGCTATCAGTAACGACACGCTGAAAAGCGACGATACAACCGCGGCGCCAGTGCGTAGCGGCGGCTTCCTGGGCGCACCAACCCCACTTGCCTCTGGCGTGCTGGAAGGAAGCACCGATACTGCGACCGCGACAGCAGCGCAACCTGCTACAGCATCTGTAACGCCAACGGCTACGCCGGCCGCACAGACTGCTCCGGCTGCGCAAACTTACACACCAACGCGCACTTCGCCCGTTACCGCACCAGGCTCAGTACAGGGCAACGTACATACGGCCGCACCAGCCAGCAGCGCTGCGGCAGTAAGCAGCAGCGGTTATATGGTGCAGGTGGGTGCCGTCAGCGATCAGACGCGTGCGCAGCAATACCAGCAGCGCCTGGCGCAGCAGTTTGCGGTTCCTGGCCGCGTCACGCAAAACGGGGCTGTCTGGCGCGTACAGTTAGGGCCGTTCAGCAACAAAGCGGACGCCAGCGCCTTGCAGCAGCGCCTGCAAAACGAGGCGCAGTTGCAGTCATTCGTCACGAACGCCCAGTAACCTTGCTAAGGCGTCTGACTTTGTCAACTTATGTCAGCAACATTAACAAAGTCATGCTGAAAGTCAGATGCCTGCAGGTATAGCTTTTGCTATAGTAAGGCACTTTTTTTAACTCCATCACGGATGTCGTTGTTCGACCATGAAGACCACTTTTTCCGCTCGTTTTATGCAGCGCCTGGCGCTCACCACGGCGCTGGCTGCAGCTTCTCTTTCCGCTGCGCATGCCGATGACCTGAATATTAAGACCATGATCCCGGGCGTTCCGCAGATTGACGCGGAATCCTATATCCTGATCGACTATAACTCCGGCAAAGTGCTGGCTGAGCAAAACGCTGATGCGCGCCGCGATCCGGCAAGCCTGACCAAGATGATGACCAGCTATGTTATTGGCCAGGCCATGAAAGCGGGCAAATTCAAAGACAGCGATCTGGTCACGATTGGTAACGACGCCTGGGCCACCGGCAACCCGGTGTTCCGTGGTTCTTCGCTGATGTTCCTGAAACCAGGTATGCAAGTGCCGGTATCCCAACTGATCCGTGGAATCAACCTGCAATCCGGTAACGATGCTTGCGTGGCAATGGCCGATTATGTGGCGGGCAGCCAGGATGCGTTTGTCGGCCTGATGAACAACTATGTTAAAGCGCTGGGCCTGCAAAACAGCCACTTCCAGACCGTACACGGCCTGGATGCGGACGGTCAGTACAGCTCCGCGCGTGACATGGCGCTGATTGGTCAGGCGCTGATCCGCGATGTGCCGAACGAATACTCCATTTATAAAGAGAAAGAGTTTACCTTTAACGGCATTCGCCAGACCAACCGTAATGGCCTGCTGTGGGATAACAGCCTGAATGTCGACGGGATTAAAACCGGCCACACCGATAAAGCGGGTTATAACCTGGTGGCATCAGCAACCGAAGGCCAGATGCGCCTGATCTCTGCTGTGATGGGTGGTCGCACGTTTAAAGGCCGTGAAACCGAAAGCAAGAAACTGCTGACCTGGGGCTTCCGTTTCTTTGAAACCGTAAGTCCGATCAAAGCCGGTAAAGAGTTCGCTTCAGAGCCGGCATGGTTTGGCGACAGCGATCGCGCTTCGCTGGGCGTTGATAAAGACGTGTACCTGACCATTCCGCGTGGTCGCATGAAAGATCTGAAAGCCAGCTATGTGCTGAACACCAGCGAACTGCACGCACCGCTGCAGAAAAATCAGGTGGTTGGCTCTATCAACTTCCAACTGGATGGTAAAACCATCGAGCAACGCCCGCTGGTGGTGCTCCAGGAGATCCCGGAAGGCAATTTCTTCGGCAAAATCATTGATTACATTAAATTGATGTTCCATCACTGGTTTGGCTAAAAATTGAACACTTGAAAGTGTGATTTCCGTCCCCATATACTTAGCATCTCAGAAAAACTCCTGCCCTTGCGGCAGGAGTTCTTATTTTTTACGCCGGAGCTGACATGAAAACCAATCTTAAAGAACTGCTTGAATTCCCGACTCCCTTTACTTACAAAGTGATGGGTCTGGCGAAACCAGAGCTGGTTGATCTGGTGGTTGAAGTGGTACAGCGCCATGCGCCAGGTGATTACTCTCCGCAGGTAAAACCGAGCAGCAAAGGCAATTACCACTCGGTATCCATCACCATTAACGCTACGCATATTGAGCAAGTAGAGACGCTGTACGAAGAACTCGGCAATATCGAAATTGTTCGTATGGTGCTGTAATTGTTCATCACGTTACCCGGAGCCATTCGGGTAACGTCTTCGCTGTGATATACTCCCCCCACTCTTTTTCTCTCCCGGGGATGCCGTTTTGTCTCAGGACACCATTCTTATCCGCAATCTTGGCTTGCAGCCTTATGATCCTATTTCTCGGGCGATGCATGAATTCACCGATGCTCGCGACGAGACGACGCCGGATGAAATCTGGCTGGTAGAACACCACCCCGTCTTTACGCAAGGCCAGGCCGGCAAAGCCGAACACGTGCTGGCACCAGGCGATATTCCCGTGATCCAGAGCGATCGCGGCGGGCAGGTAACCTACCATGGGCCAGGCCAGCAGGTCATGTATGTATTAATTAATCTGAAGCGGCGAAAAGTGGGCGTTCGCGAACTTGTCACATTGCTAGAAAATACGGTTATCAATACGCTGGCAACACTCGGGATTGACGCACAGGCGCGTGCTGACGCACCCGGCGTATATGTGCAAGGCAAGAAAATCTGTTCTCTGGGGCTGCGGATCCGTAAAGGGTGCTCATTTCATGGGCTGGCGCTGAATATCGATATGGATTTGGCGCCGTTTATGCGTATCAATCCTTGCGGGTACGCGGGTATGGAAATGACCCAGGTCAGCCAACTGGTGGAAAATAGCGATATGGATAAATTAAGGACGATTCTCATCCAACAATTTTTAGCGCTACTAAACAATCCACCGCATCAATATATGAACGCTTAATATATCATGTATAGAAGCCCGCATTTTGTGCGGGTAGTTATTTATTTGGCCTGTTAGCGCTTTACAATAGAAGCCATATTCTCTATTTTCAACCTGCCTGCTTTGTCGGGATAATTAGCATTAAAGCACGTTGCCAGGCTTTGTATACGCGCTCCAGTCCAATCTTTTTTGCATGTATTGTCTGGCCTTGCGATGAAAAACTACGTCATGATGACGAGAGACAGGATGTTTACTCAAGTTAATAATCAACAAAAAAAATAAATTCAACTATCATTCAGTTTTTGAATGAATACGGAGCACAAGCGTGGATAATAATAACCTGCAGGAAAAGCGAATAACCGTGCGCCCCGACGATGATAAGCCGCAAGTCTTCAGAACGCTGCGCAATATTGATCTCAATTTATTGACCATTTTTGAGGCAGTATATGTTCACAAAGGGATAGTCAACGCGGCGAAAGTGCTCAATTTAACGCCTTCCGCAATTAGCCAGTCTATTCAAAAATTACGCGCAATATTTCCCGATCCGCTTTTCATTCGTAAAGGCCAGGGCGTGACGCCTACGGCTTATGCTTCCCATCTGCACGAATATATCAGCCAGGGGCTGGAGTCTATTCTTGGCGCATTAGATCTGACCGGCAGTTATGACAAACAACGTACGATTACCATCGGCACGCCACCATCGATTGGTGCATTAGTTATACCTGTTATCTTCCAGGCAATAAAAGAGAGTTCGCCGCATCTGATGATGCGTAATATTCCCGTTAACGATGCGGAAAGTCAGCTCAGCCAGTTTCAAACCGATTTAATTATTGATACGCACATTGCAGGCTCTCGTACCATTAATCATCACGTTCTTTATAGCGACCGCGTCATGCTGGTATGCCGTAAAGGGCACCCTTGTTTAAATGGGCCAATCAATGAAGAAGTTTTGCAACAGTACGAACACACGCTGCTGATGTTGGAAGGGCAAAATCTCAGCGGGCTTCGCCAACGCGTACAGGATCTTTTCCCGGAGCGTCAGGTAAGCTTCAGCAGTTACAATATGTTTACGATTGCGGCACTGATCGGCAACAGCGATATGCTCGGGTTAATGCCGGCGCGGCTGTTTGAGTTATTCAATGGCTGTTGGCCGCTGGTTGAAATTGATTACCCACCAATCAGTAACGAGCAGCTTGAAATCTCACTCTTTTACAATAAGTTGAGCCTGCGCGACCCGGTACTGGAAAGCGTCATTAATGTTATCCGACGGGCTTTTTAACGCCCGTCCGTGCCTGGCGAAAGCGCTAACCCTTATTGGGCATTCGGCACAAAACAACAACTATTTTACAAATTGCCCCGTTGTCAGGCTGCTTTCTATCCCCCATCAATGGTATACTGCACGCAACTTAATTCAAAAATAGTTGATAAATACAACATTCATTTGAATTGAAATGCTTACTTCGTTATCCGCAACTGGAACACGCACGCTATGAGTAAACCCATTGTGATGGAACGCGGTGTTAAGTACCGCGATGCCGATAAAATGGCGCTTATCCCGGTTAAAAATGTGGCGACAGAGCGCGAAGCCCTGTTAAGAAAACCGGAATGGATGAAAATCAAACTCCCGGCCGACTCTTCCCGTATCCAGGGTATTAAAGCAGCCATGCGTAAAAACGGGCTGCACTCTGTGTGCGAAGAGGCTTCCTGCCCGAACCTTGCTGAGTGTTTCAACCACGGTACGGCAACCTTTATGATCCTTGGCGCTATCTGCACGCGCCGCTGTCCGTTCTGCGATGTGGCACATGGCCGCCCTGTGGCACCGGATGCCAACGAACCGCAAAAACTGGCGCAAACCATTGCTGATATGGCGCTGCGTTATGTAGTAATCACCTCTGTTGACCGTGACGATTTGCGTGACGGTGGTGCTCAGCATTTTGCTGATTGCATTACTGCAATCCGCGAAAAAAGCCCATCGATCAAAATCGAAACGCTGGTGCCAGATTTCCGTGGTCGTATGGATCGTGCGCTGGATATCCTCACTGCCACGCCACCGGATGTGTTTAACCACAACCTGGAGAACGTGCCGCGTGTTTACCGCCAGGTTCGCCCGGGCGCAGATTACAACTGGTCGCTGAAACTTCTGGAGCGTTTTAAAGAAGCTCATCCGGAAATCCCAACGAAATCCGGCTTGATGGTTGGCTTAGGCGAAACCAACGCAGAGATCATCGAGGTCATGCGCGATCTGCGCCGTCACGGCGTGACGATGCTGACGCTGGGTCAATATCTACAGCCAAGCCGCCACCACCTGCCTGTGCAGCGCTATGTCAGCCCGGATGAGTTTGACGAAATGAAAGAGGAAGCGCTGGCGATGGGCTTTACCCATGCAGCCTGTGGTCCGTTCGTTCGTTCCTCTTACCATGCAGATCTGCAGGCAAAAGGCATTGAAGTGAAGTAGTACTTGCTTACACTGCAAACAAAAAAACCGGCTTCTGCGCCGGTTTTTTTTCGCCTGTCAAAGCCGCTGTTACTCTTTGTGAGAGAGTTTTTCTGCTGTGACTTCGTCAGCTTTTTTCGCTGCATCATCATCATTCATGGCTTTTTTAAAGCCTTTGATGGCTGCGCCCAGGTCACCGCCGAGCGTACGCAATTTTTTGGTTCCAAACAGCAGAACAACCAGTGCGGCCACAACCAGCAGTTTGGTAATACTAATCTCACCCATAGATACCTTCTTTCTTAAAACAGGCTGCATAAAACGCCATTATAACCGGACTTCATTAACGGTCATTCGACGCGCGCACACAATAGCAATGTGTAACGAGATGAATCAAGCATTGTTTAAAAAAACATCACAATAAATGCGGTACAGCGAAACGGCGATTGCGTAACACCGGCAGTTTCTCGCGTGTCTGCGCCACGCGTTCAGGCGTGACCTCTGCGAAAATCAGCTGTGGCGCTTCTGCTGCTGCCGCAACCGTCACGCCCTGCGGATCAACAACCCGGCTCTGCCCGATATTCTTATTGCCGCATTCGCCGGCCGCGACAATATAACATGTTGTGTCCAGCGCCCTTGCCGATAGCAGCGTCGACCAATGCTGCTCCTTGAGCGGACCGCGTACCCAGGCAGCAGGCAACACCAGCAGTTCAGCACCCTGCAGCGCCAGCGACAACGCCAGTTCCGGGAAGCGCAAATCGTAGCACGTCATCAACCCGACCTTCATGCCCTCCACATCAATCAACGGAGGAATATCGTACCCGGCGTCCACTCGCAGCGACTCCTGCATATTGAATGCGTCATACAAATGCAGCTTGGCATACTGCGCGATCACCTCTCCACCGCGCAATACCACCAGCGTATTAATTGCCCTGCCTTCGGTTGACGGAACATGCACCGTCAACACCGTCGTCAACGCGTTACGCTGGCTCTCCGTACGCAACAGGCTCAGAAAGCCGCCATCCAGCGTCTGCGCCGATTTGACCGAAAGGTGGGGGTCGGCATCATCTCTTGCCAGTAATGCCTCTGGCAGCACCAGCAGCGACGCCTGACGCGCTGCCGCTTGTGCCATCAACGCAACACACGTCTGCGCATTGGTCCGCCAGTCTGGCGTGACCGCAAATTGCCCGGCTGCAACAATCATCTTTAGTCCTCTCGCTTCGTCACGATAGCCAGAAAATAGCCATGACGCTAAACTCAACACTCTAACAAATCAAATAGCAGGATCTCACGGTGTTACAACTTCTTTTAGCGGTATTTATTGGCGGTGGAACCGGCAGCGTTGCGCGCTGGATGTTAAGCATGAAACTTAATCCGGCACATCAGGCGATCCCTGTTGGTACGCTCACCGCCAACCTACTTGGCGCGTTTATTATCGGTATGGGTTTGGCGTGGTTCAATCGTATGACGCACATCGATCCCGTCTGGAAAGTGTTGTTAACCACCGGCTTTTGTGGTGGGCTGACGACCTTTTCTACCTTTTCCGCTGAAGTGGTGTTTTTGCTACAGGAGGGACGAATTAACTGGGCGCTGCTGAATGTGGCGGTAAACCTGCTGGGTTCGTTTGCCATGACGGCGCTGGCGTTTTGGTTGTTTTCCTCGGTTAACGCAAATTGAAAGCATAAAAAAACCCGCCTTACGGCGGGTTTTGGAATTCTTACTGTACGTACGTAGCTGAATTAAACAGGCATTACGTTCGCAGCAGATGGGCCTTTGGCACCGTTAGTGATTTCAAACTCAACGCGCTGGCCTTCAGCCAGGGTTTTGAAACCATTGCTCTGGATTGCAGAGAAGTGTACGAACACGTCTTTGCTGCCATCTTCCGGAGTAATGAAACCGAATCCTTTGGATTCATTAAACCACTTAACGTTACCTTTAATCTTAGACATCAAAATTACCTTTACATGAAAAATCGACACAAATGCTGTGTCGGGTATCAGTACAACAATTGTGACGACTTTTGTCCAGTCGTTATTCGTGAAAAAGTGATAAATGTCGCTAACTTTTTTGCAAAAGTGAGTTTATTCCGCGTTTTAGGCAATGATTAAAATTTGCACACCGCGTTAACACAGCATTTGCAGTTAAAACTGAAAGCGCATCCAGGCAAAGTAAACGTTACCGTTGTTATAGGTGCCCGGAATGTAGGTCATCTGGAAGGTCGCCGGGCCATAGCCGATAGATGCCAGCGGTAACAACACCGGAATGGGAATGTACTTCCAGTTATCACGCGCGGTAAACCCGGCCGTATACCCCAATCCCAGACGGAAATTATCATCTGCCAGCGGGCGCCATGTTTTTTCCCACCCGTAGCCGCCAATCGGTTCCCATTTGTTATAGGAATCTTTAAACGCCATCAGGTAAAGGCCATGCCAGTTCCCTTTTTCGTCCCAGCGGGACTGACCAAAACCCGCGCCCCACGGACGTTCGTTATAGCGGTCCGTTTTTTCCTTGTCATAGGCGAAACGCGCATGCCAGGTGATAGCAGGAACATAGAGATCATAATGCTCTGGCTGCTGCCAGGTTTGCTTCACATTGTCAGTAAAACTCGAGAACCAGGAGTTCTCTGCAGCAACTGCTGTGGTAACCACCGAAAACGGACAAAACAAAGACAAAAAAATAGCTAAAAACTTCTTATTTACAGACACCGTATTTATTCCATATTACGCAACGACGTTTATTCTTGGGCATGTTATCTGAATAGTTCCTTAACAAGATCGGATTAATTCTGAAAAAATCTACGGAATAATCGCAGTATTACCTCACTTAACACAGAATAGCGTTAGATGCGCCCCATCACAGGGGCGCAAAAAAATGACTAACGTTTGCGATGCAGTAAGAAATAAACCGCCGGAATAACCAACATCGACAGCAAGGGTGCCGTTATCATGCCGCCAATCATAGGAGCAGCGATACGGCTCATCACCTCCGAACCGCTGCCACCGCCCCACATAATGGGAAGCAGCCCTGCCATAATCGTCGCAACTGTCATTACCTTTGGCCGCACGCGGAGTACCGCACCTTCATGGATAGCCTGTAGCAACACCTTATTCCCCCCATCCGGTTCACGCGTGCGATATTTCTGAAGTGCATGATTAAGATAGAGCACCATAATAACGCCGAACTCCGCCGCCACCCCGGCCAGAGCAATAAAGCCTACTGCTCCCGCAACGGACAAATTATATCCCAGCAGCCACAATAACCAGACACCACCAATCAACGAGAATGGCAATGTCCCCATTATTAACAGGGCATCAGATATACGCTTAAAGGTAATAAATAGCAGGACGAAGATAATCATTAGCGTTACCGGCAAAACGATTTTCAATTTTGCCGTGGCGCGTTCCAGATATTCAAACTGTCCGGACCACGAAAGCGTTACCCCTTGCGGCAGTTTCACCTGCTGCGCCACCCGCTGCTGCATCTCATCCACTGCTGATTTCAAATCGCGACCGCGCAGGTCAACGTATATCCAGTTCGAGAGGCGCGCGTTCTCGCTTTTCAGCATCGGAGGCCCCTCTTTCACCACGATATCCGCCAGTTCACCTAACGCAATCTGGCTGCCATTTTCCGTGATCACCGGCAATTTTCGCAAATCATCAACGTTATCACGTATTTCTCGCGGGTAACGCACATTGATGGGATACCGCTCCCGGCCCTGTAGCACTTCACCAATATTTTCTCCCCCCACCAACGTTGAGACCAACGACTGCAACTCTTTTACCGACACACCATAGCGCGCGGCTTGCTGCCGGTTAATGTTGATATCGACGTAGCGCCCGCCCGCCAGACGCTCCGCCAGTGCCGATGTTACGCCCGGCACGGTTTTCACCACCTGCTCGATTTGCTGCGCCACACGTTCAATATCAGCAATATTATTGCCGTTCACCTTAATCCCCACCGGGCTTTTAATGCCGGTTGCCAGCATATCCAGGCGGTTACGGATAGGGGGCACCCAGACATTGGCGATGCCCGGCACGCTAACGGTTTTATCCAGTTCTTCCACCAGCTTTTCTGGGGTCATCCCCGCTCGCCACTGGTCGCGCGGTTTAAAGCGAATGGTGGTTTCCAGCATGGTCAACGGCGCGGGATCGGTTGCACTCTCCGCTCTGCCAGCCTTACCAAATACGCTCGCCACTTCCGGCACACTTTTAATTAGCCGGTCGGTTTGCTGCAATAAATGTCCGGCTTCGCGCGCAGAGATCCCCGGTAACGTCGACGGCATATACAGCAAATCACCTTCGTTAAGCGGTGGCATAAATTCACTGCCCAAACGGCTCAACGGCCATAACGTTGCCAGCAGCAACAGCAGCGCCACCGCCAGCGTCGCTTTCGGCCACGCCAGCACTTTATCCAGCAGCGGCTCATACATGCGGATCAGGAAACGGTTGATCGGGTTGGCTTTCTCATCAGGAATTTTGCCGCGAATAAACAAGCCCATCAGCACCGGAACCAGCGTGATACCAAGCCCGGCTGCCACCGCCATCGCCCAGCTCTTGGTGAACGCCAGCGGCGAGAACATACGCCCTTCCTGCGCTTCCAGCGAAAACACCGGAATAAACGACAAGGTGATAATTAGCAGGCTGCAAAACAACGCCGGCCCCACTTCGACTGCCGCCTGTTCTGAAAAACGCCAGTAATCTGCGCCGGTCGGCTGGCGGTCAGGATTATCGTGCCGCCACTGCTCCATCACCTTGTGCATGTTTTCAATCATCACAATGGCCGCATCGACCATCGCACCAATCGCAATCGCAATCCCGCCAAGCGACATGATATTGGCGTTGATACCCTGGTAATGCATGACGATAAACGCGCCAAGTATCCCCAATGGCAGCGACACAATCGCCACCAATGCCGAACGGAAATGGAACAGGAATAGCGTGCAAACCAGCGCAACAACGATAAATTCCTCAATCAATTTATGCGTCAGCGTTTCGACTGCACTTTCAATCAGTGTCGAGCGATCGTAAACCGGCACGATCGCCACACCGTCGGGCAGCGTTTTTTGCACATCATTGAGTTTCGCTTTCACCGCATGAATGGTATCGAGCGCATTTTTGCCATAACGCATAACGATAATGCCGCCCGCGACTTCACCTTCGCCATTATATTCCGCCACACCGCGGCGCAGTTCCGGCCCAAGGCGCACCGTCGCCACATCGGAAAGCATCACCGGCACACCGTCCCGGCTGGCAATGACTATCTGGCGAAAATCTGCCAGTTGCCGCAAATAGCCAGTGGTACGCACCATAAATTCGGCTTCGCCCATCTCCAGCAACGCGCCGCCGCTCTCCTGATTCGCCGCCTGCACAGCACTGACAATCTGTTCATGGGTGATATTCAGCGCCCGCATTTTCGCGGGATCCGGCACAATCTGATACTGCCGCACCATACCGCCAACACTTGCCACTTCCGCGACGTTCGATACCGTTTTGAGTTCAAATTTCAACGTCCAGTCCTGCAACGCGCGCAAATCCGCCAGATTATGTTTACCGCTGCGATCCACCAGCGCGTACTCATAAATCCAGCCCACACCGGTCGCATCCGGCCCTAACCCAACGCTCACGCCCGCAGGTAACGATGACTGGATTTGACTTAAATTCTCCAGCACGCGAGAACGCGCCCAGTAGAGGTCGGTGTCATCATCGAACAGCACATAGACATAGGCATCGCCAAACATCGAATAGCCGCGCACCGTTTTCGCCCCCGGAACGGAGAGCATGGCGGTAGTCAGCGGGTAAGTGACTTGATCTTCTATAAGTTGCGGCGCTTTGCCTGGATAGCTGGCGCGAATGATCACCTGTACATCAGAGAGATCCGGCAGCGCATCCAGCGGCGCGCGCTGGATTGACCAAATCCCCCAGCCGGTGAGCACCAGTGCGGCCAGCAGGATTAACAAGCGGTTGCGCAGCGAGGCGCGAATGACGGCAGCAATCATTTCATTGCCTCCTGCGTGGGCATCAGATGAGTAATGACAGCGCCCTGTTCATCGTCCAGCGTAAAACTGAACATCACCTTATCGCCCACTTTGATGGCGGGTTCAGGCTGCTTAAGCACGAAATCCATTGTCATCGCGCCCCAGTTCAGCGCCGGGATCGGCTGGTGCGATAACGTGATGCTGCCCGCCTCAATCGCTTTCACCACACCGGTTGCGTCGTAGGTTTGCACTTTCTTCGCGGGAGCTTGCGGCGCCTGTTGGTGCGGCAGTGCGCTACGCAAGCTCGCTTCTGAGTCAATCAGGAACTGGCCAGACGTCACAACGTTATCGCCCTCCTGTAATCCGGACAGCACTTCGGTCCAGCCCTGTGCCGTACGCCCGGTGGTGACGTTAACCGCCTGGAAATGCCCGTCACCCGTCGCCAGTAACACGCGGCTTGCCGCACCGGTTTCAATCAGCGCCTCTTCCGGAACAGCCAGCACGTCAGGCTGCTGCGCCGAAGCAGGTTGCGTGACGGTAAGGAACATGCCGGGTTTGAGTTTTTGCTGCGGGTTATCCAGCACGATGCGGGCTTTCAGCGTCCGGGTGGTGGTTTCAAGCTGTGGCAGCAACTCACTGACGCGGCCGTGAAACTGCTCGCCCGGCCAGCTGCCTGAGGTGGCAATGATTTCACTACCCGCAGTAAGTGCCTGCGCCTGGCTTTGCGGGTAATTAACCACCAGCCAGACAGGATCAAGGCTCGCCAGCTCAAAGAGAACTTGCGTAGCGGCAACTTGCGCACCTTCGCGGGAATCAAGCTTGACCACATAACTGTCACGATCGGCGCGCAGCGTGAGCCGGGTTTGCGGTTTTCCGCTGCGTTCAACGGTGCGAATAATGGCATCTGGCATGAACTGCAACGCCAGCCGCTCGCGGGCAGCCCGCGTCAGTTCACCATCGCCCAACTGGCGCACCGCCAGATACTCTTGCTGCGCCGTGGTCCATTGCGGGATCCACAACTGCGCCAGCGCTTCGCCTTTTTTCACCCACTGCTGTGGCGCGCGGACCAACAGTTTTTCAACCACGCCCGCCGCCGGAGACGGCACGCTCTGAATACTGCGCTCATCGGTGGTTACCGTGGCGAAGGCAGAAAACGCGTCGGCAAGCGCACGTTTTTCCACCTTCGCCGTGGTCATCCCAAGATTTTGCTGCTGCTGCGCACTGACGCTAACACTGTCGCTGGCGGGTGTTTCATCGGCATAACGTGGCACCAACGGCATATCCATAAACGGTGATTTACCTGGCTTGTCAAAACGTTGATCCGGCACCATCGGATCGTACCAGTAGAGCACTTTTCGTTGCGGCGTCGGCTCGCCGGAAGCCGCAGGCGCACTGTGCTGGCGACCAGCGAAATACCCAACGCCCGCCGCCAGGCAAGCCGCAATCACGACGGCTACAATCGTTTTCTTCATTACCTTAACTCCTGAGGGATCAGCCAGCGGATTGCGGCCCATTTCTGCGCCATCTCTTTCTCGGCCTGGTTCGCGGCCAGTTCGCTATCGAGCACATTACGCCGGGCCTCCAGTAACGCGGAGAGATCCGACTGCCCGGAACGGTATTGCGCCGCCAGTAACGTGGCACGCTGGCGAACCAGCGGCAGCACCTCGTCACGCTGGCGCATCCACAGGGTTTGTGCGGCGTTATATTCAGCAACGAGTGAATGCAGTTGTGCGGCGTGATCGCGCTCAGCCAGCGCCAGTTGGTCGTTGGCTTGCATGGTGCGGGAAACATCGGCGGCGTGATCTTTGTCCTGCCGGTGGGACTGGAACAACGGCAAATCGACGGTAAACATTACCCCGGCCATGTCTTCGTACCCTTCGGCGCGGCGTCCGTACCACACTTCTACCTCGACATCCGGAATGGCAGCGATGGCGGATTCAGCGGAACGCGCTTTCGCGCTGTTTGCCGTGCTGGCAGCAGCGATAATGTCCGGATGCTGTGCGATGCCCTGCTCCAGCGTTTTTTCATCCGCAGGCAGACGTTGATACCGTGGAAGCTCGCCGGAAACGGCGCTCACATCCTGGCCGGTCAACTGCGTCAGGCGGGTTTGTGCCAGTTGCACATCGCGTTCGGCAAGTGTGAGCTTATCGCGCATTGCGCTCAGACCGACCCGAAAAGCCAGCACGCTGTCTGGTGCAGCATTGCCAGCACCCACGCTGGCACGCTGCGCGCCTTGCTGGCGTTCGGTTTCTGCCAGCAGTTTACGTGCGGTCTGCAACGCCTGTTGTGAAAGCGCTAAGTCGAGCCACGCCTGGGCAGTGTCGCGCTGTAAGTTGGCGCGCACGACGGCGGATTTGGCGCTGACACTTTGCGCTTCGGCTAACAAGGTATCGGCTTTGCGATCGCGTTTTTCGGCGCTGACATACTGCTGCATGATGCCAATCCGCTGCATCGTCATCCCTTCGCGGGTTAAACGGCGATCGTTGTTGCCCTGAACCGGGACGTTTTCAATACCGAATTTCAGCTTCGGGTCGGGTAACTGGCGGGCAGAATCTGCCATCGCATCCAGCGCCTGCGCCTCATTGCGGTTAGCGGAAAGTTCTGCGGAATAGCGCTCAGCGGCGGCAAGGGTTTGCGTCAGCGTCAGTGACTCCGCCTGCGCGGCGGAGCACATCAGTCCAAGCAACACCCCGCCGAGCCACTGGCTCAGCGAGTAACGTTTCATTGTTGCCCCCGGTTAGCGTTGCGGCGTTAATGAAACGAGCTGGTAGCCGTTTTCGCTTTGCACAAAAGTGAAGTCGACCTTATCGCCCACTTTCAGCGGCGCAAACGTGCTGCCTTTGGCCAGTGCAAACTGCATGGTCATTGGCGGCCAGTTCAATGCGGGAATAGCTTTATGGGCGATCGAAATCGCATCGGGGGTGATTTTTTTGATGACGCCCTGGCTTTGGTAGGTTTGCATTTGGCTATGCATCGCCGGGTGCTGCGACATATCGTGCATACCGTGCATTGCAGGCATATCTTCCGCGTGAGCGGCCAGGGAGAAAAACAGCACGCCAGAGAGCATGCAAAGAAGAGAAGAACGCATAATAAAACTCCTGTTAAACAATTAAATTAATAAAATTCAATGCATTAACAGGTTTTTATTCACGGAACCGGCAAAAACGAATCGTTGCCGGCGGGCCTATCGCAGGAGGGGTTAACGACCATCCGTCATGCGCGACGGAGGCACAAACTGGTTCCGCGACCGCCAGCGTCAGCGAAACGGGCAGCGCCACCAGTGAAGCGTGATCGGTGTCTTTTTGCGCCAGATCCGGAACACAATGTTTTTCGCACAGCGGCGTTTTCATGATGTCCATTTGCGGCGCACTGTCAGACATCGCCATTCGATGGTCCATATGCTGAACCATCACATTTTCACCCTGCACGCTTAAATCACAGTTATGCGAAGCAATCGCCACCTGGCTTTGAATAAGCAGCCAACCAAACGCCATCAGCAGCATCAACAGATGCCGCTTAATAAAGCGTAATCGGTATAGCCAGCCTGCGTGCATAACGTCGCCATGGGGGAAAGAAAAGTAACGGCGAGTATAAGCAGCATCTTTTTTATTTTTAAAGTGTTTTTTAACTAATTTACGTCCGGAAATAAAGCGCAACCGAAACCGTTAAAGTCATTAACTTATAGGCACCTTTTAAATAACAAATTTATCATTTCCAATTAATCCCAATTATTGCTTAAGCAGTATTAATTAAGTGGAGTGATAACAATTTGACGCGATTATTCGCTCAACACATCGCTTTGTTGATTTTAATCATCTACCCGCTGGCTATTATTCGGCACATTGCGTTGCCAGTTTTTTTACTTACTTTTCATTCAGGTCAACCTCCGGGGCCAACAACATGTTATTAACACTCATTGAACTGCTGATAGGCGTGGTGGTGATTGTCGGCGTGGCACGCTACATCATCAAAGGCTACTCCGCCACCGGCGTACTGTTTGTCGGCGGTCTGGCGCTATTAATTGTCAGCGCGCTGATGGGCCACAAAATATTACCCGGCAGCGCCACCAGCACTGGCTATAGCGCTACCGATATTGTCGAATACATTAAAATCCTGCTGATGAGCCGCGGTGGCGATCTCGGCATGATGATCATGATGCTGTGTGGTTTTGCCGCTTATATGACCCACATCGGTGCTAATGACATGGTGGTGAAGCTGGCTTCGCGCCCGCTGCGCTTTATCAACTCGCCTTACCTGCTGATGATTGCCGCCTATTTTGTCGCTTGCCTGATGTCGCTGGCGGTCTCTTCCGCAACCGGCCTTGGCGTGCTGTTGATGGCGACCCTGTTCCCGGTGATGGTAAACGTGGGCATTAGCCGCGGTGCAGCGGCAGCGATTTGCGCTTCTCCGGCAGCAATCATTCTTTCGCCCACCTCCGGTGACGTGGTGCTGGCTGCGAAAGCCGCCGAGATGCCGCTTATCGACTTCGCGTTTAAAACCACCCTGCCTATCTCCATCGCGGCGATTATTGCCATGGCGATTGCCCACTTTTTCTGGCAGCGCTACCTGGATAAAAAAGAACATATCGTCAGCGAAATGCTGGATGTGAAAGACATCACCACCAGTGCCCCCACGTTCTACGCCATCCTGCCGTTTACGCCGATTATCGGCGTGCTGATTTTCGACGGCAAATGGGGCCCCGAGCTGCATATCATCACCATTCTGGTGATTTGCATGTTGCTGGCGGCCGTACTGGAGTTTTTACGTGGTTTCAATACACAAAACGTCTTTTCCGGGCTGGAAGTGGCTTATCGCGGCATGGCAGACGCATTTGCTGGCGTGGTGATGTTGCTGGTCGCCGCCGGGGTTTTCGCCCAGGGCTTAAGCACCATTGGCTTTATTCAGAGTCTTATTTCGATTGCTACGTCGTTCGGTTCGGCGAGCATCATTTTGATGCTGGTGCTGGTCACGCTGACCATGCTGGCGGCAATGACCACCGGCTCCGGTAACGCGCCGTTCTACGCCTTTGTCGAGATGATCCCTAAACTGGCGCATGAATCAGGTATCAATCCGGCTTATCTTTCGATTCCGATGTTGCAGGCGTCCAACCTCGGGCGCACCATCTCTCCGGTTTCCGGTGTGGTGGTTGCCGTGGCGGGGATGGCGAACATTTCCCCCTTTGAAGTGGTGAAACGGACATCGGTGCCAGTGATCGTCGGTCTGATTGTGGTAATCATCGCTACCGAAGTATTGGTTCCGGGTGTCGCAGTACATTAATTTATAAACGCCATTTATGAAAAAGCGCCTGCCCGGCGCTTTTTTTATGGTTTAATAACGCATGGCAATTACCCGGATACATCCATCAGGAACTGATATGTTTATAAAGGGACTCTTCACCTGCGCAAGCCTTGCCGCGACACTGTTCTCCGCCGCTTATGCCGCACCGCTCAAGCCCACACAGTATGGTGACTTTGACCGCTATGTTCTGGCGCTCTCCTGGCAAACCGGTTTTTGCCAGAGCCTGCATGCGCAAGGTCGCAATGAGCCCGATGAGTGCAGGCCGCAAAAAGAACCCGCTAACAAAGCCGATTATCTGACCGTGCATGGTCTGTGGCCAGGTCTGCCAAAATCCATCGCCGCGCGCGGCGTCGACGATCGCCGCTGGATGCGTTTCGGCTGTGCCACGCGTCCGATTCCAAATATGCCTGAGGCGAAAGCTAGCCAAAAATGTGCCGCAGCGGAAACCGGCCTGTCGCTGGAAGTGGCCAACAAACTCAACGCCGTCATGCCGGGCGCGGGCAGCACCACCTGCCTTGAGCGCTATGAATATGCCAAACACGGTGTCTGTTTTGGCTTCGATCCGGACGACTATTTCGGCGCAATGGTACGCCTGGACACCGAAATCAAACAGAGCGCACTTGGCCAGTTTCTGGCAGAAAACTACGGGAAAACCGTCACCCGCGAGGCATTTAACGCAGCCGTCGCGAAAGCGTATGGCGATCAAAGCGTAAAAGCGGTGAAACTGACCTGTAGTGGTAACCCGGCGTGGCTGACGGAAATGCAGATAGCCATCAAAGCCGACGCGATAAACGCCCCGCTCGCGGCAACGTCTTTACTGCCGCAGCCGCATCCCGGCAACTGTGGAAACAGCTTCGTGATTGATAAAGCGGGATACTGAAGAACCATAATTCCGGCAAATGTGCGCAACATCACTTCACAGCACGCTGTCGTGTCAGTATCATCCCTTGTAGACAAACCCTCGCTGCCAGTCGGCGAGGGTTTTTCTTTGGATCAATCACCTGACATGGAGTACCAGATGTCCAGACCTGCCATTATCATTAATGAGCGAGACGCCGAGCGCCTCGACCGTCTGCTTGAGCAGCCCGCTCACGCTAACCTGCCGGTCGCGGATGCGCTAAATGAAGAGTTGGATCGCGCCCAGATGTGCGCGCCAGAAGCGATGCCACACGATGTGGTAACCATGAACAGCACGGTAAAATTCCGTGAACTGAAAAGCGGCGAAGAGCGCGTGCGCACGCTGGTTTATCCGGCGAATGTGACCGACAGCGCCAGCCAGCTTTCGGTGCTTGCGCCTGTCGGCGCAGCGCTGCTGGGCTTGCGCGTTGGCGATACCATCCACTGGGAACTGCCAGGCGGCACCACCACCGACCTTGAAGTGCTCGAACTGCTGTACCAGCCCGAAGCCGCAGGCGATTTCATGCGCTAAGCCCCGCCCTGCGTTGTTGTGCAGAGGATGCGCCCGCATCCTCTTTCCGTTCCCGCCCGTTTATTCTTCAGATTTGCCATCCAGGCAGCAAAATATTCCTCCCGTTTATGATTCAATCAGAAGGACATAACCTACAGGGAGAAGCGTTTATGTATCAGACAATCATTATGCCGGTCGATGTTTTCGAAATGGAGTTAAGCGACAAAGCCGTGCGTCACGCTGAATTTCTCGCGCAGAGTGAAGGCGTTATCCATCTTTTGCATGTGTTACCCGCCTCTGCCAGCCTGAGCCTGCACCGTTTCGCCGCTGATATACGCCGTTTCGAAGAGCATCTGCATCAGGAAGCGCAAACGCGCCTCAGCACCATGATCACACATTTCCACATCGATTCGTCACGCATTCATATTCATGTCCGTTTTGGCAACGTGCGCGATGTGGTCAATGAGTTAGCCGAAGAGTTGAGCGCCGATATGGTGGTGATTGCCTCGCGCAATCCTTCCATCTCCACCCACCTGCTCGGCTCGAATGCCGCGAATATCGTGCGCCACGCGCATATTCCGGTGCTGGTGGTCAGATAAATACGCTCAGGCGTAAAAAAAGAGGCTACCGAAGGTAGCCTCTTTACATTTGCAGGTATTGTTTACTTTCTTATTTTTGCTTACGCAGTTTTCGTGCGGATAAGGTAGTCAAACGAACTCAGAGACGCTTTGGCACCTTCACCCGTGGCAATAATGATCTGTTTGTACGGCACCGTGGTGCAGTCGCCTGCGGCAAACACGCCTTTCACGCTGGTTTCGCATTTCGCGTCGATGATAATTTCGCCCATGCGGTTGCGCTCAATCGCGCCTTCCAGCCAGGTGGTGTTCGGCAGCAGACCAATCTGCACAAAAATCCCTGCCAGCGCCACGCTGTGAACATCGCCGCTCACACGGTCGCGGTACTCAAGGCCGGTCACTTTGCTGCCGTCGCCTTTCACTTCGGTGGTCTGCGCGTTCAGAATAATGTCGACGTTTTTCAGGCTGCGCACTTTATCCTGCAATACCTGATCAGCTTTCATTTCCGGGGCGAATTCGAGCAATGTCACGTGCTCGACAATCCCCGCCAGATCGATAGCTGCTTCCACGCCGGAGTTACCACCGCCGATCACCGCCACGCGCTTGCCTTTAAACAGCGGGCCGTCGCAGTGCGGGCAGTAAGTCACGCCTTTGGTACGATACTGATCTTCGCCCGGCACATTCATATTGCGCCATTTCGCGCCGGTGGCAATGATAATGCTGCGTGCTTTCAGCACTGCGCCGGAGGCGGTTTGGATCTGATGCAGACCGCCTTCCACCGCTGCCGGAACCAGCTTGCTGGCGCTCTGGCTGTCAATCACATCGACGTCGTAATCCGAGACGTGCGCTTTCAGCGCGCCCGCCAGTTTCTGGCCTTCGGTTTTCGGCACAGAAATGTAGTTTTCAATATCTACGGTATCCAGTACCTGACCGCCGAAACGCTCGCCCATCAGGCCGGTACGAATGCCTTTACGCGCCGAATAAACCGCCGCTGCTGCACCCGCCGGGCCGGAACCGACAATCAGCACATCGTAAGCGTCACGTTTGTTCAGCTCTTCCGCCGCGCGTTTTTCCGCGCCGGTGTCGATTTTGGCAACGATTTCGCTCAGCGTCATACGCCCCTGACCGAACTCCTGACCATTCACAAACACCGCCGGAACACCCATCACGTTGCGATCGGTAATTTCGTTCTGGAACGTACCGCCATCAATCGCCGTGTGCTTGATACGCGGGTTCAGCACTGCCATCAGGTTCAGCGCCTGCACCACGTCCGGGCAGTTATGGCAGGAGAGCGAATAGTAGGTTTCAAACTCAAAATCGCCGTCGAGATCGCGGATCTGCTCAAGCAAAGCCTGCGCCTCTTTTGACGGATGACCACCGGTCCACAGCAGCGCCAGCACCAGTGAAGTAAATTCGTGGCCCAACGGCGAACCAGCAAAACGCGGGCCGCTATTCGAGCCAGGGTTGGTAATCAGGAACGACGGTTTACGCACCGCCAGGCTGTTGTCTTCTTTAAAGGAGACCTTGTCTGACAGTTCAGCGATTTCGCCCAGCAGTTCTTTGATCTCTGCCGATTTCGCGCTGTCGTCCAGCGTAGCAATCAGCTCAACAGGCTTGGTCAGTTTCTCAAGATAGGCTTTGAGCTGGGTTTTCATAGTAGTGTCGAGCATAACGTTCTCCCTTAAAACATCATCATGCAAGCCAAATCATTTAAGGCTGCATCAATGCAACTTGCATCATGGTGCTGAATAAAACGGGCACCCAAAAGTACCCGTTAACAATAGTAATTTCCGGAGTATTTCGCGCCAGAGCAAGACGGCTAGCCTGAGAGTCCCCGGGAGCTTACACCAGTAAGTGACCGGGGCGAGCAGGCGACGCCAACACCGCTATGGCGTGAAAGACGACAGGAAATTTAGATTTTACCAACCAGATCCAGGGACGGAGCCAACGTCGCTTCACCCTCTTTCCATTTCGCCGGGCACACTTCACCTGGGTGAGAAGCCACGTACTGTGCTGCTTTGATTTTACGCAGCAGGTCAGATGCGTCGCGGCCGATGCCTTCAGCGGTGACTTCGATAGCCTGGATAATGCCCTGCGGGTCAACAACGAAGGTAGCACGATCGGCCAGACCTTCATTCTCACGCATGTTGTCGAAGTTACGGGTCAGGGCGCCAGTCGGGTCGCCGATCATCGCGTATTTGATTTTCGCGATAGTTTCGGAGCTGCTGTGCCACGCTTTGTGGGTGAAGTGGGTGTCGGTGGAAACAGAGTAAACGTCCACGCCCAGTTTCTGCAGCTCTTCGTAGTGATCAGCCACGTCGCCCAGTTCAGTCGGGCATACGAAGGTGAAGTCAGCCGGGTAGAAGAAGAAGACGCTCCAGCGGCCTTCGGTATCTTTCTCGGTTACTTCGATGAACTCACCGTTTTTGAACGCCTGGTTTTTAAAAGGTTTAATCTTGGTATTAATTAAGGACATCTATACTTCCTCCGTGTTTTCGTTGGGGTGTAAGTTAACGAACTTCGATTGATTGAGCCAATGCGTTTGCTTTATCAAATCAATAAGTGTTAGCTAACAACCCGCAACGAGCAACCTTGTGAACGGCTGAATTGCCAAAAGTAAAAAGGCCACCGCGACGGGTGGCCTCGATACCTGAAATACCCGTGGGTAACTTCAGCGCCAGCAAGCTGGCTTTGCGTTGCGCTCATAACCTGTTGGTCATCAAGCGTTGTTGATTACACCACTGCGGGCACGTGAGAACAATGCCTTACCCGGCGGTCTTACCGATGGTTGTGATAGGTTTTCTCTACCCTTGCTCTTTCCCAATGTTTTTATAAGGATTTTTATGCTCAAGCGCCTGTTAATGCTGACCCTGCTCCCGCTGACTCTGCACGCCGAAGAACTGCCCGCGCCGGTAAAAGCCATTGAAAAGCAAGGCATCACCATCATCAAATCCTTTGACGCACCGGGCGGCATGAAAGGCTATCTAGGAAAATATCAGGAGATGGGCGTCACCATTTACGTCACGCCGGACGGCAAACACGCCATTTCCGGCTACATGTACGACGACGCGGGCACCAACCTGAGCGAAAAGCTGATGGCCAAAGAGATTTACGCGCCGGCAGGCCGCGCGCTGTGGCAGCAGATGGAAAAAGCCGACTGGCTGCTGGATGGCAAAAAAGAGGCACCGCGCGTGGTGTACGTCTTTGCCGACCCGTATTGCCCGTACTGCAAACAGTTCTGGCAGCAGGCGCGCCCGTGGGTGGAATCCGGCAAAGTGCAGATCCGCACGTTGCTGGTTGGCGTGATCAAACCGGAAAGCCCGGCGGCCGCGGCAGCGATTATGAGCGCGAAAGATCCGGCGAAAAGCTGGCACGACTTTGAGCAGTCGAACGGCAAAATGGCGCTGACGTTACCGAAAAGCGTACCGCCGGAAATGACGAAAAAGCTCAATATCAACCAGAAAATCATGGACGATCTCGGCGCAAACGCCACGCCTGCCATCTACTACATGAATGAAGACAATGTGTTGCAGCAGGAAGTCGGTTTGCCGGACGCGGAAAAACTGAAAACGATTATGGGCGAGAAGTAAAAGCAGTCACGGCGGTGCAGCCAGCACCGCCGTTTACGTGTTACAGCTTACACAGGCGCTCTGCCGCCGCCAGCAGCGTCGATTCCTGTTTGGCAAAGCACAGGCGAATCAGCTTGTGCGGGAAGGGATCGGCGCAGAACACCGACAGCGGGATCGCCGCCACGCCTACTTCTTTGGTCAGCCACTGGCAAAAACTCACATCATCCAGATCGGAAATCGCGCTGTAATCCGCCAACAGGAAGTAGGTGCCTTCACACGGCAGAATCTCCAGCTTGCTGTGGCTGAGCGCATTGACCAGCACATCGCGCCGCGCGCGGTAAAATTCCGGTAGCTCACGATAATGTTCCGGCTCGGCGCGCAGCATATCCGCCAGCGCCAGCTGCGCCGGGGTATTCACTGAGAACGTCAGATATTGGTGCACTTTGCGCAGCTCCGCGCTAATAGCGGCAGGTGCCACGCAGTAGCCCACTTTCCAGCCGGTCATATGGTAGGTTTTGCCAAATGATGACACCGCCACCGCCCGCTCGCGCAGTTGCGGATGCGCCAGCACGCTGGCATGGCCCTCTTCGGCAAAACAGATGTGCTCATAAACTTCATCGCTCAGCACATAGATTTCGCGCTCGGCAATCGCCTGCCACAACGCGGCGAAATCCGCCTTTTGCCACACTGTCGCCGACGGGTTGTGCGGAGTGTTCAAAATCACCAGCCGCGTGCGATCGCTGAGCAGCCCCGCAAACTGCTGCCAGTCGATGCGAAAATGCGGCGGTTGCAGCGCAATGCGTTTCAGCACCCCGCCGGAAAGCTCGACCGCAGGCGCATAGCTGTCGTAGCTCGGATCAAAACAGATAACTTCATCGCCCTGGCGCACCAGCGCGGTGATCGCCGCGTACAGCGCTTCTGTCGCCCCGGCGGTAACGGTAATGTCCGTATTCACGTCCGGTTTATGGCCGTACAGCTCGGCTGTTTTATCGGCAATCGCTTCGCGCAGCGCCTGCACACCGGTCATTGGCGCGTACTGATTCGCCCCCTGCGCTACGTGGAACGCTAAACGCTCCTGCAAATAGCGCGGGCCGTCGAAATCCGGGAAGCCTTGCGACAGATTAATCGCCTGGTGCTGCTGCGCCAGGGCGCTCATTTGCGTAAAGATGGTTGTGCCAAGCGCGGGAAGTTTACTTTGTGGAATCAGTGCGTTATTGCTCATTATTATCTGCCTGCCTGTGATACGCGTGTTGCCGCCACTATAACACGATGCTAGTATTTGGCAATCAAGACGCTTAGACGTCTATACGATAACAATATTCCTTATAAGGAAGGGTGATGACAGACAACCTGCAACTCCAACAACTCGTTGCCGCCTGCCACTGGATCGGCGCGAAAGGCTGGGCGCCCGCTACCGGCGGGAATATGTCGGTTCGCCAGGATGCCGACTGGTGCTGGCTGAGCGAATCCGGCAAAGACAAAGGCAGCCTGACCACGGCGGATTTTTTGCAGGTATCGATTGCCGATAACCATGCCCCTTCCGGCCGTAAACCCTCGGCAGAAACTGGCCTGCATACCCTGATTTACCGCCTCTACCCGGACGCCAACGCCGTGTTGCACGTACACACCGTGAACGCGACGGTGCTTTCACGCGTGGAGAAATCCCCTGCTCTGCTGCTGAACGGTTTTGAGATGCAAAAATCCCTGAGCGGTCAGACCACGCACCTGGACACCGTGCCGGTGGCCATTTTCGACAACGACCAGGATATCGACGCGCTGGCTGTTCGCATCGCCGACTATGCGCAGACTCATCCATTGCGCTATGGTTTTCTGCTGCGTGGCCACGGGCTGACCTGCTGGGGGCGCGATGTCGCCGAAGCCCGCCGCCACCTGGAAGGGCTGGAGTTTTTATTTGAATGCGAAATGCAGCGTCGCCTGCTGGAGAGACCATGATCCGCGCTATCGTTACTGATATTGAAGGCACCACCAGTGATATCCGTTTTGTGCATAACGTCCTGTTCCCTTACGCCCGCGAACATCTGGCGGCGTTTGTCACGGCGGAGCAGTACAACGAGCCGGTGAGCACCATCCTGGATAACCTGCGGGAAGAGATCGATCAACCACAAACCACCACCGCCGAACTGATTGACGTGCTGTTTGCTTTTATGGATGAAGATCGCAAATCAACGGCGCTGAAAGCGTTGCAGGGCATTATCTGGCGCGATGGTTATGTGAACGGCGATTTCAAAGGCCATCTTTACCCGGACGTGTTGCCCCAGCTTGAGAAATGGAAATCACAGGGTATTGATCTGTATGTATATTCCTCTGGCTCGGTTGCGGCGCAAAAACTGTTATTTGGCTACAGCGACGAAGGTGATATTACTCCTCTGTTCAGCGGGTATTTCGACACGCTGGTTGGCGCGAAACGCGACGTACAGTCGTACCGCAATATTGCGACGCAAATCGGGCTGCCGCCCGCGGCCATTTTGTTCCTCTCCGATATTCACCAGGAGCTGGATGCCGCCGAAGCGGCAGGTTTTCGCACCACGCAACTGATTCGCGGCGATGATGACGCAGCCAGCCATCATTACCAGGTTCCCTCTTTCAGCAACATTAAGCCGGAGCAGATCCCTTCATGAGCGCACTGACGATTTACACCGATACCGACGCCAGCACGCCGGTGTGGCACAGCACCGACGCCGCAGAGATCCAGCAAAAACTGAACGCCAAAGGTGTGCGTTTTGAACGCTGGCAGGCCGACCGCGATCTCGGCGCAAACCCGACACCGGAAACAGTGATCACCGCTTACCAGCACGCCATCGACAAACTGGTGGCCGAGAAAGGTTATCAGAGCTGGGATGTGATCAGCCTGCGCGCCGACAACCCGCAGAAAGAGGCGCTGCGCGCCAAGTTCCTCAACGAACACACACATGGCGAAGATGAAGTGCGCTTCTTTGTGGAAGGCGCGGGCTTGTTTTGCCTGCACATCGGCAGCGACGTTTACCAAGTGCTGTGCGAGAAAAATGACCTGATTTCCGTCCCCGCAGGAACCCCGCACTGGTTTGATATGGGATCGGAACCGAACTTCACCGCCATCCGTATTTTTGATAATCCCGAGGGGTGGATCGCGCAGTTTACCGGGAGTGAAATTGCGGGCGGGTATCCGCGATTGGCGTGATAATAAGGCTCCTTTCGGAGCCTTATTTTAAGATTTTATGTTGGCTATTTAACCTCAATACAGGCGTGTAAAAGCTCACTTTTCTGTATGTCACGTCGGTCCAATTCCCTACGCAACAGCCGTTTGATCCATCCTGCTTTGTTGTCGTCGCCGTTTTCTTTCATCGCATCAAATGACTGAACGCAAAATCGCCGCAGAAGAGTATCTGATCTAAATCGTACGGCTCCCACTACGCGCAGTTAACGCTTTTGGGAGCCTGCTCGGTTTTTCATTTTCCACGCCTTGCGATACACACCCGTTTTGCGTTGCAATTCGCGCTGTCCAATCTTATCTTTATGTACGGATTAAATCCGTACATACCTGACAAGATTATTGGTAGATCTGCATAAAGCAGACTGCCAGGGAGAGTAACGCTATGCCCGCACTGAAAAAGCAGCGCATCGATCTGCGATTGACCGACGAGGATAAAAAAATGATTGAAGAAGCGGCGGCAATGACCAACCAGACGATCACCCAATTTCTGGTGAGCAGCGCCTCGGAACGAGCCGCAGAAGTGATTGAACAGCATCGCCGTCTGGTTCTGAATGAAGCATCCTGGAACCGGGTGATGGACGCTATCGAAAACCCACCTGCACCGAACGACAAACTTAAACGCGCCGCAAAACGTCTGCAAAACAGGGAGTGAATCGTGGACAAGCTGACCATTGAGTTATTCTCAGGAGAGACAGAGTATGAAACGGGTGGTTTTGATTGTGGTGAGATCTCGCTCAACACCTTTTTAACCCAGCATCTCAAGCGCCAGCACAACGGAAAAATTTTACGCGCCTATATCCTGCAAACCGTAGCCTCCAGGCCGCGCGTTTTCGGTTATTACACATTGTCGGGCGGTAGTTTCGAGAAAGAACAACTGCCAACCAAAACGCAGCAAAAAAAGGTGCCCTATCGCACTGTTCCGTGCGTGATGTTAGGTCGTCTGGCTATCGATAAATCACTTCAGGGAAACGGCTGGGGAGAAATGCTGGTCGCGCATGCCATGCACGTGGTTTACAACGCCTCACTTGCTGTCGGTGTCCATGGGTTATTTGTTGAGGCGCTCACTGACAATGCCAAAAATTTTTATGAAAAACTGGGCTTCATTCCGTTAGCCGCTGGCAACCAGCATTCGCTGTTCTATCCGACAAAATCTATTGAGCGCCTGTTCGAAGAGTGAACGCTCTCCGGCCATAGCGAATTACCCTATACCCTTCACTATCTCTTCTGGTTCCAGCCCTACCAGTCTTGCCAGATGGACAAATTCCACCACATCTAATCTTCTTTCACCACTTTCGATTTTGGCGATGAAAGATTGCGGGCGACCAAGCGCCTCGGCAAGTTTCGCCTGCGTGATACCCCGTGTTTTACGAGCTTTTTTAAGCGCCGTGATAACGCGTCGGTACTCTTGCGCATAGACAGTTGTCATGTGCCAAACTCCTTTTCACACTTTTTAAACGGCTTCTTCGTGTCTCTTTTGCATCGCAACGCTTGCAACCTGTTAACGCTACCTCATTACTCCCCGCCGCACCTTTTTTGCCGCGAAACATTTGTGATCTCTGCGTAATAGGCCGCACCACCCACTGGCAATCTTCCCCGCCACAGGCAACACTCTGTAAGCCGCCGGCACATATAAAGGAGCAAAATATGACGGGTAATTTTTACTGGATTAACGAACCGCAGCAGTGGCGTGAAACGCAAGGCAAAGTGGAAGTGATGACCGATGGCAGCACCGATTTCTGGCGCAAAACCTGGTACGGATTTGAGCGCTTCAGCGGTCACGGTTTTGTGCGCGATGTGACGGGGGATTTCACCTTTCAGGTGCGGATACAGGCGCGGTTTTCCGAGCTGTATGACCAGGCGGGCGTGTTGTTGGTCGCGGACGAGCAGAACTGGCTAAAAGCCGGCATCGAATTTAACGATGGCGCGCCCGCCATCGGCAGCGTGCTGACACAAGGTTATTCGGACTGGGCGACCGGTATTTACGCCGGTGACGCGGGCGATTTCTGGCTGCGCCTGAGCCGCAAAGGCGACGCGCTGCGGCTGCAATACTCCACCGATGGGCGCGTCTGGCCACTGCTACGCTTGTGCCATTTCCCCCACTCGCGTTGCGCCGTTGGCGTGATGTGCTGCACACCGGAACGAGCCGGGCTGGAAGTCGTGTTTTCAGAGGTGGCGCTCACGCGGCTACTGGAGAAAGATCTGCACGACTTGAGCTAGTTTCGCCATGCTTCCACCGAGGATCACCGTTTCGTTTCCCGTTCGGTGACAACCAGCAACACAGGCGACCGAACGAGAAGTGCATATGTTTCGGTTGCCAGAAAACGGGCAGCTCGCACACCATTAGAAATACCGCTTCCCTAATTATTTACCTCATAAGTAATTTGCTTTGCTACATGATATTTCAGCGCAGCTACACCACGCCGTTAAATATTGGTAAAAATACACGATATATTATTTATAACACGCACAAAGAGGAATAAATATATTATATAAAGCTTGCGTTCCATCTTTCATTAAAAACCTTACCGATTGTATTTTATGGTCATTTTTAACGTATGTTAACTGGCTAACCAAAAAACAAAACCCACCTCTCTTTTTATTAAATCATCTATGAAGGTTTCGCTTTAGTCGCCGATAAAAATAGAGTTCACCCTGGATATGGAAAGCACCTGAGGCCGTTATGACCATTTTAAAGAAACTGTTATTTGTATTTGCCATTACGTTTATTGCCATGATCGTGCTCGGTGGTTTAAGCATCCGGGCATTAGATAATGCGCAATCGCGTTTTGATTACGTTATTGAAAATAGTTTACCGAGTATCAGTAAGCTCAGCGAGGCACTCCAGCACCGCGAAGAAGCCCGCCGGCAGATCCTGATGTCCCTGCTGATAAACGATGAAGCCGTGTTCACCAAACATATGGCGCAAGCGAAAGATGAGTTAAATAAAACCAATGAGATATTTAAATATTATCGCGAGCAACTTATTAGCGATGATATTGATGGTCAGTTATTGAAAAAAACACAGGATTCCTTTGATGACTATTTGCAAAAAGCAGAATCCATGGTTGGCGTTTATCATAGCGAAGGTATTGAAGCCGCACGCAAAATGGTGTCGGATGGCGGTATTACTGCCAATGCCTCTGTTGCGCTTAGCGCCAATTTAAAAGAGATGCTGGTGCATAATTATAAAATTGCAGCAACATACGCTGAAAATAACCATACGCAATATATCAATACCTTCTGGTTATTGGTCGGAACCATTATCTTTTTACTGGTGTTAATTGGCGTATTCGCTTCAACGATCCTTGGCTATTTAAATAAAGGTTTAAAAAACCTGCAAAATAGCATGGGAACCATCAGCAGCACGCTGGATTTGACCGTCAAAGTGGATCTCAATAAAAAAGATGAACTTGGCGCTACCGCTGCCAGTTTTAATAATCTGGTAGACAAAATCCGCGAAGTATTAAGCAGCGTGAAAGACGCCAGCAACGAAGTGGATGTCGCGGCCACCGAAATCGCCAAAAGCAATGATGATCTGTCATCGCGTACCGAATCGCAGGCCTCGTCCCTGGAGCAGACCGCTGCCAGCATGAACGAACTATCGGCCACGGTGCGGCACAATATGGACAACGCCAAAGAGGCAAATGCCTTCATTGGTCGTGTGCAAACCATGGTGAATGAAAGCCATCGTAAGTTGAGTTCACTGCAAAAATCCATCGACGATATTTCTGCTTCTTCGGCGAAAATCTCCGAAATCACCGACATTATCGACGGCATCGCTTTCCAGACTAACATCCTCGCGCTCAACGCGGCGGTGGAAGCAGCCCGCGCAGGTGAGCAGGGTAAAGGCTTTGCGGTGGTCGCCGGTGAGGTGCGTTCGTTGTCGCAACGCTCTTCTGTAGCGGCGCGCGATATTCGCGGCTTAATCGACGAGGCGATTAAAAATGTCGGCCAGGGCGTCAGCTATGCGGCCAACGTGACTACGCGGATGAACGAGGCGCTGGGCGCGGTTGATGAAACCACGGTGCTGATAAACCAGGTAAATAACTCTTCAACCGAGCAGAGCCACGGTATTGATCAGGTTAACGTGGCGGTCAGCCAGATGGAGGGCAACTTGCAGCAGAACGCCGCCATGGTTGAAGAGATGGCCACTGCCGCGAACTCGCTCAGCCACCAGGCCGGTAAACTGCTTAACGATGTCAATGCCTTTAAGCTGTAACCCACACTTGTCAGGCAAGCGCACATCCTGAGCACTTGCCTGACAATCTCATCGCTCTCTTCCCTCATAAACCTCAAAAAAATCTATTTCAGATTCATCATGATGATGCTCAGCATCAGTGCCAGACTCTGCTTTTGCAACGAAATACACATTGAAAATCAAAGGAATCTACTTTGATATGGCACGCCAGAAAACGTTGACGGTTTGCGTGGCAAAAACGATCAAATAACTATTTGAGTTAATTCGTAAGTGTGGTTTTTATATGTCTTATAAAGCGAACAGAGAGGATTAACCATCTCCCATGAAAATCATAAAAATTTCACTTCTGACAGTATCGCTATCAATTTGCAGTGCGGGCGCCGTCACGTTTAATTTAGGCAAGGACATTCAGCAATGCCTTACTTTACCTGCCTATGGCGATAAGAAAAACCAGACACAATGCAAAGACGAATTGAAAGAAAAATCAGAAAAATCATTAGAAGAAACAATCACTAAGATAAAGAAACTGATAAACAACAATTATGATACGCCATATCACCTTAATGATCCGGAAGGCAGTGAAATAAAAGATCTTTTTTGGGAGAAATTTAATAAATCTCAACAACTTTGGATCGCATCACGAAATGAGTTCTGCGCAGCGTCAGCGTTATTAGTTGGCGAGTGGGCGGCAAGCCAGGATGATTTACAGACGCAATGCATTATTAATCAAAACAATGATCGCGAGCAGTTATTAAAAGCGACCTATATAAAATAAGCCGCCAGGCACCTTTATGCCGGACTATTTTTTCTGCTGCAGGAAATAAACCCGGTGGTGATCTTCCCGGCTTCTACAGTAAGCCTAACGCTTCCGGTAAATGGCTAACAAACGCGGTTTTATCGGCTGGATAGCGCCGCGATAACTCAATAAATATCGCCGTCAGGTGATGTTTATCATCTGCGTTTAATGTTTGCAGTTCAGCGGCAATCAGCTCCAGCGCGTTGATGGCGGCGTCCTGATCCAATTGGTTTTCACCAGTAAACTCAAGGAAAATAGCTAAATCTGCGACCACTTTCGCCAGCGCAATCTCACAACGTGTTGGCAATTTCACCTCTCCTTATGGATGCATTTTCAGTTGTTTCGGCGCAAATATCACAAAGCGGAACCATCTTCTTTAACGATCAGCGCTTTCATATGTTCAATGCTGAAAACACCCCATTTACCGCCGTAGTCGTTAAAAATTTCCACCGCGAGGCGGTACTCCTCTTCGCTGATGGGCGCGTCTTCTTCGACGATATAATCGCAGATCGTTTCAAATGCTAAACCGCTTTCACCGAAATCGACGTACTCAATAGCAAAGCGCAGTTTCTCAGCGGCAACACGCCCGGCAAAACGCGCGCCAAAGACTTTGATGCCTTCGCGCATTACGATCCTCTCTTCTCCCGCGATTCGTTGACCAGCGCGCAAACCACCGGCACAGATACGGCCAGCAAAAACAGCACGATGCTGGTCATTGCGTTATCGGCGTTTTCACGCCAGTTGCCGAGCAGCGCTGAAAAGAGAAAAAATCCCGCACCGCAGAGCAGCATCGCCTTGCCAAAAAGGCGATTCGCCCGATACCAGGCCGTGTCATCCCGCAAGGTTAGCGCGGTACGCACGCCGTAAAAACGATTGGGTTTAATACGCTGTCGCGCCAGCGGAATGGCGACCGCCATTAACACCAGCATCCCAACGCTGAGGAAGAGAAAGATGTCGTTCATTGCAGGCTCCTTATGCTGAGCAGACACACCCCGGACATTTGTTATGGCAAAACATCATGTTCCCGACAACGGGATAAAGCAACGGCAATCCCTTGAGCGGGATTGCGCATGTGTTTAGCGGAGGGAAAGAAACCCGCACACCAGACGGTGCGCGGGAAAGTGCGTGGTTTAGAAGAAGGTCAACAAGCTGAGGTTAAAGCGATTGTCCTGCGATTCGCCGCTTTGATTGCCGCGCGCGTATTCCAGCGTCAACAAGGCGCTGTTCGGGCTGGCGGCCTGGCTGGCGCTCAGGCGCAAACCGGCACCGTACGCGCTACCGTGCACCTCTTTTTTCTCCAGCGCCGTCGGTTTTGCCTGGCTTACGGAACCCAGTGAACCGAAGACGTACGGCATTACTGCACTACCAAGATCGGGTGCCCAGGAGAATGCGCCCAGCGGCTGCGGCAAGCCAACTTCAGCGCGCGCGGCCAGGGCGCTATCGCCGCTGACCGTGCCGGAATCAAACGCCGAAAGCCAGCTACTGCCGCCAAGTGAGGCCTGCTCAGAGGACGGCAGTGCCTGGTCAAACGAGGTCTGCGCCAGGCCAGAAAGCGAGAGCTGTACTTTGCCATCCACCAGCGGCTGGCTGTAGTTCATGGTCAGCTCCAGCTTCTGGAAATCCGGATCGGCACCGTTTCGGCTCATCGGCAGATCGCTGGTGCCGTGGCGCGCACCCAGGCCGTCGATACCAAAAGAAGCCGTCAGGCTGGAGGCGAAACGCGCGTCAAAATCAGTGGTGTAATCCATCGACTGCGCCAGGCGCACAATGCGCAGACGATCATCGGTGAACGGTACGTCATTGTTATTGAACTGTAAATGCTGGGTTTCGTTTTGCACATCCAGCGACAGCAAGGTCGAGGTGTTGAAATCACGCGCACGCACCCAGTGGTAACCCAGGCGTGTCGACAGGCGCTGGAAATGATCGCGCGACGTCAGCCCACTGTCAGTTTTCGGTTTGGTGCGGCTGTCCACCCCTTCAACGTTCATCCACAAGCCGTCGGTGCCGAGCGGTACGACCACGCCGAGCGCCCACTGGCGGTTACGCGGCTGCGTATCCGTAAATGGGTTATCGCCGCGCGGGTAACCATTCAGGCGCGCGTATACCTGCTCGCCAAAGCCTGTCAGGTTATTAAGCTGCCCGCCAAGCCCGAGTGAGTACTTACCCAGCTCGTCGGAAAGGCCGTTATCAAAGGTCACCAACCCGGCAACCGGATCGTAGCGACCATCAACGATCAGCACCGTTGAGCCCGGTTTACTGCCCGGTTTGAGGGTCGATTTCAGCATCACGCCCGGTGTGTCGCCTGCCAGCAGCAAACGCCGCTCCAGCGCTTTACGGGTTAAATGTTTCTCGCCCACCAGCGGTTGCAACAAGCTTTCCACCCGGCTACGCGCGGTGTCCGGCAGCGCAGAGGCATCCACTTTTTCCACATAGCCGTCGGTTACCACCACGTGCAGCGGCGCACCATCTTTGATCTGTTGCGGCGGCAGGCTGACGCGCGCCAGCAAGTAGCCCGCTTTGATATACGCGGTTTCCAGTTCCTGCGCGGCGGCAAACAAATTCGCGGCAGAGACGCGGCGGCCTTTAACGTGCGATTCAATACGCGCCGTTTCGCTCGCTAATTGTGGAAAACCGCCTTCAACCAGCAGACCGGCTGGTGTGACAAACAGTTTTTCCGCGCCGTTCGGCGCAGTAAGCCCGGTGGTGGCCGGCAGCGTAATGCCGCCGCCGGTGTGCTGCTGAACCGGCGCATAAGAGGGTTGCACCAGTTGGCCCGCGCTGGGCGCCGCCATCACGGCTCCTGCGTGTAAGCTCGTGGCGATACTCAGGCTCAGCAATGTCGGTGCTAAAAGTGAAGATTGTGAAAATAAACGCATGAGTTATCTCTTATTTTTACTTGCCGGAGCAGGAAAGGGCCAAATCGGCACCCATGGAACAAACCGCACCCGCCAGACGAGGATCCGCCGTGGCGATAACCGCGTTATCTGCACTGCCAGCACTGCTGGCATCATGGGTCACCAGCATCGTGTTACCGGTCAACTGACGCGTCACATCCTGCGCCGAGACACGGTTGCCAATGGTGGCGGCTAACGGCGTCGATACCGGTGTTGATGTCGGTGTCGGGGTTGGCGTGCCCGGCTGGTCATTCACCACAAGCGTTCCGTCGATATAGTTGATGGTGTAATTACCCAGCCCGTTACCGGTGGCATTGGCAGCAATCACCGCGTAGCTGCCCGCAATGGCAGATCTGTCTGCGCCGTCACTGGTGACATCCACGTGCGCGATCGCATCGCTGTTCAGCAGGCCATTTGCGCTATAGCCCAGTTGCGCGGTACTACCGACCGTTTTGCTGCCACTATTCGCGGTGATGGTCAGCGCGGCAGGCGTGACATTCAGCGTGCCGTTGTTGTAGCTAATAACGTAGTTGGACAAACCGCTGCCGGTTGCACCGCTACCGTTAATGCCGTAGCTGCCAACGTTGGCAGTCGCCGCCGAACCTGCGCTGTTCAGCGCCACACCGGTCACCGTGTCGCCATTGAGCAGGCCGAGCACGCTGTAATCACTCAGGCTGACAAGGTCGCCGTAGGTTTTGCTGGCGTTGCCCGCGTTGATCACCAGTTGCGCTGGCGTCACGTTCAGCGAGCCTGCGCCGTAACTGATGGTGTAGTTCGACAAGCCACTGCCGTTCGCATTGCTGGCGTTGATGGCATAACTGCCCACGCCGGCGGTGATGGCGGCGCCTGCGCTGTTGAGCGCGACATTCGTTACCGTATCGCCGTTTAACAAGCCCACAATGCTGTAACCACTTAAGTTCGCCGCTCCGCCGTAAACCTTACTGGCGTTATCGGCGGTGATGGTCAGCGTCGCGGGCGTGACGGTCAGATTGCCGTTGTGATAAACAACGTTGTAGTTGGCAAGCCCGGTGCCCGTCACGTTGCTGCCCACAATGCTGTAGCTGCCAACGTTAGCCGTAGTGGCAAAACCCAGGCTGGTATAGGTCAAGCCGTTCACGGAGTCGCCATTGACCAGGCCTTGCGCGGAGTAGTTCACACTTCCCGGGAACTGGCCATACACTTTGCTGGCGTTATCCACGTTGATGGTCAGCGTGGCTGGCGTCACCGTGGCGCCAACGCCCACAACGCTGGCTATCTGCCCGTTAGCTTTAAGCGCGCTGACACCGGTGGTATCCAGCGTATAGCTGCCAACGTTATCGGTGCTCCTAAGGCCGTTCGTCAGGCTGCCGCTGATAGCGTTCCAGAAGCCGGCACCGTAGTAAGTTGTAATCGGATTCGCGCCATAGATGGCGGTTTGCGCCACGCCAACAATGCCGGACACGCCGAACAGCGCCGGCATGGCGGAGCCGGTGGCCGGTGCCCAGGCTTTATTATCCAGCCCGATAAAACTCGCGCTGTTGTTCATTTGCGCAGCGGTTAAACCGGTGATCGCTTCCGCACCGTTCGCGCCGCGCCCGATGCCTGCCGCAACGTTATCACTATTCCAGTAGAGGTTCGTTAGCGTTCCGCTCCCACTTTTGGAACCTACCAGCCCGCCAATCGCGCTGGGTGTTGAATTCACGTTGATGGTGTTGGTTGCAATGCTATTGCTGATCGTTCCGGTGTTACTGCCCGCCAGCCCGCCTGCCTGCGCGTTCAAACCGGCGTTAATCACGCCGGAGGAGTAGACATTGTTGATACTCCCGGCGTTGTTGCCTGTCAGCCCGCCAACATACCCAATCGCACCGCTCATCCCGCTGCCGGTCACGCTACCGGAAACGTAGCTTGCGCTAATCGTGCCGCCCGCCATGTTGTAGCCGGTCAAACCGCCGACATACTGCAAGCCGTTGCCGCTGGTGCCGGATAGGTTCAGGGAGCCATCGAAATAACTTTGCGTAATGTTTTTGCTGTTCTGCCCGACCAGTCCTCCCCAGTAAGACCAGTTAGAGCTGTTCGTCGCGGTAATTGACGCCCCGGAACGACTGTAGGAGATCTGCCCGGCGTTGTTACCCACCAGCCCACCCATATAAGCCGTGGCGTCGGACGAGCGGGTCAATGAGCCAAGCACCGTTGAATAGGCGATAGTGCCGGTGTTGTAGGCCGCCAGCAGCCCGGCGTAGAACGGTGATGTCGAAGACGCGGTAAGCTGCGCCGAGTTCAACCCCATGTTGCGGATGGTGCCGGTGTTATAGCCGAACAAGCCAACGTAGGTATCGGCACTGCTAATGGTCAGGCTGGAGATAGTGTGCCCAAGCCCCGTAAAGATGCCGCTAAACGGCGCACTGGAAGAGACGCCAACCAGTGAAGAGGTGTAGGTGTTGCCAATGGCAAGAATGTTTTGCGCCAGCGCGTATTTGCCGCCAAGCCCGGTGCTGTCAATGGCATCGAGATCCGCCATCGTGCGGATCAGCGTGTAATTCTGCCCGCCAATGGTCAATGAAGCATTCGCACCAGGGATGGTTATCTGTTTGCCCGAGAGCAGCGTGTAATCTTTGCCAATACCGTAGTTCAGCGCCAGGCCCGCATTCGCTCCGGTCGCCGAGATATTGCCGTTGAGAATAATATTGCCTGCCGCCGCCAGCGTTAAGGTGGTGTCTGTCGTCCAGCCAAGGTTCGTGGCAAGCGTGATGTCGCCATTCTGGCTGCCGGTCGAGCCGGTAGAGACTGTGACGTTGGCGGTCGAGAGCGCGTTTTGTAACGTGGTCACGTTAATAACGCTATCGTCCGCGCTGGCGCTAAAGCCGGTACCGCTGTCTGCCGCCGTGGAGATCACCACGTTATGCGGATCGAGCAACAGATTGCCGAACTGGCCGCTTTGTGAAGATAGATCGGTGCTGCCGCTATAGGCGAGTTTGGCTTTACCGGAGACTTCCGCTTCGCCGCCTTTGCCGGTGCCCGCGCCGCGTGCGCTGATTTTACCGCTGAACGTCGTCTGGTTATCTGACCACACCACCACATCGCCGCCATTGCCCTGGGCTGTCGCATCGGCGGTGATACGGCTGGCGCTGTCAATTTGTGTGTTCGTTGCGCGTTGCGTGCTGCCTTTGCCCTGGCGCTCGCCGCCAATGTTAATGTTACCGCCGCCTGTTTTGCCGGAGGCGTCCACCTTCGCACCCGCCAGCGTAATGTTATCGCCGGTGACAGTGATTTTCCCGCCCGCGCCGTCGCTCGATTTCGCGCTCAGCGTACCGGAAAGCGCCACATTACCGCCTTCGCCGCCGCCAATGACGATGGAGCCGTTCTGGCCGCTGACGCTGTCAGCTTCAACCACGCCGCTCAGGTTGATGGCGTTACGTGCCGCATTGCGCGCCGTGGCGGCGGTCATCACCACCGAGCCGCCCTGTGCCGACACGATGCCGCTGTTATCAATTAGCGCCTCTTTCACGCCGGAGTTGCTCGGTACAGCAACCTGCAAGAAGCCGTCGCCGGAGAGATCCAGGGTGGCAGATTCCCCGGCGCCCAGCCCCACTTTGCCGACCGGAACGTTAATTAAGCCGTCGTTTTTGACGTTGCCGCCAATCAATGCCGCATAGCCGCCGCGCCCAACGTTTATCACGCCCGCGTTGCTCACTTCGGCAGACGAACCGTTGCCGGTGAAGACACGCTTCCCTTTGAGGAAGTCTTCATCTTTGATATCCAGCGTCGAAGCAACAAAGCCGCCGCCGGTTTTGACCGTGCCGCTCGGCGTAATGGCGATACCGTTCGGGTTTACCAGATAGACCTGGCCATTGGCGGTTATCGAGCCGGCAATGGTGGATTTTGTTGCACCAGTGACACGGTTAAGAATGGCGGAAGAGCTGCTCGGCTGAACGAAATCGACCGAATTGCCCTTACCGACGGAGAAACTGTTCCAGTTAACAATCGCCGTGCCGGAGTGCTGGTTCACCGTGACGGCGGAACCATTTTGCCCAATGGAGACCTGCCCCGCCGCGACATTCGCGCCGGTGGGCAACTCGCCCGCCAGCGCCGGTGCTGCGCAAAGGGCACTGACAAACAGCGCGATAAAACGTTTTGTAAAAACCGGTGGCGTGTTACTGCCCTGGTGCTGAGCTGAAGAACGGCAAAACGATGATGTCATGTGCATCATTCCTGTGATGGCAAGAAGAGTAATGGGGTGTTTACTCGCAAGTTGCTCTTTGCAAAGCAACGTTACATCCCTTGCAGATCAACAGATCTGAACTGTCGCTATCGCAGAATTATGTAAATGCGCCGTAACAATATGGTTATCGTCACCTTAAGATAAATCTTTATCATTTCGGATATATCTCGTTGCATATTTTCACAAATAAAAATAAGCGGTTGATTAACGAGAAATTTCGCTGGACGGCGACTGACGCGCGATCCGGGCAGGTGCATGGCGCGAACGAAAGAAGGCCAAAGGTAAATTCAACCTGCGTGTTGCTGTCGTCGGAGCTGGCTGAGTTTGCGGTATTTTTGCGGCGGCATACCGACATATTTCTGAAAGGTGCTGTAAAAGCGGCTGGAGGAACCAAATCCGGCGGTGAGCGCAATATCAAGAATGGTCTTGTCGGTATCGCTTAACAACGCACGCACATGGTTGATACGCATGGCGGTGATGTATTGCTTCATGGTCAGTTGCATGACGCGCTGGAAAATGCCCATCGCATAGTTGGGGTTGAGTTTCACATGCTCGGCAATGGCGTTGATTGTCAGCACCTGATCATAATTTACCGCGATAAATTCCAGCATCTGGCTTACGTAAAACTGCGCATGCCGCGAGACGCTATTTTTATGGGTGCGCGAGGTTTTATTCACCAGAATCGGCTGCCAGCCGGAGAGACTAAAACGCTTGAGCATCAGCGCAATTTCTTCAATCGCCAGTTGGCGCAATTGCTCATTGTCGCTGTTGAGTTCGTTTTGCCAGCGCTGTACTTCAAACGCGCTAAGCTGCTGGGCGGCAAGGGATTTTATCACCATGCCATGGGTGACATGGTTAATCAGTTCGCGATCCAAAGGCCAGGAGAGAAACAGGTGCATTGGCAGGTTAAAAATTGCCATCTGTTTGCATTCGCCTGGTCGCGTGAGTTGATGCGGCGTACAGGCCCAGAACAGGGTGATGTAACCCTGCTTGATGCGTACCACTTCGTTGTTAATCAGGTATTCCACATCGCCATCGAACGGCACATTCACTTCAACCTGGCCATGCCAGTGGCTGGCGGACATGGCATGCGGCGCGCGCAGTTCAATCTCCATGCGCTGGTATTCCGAATAGAGCGACAGCGGGCCGCGCGTGGTTTTCTCATCGCCGCTGCACATATCCGCTCTGGGCTTCTCTTTTGCCATTCTTCCCTTCCTGAATCATCACTTTCGCGCTTCGCTTTGCGCCGTCCTGTTCTATTTTAGTTAAAGGTATTGCCGTTAACTCTGCTTAAGCGCGTATTTTTTCCCGGAAACTCAGATCCAGCGCGGCACATTGCGCGATCTGAGTTTTCGGGAATTCCCCGCCGGGAAGACGGCAGATGACGCAGGCGACGCGTGCCACGCTCAGGACGTACAACTACACAGGGAGAACGCACATGTCTGCACCAAAAATCACTTTTATCGGCGCCGGTTCCACCGTTTTCGTTAAAAACATTCTCGGCGATGTCTTTCAACGACCAGCGCTGAAAGCTGCACACGTCGCGCTGATGGATATTGACGCCACGCGGCTGGAAGAGTCGCACATTGTGGTGAGCAAACTGATGGATTCCGTAGGCGCATACGGGGAGATTAGCTGCCATACGGATCAGAAAACGGCGTTGAAAAACGCGGATTTTGTCGTGGTCGCATTCCAGATTGGCGGTTACGAACCTTGCACCGTAACCGATTTTGAGGTCTGCAAGCGCCACGGACTGGAGCAGACCATTGCCGATACGCTTGGCCCCGGCGGCATTATGCGTGCGCTGCGCACCATTCCGCATCTGTGGCAGATTTGCGAGGACATGACCGAGGTCTGCCCGAACGCCACCATGCTCAACTACGTCAATCCGATGGCGATGAACACCTGGGCGATGTATGCCCGTTATCCTCATATCAAGCAAGTTGGGCTGTGCCACTCGGTTCAGGGCACAGCGGAAGAGCTGGCCAACGATCTCGATCTCGACCCGGCATCGCTTCGTTACCGCTGCGCCGGGATCAACCATATGGCCTTTTATCTCACGCTGGAGAAAAAGCTGGCCGACGGCAGCTATGTGAGCATCTATCCGGAGCTATTACAGGCCTACGCCGATCAACGCGCGCCAAAGCCGAATCTGCACGGCAACCCGCGCTGCCAGAACATTGTGCGTTATGAGATGTTCAAAAAGCTCGGCTACTTCGTGACCGAATCCTCCGAACATTTTGCCGAATACACGCCGTGGTTTATCAAACCGGGGCGCGAAGATTTGATAGAACGCTACCGGGTGCCGCTGGATGAGTATCCCAAACGCTGCGTTGAACAGCTGGCGAACTGGCAGAAAGAGCTGCAGGAGTTTAAAACCGCCGACCGCATTGAGGTGAAAGCCTCTCGCGAATACGCCAGCACCATTATGAACGCCATCTGGACCGGCGAGCCGAGCGTGGTTTACGGCAACGTGCGCAACGATGGACTGATCGACAACCTGCCACAGGGCTGCTGTGTGGAAGTGCCGTGCCTGGTGGACGCCAATGGTATTCAGCCGACCAAAGCCGGGAAACTCCCCGCGCATCTGGCGGCAATGATGCAGACCAATATCAACGTGCAGACGCTGCTCACCGAAGCGGTGCTGACGGAAAACCGCGATTACGTCTATTACGCCGCGCTGATGGACCCGCATACCGCCGCCGTGCTGGGTATCGATGAAATCTACGCGCTGGTGGATGACTTAATTGCCAGCCACGGCGACTGGCTTCCCGCCTGGCTGCATCGCTAACGCATAAGCCGGGCCGCGCGCCCGGCGGTTTTGCAACCCTTCCGACACTGAAAGAGGCAATCGGTACCCTATGAGTATTTCAATGACAACAAAGCTCAGCTACGGATTTGGTGCATTTGGTAAGGATTTTGCGATCGGCATCGTCTACATGTATTTGATGTATTACTACACCGATATTGTCGGTCTGTCGGTCGGCATGGTCGGGACGCTGTTTCTGGTGGCACGTATTCTCGACGCGCTGGCCGACCCGATCATGGGCTGGATAGTTGACTGTACCCGCTCGCGCTGGGGCAAATTCAAACCGTGGATCTTAATCGGCACGCTCAGCAACTCGGTGGTGCTGTATATGTTATTCAGCGCCCATCATTTTGAGGGCACCGCGCAGCTGCTCTGGGTCTGGGCGACCTATTTACTGTGGGGATTCACCTACACCATTATGGATGTGCCGTTCTGGTCGCTGGTGCCAACCATCACGCTGGATAAGCGTGAGCGCGAACAATTGGTGCCCTACCCGCGTTTTTTTGCCAGCCTCGCCGGTTTTGTCACCGCCGGGATCGCCCTGCCATTTGTTAATGCCGTCGGTGGCGCAGATCGCGGCTTTGGTTTTCAGATGCTGACGCTGGTGTTAATCGCCTTCTTTGTGCTGTCGACCATTGTGACGCTGCGCAATGTCCACGAAGTCTATTCGTCGGATAAACATCCCAGCGCCGACAGCACTCCAATGAACCTGAAACAGATGATTCAGCTAATTTTCAAAAACGATCAGCTCGCCTGTCTGCTGGTCATGGCGCTGGCTTACAACACCGCAGCCAACGTGATTGAAGGGTTTGCCATCTACTACTTCACCTATGTCATCGGCAATGTCGATCTGTTCCCCTATTACATGTCCTATGCTGGTGTCGCCAATCTGCTGATCCTGATTCTGTTCCCTAAACTGGTGAAGGTCTTCTCGCGCCGCGTGTTGTGGGCGGGAGCATCCGTATTGCCGATTGTCAGCGGCGGCGTGTTGTTGGGGATGGCGCTGATGGGGGCCACCCACGCAGGTGTTATCTTGCTGGCGGGCGTACTGTTCAGCATTGGCAAAGCTTTCTTCTGGGTGTTACAGGTGATTATGGTTGCCGACACCGTCGATTATGGCGAATACAAACTCAATGTCCGCTGCGAAAGTATCGCCTATTCGGTACAAACGCTGGTGGTTAAAGCGGGCGCGGCTTTCGCGGCGTACTTTATCGCCATCGTGCTGGGGGTGATCGGCTATGTGCCGAACGTCGCGCAATCTGCCAGCACATTAATGGGCATGCAGTTGATTATGCTGGCGCTGCCAGTCTGTTTTTTCCTTGTGTCGCTGCTGGTCTATTTCCGCTTCTACAAACTGAACGGCGATATGCTGCGCCGCATTCAAATTCATCTGCTGGACAAATATCGCCATGTGGATAACTCCGCCACACCGGCCTCCCCGCCGGTGATGGCAGATCAGGTACGCGTATGATCACCGGGCAAATCTCCTTGAACCGGCAACACAGAGAATCACCCCCACGGTAATCATTACCATCAGCGGGCTGACGGTTTCATGTAGCAACGAAGCCGACAGCCCGAGCCCGAAAAAGGGCTGCAACAACTGAAGTTGCCCAACGGCGGCAATACCGCCGAGCGCCAGCCCTTTGTACCAGAAGATAAAGCCAACCAGCATGCTGAACAGCGACACGTAAGCCACCGCGCTCCAGGCCGAAATACCGATCCCGCTGACGGTGTGGGGCATCGTGGCCAGCGTAGCAACGAGCATCAACGGCAGGGCAAGAATCAGCGCCCAACTGATCACTTGCCATCCGCCGAGCGTACGCGATAACACGGCACCTTCCGCATAACCCAGGCCGCATACCACCACCGCCGCCAGCATCAGCAGATCGCCTGTGAGTGACGCCGAAACCGCCTGCGACAGCGCAAACCCGATGACCAGCAGGCTGCCCATCACTGAGAAAAGCCAGAATGCCAGACGTGGACGCTCGCCACCACGGAGCACACCAAACACCGACGTCGCCAGCGGTAACAACCCCAGAAAGACAATAGAGTGCGCCGACGTCACCTGTTGCAGCGCCAACGCCGTGAGAAGCGGGAAGCCAATCACCACGCCGATCGTGACCAGCGACAACGAAAAAAGCTGCGCGCGCTGCGGGCGTTTAACGCGAAAAATCACAACCAGCATCAGCGCCAGCACGCCGGCAATCGATGCGCGCAGAAAGGTCAGAAAAAAGGGATCCAGCGCCAGCACAGCGATGCGCGTGGCGGGCAGCGAACCGCTAAAAATTAGCACACCCAGCAGACCGTTAACCCAACCCGATACCGAACCGGACGCGCTTTTGTTATTGGCGATATTTACCACGTTAAACCTCACTGTGCGGGTTAATGACGCAGAGCATTTCCCTGCATTGACGGCGCTAAGCGTACGGGCAACAATCCATGACAATCAAAATATTGTCATGGATACATTGCGTGAAAGCACGTTACAAAGCGATCGTCGACAGTTTCGCCAGCGCCATTCGTGAAGGCCACTTGCCGGCGGGGAGTCGACTGCCCACGCACCGGGCATTATCAGTGGAAAAACAGATCTCGCTGGCTACCGCAACGCGCGTCTACGCCGAGCTGGAATCAATGGGGCTGGTGAGTGGCGAAACCGGGCGCGGCACCTTTGTCAGAGAGATTTCATTGCCCGCCGGGCTTGGAATCGACCAGCAGGTGATTGCCACGGATATGGTGGATCTGAATTTCAATTATCCCGCGCTGCCGGATCAGGCGGAACGGCTGCGCGACGCCCTGCGCCAGCTGACCACCCGTGGCGATCTTGACGCCCTGTTGCGTTATCAGCCCCATGCCGGGAAGCTCAGCGAACGCGCGGCGATCGCCTGTTGGCTGGCGCGGACAGGTTTTACCCCCGCCGCAGATAACGTGTTGATCGTCAACGGTGCGCAGCATGGACTTGCGATTACGGTGATGGGGCTGTTGCGCCCTGGCGATGTCGTCGCCGTTGATGCCTTGACCTACTCCGGTTTTAAGGCGCTGGCCGCGCTGTTTCATCTGGAACTGGTTGCCATACCGGTAACGCCTGGCGGGCCAGATCTCGATTATTTGCAAACACTTTGCCAGCGCAGGCGCGTACGGGCGCTCTATACCATGCCAACACTGCATAACCCGCTGGGCTGGGTGCTTACGCGTGCTCAGCGCAAGATCATCGCCGACATTGCCCGCCTGCACGATCTGCTGATTATTGAAGATGCTGCTTACGCCTGGCTGGTACATCCTGCCCCGCCGCCGGTGGCATTTTTTGCCCCTGAACACACGATCTATGTCACCGGGTTTTCCAAAAACATCGCCACCGGCTTACGCGTCGGCGCAGTGGCCTGCCCGGCGCGACACAAAGCCTCGCTTGAGCGTGCCATTCGCGCCACCAGCTGGAATACCCCGGCGCTGATGAGCGCGATTGTCTGCGGCTGGTTACAGGATGGAACCGTCAGTAAACTGGAAGCCCTGAAGCGCAAAGATGCTTACCAGCGCCAGAAAATGGCCCGCGAATTACTGGCACCGCTGGAAATTATCAGCCACCCGAATGCCTATTTTGTCTGGCTGCCGCTAACAGAAGCGGTACGCGCCGAGCGCGTGGTGCGCAAACTGCTGGCGCACAACATTTCGCTTTCCACCGCCGAGCCCTTTTGCACAACGGACAATGTGCCGCACGCCCTGCGGTTAGCGCTCGGTTCCGTCAGCCTTGCAAATTTGCGTCAGGCGTTGATTACCGTGCGTCAGACTATCGACTATGAGCACAATTTATGAGCAAGCGTCAGCGGTTCAATGCTCGCTTTCGGGATAACGATTGATACCCATCGCCATCACCTGCGCCGGGTCGAACAGCGACAAACTTTCCACCTGCGAGAGCAGCAGCACTTTGCGAAAATCGAGCGCCGAGCGCGGCTCTGAAGCGAGATCGATACCATGCTTGTCGTACCAGGCGCTGTAGTTGTGCTCGACGTGCAGATCGAGCGTACTTTCATCGCGATAGCCGCTGAGCATCGGGATCAGCACAATGTTATTGGCATCGCCGCTGTCAAAGGTGGCGGTGTGGATCATGCCAATGTAAATGCGCTGCGATTTGAGCGTTATCCACGCCAGATCGCCCTTCTCCATACATTGATAAATCAGCCCTTCCACGCCGTTGGCGCGCGAAAGGTGTTTATACAGCTCGCGGCGGCCATTGCTGTCCAGCCTGGCGCTGCCGGACCAGTTCGAGCGCCACAGGCAAAACAGCACCGCAAAGGCGAGCATAATCACCACCGGCGCCTGGATACCTAAAAAGCTCCAGTTCATAAAACTCATGTGCAGGTGGTGCTGTTCCGGGCCAAACACCGCAGGCCACGCGTTCATCACCGCAGAGGTGATCAACAAGCACAGCCACAGTAACCCTGTCGCCAGAATCCCCTGCAATACAAAAACGCAGCCATACAGCGCCACCAGAAAGTACACATCCCAGCCGAAGCTGCGTTTGAATTTAAAACGGGTAGAGAGATCGTGCGAGGTATACCAGTAGCCGCAGACCATCAACACCATAAAGATTGCCGTTCCCATGCTACGCCCTCTTTAACGTGTCGACGTGGCGTTTGAAATCTTCCTGCACGCGCTGGCAATGGATATTCACCGAAGTGTTGCCATCGGCATCGACAACAATACGTTCGCCATCTTCAATCGCGTCCTGAATTTCACTGTGGCTCATCACCTGCAACAATCTGTCCGGGCTTGCGAATATTGAATACAACATTTTTTTCATCTCTCACCTCCGCAGCCAAGTATAGAAACCCTGCGGCGCGTATGGCGTTTTTCATCCCGATTCTTACTGCCGCACGGCTTTTCGCTCAGGTTGTCACTTTTACGCAACAGGTTGTCAGTTATGCGGGCGCAGCGGAGAGTCGAGGCGTGGAAACTGAAGCCACACCCTGCGGAGACCCGAAAAATGTTAACGACCCCTGCTGAAAAATATCAACGCCACACACCGTTAGCGCTGCGCGATCGCCGCTGGCCGGATAACTCGCTGACCCGCGCGCCGCGCTGGCTCTCCACCGATTTGCGCGACGGCAACCAGGCGCTCGCCGAGCCAATGGACGCCGCGCGTAAGCTGAAATTCTGGCAATTGCTGCTCGACTGCGGCTTTAAAGAGATTGAAGTGGCGTTCCCGTCCGCCTCGCAAACGGATTTCAATTTCGTGCGCCAGTTGATTGAGGAGCAACGCATTCCGGACGATGTGACCATTCAGGTATTAACCCAGGCGCGGGAAGATTTGATTATCCGCACTTTTGCTGCGCTGCAAGGCGTGAAGCGCGCCACCGTGCATCTGTATAACGCCACCGCCCCGGTATTCCGCGAGCAGGTGTTTCGCCAGAGCCGCGAAGAAATTATCGCGCTGGCGGTAAACGCCGCACGGCAAATTCGCAGCCTCTGTGAAAACGCGCCAGAAACTGAGTGGGTTTTCCAGTACTCGCCGGAAACCTTCTGTTTTACCGAAGCGGAGTTTGCGCTGGCGATTTGCGAAGCGGTCGCCGATGTGTGGGAACCGGGCGCGACACGGCCGATGATCATCAACCTGCCCGCCACGGTGGAAGTGAGCATGCCGAATGTCTATGCCGACCAGATTGAGCACTTTTGCCGCCACTTCTCGCGCCGCGAGCAGGTGTGCATCAGCGTGCATACCCACAACGATCGCGGCACCGGGATTGCCAGCGCTGAACTGGCGCTGCTCGCCGGCGCGGAGCGCGTGGAAGGTTGTCTGTTTGGCAACGGCGAGCGCACCGGCAATGCCGACCTGGTGACGCTGGCGCTGAATCTCTATACCCAGGGCATCGCGCCGGGGCTGGATTTCAGCCAGATGAAAAAGGTGGTCGAAATCGTCGAAGAGTGCAACCAGTTACCGGTAGCGCCGCGTCATCCCTATGCCGGAGAACTGGTGTTCACGGCCTTTTCCGGCTCCCACCAGGACGCGATTAAAAAAGGCTTTGCCGCGCGGCAAAACAACCCGGCTGCGTTGTGGGAAGTGCCTTATTTGCCGCTCGATCCGGCAGACATTGGCTGTAGTTATGAAGCGGTTATCCGCGTCAATAGCCAGTCGGGCAAGAGCGGCGCGGCATGGTTGCTGGAGCAGAACCACGGCCTGAATTTGCCACGCAAACTTCAGCAGGAATTCAGCCAGCATGTGCAAAACGCGGCGGATGCGGACGGAAAAGAGATGTCGCAAATGGCTATCTGGAACCTGTTTCGCCAGCGCTACGGGCTGGTGGAGCAACCGTCACTGCAACTGATTGAATATGTCTGCACCAACCAGCCGGGGCAGCGCACCACATTACAGGCGGAGATCCTTTGCCACGACAAAAAACTGAAGCTTGACGCCAGCGGCAACGGTTTTCTTTCCGCCGCCATCACCGCCCTGTGCCGCAGCTTGCAGGTGGAGATTAACATTGAGAGCTACCACGAACATACGCTCGGCAAGCACAGCGACAGCCGCTCGGTGGCCTATGTCTGCTGTGAGGATAAACACGGCGCGCGCGCCTGGGGGGTCAGTATCGATAGCGACATTACCCGTGCGTCGTTGCAGGCGGTGTTAAATGCCGCTCAGCCCTTCATTACGAGGTAAAGTAATCGCCGGGCGGCACGCCCATCACCCGGCGAAACATGGCGCTGAACGCGCTGGGATTGGCATAACCGCACTCAAGCGCCACCTGCGTGACCGGCTCGCCATGCGCCAGCCGGGTTAACGCCGCCAGCAAACGCGCCCGGCGTAACCATTCGCTGAATTGCAAGCCGGTCTGCTGATAGAAATGGCGCGACAAGGTTCGCCCGCTCATGTTGACCTGGCGAGCGGCATTTTCCAGCGTCCACTCACCCGACGGATCGCGCCGCACCGCGTCACAAAGCTGTTTTAACCTCGCGGAAGTGGGTTCCGGCAGGCAAAACGGTAGCGTATTCATCAGACGGATTTCATCAAGGATCAGTTCATAAATGCGCTCCGCGCGGCTGCCAGCCTGATACGCCTGCGGCAATTCCAGCGCATTGAGAATCAAGGCGCGCAGCAAATCGCTGACGCGCACCACCTGGCATACTACCGGTAAATCAGCCCGCGCCAGCGGTTCGACAAACACGCCGCGCGCCTGCACTTCACCATCAATGCGCAGCGCATGGGACACTTGCGCCGGGATCCACACACCGCGACCTGGCGGCACAATCCACATGCCCTGCTGCGTTTCCACGCGGATCACCCCGCTTAAGGTATGAATCAGCTGATCGCACGGATGGGTATGCCAGTGCTCATGCTCCCCGTGCCGGTAGTCATGGGCGTAAGGGATCACCGCGCGGTGATAAAAATCGAGGGCGAATGTCTGTTTCACGGCGTGTCCATTGTTATTTTGCAGGGTGACATTACCTTAATCACCGCCGTAGCTGCTGTCATTTATTTCTCCCGGCACAGCGGGCAGTTATGGCAATACTCGACCGGCGTTGAGGCTTTGTAATAAAAACAACAGGTGCGGCGAAAACGCACCATCTTGCCCGCCGCGTTCTTTTGCGCAGGCCGGCGAAAGCGCTTCAGCGGATTCCAGGGCGCAGCAAACAGATCAGATGCGACTGCGTCCAGCAACAACGCGAAAAGCGCGATGCAAAGACAGCAGGAACAAACGCAACACATAAGCAAAATTACTTAAATTTTGTGTAAGCGGTCTACCCTTTAACAAGCAGATCCTGTGGCTTATCCCGCTTGTTTCCACCGAAAGGAAAGACCAATGCAAACACTCTCCGGGCCATCGCGCGCGACGCTTGCGCTTTACGAACTCTTTAACCCGCTGCCCACCGGCTTTTTTGTGGCGGCGTGGATCTTCGATATTCTGTACCTCAAAACCTTTCAAATCATGTGGACCGACGCGGCAAGCTGGCTTATCGCCATCGGTCTGTTGATTGCTATCCTTCCCCGACTCATCAACCTTGTGCAGGTTTGGGTAACGCAGCGCCACAGCGTTACGAACGCGAAAAAAATCCATTTCTGGCTCTGGCTGATAGCTATCGTGCTGGCGATTTTTAACGCCTTTGTACACAGCCGGGATGCGTACGCGGTGGTACCGCTTGGCGTACTCCTCTCAACGGCGGTGGTGATTTTGCTGCTGATTGCCCATGTTCAACTCGCCCTGCGCACGCGCGTCCAGTAAGGAAAAAACCATGAATATGCCTAATCGCTTACTGGCTGTTGGCGCACTCGCCGCCCTGCTCACCGCTTGCGATCAGGGTGCAAACGTAGACCCGATGAAGCAAGTTGGCCCCGATCCTGAGCTACCTAAAGCGCAGAATTTCCTGTTACCGCCGATGCAGGTGCCGGAAGGCGTGGCGTGGAAAGCGGGAGAAACGCCAAAAGTACCAGCGGGGTTAAAAATTGAAAAAGTGGCGGATGGCTTGCTGCATCCGCGCCAGCTGTACGTTCTGCCGAATAACGACATTCTGGTCGCCGAGGCCAATGCCCCGGAAAAACCGACCACACGCCCGAAACAGCTGATTATGGGCCTGGTGCAAAAAGCCTCCGGCAAAGGCGGCCCCGGCGGCAACCGCATCACGTTGTTGCGTAACGCTGGAGGAACATGGCAGAAACACACGTTTATTGAAAATCTGCACTCACCCTTTGGTATGCAGTTGATTGGTAACACTTTGTGGGTCGCCAATGCCGACAGCCTGGTCAAATTCCCGTATCAGCAAGGGGAAACCACCCTCAGCGCGCCGGGAGAAACCGTTACCGAACTGCCCGGCGGGCCAATTAACCATCACTGGACGAAATCCCTGCTCGCCAGCCCCGACGGCAGCAAACTCTATGTAGGCGTGGGTTCTAACAGCAACATCACCGAAAACGGCATCGGCGCGGAATATCGTCGGGCGGCGGTGCTGGAAGTGGATGCCGCCACCGGCGCAAGCCGCATTTATGCCAGCGGGCTGCGTAACCCAACCGGGTTGCAATGGGAGCCTGAAAGCGGTGCGTTATGGGCGATCGTCAACGAACGCGACGAAATTGGATCCGATCTGGTGCCGGACTATATGACCTCGGTAAAAGAGAAGGGTTTTTACGGCTGGCCGTATAGCTACTTTGGACAGCACGTGGACGAACGCGTTAAGCCGCCACGCCCGGACTTAGTGGCGCAGGCCATCAAGCCGGATTACGCGCTTAGCTCACACGTCGCACCACTTGGCTTGTTGTTCTATACCGGTGACAACATGCCGCAGTATCGCGGCGGCGCGTTTATCAGCGAGCACGGAAGCTGGAACCGCACACCGCTCAATGGCTACCAGGTGGTGTGGGTGAAATTTGAGAACGGCAAACCGGTTGGGCAACCGCAGCCGGTCGTGACCGGTTTTCTTACCGATGACCAGAAGCAGGTGCGCGGGCTGCCGGTCGGGCTGGGGATGGATAAACAAGGCGGCGTGCTGATTGCCGACGATGCCGGCAACGCCATCTGGCGAATCAGCGCGCGCTAATCTTGTCGCTGCCTGTTGCCTGCTTTATAACGTTCAGACACGCTTAATGGATGAACACGATGGATAGCAGATTGCAGGCAGCGATTGCGCTGCGCAAACAGGGTCAACACGATAAAAGCCGTCAGGCGCTGCAAGCGCTGGCAGAAGAGCCTGCGCTGCGTGCACAGGCGTTGCTCAATATCGCCTGGTCGTATGATAACGAAGGCAAAGAGCGCGACGCCGAGCCTCACTACCTGGCAGCGCTCGAAGCCGGATTACGCGGCGAAGACAAGTTCGAGGCGCAGTTTGGGCTGGCGTCAACGTGGCGCTGCCTGGGGAAATATGCGCAGGCGAAAACGCTGTTTGAGGAGATCATGGCAAGCTGGCCGCAGGCCACAGAAGTGCGGCCTTTTTATGCCCTGTGTTTGCATAATCTTGGCGAGCACGACAGCGCTATTGCCGTGCTGCTGGCGTCGATTATCCAGCATCCCGACGCCCGCACCGAACCCTACAAAGCGGTGCTGCATCACTACGCGCAGCACCCGCATCAACGCTGGTGATCGGTGTAGCAGTGCCGTTTGCCGCAGTGGACGGCGCGCTGAGGCTAGCTTGCCTGATGGGTTAAACCGTCAATAATCACCTGCTTCATCCCTTGCGAGCAGGGTTCCACGCGCCCGCGCACACCGTACACCTGCGCCAGGCTTTCCGGCGTTATCACCTCTCCCGGCACGCCGTTCGCCACGAGCTCGCCTTGTTTGAGGATCAACACATGGTCGCCGTGGCGCAGCGCGATATTGATATCGTGCACCACCACCACGGTGACGATATTGCGGCTGCGCGTTTCCCGCTTCACCAGATCCATTACGTGGAACTGGTAGTTGAGATCCAGCGCGCTGAGCGGCTCATCGAGCAACAGCAGTGCAGGCTGGCGAATCAATGATTGTGCCAGCCCGACTAACTGCTTCTGCCCGCCGGAGAGCTGGTCGAGGTAGTGCAGCGCCAGATGTTCAATACCGAGCTGGCGCAATAGCGACATCACTTCGGCCTGCTTTGCTGCGCTGTGTAAACCGCCGGAAGCCCGCTGCGCGACGATAATCGACTCCAGCACATGCAGATGAACGCCCGCCGGCAGCGATTGCGGCAGGTAGACGACCTGCTCCGCGCGCCTGGCAAACGGCTGGCTGAGCAGGTCGTCGCCATCCAGCAGCAATTCCCCTTGCGCCTTGTTCAGCCCGGCCATCGCCCGCAGCAACGTTGATTTGCCGCTGCCGTTTGGCCCAAGCAGGATTGTCACTTTGCCGCGCGGCAAATTAGCGATATTGAGATCGCGAATGATCTGCCGCTTGTGATACCCCGCGCCAAACCCGCGCAGGCTCAGGCCGCTCTGGCTCATACACTCCCCCGATGGCGCACAATGATGGTGATAAAAAACGGCACGCCAACCAGCGAAGTGACAATGCCCACCGGAATAATCACGCCATCGATCAGATTTTTGGAAACAATAGAGGCCAGCGACAACACCAGCGCGCCAATCAACGCGCTACCGGGCAGATAAAAGCGGTGATCCTCGCCAAACACCATGCGGGCAATGTGCGGAGCGACCAGCCCGATAAAACCGATCGGGCCGACAAACGCCACCGACAGCGCCGATAAAATACTTATGCGCAACAGCGTCGCCAGCCGCAGGCGACGCACGTTGATGCCAAAACTTATCGCCCGGTCTTCGCCGAGGCGCAGCGACGTCAGCTTCCACGAGCTGAGCATCGACAGCGGCATGATCACCGCCAGCGCCAGCAGCAAAATGCCGAGTTTCTCCCACGACGCGCGGGCAATGCTGCCCATAGTCCAGAACACCAGCCCCTGCAGCGTGTCTTCGTTGGCGATAAATTGCAGCATTGACACCAGCGCGTTAAAGGTAAACACCAGCGCGATACCAAACAGCACCACGCCTGAAGTGGCCACCTGCGTCCAGCGGGTAATGCCGTCCAGCAACAGCGCCGCCAGCAGCGCGAAAATAAACGCGTTCGCCGAGATAAACCACTGCGCCGGAACGCCGGGAATGCCGATGCCAAGCACAATCGCTAATGCCGCGCCAAACGCCGCCGCCGACGACACGCCCAGCGTAAACGGGCTTGCCAGCGGGTTGTTGAGGATGGTCTGCATCTCCGCGCCCGCCAGCCCCAGCGTCAGCCCAACAATGATCGCCATCAGCGCGTACGGCATGCGGATATCCCAGACAATCACCCGCGTTCCGGCATTAGCGCTCGCCGGGTCAACCAGCGTTTGCCACAGCGTCTCCAGCGGCAAGCCGGAGGGGCCAAGAGTGAAATCCAGCAGCATCGCCGCAGCGATGAATACCACCAGCAGCGCCAGCAAACTGACGCGGCGGCGAAGGATCACGCGGTAGTTGAGCATCAGGCTGTCCGCAGCCGTCTCCTGCCTCTGCTCGCTTGTTTCCAGCGTGGTACTCATTTGCCCTGCTGCCAGCTATAGACGAAGTGGTTATCCGGCAGTGTGGTGAAGTTTTTGATGATGTGATGGTAGGTCGCATCCGGGTTCAAATCCGCAAACGCGTGCGGATAGATATCTTTCGCCAGATATTCCATGCCGACAATATTGTACGGATGGTTATAGAAGTGGTGGTAAACGCCATACACACGTTTGGCGCTGACCGCCGGGATCTGCGCGACACCAGTACGTTGCAGCAGCACCTGCGCCTGGTTGTTCACCTCACTTTGCGACACATTCAGACCGAGCGGCAGCACCTGGCTGTTGCCCCGTTTTGAGCCGGTCATGATATAGACATCCGGGTTGATGCTGATGATTTTCTCCAGCGAGATAAACCCGGTTGCGCCCGGCAGCAGTTCCGAGCCAAGGTTCTTCGCGCCGACCGCTTCAACCAGCCCGCCCCAACCGCTGTGGCCGTGGGTAAAGCAGCAGCTATCCGCGTTACCGGCCAGCGCTTCGACAAATACTTTCGGTTTCGGGTTGATGGCCGCCGTTTTCTGCTCAATCGCCGCCAGTTGCTGACGATAATAGGCGGTGTAGGCCGCCGCGTTGCTTTCGCGGTTCATCACTTTGCCCAGCAGATCGATACTCGGTGCGGTGTCTTTTGCCGGGTTCACTTCATAATCAACAAACACCACCGGAATGTGCAGCGCAGTCAGTTTAGCCAGTACGCCACTATCGGTTAACGCCGGTTTCGCGCGCAACTGGGCAATCATCAGGTCCGGCTGTTTTGCCAGCACACTTTCCAGATCAACATTGCCTTTATCGCTAAAGCCCATGTCCATAATGCGGGTCGCTTCCGGCCACTGGGTTTTCAGCATTTCCCAGGTGGCAATATCCTGTTTTTTCGCCAGGTTGTTCCATGCCACCAGCCTTTTAAACGGGTTGTCGCGATCCAGCAGCGCCATCGTCATGATGTCGCGCCCGTCCTGCAAAATAATGCGCTGCGGCTCGTGTTCAATGGTCACGTTGCGGCCATCGAAATCGGTAACGGTGAGCGGATATTGCGTGGCGTGTGCCAGCATGGGGACAGCGAGAAGAGCGGAGAGCGCGAGCGTAAAGATTGATTTCCCTTGCATAAAAAAACAACCCTGCTGATAGTCAGATATTAATGATTTTGATAATTATTATCATGTCAAATTAAACGAAACATATACAACATCAAAAAATATGCTGGCTGCAACCCCGCGTTAACATCCTGATTCGTTTTCTCTTTTGCTGACATCGTTTCTTACGGATTTTCACCGCCGCGATGGATTACCTTCGTGCTTTGCCAAAAACCTGCGGAAACCGCCGATGAAATACTCCCTGCTTCTCTTGCTGATAACCTTTATCTCCAGCGTGCGGGCTGATGATGCCGTCAAACTTTACTGCCCGACACGCGGCGACCTGACGGTCTCTTTTTTTAACTACAACCTGATAACCATGAAGTGGAGCGACCATTTCCAGGTCGCGGCGGGCAAAGAGCGCAGCAAAACCAAAGCGGGCGTGCCATTCTGGAGCACCACGTTTGGCAACGGCGACAACTTAGCCTTTTTCCCGGATTCCGGTCAGTACTATCTGTTTTATGCCGGCGCGAACGCGCCTGAGCAGTGCAGCGAGCTGGGTAGTTTTGTCTATCCGGTGATCACGCCGCCGCGCTATGACAAAAACGCCGCGGCGCCGCAAAGCCAGGTCAGCACCATCGACAAGGATGTGATTTTGCTGCATCCGGCAACATAAATTCCCCCTACCCAATTCTCTAGCCTCCCTTTGTGGCACGCTGCAAGACGTGTATGCTGCCCCGGCGCTAACGCTTACAGGGAGCAACCATGCAAAAGGTTATTGTGCTGCTTTTTATCGTGCTATTGGGTGGCTGCACGACGACGACCCCGATGCCGAAATGGGACAAAATCACTGAACTTGAAGTGCGCCAGGATCGCATCACCGCTTATTCCAGCCATTACGCCTACAACTTCATCCGTAACGATCCCCATGCTGATGCCTACGCCCGGTACGCAGAGTTTTATCAGGAATTTGCCAGCCATGTTCCCGGCGTTGCCGTGAACTTTGTGGTGAAAGATGAAAAGGTGACGGCTGAGTACAAAGCGCTCGTTGATGCCTCAGGCCTTAGTGCCGCGCAAATTGAGCGCCTGCGTTATCACTATGGCGCAAACATTATTGAACCGAATAAAAAGCTGGTGGTGACCTTCAGAGCGCAGGGGGATGTGGTCTATATTCTGCAACACCCGCCCGGCCCCGACACCCGTGCGCTGGAAAAACCGGTGACCGTGACAATTAACGACACCACCGAACAAAATGTCTCGTGGGTGGCCCCCTTACTGATCCCCGCGTTTCCGTTAATTATGATCTACGGCTGCGCCACCGGGCCCTGTGTGTGATCGACACGGTTGATCACATAAGCACCGCCATCTGACAAGCAGACGGCGGTATTGACGCCCGATAACGTTTATCCGGCCTGTCGGTTTACGCTTAGCGTGGCTGGAATATCCCGTTAGCCACATCGGCAGGCATCACCAGGCCGCTGTCCAGCACCCAGCCGCTGATAAGTGCCGCCGGTGTAACATCAAACGCCGGGTTGTAAACCCGCGCGTTTTCCGGCGCCCAGTTCACTGCACCAAAACTCCCGGCCACGCCGGTCACCTCTGCGGCAGCGCGCTGCTCGATGGGAATGACATCCCCGTTCGGGCAGTGCGGATCAAGCGTCGTTTGCGGCGCAGCCACATAAAACGGTACGTTGTGGAATTTCGCCAGCACCGCCAGCGAGTAAGTGCCGATTTTGTTCGCCACATCGCCATTGGCGGCAATGCGATCTGCGCCCACCCATACCGCATCCACCTGCCCTTTCGCCAACAGGCTGGCGGCCATTGAATCGGTAATTAACTGATACGGCACGCCCAGCTCGCCCAGTTCCCAGGCCGTTAGCCGTCCGCCCTGCAACAGAGGACGGGTTTCATCCACCCACACATTGGTAATTTTTCCCTGCTGATGCGCCCGCGCAATAACACCCAGCGCGGTGCCGACGCCCGCTGTCGCCAGCCCGCCGGTATTGCAGTGGGTCAGCAAGCGGCTGCCCGGCATCACCAGTGCGCTACCGGTCACCGCAATGTTGTCGCACAACTGTTTGTCTTCCTCGATAAGCCGCAGCGCTTCGGCAGTTAACGCCGCCACAACGTGCTCCTGCGTAAGCGCCTGTTTCATGCGATCGAGGTTATTCATCAGGTTCACCGCCGTGGGGCGCGCCGCGCGTAACGTTTCCAGCGCCTGCGCCAGTTGGTCGCGGTTGGCGCCCTGCTCTGCCAGCAGCGCCAGTAACAAGCTCGCAGAAAGGCCAATCAACGGTGCTCCGCGCACGCGCAGGGCATGAATATGACCGACAAGTTCTTCTACCGTACTGGCCGGTAGCCACTGTTTCTGCTGTGGTAAGGCCTGTTGGTCGAGAATATATAATTGATTGTCGGCGACTCGCAGGCTGGTGGTCTGTAATGGCTGCATTGCGTTAAATCCCTGTTGCGTTGTTGTAGCGTATTGTGTCAGGATGAATTCCGGATGTATAGACGTCTAAATGGCTTTATTAGCAAAAGAGGATCGAGGCAATGTCGCAATACCGTACCTTCTCCGCCCGCGATGCCGTGGCGTATGCACAACAATTTGGCGGCCTGGACAACCCGTCCGAACTGGTGGACGCGCAGGAGGTGGGCGATGGTAACCTCAATCTGGTGTTCAAAATTTTCGATACCCAGGGCGTGAGCCGCATCATCATTAAACAGGCACTGCCCTATGTGCGCTGCGTCGGTGAGTCCTGGCCGTTAACGCTGGATCGCGCCCGGCTGGAGGCGCAAACGCTGGTGGAACACTACCAGCATAGCCCGCAGCACACGGTGAAAATCCACCACTTCGACCCGGAACTGGCGGTGATGGTGATGGAAGATCTCTCCGATCATAAAATCTGGCGCGGCGAATTGATAAACAACGTCTATTACCCGCAAGCCGCTGCGCAACTGGGTGAATACCTGGCGCAGGTACTGTTTCACACCAGCGATTTTTATCTGCATCCGCATACCAAAAAAGCGCAGGTCGCGCAGTTCATCAACCCGGAAATGTGCGAAATCACTGAAGATTTGTTCTTCAACGATCCCTACCAGGTTCATGAGCGCAACAACTATCCGGCTGCGCTGGAAGCGGAGGTCGCCGCCCTGCGCGATGACGCACAACTTAAACTGGCGGTCGCAGCGCTTAAACACCGCTTCTTCTCCCACGCCGAAGCGCTGTTGCACGGCGATATTCACAGCGGCTCGATTTTTGTCGCCGAGGGTCGCCTGAAAGCGATTGACGCCGAGTTTGGTTACTTCGGCCCGATCGGTTTTGATATCGGCACCGCCATCGGCAACCTACTGCTCAACTACTGCGGTTTGCCGGGGCATCTGGGCATTCGCGATGCGGCCAGCGCGCGTGAACAGCGTCTGGCCGATATTCAAACCGTGTGGACCACCTTCGCCGAGCGCCTTCAGGCGCTGGCGAGTGAGAAAACCCGCGACGCAGCGCTGGCACAACCGGGTTATGCCAGCGCTTTCCTGAAAAAAGTATGGACCGACGCGATCGGTTTTTGCGGCACCGAGCTCATTCGCCGCAGCGTCGGACTTTCGCACGTCGCCGATATCGACACCATTAAAGACGAAGAGATGCGCCACGCCTGCCTGCGCCATGCGATTACGCTCGGCAAGGCACTGATTGTCATTGCTGAGCGCATTGATAACGTCGATGAGCTGATTGCCCGCGTGCGTCAGTACAGCTAGCGCAGCCTCTCCCCCTTACGGGGAAGAGGAAATTGCTACCCCAGATACTCAATCACCGACAGCCCGCCGTTGTAATCGGTGCTGTAGATAATCCCGTTCGCATCAACAAACACATCGCAAGACTGGATAACGCGTGGGCGTGCAGGCCGCGTATCCATCATCTTCGCTGGCGCGGCAGGCACCAGCGCGCCGGTTTCCACCGGACGATACGGGTTGGAGATATCGTAAGCCCGCACGCCCGCGTTCTGGTACGTGGCGAAAATCAGGGTCGAACTGATAAAGCTGCCGGGGCGGTTTTCGTGCAGGTTGTGCGGCCCGAAATGCGCCCCTTTCGCCACATAATCGGTTTCGTCCGGCTGCGGAAAGGTGGAGATGCTTACCGGATTTGATGGCTCACGAATATCAAACAGCCAGATCAGCTTCTCGCCATCTTCCTGATTGTCGAGCACCGCTTCATCCAGCACTACCAGCAAATCCCTGTCCGGCAGTGGCAGCGCGGTGTGCGTGCCGCCGCCAAACGGCGGGCTCCAGTTGCGGTGGCTGATCAGCTTTGGCTGCGTTCTGTCTTTCACATCCAGCAGCGTTAAACCGCCATCGCGCCAGCTACCGTACGCCGTATCCCCGGCGATAATCGCGTGGTGTAACGCATAGCGTTTGCCTTCCGGCCACGCTGGCGTTTCCCCTGCGGCCTGGTTCATACCCGGTAGCCACCAGCGCCCGGCAACCTGCGGTTTGCGCGGATCGGCCAGATCAATGGTCAGGAAGATGTAGTCGGTAAAACCGTCGATCAGCGCCGAGACATACGCCCAGCGCCCGCCCACATACCAGATGCGATGAATGCCGATGCCGTTGAGCGACAGAAAACTGATTTCACGCGGTTTATCGGGCGTGGAGATATCAAAAATACGCAGCCCGGCGCTCCAGCCTTTGTCCTGCACATCGCTAACCGTCTCGCCGACCGAACGGGTGTAATAGACCTTTTCATCGGCAAAGCGCGCATCGGCGAACAGATCGCGGGCGTTGATCACCAGCAACAAGTCGTCGTGGGCTTGCAGATGCACATTCCAGGTGCCCGGCGGTGCCGGTAGGTAACCGGCGGGTTTCGGGTTTTTCGGATCGCGCACATCCACAATCGAAAAACCCTGCGACACCATATGCCCGATATAGGCAAAGCCGCGATGCACCATCAGTTGCACGCCATCCGGGCGACCGCCCTGATCGCTGTGGCCAATCAGCCGCATATTGCGGCTGTATTCGGGACGCGGTAACTCACTCGCCATGTCCGTTCCTTACTTGTTTTTCGCTTCCAGCGTGGCGAACCACGGCGCGATAAAATCTTCCGTCTGGCCCCAGCCCGGAATAATTTTGCCAAGCGACGCCACGTTCACCGCGCCCGGCTGGCTTGCCAGCAGCGCTTGCGGAATAGCAGCGGCTTTAAAGTCATATGTCGCTGGCGTCTGTTCACCGGCAATTTTGTTGGCGATCAGGCGCACGTTGGTGGCACCAATCAGTTTCGGATCCACCGCCACGCTCACTTTCCACGGGCTGCCCGACTCGCGCATCAGTTGCAGATCCTGGTTGGAAACGTCGATGCTGTAGAGTTTGATCTCGGTGCGACCGTTCTCTTTCAGCGCTTTATACGCACCCTGGCTGAACGCATCCCAGGTGCCCCAAATCGCATCGATCTGCCCTTTCGGGTACTTCGCCAGTACCGCGCCCACTTTGTTGGCCGTGTCGCCCTGCACATCAGAAGAGACCGCGCCAATTGACTCCAGCTCTTTAATACCAGGATTGGCTTTTAGCAGCTCGGCGTAGGCGGTCTGGCGACGCTCCATCGGCGGGAAACCGGCAACCCATAATTTGATAATGTTGGCTTTGCCGTTGAAATCTTTCACTAGCTCGCCAAAGGAGAGTTTGGTCAGCGAGGCGTCATCCTGCTGCGTAACCGTCACCCCCGGAATATCACCGTTAACGGCGGTATCAAACACCGCCACTTTGATGCCCGCAGCAACGGCTTTTTTAATCAGATCGGTGGAGTACGGATCGCGCCCCTGCGACAGAATAATGCCGTCATATTTCTGGCTTATCGCCTGGTTAACGAAGTCCTGGAATTTGGCGTCATCGCCGTTACTCAAAAAGGTGCTGATTTTAAAGCCGAGCTTTTTGCCTTCCTGCAACGCGCCGGAGACAAACTGCGTGGTGTTATCGTCCGAACCAAGGTTGCGGATAAGCGCAATGCGTATCGGGCCGTGATGGTTAGCAATGGCGTCCGGCACCGGCGCAGGTGTGGTGGCGTGGCCTGGCAGCGCGCTCAGTAAGCCCAGCGCCAGCAGTGAGAGTGCAATTTTTTTCATCTGTTTTCCCCTGGAGAATTAACGACGCTGGAAGTAAGTCAACGCAAGAGCACCGGCCAGCACCAGCCCCTTAATAATGTCCATCGCGTAATAGGGCACGGAGAGCATCACCAGCCCGTTTTGCAGCACGCCGAGAATAACCGCCCCCACCAGCGTGCCGAGCGCATTCGGTTTGCCGGAACCGGCGAGCGAAAAACCGATCCACGCCGCCGCTACCGCATCCATCAAATAACCGCCGCCGGCGTTGACCTGCGAAGAGCCAATGCGTGACGCCAGCAGAATGCCGCCAAGCCCGGCGAGCAGCGAAGCAATGACATACGCCGCCACTTTGTAGCGCGTGGTGCGAATGCCGGAAAGACGCGCCGCTTCCGGATTGCCGCCAATGGCATACATGCGGCGACCGTGGGTGGTCAGCGACAAACCCAACTGCGCAACCACCGTCACCACCAGCATAATGATCACAATGGTGGGCACCTGGCCGAGCAGGCCAAACGCTGCCGGAATGGTGCCTTCTGCCATCTCCCCGCTCGGCAACACCATATTTTCGGTAATCGAGCCGCCATAGCTGTAGGTCATCGCCACGCCCTGAATGACAAACAGGCTGCCGAGCGTTGCCAGCATGTCCGGGATACGCAGCACCACAATCAAAAAGGCGTTAAACAAGCCCACCAGCGTACACAGTGCCAGCGTGATAATGATCGCTTCGGTAGTGCCGACGCCGTGCCAGACAAACAGCGAAATCACCAGCGCGTTCGCCAGCGAAGCGGTCGAGCCGACCGACAGATCAAACCCGCCGATGGTCAGCGAAATGGAGACGCCAATCGCAATCACCGTAACGATGGCGATCGAACGCAAAATGTTGATGATGTTGAACGGATCGAGGAAGTTGTCCGACGCCACGCCGAAAATGGCGACAAGCGCGACCACGGTAAGCAACATGCCCCATTTATAAAGAAAATCAAAAAACTGCTGGCGGGACGTTACCGCCGCATTGACTGAAAGGGCCTTACTCACGGCGCCGTTCCTCCGGTGGAATAATAAAGAAGCGTCTCTTCGCGGGCATCCTCGCCCTGCACTTCTGCCACAATGCGCCCATCCCACAGCACACAAATCCGATCACACAACCCCACCAGTTCGGCGAATTCGCCCGAGGCGTAAATCACCCCTTTGCCTTCGCGCGCCAGCCCGTCAATCAACTGGAACAGGTCGGTTTTCGCTTTCACGTCCACGCCTTTGGTTGGTTCATCAAAAATCACTACATTGGCGTTACCGCGAAGCCATTTGCCAATCGCCACTTTCTGCTGATTGCCGCCGGAAAGACGGCGCAGCGTCTGCCCCGGCCCGCTGGTGCGCACGCCGACGCGGGCAATCACTTCCTGCGCCCAGCGCCAGGCCTGGCGATGCACAAAAAATCCCCAGCGCGAGAAACTGTTATCCCCGCTGATCGACAAATTCATGCTCACCGACTCATCAATAAAGATGCCCTCTTTGCGCCGCTCTTCCGGCACCAGCGCCAGCCCGCGCATCACCGAATCTGCCGGATCGCGCGGTCGCCACGGCTGGCTATTCAGTTCACCGCGGGTGATACGGCTTTTGCTCGCGCCGAACAAGGCTTTGCACAGCTCGGTTTTTCCGGCCCCCGCCAGCCCGGCGATGCCCAGAATTTCCCCTTTGCGCAGGCGCAACGAGATATCTTTCAGCACTCCTTCGTCGTGCAAACCGTCAATGCTTAACAGCACCTCTTCGCTGTGCGGCGGGCGCGCAGGCGGGTAGATGTCGCTCAGCTCATGACCGAGCATTTTCTCGACAATCTCTTCACCGCTCAGCTCACGCATTGGGCCGGATTCAATTAATTTGCCGTCGCGCAGCACCGTTAAGGTGTCGCAAATCGCTTTCAGTTCATGGATGCGGTGCGAGATAAACACCACGCCAATGCCCTGCTGTTGCAGGCGTTTAACCACGGTGAATAAGCGTTCACTTTCGTGCTGGTCGAGCGGGGCGGTAGGCTCATCAAGAATTAAAAAGCGGCAGTGATGCGAAAGCGCGCGTGCCAGCAAAATCTGCTGCTTTTCTGCCAGCGTGCAGCTATCAATTGAGCGTTTCACATCAAGCTCGACGTCCAGTTGCGCCAGCGCCTCGCGCGCCGATTTTCGAATCTCGCCCCAGCGGTAGCGGTGCCCGGCGTCCGCCAGCGTATCGAGCATGATGTTCTCGGCAATGCTTAAACCGGGGATCAGCGCCACATCGACTTCCTGCTGCACCAGATGAATGCCGAACTGTTTGGCATCACGCGGGGTACGAATCGACACCGCCTGGTTGTTGATGGCGATTTCCCCTTCGTAATGGTCATACGTGCCGCACAGCACCGCCATCAGCGTCGATTTCCCTGCACCGTTCGCACCGGTTAAGGCATGCACCGAACCGCCGCGCAGGGTGAAATCCACATGCGACAGCGCTTTAAAGCCGCTAAAGGCCAGGCTAATGCCGCGCATTTCGAGGTGGTTGCTGCTCATTCGCAAGGTGTTCCTGCAATTAATAGGTTGATTTAACGAATTTTTCACAGCCTCGCTTGACTGGCAACGACAGAAAATGCATAAGATAAAGCTAAAAATTATTAGCCATCCGGATGTCCAGACATAACATCGGGTTAGCGATCACGCACAAGGACACAACACATGAACAGTACTGATATCCGCGTCGTACCCGGCCCGGCCAACTACTTTTCCCACGGCGGTAGCCTCGCGCGGCTGCACGATTTCTTCAGCGAAGAACAACTGGCGCGCGCAGTATGGATCTATGGCGAGCGCGCCTTTGCCGGGGCTAAAGCGTTTTTGCCGCAAGGGTTTAACGCGCCAGGTGCAAAACACATTTTGTTTAAAGGCCACTGTAGCGAACACGACGTGAGCGAACTGGTACAGCAGGCGGGCGACGATCGCGCAGTGGTGATTGGGCTTGGCGGCGGCGCGCTGCTGGATACCGCCAAAGCGGTGGCGCGCCGTCTCGGTTTGCCGGTGGTTGCCATTCCGACCATCGCCGCCACCTGCGCGGCCTGGACGCCGCTGTCGGTCTGGTATAACGATGCCGGCCAGGCGCTGCACTTTGAGATCTTCGACGACGCCAATTTCCTGGTGCTGGTGGAACCGCAAATCATCCTCAACGCACCTGCCGAATACTTGCTGGCGGGCATCGGCGATACGCTGGCGAAATGGTATGAAGCGGTGGTGCTAGCGCCGCAGCCGGAAACGCTGCCGCTCACCGTGCGTCTGGGCATTAACGGCGCGCTGGCAATCCGCGATGTGTTGCTGCAGAGCAGTGAACAAGCCCTTGCTGACCAGCAGCGCGGCGAGCAGACGCAGGCATTTCGCGATGTGGTGGATGCAATTATTGCCGGTGGCGGGATGGTTGGCGGGCTGGGCGAGCGTTACACCCGCGTCGCCGCCGCCCACGCGGTACACAACGGTTTAACGGTGCTGCCGCAAACAGAGAAGTTCCTGCACGGCACCAAAGTGGCGTATGGCATTCTGGTGCAAAGCGCCCTGCTCGGCCAGGACGATGTGCTGGCACAGTTGATTAACGCCTATCAGCGCTTCAACCTGCCGACAACGCTTGCGGAACTGGAGGTGGATATTAATAACCGCGCGGAGCTGGATAAAGTGATTGCTCACACTCTGCGCCCGGTGGAGTCGATTCACTACCTGCCGATGGAACTCTCCGCCGATACGCTGCGCGCGGCGTTTGAAAAAGTGGAAGCGCTGTCGCGCTGATCGTTCTTGCTGGCGTAATGCCACCGGTAAGGAGCTTACCGGCGGCATTTTCTTTTACGCCCGCAGCGGTGTGCCGCGAACCGGGCGATCGCCCGCGACAAAGTAATCCGCATTGCTGCGCGGCAGCGGCGTGCGGCCACGGATATTATCGGCGATCTTCTCGCCAATCATAATGGTGGTGGCATTGAGGTTACCGGTGATGATCAGCGGCATGATCGAGGCATCCACCACGCGCAAGGCTTCCAGCCCGTGAACACGCCCTTCGCCATCGACCACCGCCATCTCATCGCTGCCCATTTTGCAGGTGCCGCACGGGTGATACGCGGTTTCCGCATGGTTACGCACAAACTCATCCAGTTGCTCATCGCTCTGGCACTCAATGCCCGGGCTGATTTCCCGCCCGCGATATTTGTCCAGCGCCGGTTGGTTGATGATTTGCCGGGTAATGCGGATCGCATCGCGGAACTCGTGCCAGTCCTGCTCATGGGCCATGTAATTAAACTGAATGGCCGGATGCTGGCGCGGATCGCGCGATTTCAGGCGCACAAAACCCCGGCTTGGCGAACGCATAGAGCCCACGTGGCACTGGAAGCCGTGCGCTTCAACCGCATTTGAGCCGTTGTAGTTAATCGCCACTGGCAGGAAGTGGTACTGAATATTCGGCCAGGCGAACTCCTCGCGGCTGCGGATAAACCCACCGCCCTCAAACTGGTTGCTGGCACCAATGCCGGTGCCGTTAAACAGCCACTCCGCACCGATTTTCGGCTGGTTCCACCACTTCAGCGCCGGATAGAGCGACACCGGCTCTTTGCACTCATATTGCAGGTACATTTCCAGGTGATCCTGCAAGTTTTCGCCCACGCCCGGTAAATCATGCACCAGCGGAATATCAAACTGTTTGAGCAGCTCAGCGGCACCGACGCCGGAGCGCTGCAAAATTTGCGGTGAAGCAATCGCCCCAGCGCAGAGCAGCACTTCCCGGCGCGCATGCACTTCATGCAGCGTGTCGCTGGAACCGTGCAAATAGGCCACGCCAGTCGCGCGTTTGCCGTCGAACAGAATGCGATCGGTGGTGGCATGAGTAATGATTTTCAGGTTCGGCCGCGTTTTCGCCATGTCGAGATAGCCGCGCGCGGTGCTGGAGCGGCGGCCTTTCGGCGTGACAAAGCGATCCATTGGACCAAAACCTTCCTGCTGATAGCCGTTAAGATCGTCAGTGCGTGGGTAACCGGCCTGTACGCCCGCCTCGATCATCGCGGCAAATAACGGATTATTGCCCGGTTTGCAGGTGGTGATGCTAACCGGCCCGTCGCCGCCGTGGTAACCGTTGGCGCCGATATCGCGCGTTTCCGATTTACGGTAATAGGGTAAACAATCCAGATAGGTCCAGCGCTCAAGACCCGGCTGCTGCGCCCAGTTGTCGAGATCCATCGCGTTGCCGCGTACGTAGCACATGCCGTTAATCAGCGATGAGCCGCCCAGCCCTTTACCGCGCCCGCACTCCATGCGGCGATTATTCATGTGCGGCTCAGGTTCCGTTTCATAGGCCCAGTTGTAGCGTTTCCCCTGCAAAGGGTAAGCCAGCGCCGCAGGCATCTGCGTACGAAAATCAAAACGGTAATCGGGACCGCCCGCTTCCAGCAGCAGGACATTCACATCGCTGTCTTCGGTCAGTCTTGTTGCCAAAACGTTCCCTGCGGATCCGGCTCCAATGATGATGTAATCAAATTCCATTCGTCGCTCCTCAGGTTAAAACTTTTTCAAAATACGGACTGAAAACGGCTCAGCTCGAGCTGGACGGATTTGACCTGCGTATAGTTTTGCAGCGTCATCAGGCCATTTTCGCGCCCGACACCGGAGTGCTTGTAGCCGCCCACCGGCATTTCGGCAGCGGATTCGCCCCAGGTGTTGATCCAGCAGATACCCGCTTCAATCTGGTGAATGACGCGGTGCGCGCGGTTAAGATCCTGCGTCACCACCCCCGCCGCCAGGCCGTAATCGGTAGCATTGGCGCGGCGCACCGCTTCCTCTTCGCGCTCATAGGTCAGAATCGACATCACCGGGCCGAAGATCTCTTCGCGCACGATGGTCATCTCGTCGCGGCAATCGGTAAATACAGTGGGTTCTACCCACGCACCGTGGTCAAACTCATCGCCGGTCAGACGCTTACCGCCGCACAGCAGGCGTGCGCCTTCGTTGATGCCGCTTTCGATATAACGCATCACGTTGTCGCGGTGCGCGAAGCTGACCAGCGGCCCGAAATTGGTGTTCAGATCGTTGACATCACCGGCTTTAATGCGCGCCACGCGCTCAACAATTTTCGCTTCGAATGCGGTCTGCAAGGCCGCCGGAATAAACACGCGCGTGCCGTTGGTACACACCTGGCCGGAGCTGTAGAAGTTCGCCATCATGGCGATATCGGCGGCGAGATCGAGATCGGCGTCGTCAAAGATAATCAGCGGCGATTTCCCGCCCAGCTCCATGGTCACCTCTTTCAGCGTCGAGCCAGCCGCATTCGCCATCACTTTCTTACCGCTGGCAACGCCGCCGGTGAAAGAGACTTTGTCGATGCCCGGATGGTCAGTCAGCAACTGTCCTGTTACCGCGCCGCTGCCGTTCAGCACGTTAAATACGCCATCGGGAACGCCCGCTTGGCTGTAAATCTCCGCCAGTTTCAGCGCGGTGAGCGGTGTGACTTCGCTCGGTTTGAAGATCATCGCGTTTCCGGCCGCCAGCGCAGGGGCGGATTTCCACAGCGCAATCTGAATCGGGTAGTTCCACGCGCCAATCCCGGCCACCACGCCAAGCGGCTCGCGGCGGGTGTAGACAAATGAGGTTTCACGCAGCGGAATTTGCTGACCTTCAAGCGAGGGGATAAGCCCCGCGTAATACTCCAGCACATCCGCACCGGTGACGATATCGACGGCCTGGGTTTCACTCAGCGGTTTACCGGTGTCCAGCGTTTCCAGCGCCGCCAGTTCATCATTGCGTTCACGCAGAATATCCACGGCGCGGCGCAGAATCCGCGAGCGCTCCATGGCGGTCATCGCGGCCCAGATTTTCTGTCCTTTTTGCGCGCTGGCAACGGCGCGATCGACATCGGCCTGCCCGGCTTCGTGCACCTCGGCCAGCACCTCGCCGGTCGCCGGGTTGATGGTCTGGAATCTGTTACCCGCCGCAGCCGGGACGTATTGACCATGGATATAGAGCTGCTGTTCTGCGAATCGGGACATACTTCCTCCTTCTCAGTGATTCGTCGCGCCAGCCAGTTGCTGGCGAATGAATTGGGTGGTGAGCGTTCTGGCAATGTCCAGGTTAAAGGGCTTGCCGCTCAGCGCCGCGCGGAGCCAGAGGCCATCGATCAACGAGGCAAGGCCATGCGCCGCCAGCCGTGCCTGTTCACGCGGCAGATCGCGGCGAAACTCCGCCGCCAGCGTGGAAAACAGCCGGCGGCTGCTAACGCGCTCCAGGCGACCAAGCTGCGGCTGATGCATGCTGCTGGCCCAGAAATCGAGCCAGGCTTTCATCGCCGCGCTGTGCACCTGGCTGTCGTCAAAATTGCCTTCGACAATCGCCAGCAAACGCGTTTCGGTACTGGCCTGCGCGAGCGGTTTTAATCGCTGTGCCACGGCGTCGCGCAACTGGCGGGTGATATCGCGCATGGTCGCTTCCAGCAGACCATTTTTGTCCCTGAAGTAGTGGCTGATGATGCCGGTCGATACGCCAGCGCGGCGCGCAATCTGCGCAATCGTGGCATCGTTAATGCCCACTTCGTTAATGGTACTCAGTGTCGCATCAATCAGCTGCCGACGGCGTATCGGCTGCATTCCCACCTTTGGCATGGCTCCATCTCCACCACAATGTAAGGGCCTTATTTAATCTTTTTTTGATTGCACGTTCAATATAAAAAAGGATTTTGTTAGGATACTGTGCTTCAATTGTTAAAAAAACGAAGCAGGAATGTGTAAGCTGAACACGGCGAAACAAACCGCGAGAAAAGAGAGGAACAAGCGCGATAAAACAACCTATGTTATTAAGTTAATCTTTTGAAAAATTACAGGAAATTAACCAGAGGTAACCGATGATTAATCCACCTGCCAGTGAAAAAGACAGAATCAATCCCGTGGTGTTTTACACCTCTGCCGGACTGATTCTGACATTTTCACTGGTCACCATTTTGTATAGCGATTTTGCCGCTGCCTGGATCCAGACTACCGTTAACTGGGTGTCATCCACTTTTGGCTGGTATTACATGCTGGCCGCGACGCTGTATATCGTCTTTGTGGTCTATATGGCCTGCTCACGCTACGGCGCCATCAAACTCGGGCCGGAGCAGTCCAAGCCGGAGTTCAGTTTGCTGAGCTGGTCGGCGATGCTGTTTGCCGCCGGGATCGGTATTGATTTGATGTTTTTCTCCGTGGCGGAGCCGGTCACGCAGTATATGCAGCCACCGGAAGGCGCAGGCCAAACGATGGAAGCCGCGCGTCAGGCAATGGTATGGACACTGTTCCACTACGGTTTAACCGGCTGGTCGATGTATGCGCTGATGGGCATTGCGCTGGGCTACTTCAGCTATCGCTATAACCTGCCGCTCACTATTCGTTCGGCGCTGTATCCTATTTTCGGCAAACGCATTAACGGCCCGATTGGTCACACGGTGGATATTGCTGCGGTGATCGGCACCATTTTTGGTATCGCGACCACGCTCGGCATTGGCGTGGTACAGCTGAATTACGGTTTAAAAGTGCTGTTCGATGTGCCGGAAGGACTAACCGCGCAGATGGCGCTGATTGTGCTGTCGGTAGTGATCGCCACCATTTCGGTCACCTCCGGTGTGGATAAAGGTATTCGCATCCTGTCGGAGCTGAACGTAGCGCTGGCGCTCGGGCTGATCCTGTTCGTGCTGTTTATGGGCAAGACCGATTTCCTGCTCAACGCGCTGGTGCTCAACGTGGGGGATTACATCAACCGCTTTATGGGCATGACGCTCAATACCTTTGCGTTTGATCGCCCGACGCAGTGGATGAACAGCTGGACGCTCTTTTTCTGGGCCTGGTGGGTCGCGTGGTCGCCGTTTGTCGGGCTGTTCCTCGCGCGAATTTCCCGTGGGCGCACTATTCGCGAGTTCGTGCTCGGCACGCTGATCATTCCGTTTACCTTCACCCTGCTGTGGTTGTCGGTGTTTGGTAACGCCGCGCTGTATGAAATCATTCACGGAGATGCGGGGTTCGCCCAGGAGGTTATCTCCCATGCCGAACGCGGTTTCTACAGCCTGCTGGCGCAGTATCCGGCGTTTAAACTCAGCGCTTCTGTCGCCACCATTACCGGCCTGCTGTTTTATGTCACCTCGGCGGATTCCGGCTCGCTGGTGCTGGGCAATTTCACCTCGAAGCTGAAAGATATCAATAGCGATGCGCCAAACTGGCTGCGGATTTTCTGGTCGGTCGCCATCGGTGTACTGACTATGGGCATGCTGATGACCAATGGTATTTCCGCGCTGCAAAATACCACTGTGATCATGGGCTTGCCGTTCAGTTTTGTGATCTTCTTTATTATGGCCGGGCTGTATAAATCGCTGAAGGTGGAAGATCACCGCCGCGCCAGCGCCAGCCGCGAAACCGCACCTTATATTCCGGCGAGCAACGATCGCCTGAGCTGGAAAAAACGCCTCTCGCGGCTGATGAATTATCCGGGCACGCATTACACCCGGCAGATGATGGAAACGGTGATTTACCCGGCGATGCAGGATGTGGCGAAAGAGCTGGAACTGCGCGGTGGACGCGTATCGCTTGAGAATGTCGCGCCGGAGGAAGGCCAGCCGCTGGGCTACCTGGATCTGCGCGTTCACCTCGGTGAGGAGCAAGATTTTGTCTATCAGGTGTGGCCGCAGCAATACTCCGTACCCGGCTTTACCTACCGCGCACGCAGCGGGAAATCGCACTACTTCCGGCTGGAAACCTTCCTGCTGGAGGGCAGCCAGGGCAATGATTTGATGGATTACAACAAAGAACAGGTGATCATCGACATACTGGATCAGTACGAGCGCCACCTGAACTTTATCCATCTGCACCGCGAAGCGCCGGGCAATAACATCGTCTTTCCTCAGCCATAAACAAACGGGCCACTTCGGTGGCCTATTTTTACGACACAGGCCAGAGTCCCATTGCCATACGCGCAATGCCGAGCAGCGTTTCCCGGCTCGCGCCGTCGCGTGCCTGAATCGACATCCCCTGCTGAATGCTGACGTATAACCGGGTCAGCGCGTCGATATCGGTGGTCTCAGGTAACTCGCCGCGCTGCTGCGCCTCGCTCAGGCGCGCTTTTAGCTGCGCAATCCCGCCATTACGCAACTGACGAACCCGCTCGCCCAACCGTTCATGGCCTTCGCTGGCAACCGCGGACAGCGTCACCATGCAGCCGTGCGGCAAATCACAGCGGGTTAATACGTCTGCCGATCGCTCCAGCCACTGAGCAATGGCTTTTTTCGGCGATGACTCACTTGCCATATCACCCCAGATTGCTGGTGCAACGCACTGTTCGTAGTGTTGCAACACCTCATCGTAGAGATCTTCTTTACTGCCGAACGCCGCGTATAAGCTCGGCGATTTAATGCCCATCGCCTCATACAGATCGTTCATGGATGTGGCGGTGTACCCCTTCTGCCAGAAGAGTTTCATCGCTTTATTCAACGCCTCGGTACGGTCGAATTCCCGTGGTCTTCCCCGGCTCACTTTCGCCTCCTCGCATTTTGTGCTGATCGGTATATTAATAACATTGACGAATGTATGGAAGCCTGTTTATTTTAATTATGTATCAATCGACACATAATTCAGGAGCCACCATGTCAAATTCACTTGCAGGAAAACGCGCGCTGGTCACCGGCGCGAGCCGGGGTCTGGGAAAAGCCATCGCCTTAACGCTGGCGCGAGCCGGGGTCTGGGAAAAGCCATCGCCTTAACGCTGGCGCGGGAAGGGGCGGATGTCGCCATCACCTGGGAAAAATCCGCCGATAAAGCACAAGCTGTTGTGGACGCAATCCGCGCGCTGGGGCGTAACGCCGTGGCGATCCAGGCTAATAGCGCCGAGCCACAGGCTGCCCGCGCCGCCGTTGATCAAACCGTGCAGCAACTCGGCGGGCTGGATATTCTGGTCAATAACGCCGGGATCGCGCGCGGCGGCCAGTTAGAAGCGATGTCGCAGGAGGATATCGATGCGATGATCGACGTGAATATTCGCGGCGTGGTCTACTCAACGCAGGCGGCGATTGCCCATCTGCCGGACGGCGGGCGCATTATCAATATCGGCAGTTGCCTTTCCGATCGCGTGCCGTTTAAAGATATCGCCATTTATTCGATGACAAAATCCGCGCTGAACTCGTTAACGCGTGGGCTGGCGCGGGATTTGGGCCCACGTGGCATTACCGTGAACATGGTTAAACCCGGTTCAACGGACAGCGATATGAACCCGGCGGATGGCGAAGGCGCGGACGAGCAGCGTCGTATGATTGCGCTCGGGCATTACGGTGAAGCGCAGGATATTGCCGAAGCGGTCGCTTTCCTCGCCAGCCCGGCGGCGAAGCAGATTACCGGTGCGGATATTGTTGTTGATGGCGGCACCAACGCCTGATCCCGACGTAAATAACTGGCTTAAAGCTGAAAGCTTTCCGGAAGCACCAGCCTGGATGAGGGTTTTCTGTAGATAAAGAAAAGCGGCGCTATGAGCGCCGCTTTTTGAGCAAGACGAGTGTTAACAGCAGCGTGCGCCACCTTTCCCGCCGTAGCGCGCATCCTGGCGCTCGCGGAAAAACTCTTCATAGGTCATCGGCGTCTGCTCCGGGTGCGTCACGCGCATATGCTCGACATAGTTGTCGTAATCCGGAACGCCAATCATCATTTTCGCCGCCTGGCCTAAATACTTCCCGGCTTTTGAAAGCGTATCGAACATAATTCCTCCGCGTTACGCGATTAATGCACACCTTTTGCCTGGCCGACAATCTGCTCAACGTCGCCCGGCATTTCCTGGTACGGCGTCTCGTTCGCTGTCGGTTGATCCTCTTTCAGCGCCGCCAGCGCGGTTTTCAGCGAGTAGAACGCCAGTACCACCACCACGACCATAAAGAAGATGGTTAAACCGGCATCGAGGCGGTTGTTAAACACCAGTTGCGCCAGTTGAGACTGGGTATACTGCGCCGGAATATTGCCGCTGTCGATCATCGCCTGGAACTTGTTGGCGATGGCCAGGAAGCCGACTTTCGCATCCGGGCTAAAGGCTTTTTGCCAGCCTGCGGTGAGCGTACAAACCAGCAGCCAGGCGGTTGGTAGCAGTGCCACCCACGCGTAACGCTGGCGTTTCATCTTGAACAGCACCACCGCACACAGCATCAGCGCCATGCCCGCCAGCATCTGGTTGGCAATGCCAAACAGCGGCCACAGGGTATTTATGCCGCCGAGCGGATCGACCACGCCCTGGTGCAGGAAGTAGCCCCACGCCAGCACACACAAGCCGGTTGCCAGCAGGTTAGCAGGCAGCGATTCCGTGCGTTTGAGGTTCGGTGAAATGACACCGAGCAAATCCTGCAACATAAAGCGCGCTGCGCGTGTCCCGGCATCGACCGCCGTCAGAATAAACAGCGCCTCAAACAGAATGGCAAAGTGATACCAGAACGAGACATCCATCAGGCCGCCGAGCGCACCGTGCAGGATATAAGCCATGCCCACCGCCAGCGTCGGTGCGCCGCCCGCGCGGGAAATGATCGACTGCTCGCCCACTTCGCTGGCAATCTGCCTGAGCGCATCCGGGGTGATACTAAAGCCCCAGCCGCTCACTACTTGCGCCGCCGACGCGACTACATCGGTGGTGCCAGCAGGCGCTAATACCGCCATCGGGCTGTTCATCGCGAAGTAGACGCCCGGATCGATAATGCATGCGGACACCAGCGCCATGATCGCCACGAATGACTCCATCAGCATGCCGCCGTAACCGATAAAGCAAGCCTGCCCTTCACTGGCGAGCATCTTCGGCGTGGTGCCGGAGGAAATCAGCGCATGGAAGCCGGAAACCGCGCCACAGGCGATGGTAATAAACAGGAACGGGAACAAGTTACCGGTCCACACCGGGCCAGTCCCATCGACAAACTTGGTCAGCGCAGGCATGGTCAGCGTCGGGCGCATGATCAGAATGCCAATCGCCAGGCCAATAATGGTGCCGATTTTCAGGAAAGTAGAGAGGTAATCACGCGGTGCCAGTAGCAGCCACACCGGCAGCACCGAGGCGACAAAACCGTAGCCCACCAGCATCCACGTTAGCTGTACACCGGTGAAATCAAAGTACGGTGCAATCGCCGGGTTTGCCGCCACCCAGCCGCCAGAAATAATGGCGAACACCAGCAGCACCAGGCCAATCACCGACACTTCGCCAATCCGCCCGGGGCGCAGATAACGAATGTAGATACCCATAAAAATCGCCAGCGGAATGGTAAAGGCGACGGTGTAAGTTCCCCACGGGCTGTGGGTCAGCGCTTTGACGACAATCATCGCCAGCACTGCGAGGATAATCACCATGATCATAAAGGTCGCCACCAGCGCAATCACGCCAACGGTCGGCCCCATCTCCGCTTTCACCATCTCACCAAGCGAACGCCCGTCGCGACGGGTGGAGATAAACAGCACCATAAAATCCTGCACCGCACCGGCAAGCACTACGCCTGCGAGGATCCAGATCATGCCCGGCAAATACCCCATCTGCGCCGCCAGCACCGGCCCCACCAGCGGACCTGCACCAGCAATCGCCGCAAAATGGTGACCGAATAGCACTTTTTTGTCTGTCGGCACGTAATCAAGACCATCGTTGTAGCGCACCGCCGGAGTCATGCGCGTCGGATCAACCTGCAGCACATTTTTGGCGATATAGAGGCCGTAAAAACGGTAAGCGATAAGGTAGATACAGACCGCGGCAACCACTATCCACAGTGCGTTGATCTGCTCGCCACGATTAAGCGCGATATAGCCGAGGGCAAATGCGCCAACCAGCGACAGCACGCCCCAAATAAGGTATTTCCCTGAGTTGTTCATAGCGGGTATCCGTTGAGAGACAGAGAGATGTTACATTTTGTATCTATATCAACTCGCGGGTTTTAACAACTTTGAAACATGGGAAATTTGCCCTGCCACCAGGCATTTACCTGATTGTGTTAACGGGATCGCAAGATTGCGCCCTCTCCCGCTACGGAGAGGGCGAAACTACCCCAGCACCGCCGTGCTGAGACGACAGGTGCAGCAGCGTCGGCCTTGTTCGTCAAACACCACAATTTCCCAGCTCTGGTTCTGCCGACCAAGATGCAGCGGCTGGCAAACACCGCGCACTTTGCCCTGTGAAACAGGACGGTGATGGGTGGCGTTTAATTCCGTGCCCACCACGCACTGGCCGTCGCGGGTCATCAGATAACCCGCCATCGACCCCAGCGTTTCCGCCAGCGCCGCCGAGGCACCACCGTGCAGCAGACCAAACGGTTGATGCGTGCGGCTGTCTACCGGCATTTCCGCTTCAAGGAAATCATCACCGATGCGGGTGTAAACCATGGCAAGGTGCGCCACCAGCGTGTTTTCGCTGGTCGCGTTCAGTTCATCAAGGGTTAAATGACGTTTCCAGATCATCTACGCCCCCAGCGTCGAGCCGCCATCCACCACGATATCCTGTAATGTGATATGGCTTGCCAGATCGGAAGCGAGGAACAAAATGGTGTTCGCCACTTCCTGCGGACGGGCGATTTTCCCCAGCGGAATGCCGAGCTTGAACTGCTCGCCGAAACCGCGAATGCGCTGCTGTTCAGCGTCATCGCTTACCCACAGCAAACGCTGCATGTCGGTGTCGGTCGATCCCGGAGAGACAATGTTACAGCGCACATGGCTTGCCGCCAGCTCAAGACCGACGGTGAGTGCCAGGCTTTTCAGCGCCGCTTTCGATGCACCATACGCGCTCATGCCGATACGCGGTGTGTGCGCCGCGTCGGATGCGACGGTGACAATCGCCCCGCTCTGCTGACGGCGAAATTGCGCCATCGTCTGCTGAAAAAGATTAAACGCGCCGCCAACGTTAATGGCGAAGGTGTTGTGCCAGGCTTGCGCTGTCAGTTCGTCGGTGGCGCCCATATGTAAAACCCCGGCGGCGTTCACCAGCACGTCCAGCACTTCGCATTGCGCCAGCACGCGCTGGCAAACTGCCTGCACTTGTCCGGCGTCGGCAACGTCCAGCACTTCGCAGGTGAAAGGGTAATCCGTGCCACCAAAGGCCAGATCGAAACCAGTCACGTGTGCGCCCGCCTCGACGAAGGCTTTCGCCGTGGCATAACCGATGCCTTTACCGGCACCGGTCACCCAGACAACTTTGCCAGTAAAATCCAGGCTGGCCATTATTTCACCTCACGTGAAAGCAGCGCCCACCAGGCATCAATGGTCGGGTTTTTCGCCAGCATCACAAAGTCGATATCGCCATGTATTTTGCGCCAGCGCGCGGCGAGCGCCATCATGCGCACCGAATCGAGGCCGTAGTCGATGAGATTCTCGTCATCTAATGGTTCGTCGGATTCATCCAGCAACGGCAGGATCAGCGCGCGTAATGCCGCTTTGCTGCCCGGCACAGGCAGTAATTCTTGCGTCATCACCACGCGACCAGCACGCCCGGCGACATATTTCAGCGACATCAAATGCTCTTCACGGCTGAAATCCGCCAGCGCGTCGGCGACCATAAACGGTTTGATATCGCGCATAAACGCATCGGTGGCGGTGGTCATGCAGCCAATGTGTGAATAAACGCCGGTGATCAGCAACTGGTTACGGCCGGTCTCTTTGAGCATCTGCTCCAGCGGCGAGCGGTGAAAAGCGCTGTAGCGCCACTTCACCAGCACGGTGTCGGCCTCATCCGGCGCGAGTTGTGCAACAATTTTTTGCTGTTCCGGCGAGCGGGTTAAGCCCGGCCCCCACATATCGTTGAGCAGCGCCCGGTCTTCATCGTTCTGCTCTTTCGGCTGCGCGGTGTAGTAAACCGGGATAGCGTTTTGCTTGCAGAAATCGCGCAGTGCGGCGATGTTCGCCACCACTTGCTGCATCATCGGGCAGTTTTCACCCCAGAAGTTAACAAAGTAATCCTGCATATCGTGGATCAGCAGCGCCGCACGTTCTGGCTCAAACGGCCAGCTCACTTTGTTTTGCGGAATATCGGCCGCGCCTGGCAGCGCGTAGCCCTGTAATTTTGGAATCGCCATCTTCTCTCCTTTACGCGGTTGCGCGCTGCGCTAACCACTGGCGTAACTGTTTTTTATCAACCTTACCCACCGGCGTCAGCGGCAGTGCGTCCACGCACTCCACGCGATCCGGCAGTTTGAACTCGGCAACGCCCTGCTCGCGCAGGAAGCGGCGGATTGCCACCGCGCGTAGCGGCGCTTTCACGACCAGGTAAGCGCAGCTTTTTTCACCCAGCAGGCTGTCTTCCATGCTGACCAGCGCGGCGTGGATCACCGCCTCATGGCGCAGCAGCAGGTTTTCGATCTCCTCGGCGGCAATCTTCTCGCCGCCGCGGTTGATCTGATCTTTTTCACGCCCCTGCACGGTAATATAGCCCTGCTCGTCTACCGAAATCAGATCGCCGGAGCAGTAAAAACCGTTTTCATCGAAGGCGCTGGCATTGTGTTCCGGGCTGTTAAAGTAGCCGCGAAAGGTGTATGGGCCGCGCGTCATCAGGCGGCCAACATGGCCTGGCGGCAGCAGATTGCCGTTTTCATCCGCCACCCACACTTCATCATCCGGACACATCGGGCGACCTTGCGTGTTGATAATGCGGTCAAAGGGATCGTCCAGACGGGTGTAGTTCACCAGCCCTTCCGCCATACCGAATACCTGCTGCAACTGGCAGCCGATCTCCGCCGGAATACGCGCCGCAAGCGTTGCCGATAAACGCGCCCCGCCAACCTGCAACAGCCGCAGCGAGGCGAGTTGCGCATTGCTGCTCCACTCGGCAATCGCCTGTAACCACAGGCTTACCGCCGGCGGCACCAGCGCGGTAACGTTAATCTGGTGTTTTTCAATCAGCGGGAAGCAGAGCGTGGCGCTCGGATCGGCAGCCAGCACCACGCAGCCTTCGGCGTGGAAGACGCCAAGCGCGCCGGGTGAACTCATCGGGTAGTTGTGCGCCGCAGGCAGCGCGCAGAGATAGCGGGTTTGCGCGTTAAATCCGCAGATCTCGTTACTGCGCACAATGCTGTAGTAGTAATCATTGTGCGTGCGCGGAATGAGCTTTGGCGTGCCGGTACTGCCGCCGGAAAGCTGGAAAAACGCCACTTCATCGGCGGGCGTTGGCGTGGCGATAAAATTATCTGCCGGGCGGGCAATGGCGTTTTCCAGCGCCTGCTCGCCGCTGTCGCCGCGCAGCAGTACGGTGCGCACCGACGGGTGCTGTGCAACAAACGCAGTGAGGAAATGGTCATTCTCAAACAGCGCGTGCGCGCGATCGGCAATCAGCAGCGTCGGTGCGATTTGCGTGGCATAAGCGTTCAGTTCACTACGTTGATGGCTGAACAACGCATTCACTGGTGCCACGCCGATTTTCAGCAACGCAAAAAAGGTGATGTAGAACTCGCTGACGTTGCCCAATTGCACCAGCGCGGTTTCCCCGCGCTTGATGCCCTGCGCCTGTAACGCCGAGGCCAGATTGTCTGAGGCAGCGTTGAGCTGGCGGTAACTGTAGCGCCGTTCACCGTCAATCACCGCTGTGGCGTCGCTGTGCGCGTGACGGGTTAAAATATCGGTCAGCGGTAAATCCTGCCAGTAGCCCTTTTCACGGTAACGCTCTGCAAACTCGTGCGGCCAGCGGGTAAAAGGAATGGTCATGGTTGATCCTCAGTGCAAACCAAATGCGTTCAGCATGGTGGTCAGCTTGACGCCGGTTTCGCGCCACTCTGAAAGCGGCGAAGAGGCCGGAACAATCCCGGCACCGGCGAACAGCCGAACGTGGTTATCGTGAAGCCGCGCGCAGCGAATAGTGACCACCCACTCGCCGTTACCCTCGGCGTCGCACCAGCCAACGATGCCGCCAAACAGCTCACGGTTGAATGGCTCCAGCTCGGCAATCACCTGTTTCGCCACCTGGTGCGGGAAGCCACTCAGCGCAGGCGTCGGGTGCAGCAGGCAGGCCAGCGTCAGCGCGTTTTCCCCGGCTAATGCAGTGCCGGTGATCGGTGTGGCCAGGTGCCATAACGTTGGAGTGGTGACCAGTTGCGGTGATTCCGGCAACGTCAGAGTTTGGCTGCGCGGTTGCAGCACGTTTTTCATCGCCTGCGTCACCAGTTCGTGTTCGTGCCGGTCTTTTTCCGAAGCCAGCAGCTTGTTACCCGCTTCGCGATCGAGAATGTCGTCCGGTTGACGGCGAGCGGAACCGGCTAACGGCAGAGAACTGAAGTGCTCCTGCTCTTTACGCAGCAACAATTCCGGGCTTGCGCCCAGCAGCACGCCGCCATCCGGCAGCGGAACGTGGAAGTTGAAACTGGCCGGGTTCTGGGCAATCAGGCGCTCCAGCAGTACGCCGCTGTCGATACGGCTGTCGGTGGTTAACTCAATCAGACGTGAGAGCACCACTTTGTCGACTTCCGGCGTGGCGGTGCGGGCGGCGGCGTTCGCCACCATCTGCATAAACGTCTCCTGCGGCGGGATCGCCTGCTGCGCCGTGACGTTCGGCATCGCGCCGCTGGTGAAATAGCGTGCAGATCGCTGTTTCTCCGGGCGGGAGAAGGTTTGCCAGGTATGCGGGATAAACAGCGCAGACGGCTGCGTGGTATCGAACGGGATCGCCCCCACCATCACCGGGCGGGCAATGCCCTGCGCTTTCGCATCGGCAAAGGCTTGTACCAGCTTTTGCTGGAAAGCACTGTCGGGCGCATCGCCGCCCGCGGCAGGCTCGCAGAGACGCGCCACGCACCCGGAGGTGGTGAAACTGCGGTACGGCGACATAAAGAAAAACTGATCTGCGGCCAGCGTATTCACAGACTGCCGGGTTTCCTCAGCCAGGGACGTATCCATATCATCCTCCAACAATGATAAATGAACTAAGAATGATTATCATTTGTGTTTTGTCGCAGTAAGATAAAAAGTTATGCCCCGCTCTGTCAACAGCAGATTCGTCGCCCGCAGCGCTAATGCTTGCATCTGCTTCATTCAACGATGAAAATGAGAAGCATTAACCTCAACAAAAACAGGAAACGCGTTGTGAGATTCTCTTTATGGAGCCGTAAGCCCTTAGTGTTTTTGAGTATTTTTGTTTTAGGACTAACCTCAGCCATCGCCGCCGACTGGCCTCGCCAGGTAACCGACAGCCACGGAACACACGCCCTTACCAGCAAGCCGCTGCGAATTGTTTCCACCAGCGTGACGCTCACCGGTTCGCTACTGGCGATTGACGCGCCGGTTATCGCCAGCGGCGCGACCACGCCAAATAACCGTTTCGCCGACGAGCAGGGTTTTCTGCGCCAGTGGGGCGACATCGCCAGACAGCGCAACGTCGCGCGTCTCTACATCGGCGAACCCAACGCTGAAGCCGTTGCCGCGCAGATGCCGGATTTAATCCTGATCAGCGCCACCGGCGGCGACTCCGCGTTGCCGCTGTATGATCAGCTATCGACCATCGCCCCGACGCTTATCATCAACTACGATGACAAAAGCTGGCAGGCGTTGTTAACGCAGCTTGGCGAAATCACTGGTCACGAAAAAGAGGCGGCGGCGCGTATCAGCCAGTTCAATCAACAGCTTGCTGAGGTTAAAGCGCGGATGAAACTGCCACCGCAGCCGGTCACCGCGCTGGTTTATACTCCGGCGGCGCACGGCGCTAATCTGTGGACTGAAGAGTCCGCGCAGGGAAAATTGATGCAGCAGCTGGGCTTCGCCCTCGCGCCGTTACCGGCGAATCTGCACACCAGCCAGAGCCAGGGGAAACGTCATGACATCGTTCAGTTAGGCGGCGAGAACCTGGCCGCCGGGCTGAATGGTGAAGCGCTGTTCCTGTTTGCCAGCGACCAGAAAGACGCGGATGCGCTCAGCCAGAACCCATTACTGGCGCACCTGCCTGCGGTGCAAAACCACCGCGTGTACGCGCTGGGTGCGGAAACGTTCCGCCTTGATTACTACAGCGCCACTCGTGTATTACAACGTTTGTCGGCGCTGTTTGGTTAATCAGGCTTCCGCGGCGGGCTGCGCCTGGCGAAAACGCCGCAGTTCGCCGAGCACCATCACCAGCAACACGCCCACTATCGCCAGCACAAAACCGCTGATGCTCGCCGACGAAACCGGCGTCATCATCGACGCCATCGCGCCAAGCAGCGCCGCGCCGATGGCGTCGCCCGTAACGTTTTGCGCCGTCCATAAACCGTTAATTCGCCCAAGCATCGCTTCCGGGGTTTGCGTTTGCAGCAACGTGTATTGCAGCAGCGAACTTACCGCCGTCAGCCAGCCGCACAGCGCCAGAAACAGCACGCCCAGCGCCCAGACGGGCATCAGGCTGAATAAACCGATGGCGATAAACGCGCCAACGGATGCCAGCAGCATAATCACGCCGGGGCGTTCGCTGTGCGCCAGCTTGCCGCTGGTTAACGCGCCAATGGCCGCACCGAGCGGCAGCGCGGCATACAGCAAGCCAATTTCGGCCGCCGACATGTTCCAGCTTATCGCCAGCGCCGGGTAGAGCACGCGCACCGCGCTTGCCATCGTCAATAGCCCGCCAAGCAGCGCGATGCCGCCAATCAATGGGTTATGCAGTAAAAATTGCAGGGCGGTAAGGAGCGATTTCAGCGGGTGCTCGCGCGGTTGTGGCGGTGGCGGTAATGCAGGCAGGCTCAGTAACGGCAACAGGGTGATAAACGTGCCCGCCGCTGCCAGCCCGTAGTTCCACGCCACGCCGCCGGTCGCCAGCAGCAAACCGCCGCACATTGGCGAAATAACGGAACCCAGCCGCACCGTCAGCATGGTAATTGCGCCGGCATGCATTAGGTTTTCACGCCCGACCAACGCGGGTGTCGCCGCCAGCAGCGCCGTTACGCCCAGTGCGCCGAAAAAACCATCCCACAAACCGAGCAGATAAATTGCCAGCAGCGAAGGCGCCGGCAACAACGCATTCAGATACAGGCCGATAAAACCGACACCGCAAGTGGAACGCGCCAGCAGAATCAGTTTTTTGCGCTCAAATCGATCCGCCAGAACACCGCCAAACATCAGGCCGATGAACATGGCGCTGCCGGTCAGCGTGACGGCAAGGCCAACTTGCCAGCTGGAGTGGGTCATCGCCTGGATTTGTACCGGCACCGCCACGCCCAATAAACCCAGCGAGAGAATCGAGATAAAACGCGCCAGAAATACCGCGCGAAAAGCCGGATGCGTACGCAGCAGACTCAGGTTCAACAGCCAGGATTGTTGCTTCATTCCAATGCCTTAAATACACACTTTCTATGTCCATTCGCAGGCTGCGCATGGTAACATATCAAAACAAGATCGATAACGATAATTACTATCATTATCAAATTTGGGACGTTTTATGTCGTGTTCTGCTTTCCCGGCGCGCCCCGTTGCCCTCGCCGGGTTATTGATATTGCTGATTGTCGCCGTTGCACTCAGCCTGTTTGTTGGCGCAAAACCCCTGCCCGCCGCGGTTGTCATTGACGCCCTGACTGGGGTCTGCCAGAGCGCGGACTGCACCATCATCAACGATGCACGTTTGCCGCGTACGCTGGCAGGTTTACTCGCGGGCGGCGCGCTGGGGATTGCCGGCGCGTTAATGCAAACCCTCACGCGAAATCCGCTCGCCGATCCAGGCCTGCTCGGCGTTAACGCCGGTGCCAGCTTCGCCATTGTGCTCGGCGCGGCGCTGCTGGGCGCGGTCACGCCCGTAGAACAACTGCTGCTCGCCTTTTGTGGCGCGCTGGCGGCGTCGCTGCTGGTCGCCTTTACCGGCAGTCAGGGCGGCGGGCAGCTCAGCCCGGTTCGCCTGACGCTGGCGGGCGTGGCGCTGGCGGCGGTGCTGGAAGGGTTATCGAGCGGCATTTCGTTGCTTAACGCCGACGTTTACGACCAGTTGCGCTTCTGGCAGGCCGGTTCGCTGGATATCCGCACCCTGCAAACGCTAAAAATTGTCCTTATTCCGGTGCTGCTGGCAGCGCTCATCGCATTGATGCTGAGCCGTGCGCTGAACAGTCTGAGCCTCGGCAGCGACACCGCTACGGCGCTGGGCAGCCGCGTGGCGCGCACGCAGTTGCTCGGTTTAGTGGTGATTACGGTGCTGTGCGGCAGCGCGACGGCGGTTGTCGGCCCGATTGCCTTTATCGGCCTGATGATGCCGCACATGGCACGCTGGCTGGTGGGCGCGGATCACCGCTGGTCACTGCCGGTCACGTTGATTGCCACCCCTGCCCTGCTGTTGTTTGCCGATATCCTTGGCCGACTGCTGGTGCCGGGCGAACTGCGGGTTTCCGTGGTCAGTGCCTTTATCGGCGCGCCGGTATTGATTGTACTGGTGCGTCGCGCGCGCGGAGGTGGCTTATGATGGCGCCTTCCCGCCGCCTGCTCGGCAGTTGCTTGCTCATGGTTATTGCCGCGTTGCTTTTAGCTACCTGGGGTTTACGCAGCGGCGCGGTGACGCTGGCGTTTTCACAGGTGCTTGACGCGCTCACTGGCGACGCGCCGCGCGCAATGCAACTGGTCGTAATGGAGTGGCGCTTGCCGCGCGTGCTGATGGCGCTGCTGATAGGCGCAGCGCTTGGCGTGAGTGGCGCGATTTTCCAGTCGCTGATGCGCAACCCGCTCGGCAGCCCGGATGTGATGGGTTTTAACACCGGCGCGTGGAGCGGTGTGCTGGTAGCGATGGTGCTGTTTGGTCAGCATCTGGCCGCTATCGCGCTGGCGGCGATGGCGGGCGGTCTGCTGACCTCGCTGGTGGTCTGGCTGCTGGCCTGGCGCAACGGCATTGAGACATTCCGCTTGATCATTGTCGGTATTGGCGTGCGCGCGATGCTGGTGGCGTTTAATACCTGGCTGCTATTGCATGCCTCGCTGGAAACGGCGCTCTCCGCCGGGCTGTGGAACGCCGGGTCACTCAATGGCCTGACCTGGGTGAAAACCGTCCCTTCCGCACCGATCATGCTGGTGATGTTTCTTTTTGCCGCGCTGCTGGCACGCCGTATGCGGTTGCTGGAAATGGGCGATGACAGCGCCTGTGCGCTTGGCGTTAGCGTTGAGCGTTCACGTCTGATGCTGATGCTGGTGGCCGTCGCACTCACCGCCGCCGCAACCGCGCTGGCGGGGCCGATTTCGTTTATTGCGCTGGTCGCACCGCATATCGCCCGCCGGGTCAGTGCCACCGCACGCTGGGGGTTAACCCAGTCCGCACTGTGCGGCGCGGTGTTGTTATTGCTGGCAGATATGATTGCCCAGCGCGGTTTTACACCTTATCAGTTGCCGGTCGGCGTGGTGACCGTCAGCCTGGGCGGTATTTACCTTATCGCCTTGTTAATTCAGGAGTCTCGTAAGAAATGACCGATTTATCTGCCCGTTTGCGCGGCGAAGCGCTCACCCTTGGCTACGGCAAAAAAGTGGTGGCCGAACGCTTAAGCGTGGCGATCCCCGACGGCCATTTCACCGCCATTATCGGCCCTAACGGCTGTGGTAAATCCACTTTGCTGCGCACGCTGAGCCGCCTGATGACGCCCGCACAAGGCCATGTTTATCTGGATGGCGAGCAGATCCAGCGCTATGCCAGCAAAGAGGTGGCGCGCCGTATAGGGTTGCTTGCGCAAAACGCCACCACGCCTGGCGATATCACCGTGCAGGAATTGGTCGCGCGTGGGCGTTATCCACACCAGCCGCTGTTCACCCGCTGGCGCAAAGAAGATGACGACGCCGTGCAACGCGCGATGCGGGCAACCGGGGTGGAAAGCCTGGCCACGCAGAGCGTCGATACGCTCTCCGGCGGGCAACGTCAGCGTGCATGGATCGCCATGGTGCTGGCGCAAGAGACGGCAATCATGCTGCTTGATGAGCCGACAACATGGCTGGATATCAGCTATCAGATCGACTTGCTGGAACTGTTAAGTGAGTTAAACCGCGAACAGGGCTATACGCTGGCGGCAGTGCTGCATGATTTGAATCAGGCTTGCCGCTACGCCACGCATTTGATTGCGCTGCGCGACGGTAAAATCGTGGCGCAGGGCGCACCAAAAGAGATTGTGACCGCAGATCTGATTGAAGCGGTGTATGGCATGCGCTGTATGATCATCGACGATCCCATCGCCCATACCCCGCTGGTGGTGCCGCTCGGGCGTAGCGGCAGATAAATGCATTGCGGGTGATGTTTACCCGATATTTATTGTGGTGACGGTTTTGCTTCGTTCACCCGCTATTTTCTGGCTTCAGCAGTTCCCCGCGCAAAACAGGATAAAGGGGCGCGCGCCCCTTATAAACGCTGAAATATCTATTCCCCCAATACTTCCCTTAGCACCGGGCCAATGCGCTCAAACGCCTGCGGCGAGATAATCTCCACGTGAGCGCAATCCTGACGGTAAACCTCCAGTTCGCGAACCCACGGTGCCCAGGCGGTGTGCGGATCGGTGCCTGCGGGTAACGTGCGCTCGGCAACAAACAGCGTGGCTTTGCCGTCAAACGGCAGGCTGTGGGCGGTGGTCAGCAAGCGAACCGCATCGGCATAGTTGCCCTCGATAACCGAGAATAGCTCACCGGAGGCTTGCCCCTGCTGCGCGGCGAGAAACGCTTGCCGCTCACGTTCTATCTCTGCCAGCACTTCTGGCTCCAAGCCGTTCGCCTCTTTTTCTGCCCAGTTTTGCGTTTCCGGCGGCCAGGTATCGAGCAGCCCGAGGAACGCCACCGCCTCGCCCCGCTGCCGCAGACGCGCGGCAATGCCCTGAGCCAGCGTTCCACCGAGCGAATAACCCAACAGGTAATACGGCCCGTGCGGCTGCTGCGCCAGCAGCGTCGCCAGGTGTTGTTCACAAGCCTCATCTAACGTGGCAGCCTGTTGCAACGGCCCATCCGGTCGTGGTGACTGAATACCGATGATCGACCAGCGCGGCGCAAGGTGACGGGCGAGCACGCTAAACTGCCAGGCAAAACCGGACGCCGGATGGAAGCAAAACAGGGTTGGCCCGTCGCTCTCGCGCAGGGGCAGCAACGTTTCCAGCCCCAGCCGCCCGGCCTGTTCCGCCGAAAGCGCTTGTTCAAGCAACGCGGCGAGTTTTTCTACCGTGGAAGCCACCATGATTTGTCCGGGCGTAACCTGCCGTTCGCACTCGCGGCTCAGTTGCGCCGCCAGCCGCATTGCCAGCAACGAATGTCCGCCGAGCGCGAAGAAATCCGCCTGCGCGTCGTTCACTTCGCACCCGAGCAAACCGGAAAATGCCTGCGCCACTACCGTTTCCAAACCCGCGTTGAGCGGACGACCGCCCTGCTGCACCGCCAGTTCCGGCAGCGGTAACGCTTTTCTGTCGAGCTTACCGTTGGCGCTCAGCGGCAGCACGTCCAGTTGCACCAGCAACACCGGCACCATATGCGGCGGCAGTTGCTCACGCAATTGCCCCAGCAGCGCCGTCGCATCCAGCGGCTGCCCGGAGGCAGAAACCACATAACCGACTAACTGACGCGCATCGCCGCCGCTGGCGGCAGCCTGATTGAAGACACAGGCATGCGCCACGGCCTGAGCCACGTCTGGCAGCGCCAGCATGGCACGATCAATTTCGCCTAACTCAATGCGCTGACCGCGAATTTTCAACTGATCGTCGCTGCGCCCGAGGTATTCAACCGCGCCGTTTTCCAGCCAGCGCGCAACATCGCCGGTGCGATACATGCGCTCACCTGCGGCAAACGGATCGGCGATAAAGCGGCTGGCGGTAAGATCCGGTCGGCCAAGGTAGCCCTGCGCCAGCTGGATACCGGTGAGGTAGAGATCGCCCGCCACGCCCGGCGGCACCGGGCGCATCATCGCGTCCAGAATGCGCAGCCCGGTGTTCCATACCGGAAAACCAATCGGCACGCTGTTGCCGCGCACACCTGCCAGCGCCTCGCCATATGCCGGATACCAGCTTACGTCAACAGCCGCTTCCGTCGGGCCGTATAAGTTATGCAGCGGCGCGCCGGTCAGCTGCTGCCATTCGCGACAGAGATCGGCAGGCAGCGCTTCTCCACTGCAGAACACCTGTTTTAGCGTGCGGCAACTGCGCTTTGCGCTTTCCGGCGTGAGCGAGGCGACAAACGCAGCCAACATCGACGGCACAAAGTGCGTGGTCGTCACGCCGTAATGGGTAAAGAAGTCCTGCAACGCTTGCGGATCGCGGTGTGCATCCGGTTCTGCCATTACCAGCTTTGCCCCGACGATAAACGGCCACCAGAACTCCCACACCGATACGTCAAAACTGCACGGCGTTTTCTGCGCCACCACATCCTGCGCAGTGAGCGGATAACTCTCTTGCATCCACAGCAGTCGGTTGACGATGGCGGTTTGCCCGACCATCACCCCTTTTGGCCGACCAGTGGAGCCAGAGGTGAAAATGATGTACGCGGTATGCTCCGCACGTGCCAGATTGAGCGCGTCGCTGCCGTGGGTTTCCAGCGGGGCTTCGTAGCAGAAATGGCGAAGCGCGGGAATATCGCTAAAGCGCGCCAGTTGATTCTGCGCGGTGATCAGCAATCGCGGTTTGGCATCTTCGAGCATCATTTTCAGCCGCTCATCCGGGTAACCGGTATCCAGCGGCAGCCAGGCAGCACCTGCTTCGACAATACCGTGCAGCGCCAGCGTCAGGAATACCGAGCGCGGCAGCGCCACCGCCACGCTGTCGCCGGGCTGTACGCCAAGCTGGCGAAGCTGGTGCGCCAGCGCCACGACCTGCTCGCGCATTTCGCGATAGCTGAATTGCCACTGCGCATCCGCCAGCGCGGGCGCATCCGGGGTTGTCGCCGCCTGCGCAGCGACCAGCGCGCTTAACGTGGTGGTCGGCAGCACCTTGCCGGTATCGTTAATGTCTGCCAGCCGCTGCGCTTCTGGTGATAAGAGCAACTCAGCATCGCCGCAGCGCAATTGCGGATTTTCGGCAAATTGCGTGAGCAGATGCGCCAGGCGCTCGACGTGCGTTTTTAATGTGGATTCATCATAACGGCTGCGGTTCGCCAGCACTTCCAGCGACAACTCGCCCTCTTCGTGCGGGAACAGGGCGATTTCCAGATCGTTAACCGGCCCGGTCGCCAGCGTGTGCGTAGTGCCTTTAATGCCGTCAACATCCAGCAGGTAATCAAACATTTTGACGTTAAACACCGGACCGAACAGCGGTTCGTCGCCCGCCGCACGCCCGGCGTCACGCACAATTTGTTCGGCGTCATAACGCTGGTGGCGACGCATCGCTTTCAGGCTGCCTGCAAGCGTCGTTGCCAGCCCGGAGAGCGTTTGTGTGCCATCCAGATGAATGCCCAGCGGCAGCACGTTGAGTACCGGCCCGGTGGCGGTTAACGCCGCTGAGCCCATACGGCGCATAAAGATAAACCCGGCGGCATAATCGGTGCGTCCGCACAACCGACCAAGCCACAGTGCGGCCAGCGCCAGCGCCAGATCGGCGGGTGAATTGTGGCTAAAAGCCTGGGTTAAGCGGCGAAATGCCCCGGTATCCATCGCCACGTTGAGACGTAAAATATCGGTTGTTGCCGCACGCCCCGGCAATGGCGTATCGGAAAGCGAAACCGGAGAGGGCAACGCGCTGCGCTGCTGTGCCCAAAAAGCGCGGTCACGTTGCCAGGCGTCACTTTCGCGGTAGCGCTGGTACTCTTCCACCACCTCGGCAAACGGCGTAAAGGGCGTTGTCGGTGTTGCCTCACCGCGTCGCCAGGCGCTGTAAATGGCAGCAATCTGGCGGGTAATAGCCGGGAAACTGAAGCCATCAACCAGTAAATGGTGATAACGCTGATACCAGTACCAGTGCTGCTCGCCCACGCGTAACAGTTGGTGGTAAACCAGCGGATTGCCGCTCTCCACGCGCAGGTTTTGCGCCAGGTCGGCCTGCATCATCTGTAATGCAGTAGCGTGCGGTTCGCGGCTGTCACGCAGATCGACGATTTCCGGCAGGGTAAAAACAGGCGCCTCGTCAACCCACTGCCACACTTCGCCGTTTTCCTCCTCAAAGCGCATGCGCAGCGTATCGGCCTGCGACAAACCGCTGGCAATCGCCTGTGCCAACAGCGCGGCGTCAATATCACCTCTCAGTTCGACATAGTGCGCCACGCTCCAGGCATTGGGCAGCGTTGAGAGTTTTTCCGCCATCCAGATCCCCGGCTGCGCGGCGACCAGCGGTAAACGTTGGGTCATTTTCCGCTCCTCATTGCGCATGGTGCGCCGGGGTCAATGTTTGCCAGTTTGCCGCCAGCCAGGCGTTGCAGTCGTCCTGCGGTTGTGGCTCGCACACCACGTTCCAGCCCGCAGGAAGCGCGCACTGCGCGGGCCACAGGCTGAACTGCCGCCGGGTATTTTGCAGAATATAAAATTGCCCTTGCGGGTTATCGAAGGGGTTGGTGAATTCCATAGCAAACTCCTGTCGTAAAAAGGCGCGATTAACGGGCGCGGGTAAGCGGCTGCCAGAGGGTGATAAGCCCGGAGGTCAGCCCGCCGCGCCAGCAAAGCGCATCGTGTCCGCCGTCAACCTGACGCCAGAAAACCGACTGCTGTGTGCGTTGTAACAGGGGAAAAAGCGCCTCGTTGGCGCGAAAAATAAGCGGTTCGCGCACCCCGGCCTCCAGCACAATGCGCAGGCCCTGCGGGTTCAACTCACCATTTTTAAGTTGTTCGATAATGATGCCGTCACGCTCGCCGCCGCGATGCGGCCACCAGAACGATCCGGACTGGCTCAACACGCAGCCAAACCGCTGCGGCCAGTGCAGCGCGGCATAAAGTGACGACAGGCCGCCAAAACTCTGCCCGGCCACCACGGTGCGATCCGCGTTATCGCTGAACGGCGCGATGGCACGGACCTGCGGCAATAACTCGTCTTGTACCGCCAGCCAGAAATCGGCATTGCACGGCAGCTCCCGGCTGCGGTGGGTGTTATCAATCACATCAATCAGCACGTACACCGCGTCCGGCAGTTGCCCGGCGGTGGTTAATGCAGCCAGCGCAGGCCATACCGGCATGCTTTGCGCCCAAAATTGCCCGTCGAGCAGGATCGCCAGCGGGCGTTCAGCGCTATCGCTATTGCCGGTGGTGTAAACCCAGACGCGGCGCGTGTTGTTCAGGCGCGCGCTGCGCCATTGCAGGCGCTGCGGTTCGTTGAACGGAGTTTCGGTTTCGCGCCAGCCCGGCTGTAACGGCGCATCGGGCATTTCCAGCGCCGAAACGGGATGACCGCGCCCGCCGCGCCAGCTTTGCGGATTGAGCGGATCGGCAATCGCCCGCGCCAGTAATTTGCGCCATCCTTCCCGCAGCGCGGTGCGATCCGGCGGCGTAATCGTGAAAACGTCGGCGGAAAAATCGTCGCTGTTTTGCGAAGGAATGAAGCAGTAGCTGCCGCGCCAGCTGGCGGCAAGGGTGGTTTTCCAGCACCAGACATCGGTTCCGGCAATGCGCGTCAGCGATTGCGGCGTCGATTTTTGATGGTGATCGGTCACGCCGGTAATGTAGATCCATACCCGGCGCACGCGCGAAGTGGCTTCTGTCCCGGCGGGATCGCGCCACCAGAACGTGACCGCATAATTTCCCTGCGCGTTTTTGACCCATTCGGGCCCCTGTTTTGACTCCCACCAGGCATCACTTCCCGTTGTTGACGTCACGGCTTTAACCTCAAATATGCTGTGGAAATTTTTGCTTGCAGATCAAAAAATATCGATAATATTATTGATAACTATTTTCATTTGCAATAGCGTATTGGCGCGCTGTGGGAAGCGCGTCTTTCACTTAAAACGGCCGCCGTGGGCGAATTTTCTCAGGACTGAGCGCCTCGCTACGAGCTGGCTTCATCATGCCGCCTCCTCTCCCCCTGGGAAAGGACTTGCCGGGGATGCGGCGACGAAATGCAGGTAAAAAATGAATAACAAAATCAAGTCCCTGGCCGTTCTGGTCAATCTGGGAATCTACGGTGTTGCTGTGCCAGCGTTCGCGGCAGAAACCCGCGCCACCTCTGGCGAAGAGACGATTGTTGTCACGGCGGAGCAGCAAAACTTGCAGGCACCGGGCGTTTCCACCATCACGGCAGACGAAATTCGTAAGAACCCGCCTTCCCGTGATGTCTCCGAAATTATCCGTACCATGCCGGGCGTGAACTTGACCGGTAACGCCACCAGCGGTCAGCGCGGGAACAATCGCCAGATCGACATTCGCGGCATGGGCCCGGAAAACACCCTGATTCTGGTGGATGGTAAACCGGTCACCAGCCGTAACTCCGTGCGCCTTGGCTGGCGCGGCGAGCGCGATAGCCGTGGCGACACCAACTGGGTGCCGCCGGAAATGATCGAACGTATCGAAGTGATTCGCGGCCCGGCGGCGGCGCGTTACGGTAACGGCGCGGCAGGCGGCGTGGTGAATATCATCACCAAAAAAAATAACACGGACGAATGGCACGGCTCGTGGAATACCTATTTCAACGCGCCGGAACACAAAGATGAAGGTTCAACCAAACGCACCAACTTCAGCCTGAGCGGCCCGCTCGGCGGCGATGTTAGCTTCCGCCTGTACGGCAACCTGGCCAAAACCCAGGCCGACGCACAGGACATCAACAAAGATCACCAGTCCGAACGCACCGGCACTTACGCCAACACCGTCGTTGCCGGGCGTGAAGGTTCGATCAACAAAGACATTACTGGCGTCGTGCGCTGGGATTTTGCCCCGATGCAGGCACTGGAGTTCCAGGCCGGTTACAGCCGCCAGGGTAACCTCTACGCGGGTGATACGCAGAACACCAACAACGACAGCACCACCAATAACTACGTCAATGATAACTATGGCAAAGAGACCAACCGTCTTTATCGCCAGAACTACTCGGCGACCTGGACCGGCGGCTGGGATAACGGCGTTACCACTAACAATTGGGTGCGTTATGAACACACCCGTAACTCGCGCATCCCGGAAGGGCTGGCGGGCGGTACGGAAGGCCTGTTCAACGCGCAAAAATTCTCTGATATCGACTACAGCGATCTGTTGCTGCACAGCGAAGCAAGCGTACCATTTGAGCTGCTGTTCAAGCAGAACCTGACGCTCGGCGCAGAGTGGGATCACCAGAGCATGAAAGATTCCACCTCGAATACCCAGACTTTTATGGGCGGCAATATTCCGGGTTACAGCAGCACCGGCCGTAGCCCCTATTCCGATGCGGATATCTTCTCGGTATTTGCCGAAGACAACATTGAGCTGACCGACAGCACTATGCTGACCCCGGCGCTGCGCTTTGACCACCACACCATCGTCGGCAATAACTGGAGCCCGTCGCTGAACTTGTCTCAGGGCCTCGGCGATGACTTCACCCTGAAAATGGGTATCGCCCGCGCTTACAAAGCACCGAGCCTGTACCAGACCAACCCGAACTACATTCTTTACAGCCGTGGTCAGGGTTGCTACGCGGTCACCGTAGATGCCAATGGCAGAGACATCGGCTGCTATCTGCAAGGTAACGACGATCTGAAAGCGGAAAACAGCATCAACAAAGAGATTGGTCTGGAGTTCAAACGTGACGGCTGGCTGGCGGGTGTCACCTGGTTCCGTAACGACTACCGCAACAAGATTGAGTCTGGCTACGCGCCGGTTGGACAAACCTCTATCAAGAGCGGCAATTCAAACCTGAACACCTATATCTACCAGTGGGATAACGTGCCGAAAGCGGTGGTGGAAGGGTTAGAAGGTGCATTGAATGTGCCGGTAAGCGAGACAGTAAACTGGACCAACAATGTCACTTACATGCTGCAAAGCAAAAATAAAACTACCGGCGAACGGCTGTCGATCATTCCTGAATACACCTGGAACTCGACGCTGAGCTGGCAGGTTACCCAGGATGTTTCGCTGCAATCGACCTTTACCTGGTACGGTAAACAGCAGCCGAAAAAATATGACTACAAAGGTAACCGCGTGACCGGTTCCGCCACCAACGAAGTGAGCCCGTACAGCATCGTTGGCCTGAGCGGCACCTGGGATGTGACCAAAAACGTCAGCCTGACGGGCGGTGTCAGCAACGTGTTCGACAAACGTCACTGGCGCGAAGGTAACGCGCAAACTACCGGCGGCGGCGCAAACTGGATGTACGGCGCAGGTGCTGCAACGTATAACGAGTCGGGTCGCACCTGGTATATGGGCGTAAACACCCGCTTCTAAGCATCAACCGCCCTCTCCCCAACGGAAGACTCCCCACTTCCCATGGGGAGAGGGGCGCTTGCCTTATCAAAAGAGGGCAGAATGAAGACGGCACGCCACCTGTACGGTTCGCGTGCCGGATTTATCTATTGCCGGGACAATGCGTCCGGGCAGAGGTTATCAGAATGCTTCCCAGTCATGTTCTGGCGCTTTGCTGCCGCCGGCCAAAGCAGGTCGGCGCAAGGCTTTCCCCGCTTTTGGCACAGCTGCTGACGGTTTGCCAGTAGCCCCCTGCTCTGTATCACCCGGCAGTTTAAACACCGATACAATCTCGGTTAACTGGTAGGCCTGCTGCTCCAGCGAACCGGAGGTAGCAGAGGACTCTTCCACCAGCGCGGCGTTTTGCTGCGTGACGCTGTCCATTTGTGAAATCGCCGTGCCGACCTGACCAATCCCTTTGCTCTGCTCGATAGACGCCGAGGCGATCTCGCCCATGATATCCGTCACGCTGGTGACCGAACGCAAAATGTTATCCATCGATTCGCTGGTCAGCGTCACCTGGTCGAAACCGTTGTTGACGTTCGTTACTGACTCATCGATCAAGGTTTTGATCTCTTTTGCCGCACCGGCGCTGCGCTGCGCGAGGTTACGCACTTCGCTGGCGACCACCGCGAAACCACGACCTTGCTCACCGGCACGCGCCGCTTCGACGGCAGCGTTAAGTGCCAGAATGTTAGTCTGGAAAGCGATACTGTCGATGACGTTAATGATGTCGGTGATTTTCTGCGAGCTGCTGGTGATGTTTTTCATGCTGGCAATGACCGCCTGTACGCGCTCTTCGCCTTTATTCACTGCGGCTGACGCCGTTTTTGCAAGCGAGCTTGCTTCGCTGGCGTTATCGGCGTTCTGTTTGACCACCGCGCTCAGCTCTTCCATGCTGGCGGCGGTTTGCGTCAGCGCGGCGGCCTGCTCTTCCGTGCGCGAAGAGAGATCGGTGTTACCGGACGCGATTTCGCTCGCCCCCTGGTAAATTTCCCCGGCGCTGTTACGGATCTGCGTGACGGTTTGCACCCAGTTGTTCTGCATGGTTTCCAGGTAGGGGATCAGTTGCCCCACTTCGTTGTTACCCAGATCTTTTGTCGGCTTATCCAGCTTGCCCACCGACAGCACCTGCAAGTGCTGTTTTACCCACTCCAGCGAGCGCGCAAGGCACAGCGCCAGGTAGCGCTCGGACATCACCAGCATCGCCAGACCAATAATCATGGCAACGATGATGATGGTGCGCGTCAGGGAAACCCAGCTGGCAATACGCGCGTTAGCGGCAGATTTCAGGTCATGAATTTCTTGGTTATACGCCACGATCGCCTGCGAAAAACCGCTGCGCAGCGGGCTGAATTGCGCCTTCGACAGTTGGTTATAGCTTTCAACGTTGTTGGCTTTAATGGCGGCGAACATCGGCGTAATCGCCTGGTTAAACAGGTTCAAGGAGCTGTTATAGATATTATCGATGGCCTCGGTGCTGATATTCGCATGGTCGGTCACTTTGAACTGATTCAGACCGTTTTGCAGAAAATCGATATCTTTGCCGATACGATCGATCATTTGTTGGTAGTTTTGCGCATCGTTATTGGCCTGGAAAACCAGCGCGCGGTCCATCAGCAATTTGACCTGGTAGTAGCGATCACTGGCGTTGTTGATGATGTCGCCGTTAATTTGCTGAACGTTGGTAAGTTCCACTTCATCGGTTAAGGCGCTCAACGCATGTAACGAATAAAACGAGACACCGCCCCAGAGCAAAGTGAAAATGACCAGGATCGCCAGCATCGCGACCTTGATTTTTAAATTTCGAATAAAGTGCATAAAAACCCCGGTAAATAGTTGTGAAATAACGTTTTAAAGCAGCGATCTCCTCGCTGTCATAAACCCCATCGGCTGAGTCTCCGGGTTAATTAAGAATAAAAAGAAGTAAGGCAATAACCTTTTTATTGAAATGGTGATAACACGTAGTTTACCGTGGCTTAACTTTTTAAACGGACGTAAAGTGATAATTTGGCAGTCGTTTACATCGGTAAAAGATGTCGTATTGCGTGGCCCGAGGAAGAGGGAAAGCGAGGGCATCGGCGGATACCGATGCCATGTTTATTAAGGTGATAAGGGAGCAAAGAAGGTGCTGAGTTTTTGTTTTTGCCTGCCCTGTTCGTCAAAATTACTGGCCGCCAGCCAGGCGGAAATCGCCGCGTCACGCTGCGGCCATTCGATATCCAGCATCGATAAATAGTCGGTATCGCGGTTGCGTCCTTTGCGCACCATATGCTGGCGGAAACGCCCTTCCCAGCTAAAACCGAGACGTTCGGCGGCGCGGCGGGAAGCGACGTTGAGCACATCACATTTCCACTCCACGCGGCGGTAGCTGCAGGCAAACGCGTGGCGCAGCATCAACCAGATGGCTTCTGTCCCCAGCACGCTGTTTTTCATGCGCGGTGACCAGGTGACGTGGCCGATTTCCACCGAGCCATTTTGTGTGTTGATGGCAAGCCAGGCGACAACGCCGAGCGCCTCACCGCTGGCACACTCCACCACGGCGAAAGGCGCGACAGTGGTGTCGATCATTTTCCCCACCACCCACTGCGCCATGCTGTCCACGGTTTGTGGGCGCTCACCCGCCAGCCATGTCCAGTCGCTCTCGTTTTCCGCCTGAGAATACGCACGCAGAAGATCGTGCGTGTGTACCCTGGCGTCAAGCGGTTCCAGCCGACAGTATTGTCCGTGCAACACGCTGCGCGGCAGCGGCTGGACGCCGTGCCACTGCGGCAACCTGTCACCGACGGTTTGACCATAATGATTCAATTCCGGCACTTTTTTCTCCCAGGCAAAAAAGTTAAATAGAAAAAGAGAGTTTTAGCAGCAGTTAAGCCCGGAATATAGTGCCTAAAATTGGGGGGAAAGTGTCAAAAAATGTCTTTGAAATCAGAGGACTGACCAGATTTGGCACCAGAATAGTCTGATGCCTTTACACTTACTGACTAAAGTGGCCAAATTGAGCCAAAACCTGGTCAAAAATGGCCATTCCTTGCTGGACTTCTTTCGCGCTCATTATGCAAGGTGGCACCACATGAATGCGGTTTTCGACAACAAAAGTCAACATTCCGGCCCCGGTTAGCGCCGCCTTAATCGCTGCCATCTCTGCCGCGGCTAAAGGCGTTTTGGTTTTACGGTTGCTCACCAGTTCCAGCGCCTGGAACATGCCGCGACCACGCACTTCGCCAATCAGTGGATGTTTTGCTGCCAGTGCCTCCAGCGCAGGGCGCAGAACGCCGTTGCCGACATCTGCCGCATTCTGCACCACGTTCTCCTCTTTCATCGCATCAAGCGTGGCGATAATCGCCGCCATCGCCAGCGGATGCCCGGAGTACGTTAGCCCACCGGCGAAGAAGTGGTCGTCAAAATAGTGAGCGATAGGCGCGGAAATCAGCACGCCGCCCGCCGGCACATAACCCGCATTCACCCCTTTGGCGAAGGTGACCAGATCCGGCACGATGCCATCTTGTTCGAAAGCGAACCAGCTACCGGTACGGCCAAAACCGGCCATCACTTCATCGAGGATCAGCACAATGCCGAACTCATCTGCCAGCGCGCGCACGCCTTGCATATACCCGGCTGGCGGCACCAGAATGCCGGCTGTGCCAGGAATAGACTCCAGCAGGATCGCCGCAATCGACGACGGCCCTTCACACTCAATCATGCGGCGCAGATGTGCCAGTGCGCGCTCGCACTCTTCGGCTTCGCTGGTGGCATTAAATTCGCTGCGATACAGGTACGGGTTAAAGAAGTGAACATGCCCGCGAGAATATTCATTTGGCACACGCCGCCAGTCGCCGGTCGCCGCAATGGCGCTGCCGGTGTTACCGTGATAAGAGCGATAGGCAGAGAAAATTTTGTCACGCCCGGTGTACAACCGTGCCATGCGAATGGCGTTTTCGTTGGCATCCGCCCCGGCGTTGGTGAAAAAGACTTTGCTGAAGCCTTCCGGCGCCAACTCAACAATGCGTTTTGCCGCTTCGCCGCGCGCCAGATTGGCAGTGGCCGGGGCAATGGTTACCAGCGTTTCCAGCTGCGCTTTCATCGCCGCCAGCACGCGGGGATGTTGATAACCAATATTGACGTTCACTAACTGGCTGCTGAAATCGAGGTAGCGGTTACCGTCGTAATCCCACAGCTCGCAGCCTTTCGCCCCGGCAATCACCATCGGGTTGAGGTTGCCCTGCATCGACCATGAATGAAACACATATGACCGGTCCAGTTGACGCACGTCATCGTTCGTTATCGCCATCTCGTTGTGAAGTGCCAGTTTCATGCCAGATCCTCTCATGCCGTTGTTGTTGTCTGCATCATGCTGCGCGCCATAAAGAGGCGGGTAGAGCCAGTCGGCTTCGCGGGATGTGACACCGTGTCACATGTCAGTGGCGTAACTGGCACTGTCTGGCAGGCGTGAGGATTTTTATAGTGGCGCAATAACCCTGCACAGGAGAAGAGAACAATGGCAGCGAAAAATGTGGTGTTCATTACGGGCGCAACATCCGGATTTGGCGAAGCGGCGGCACAGGTTTTTGCCGACGCCGGATGGGCGCTGGTATTGAGCGGGCGTAGGCTTACGCGTCTGGAAAACCTAAAAGAACGACTGCATGACAAAGTGCCGGTACACATTATTGAACTGGATGTACGCGATAACGCCGCAGTAAAAAAAGCGGTGGCCGAACTGCCTGCGCAATTTGCCGATATCACAACGCTTATCAATAACGCCGGGCTGGCGCTCGCCCCGCAACCCGCCCAGAAAGTGGAGTTGCAGGACTGGCAAACGATGATCGACACCAATGTCACCGGGCTGGTAAATGTGACACACGCGCTGCTGCCCACGCTGATTGCGCATGGTGCGGGGGCATCGATTATCAATATTGGCTCTATCGCCGGGCAGTGGCCCTACCCGGGCAGCCATGTGTATGGCGCGACCAAAGCCTTTGTGAAGCAATTTAGCTACAACCTGCGCTGCGATTTACAGGGAACGGGCGTGCGGGTAACCGATCTTGCGCCGGGAATTGCCGAAACGGAATTTACGCTGGTACGCACCAAAGGCGACAAAGCGGCGTCTGATAATTTGTATCGCGGCACGACGCCGCTCAGCGCGCAGGATATTGCCGGGCAGATGTTCTACATCGCCACCCTGCCGGATCATATGAATATTAACCGTGTAGAAGTGATGCCGGTGCGCCAGGCCTGGCAGCCGTTTGCCATCGACCGGGATTAAACCTGGGTTATACGAAGCCACAAAATAAAACGCCCCGGCATAAATGCCGGGGCCTGCTTTTATTCTTTTTTCCTGGGTGTTTAATCGTTTTACCCCGCCCGGCGCTTATCTCCGGCACTCACTCTTTTAGGTGGCGTTAGCTCTTTATGGGGTGAGACCACAATAGTCCATCGGAATGTTCTTAACAATAGCCCTTTCGTTGCAATTTTCGGTTTTTTGATGCTGGTCATAATTTGCCGGAGCTTCGCGCAAACCCGCGTGACGGCGGTCACTCGTCAGCAAGGGATGACAATTTGCGTGCCGAAAAAAACAGGCGAAGCGTGACGCGTATCGCGATGCGAGCGCAAAATTGATGAATTTTTCGCCGCAGTTGTCGATAAAAGAGGCAATGCGTTATGATTGCGCCATTCTGAATTTGACTTAAATCCTTCAGACGTTTACAAAAGATACTGCCTTCCTTAAGTCCGACTTGCGTCTTTCCTGTTTTCGTCCAGGCTTCCATTTTACCCTGCGTAAAAATGGCGCGGATTGACCGGTTCAGATTTGCGTTTTACCGACTATTTTAAGATTTGCAGGCATCTGTAAGTGGAGTATCGCATGTTCTCTTTTGTCGCCCGGCAGGCGATTTTTGATGCAAATATGAACACAGTCGGTTACGAGTTGTTGTTCAGAGACAGTATGACGAACCGGTTTCCCGACGTTACGCCGGAGTACGCCACTGCCCAAATTATTGTCGAACAGTTTCTCGGCGCGCCGCTGGGCCGCCTGAAAGAGTACAGCGCGATCTTCGTTAACTTCCCCTATGAACTGCTGGTGCAGGGAATGGCGGAAACCTTGCCAAAAGACCGCGTGATTGTGGAAATCCTCGAAACCGCCAAACCCACGCCTCAGTTGCTCAACACGGTAAAAAAACTCTCTGCGCAAGGTTTTCGCATCGCACTCGATGACTTCGCGTTAGGCGACACCTGGAACGCCTTTTTACCTTATATCAGCATCATCAAATTCGACGTGCGGGAAAATACGCCCGACGAGATAAGCGGCTATATCAATGACAAAGCCCATTTGCTGAATGACACGATATTTCTTGCCGAAAAGGTGGAAACCCAGGAAGAGTACGAGTGTTTTCGCAATATGGGCTGCACGCTTTTTCAGGGGCATTTTTTCAGCAAGCCGGTGATCCACTCAGCCAATAAACTGTTTCAGAATCAGGAAATCACCTTAAAACTGATGAAAGAGGTGAATGCCGACTCGCCGGATTTTGGCCGAATCGAAGCCCTGCTGAAACAGGATCTGGCGCTGTCGTTTAAGATCATGCGCTATGCACAAAATATTGTGTTCAACGCGCGCGGGATTAAAAACTTCCGCAGCCAGTCGTTAAAGGACGTTATTTTTTACCTTGGCACCAACGAGTTACGCCGCTTTGTGCTGGTTTCCTGCCTGACCTCGGTCAACAAAGTAAAGACCGACGACATTTACTACCAGAGCCTGATCCGCGCCAAATTTTGCGAGCTGGCCTCGGCGCACTCCATCAGCCGTCACTCCGCCGATGACGCGTTTATCGTCGGTCTGTTTTCGCAGCTCGACAGCATTTTTGAAATGCCGATGGCAGATTTGTTAAGCCAGATTGATATCTCCGCCAGCGTAATGATGGCGCTAAAAGAGCAAAAAGGGCCGCTCTACCCTTATCTGCAACTGATTGAGCTGTACGAAAATCACAACTGGGAAGAGGTTAGCGCGCTCGGTCATCGGCTGGGTTTTAACCGCAGCATGGTGGCGGAATTGATTAAAGCCGCCACCAAATGGACCAACGCTATCCCGTCAAACGTCAGCTGATCATTTCAGTTTTCGCGCCAGACAGCCGATTTAATCAGTAGGTGTATTTACACCCCTGTTTTGGTTCACTCGGCTGATCACTGGACGCGCATCATGGAAAAGTTAACGGTATATGGATATCGCCTCGGTAACGAATATCAGGTGGAATTTGTGCCTTATAAGCAAAGTCTGACGACCTGCGCGATCCCCGGTAGCTGCACCTATTTACGTAACACCATGAACAACCTGTTGACCTATCTGCTGGCACATGCCGTGGGGAATATTGTGGCCGACAAAACGCTGCAGATTCAGGTATGGGAAAATAACGGATTGAGTTGCTCAAGCCAGCGGCTGTGGCAAGTGATGAACAATCTGAAGCGTAAACTGGCGGTATTCGGTTTGTCCGATGATTTTATTCTGCGCGTAGCCGGGAAAGGGTATCTTATTCCGCCGGAAAAGGTGCTGACGCTTTATTGCCGGGAGACGTTTTTTCAGCAACACATTGCGGTTGATTATCCCATCCTGTAAAGCCAGACAATTAAGCGTAACGCAGCGCGTCAATCAATAAGGTAAACGCGGCAGTGTGCTGTTTGCGGCTGGGATAATAGAGGTAATAGCCGGGGAACGGTTCACACCAGTCGTCAAGCACCGTTGCAAGTTTGCCTTCGTTAACCGCCTGCGCCACGCAATCTTCCGGTACCAGCGCCAGCCCCATACCGCTGGTTGCCGCTTCGATTCTGGAAGCCAGATTATTAAAGGTTAATTGCCCTTCCACGCGCACGCGCATTGGCTGACTGTCTTTGGAAAACTCCCAGGCATACAGCCCGCCGAGCGTCGGCAGGCGCATATTAATACAGTTGTGCTGCTGTAAATCATGCGGCGTTTGCGGTTTACCATGGCGGGAAAAATAACCCGGCGAGCCAACCACCACCATGCGCCAGTCGGGGCCAATTCGCACCGCGACCATATCCCTGGCAACCTGTTCACCAAGGCGAATGCCGGCGTCGTAGCGCTCGCTGACAATATCCGTCAGGGTATTATCGATGGTTAATTCTACTTTCACGTCAGGGTAAGCCTCTAAAAAAGGCTTGATGGCTGGCCATACCGTAGAATGCAACGCGTGCTCGCCAAGCGTGATGCGAATATTGCCGGCAACGCGATCGCGCATATCGGTTAAGGCAATCAGCTCTTCCTCAATCTCTTTAAAGCGCGGGCCAATGCTATTAATTAATGCCTCGCCTGCATCGGTGGGTGCGACACTGCGCGTGGTACGGGTAAGCAGACGAATTTGCAGACGCTCTTCCAGCCCGCGAATAGCATGGCTGAGCGCCGATTGCGAGACGCCTAATTTTGCTGCCGCACGAGTAAAACTGCGTTCACGGGCCACCACAATTAAATAGAAGAGATCGTTAAAATTATCTTTCAGCATTTCTGCCTCATTCCCAAACCTTGAAAATAGCGTTTATGCTACACTTTGGCTGCATTTAAATATATGTCTATAATTCACTAATCCCGCAACCAAAGGGCTCTGATTGTGAAGCAGATCACCTCTGTTTATGTTAATAAACGCCAGAGTCATTCTTTTTAATGAATTGCACTCATAGCCACAATGAGCCCTATCACTTAATCGATACGCTTTATTATTCGCCACGCATAAAAGCGCTGCAGCTCCATAAAAATTCACCATGCAGCAGCGGCAGATATTTAATAATTAATCACCTGCCACTCTCACCTGTTTAAAGCAACTACTTAATCAACCTGCATATTTAATCGCACATTTCGCCAATAAAAGCCGGGGGAATTACCCCCCGGATAGAGAAAAAAGTAACAGTAGACACAAAAAATGCAATGAGGTTAATAAAGCGTCTTAACGGTAACCGATCAAATGAGGGTTGATATTAGCGATCTGTGCGATTAAAAATAGCCCCGGAAAAAGTTCCAGCCGATATTTGTCAATATGTGCTAAAACGAATTTAAATATTTACACCACAAGAACTCAGGTGATAAACAATATCTTACAACCTGAATAATCCATGAGCCACTCTCATAAGTGGCAATGTATTCTTGTTGTTATTAAAAAACACAGTGGCAAACATCAAGGGTTTATTTATATGAAAATCTCTCAACTGAGTCTTTTCGTCTCTGCTGCGGTACTGTGCTCGTCAGTACAGGCGGCGGAAATATATAATAAAGACGGTAATAAGTTAGACTTATATGGTTTGGTATCAGCAGAACATTATTTTTCTGATAACACCGGCTGGGATGGCGACCAGACTTATATGCGTCTTGGCTTTCGCGGTGAAACACAAATTAACGACCAACTGACCGGCTACGGCCAGTGGCAGATGCATATTGACGCCAATAAATCGGAAGGTGATACCAATACGCCACGCACGCGTTATGGCTTCGCCGGTTTAAAATTCGCCAATTACGGTTCAGTGGATTATGGCCGTAACAAAGGTGTTTTATATGACTCCCTCGGTTATACCGATATGCAGCCAGAATTCGATGGCATGACATACGGTTCTGACCAATTTATGTTTAGCCGTGGCAGCGGCATGCTGACCTACCGTAATACGGATTTCTTCGGTCTGGTTGACGGCCTGAATTTCTCCCTGCAATACCAGGGTAAAAATGATGGCGGCGGCGAATCCGGTGCCGGTCGAAATGTATTACGTCAAAACGGCGACGGCTACGGCTTATCCGTGGAATATAACATTGGCGCGGGCGTAAGCGTTGTCGGTGCCATGACCAGCGCCAAACGTACCGAAGAACAAAATACCGCTACCAATATTCTCGGTGATGGCGATCGCGCCGAAGCCTATTCTGGCGCGATTAAATATGACGCCAACAATATCTATCTGGCGGCGATGTTTACTCAGGCTTATAACGCTTCGCGTTTTGGCAGTGCTTCCGATACGACAACCGCCTACGGCTACGCCAACGAATCGCAGATTTTTGAAGCGTACGCCAGTTACCAGTTCGATTTTGGCTTGCAGCCATTCGTGGCGTATAACGCGCTGAAAGGTAAGAATATTGGCAGCAACAGCGCGGGCGATAAATATGGCGATCAGGACATCGAAAAATATGTCGATCTCGGTGCCACGTACTACTTCAACAAGAACTTCAACATGTTTGTTGATTATAAAATCAACCTGATTGATGAAGATAAATTCACCACCGCCGCCGGCATCAACACTGATGACGTAGTGGCTGTGGGTATGGTTTACCAGTTCTAAACCAGTAAAAAGGCGGCACAGGCCGCCTTTTATTCATCTTCATTCTCCGCACGTTTTCCTTTCATCACGCCCATTTTCCCTGGCGCTGCTGCTGACGTCGCCAGACGCCAGGCGGCATCTGATATTTGCGCGTAAAGGTGCGTGTAAAGGTCTGCTGCGAGTCATAACCGTATTTGGTGGAGATAGCCATAATCGACTGCTCAGTCGCCAGCAGTTCATGCGCGGCGCTTTCCAGCTTTTTCTCGCGGATATAAATCCCGAGCGGTATCTGGATTACTTGCTGGAACAAACGCTGAAGATGCCATTTCGAATACCCCGCCCGCGTGGCGACATCCTCGATCCGCAGCGGCCTTTCAAGGTTATCGTCAATCCATTGCTGGATCTCAAGAATTACCGCGTGTTGCATACCCATGGTTGAAACCTCCTTGAGAACAGGAGCATCCACCTTAGCGGAGTGATACTTACGCAAACATGACGCGAAAATAATAATTTTGTCAGAAATGTCCGTTCTGCAATGCCAAATGGTATGCAGAGTGTGGATCTCTCGTCGCGGGGAAAGATGTCTGCGCGTACCCCTCATGAACGACCCGCAATGCAAAAGGGGGCGGTTGAGCGCTGCCTCCCCTGCACCGACTTTCATTCAGACTATAGCGCTTTTGCCTCTCCTGCCCATTCACGCAGGAAATGCGTGGAGCAAATAGCAGGCTCGATAACCGCAATATCGACGCTGACCAGGCCAAATTTCACAAAAGGATCGCGTTCTATTTCGTTTTCCAGGCTCTGGCTGTCGCTGGCCGTCGCCAGGATAAATCCACCCGGTTTATTTTGCAGAGGTCCGGCGAAAATAACATGACCTTTTTTGATCATCTCCCCAAGCCACAGTTTATGCGCATCAACATATGCGCCAAGGATATCGGGTTCACTACCGTAATTAAGCGTTATCGCATATAACATAATCCATTCCCCGCAGGTTAATTTAATGGCAGCGCAGCAATAATATTACTGATAGCCGATCGCGCGGCGGCAATTTGCTGGTTTTTTATATCATCACCTTTCGAGGTACCTTCTGCGCGGATAATATGAAGAGCGTCAATACCCAGGAAACTAAAAAACGCACGCAGATATTTTTCCTGGAAATCCATGCCATCAAAAGGTGGTTGTAAATAAAAGCCGCCGCGCGCCGAAATAATCAATACCTGTTTTCCCTCCGCCAGCCCGACCGGCCCGGTGGCGGTGTACTGAAAGGTTTTTCCCGGTTGCGCAAGTCTGTCCAGCCAGGCTTTTAACTGGCTGGAAACAGAGAAGTTATACATGGGTGCCGCGATAACAATCAGGTCATGGGCCAGGAATTCATCAACCAGTTGCTGTGAAATCTGGTGCTCCGGGTGCCTGTCACTTGCCGGTTGGCTACCGGCAACAACCCGGAATCCGGCGGCGATATCTGCGGTTAAATGGCTTACTTCGTCGCGAACCACATCGCGATAGGTTATTTCTGCTTGCGGATAATGGGCTTTTATTTCCCGTATAACGTCAGCGGAAAGTGCGCGCGTGACGGAATAGTCACCCGAAATACTGGAATCAATATGCAGAATCTTCATGATGCTCTCCGACAATAAACACAATAGTTATTTAAAGGACTTAGCGGCAGTATCGATAAATTTCGCTACGGCATCGGGTTGCGAAACCATAGATAAATGTGAACTGTTAACGCTATATATGGTGGCGTGGATATGTCTGGCTATTTTCTCCTGAACGGCAGGTAACAAAGCATGATCATTTTCAGTAAGCAAATACCAACTGGGTTTATTTTCCCAGGCGGCATGGGTAATTTTTCCCTGAAATGCCGTGAGCGCGATCGGTTGTGAAACCGCAGCCAGCGCCTGGACATTCTCGGGTGAGATATCGTTCGCCATCACCTGTTGAAACTGGCTGGCATCATCTAACCACACCAGCCCTTGTGCATCCGGCGTTAACCCACTCATTGGCGCGTTAAGCCGTGCCAGTAAATCCGTCACGGATTCCCCCGTTGCCGGTGCCAGCGCCGAAAGGTAGACCAGCCCCCGTACGCGGCTGTTATTGCCGGCCTGGCTGATAACGGCACCGGCCCACGAATGACCGACCAGCAGCACATCGCCATGCTGGCGTGCCAGCACACGCTCGGTGGCGGCGACATCATCATCCAGCGAGGTCAGCGGGTTTTGCACCGCCGAAACGTGGTAGCCCATCTTTTGTAAACGCCCGGTCACGGCGGCCCAACTGGAGCCGTCCGCAAACGCGCCGTGAACCAGCACAATATTTTTAATCGGCTGTGCGACAGCTTGCGCCGACATCACGCTCAACATGGCCGCACATGACGCCGCCGTGATAAACCGTTTTCCTGTGCGAAAAGCGTTCCGCATGTTCTCTCCCGCCACGTATTGATGAAGTGATAAACACAATGCGGAGAGTGTAATCGGGGCAATCTGGCGTGGTAAGATGGCGAACTTGACATTAAACAGGCAAAACCAGACATAACACGGAGAACCAAAATGCAGATAGCGATAGTCGCCACCGCAGGTAGCATGATGTCTGCGATTACCGGGCTTGCGGATATGTTCTGGATAACCAACCAGCTTCTGCCTGCCAGCACTGAAGCCAGCCGGTTCAGGATCGCCATTGTCAGCCCTGACGGGAAACCGGTCGCGGACGCGCAAGGTCGGGCGATTGCGGTGGATGGCGCGTTTGCCAGCATCAGCGCGCCCGATGTGATTCTGGCCTGCGGCATGGCGCTCGGCGGCAATAAACTGCCAGCGGCAACCAGCCCGGAAGCTGTAGCGTGGTTGCGTCAACAGCATCAGCGCGGCGCAAAAATTGGCGGTGCCTGCGCCGGGGGGTATCTGCTGGGTGATGCCGGGTTGCTGGATGGCAGAGAGTGCGCCACCACGTGGTGGCTGTATCCCACTTTTCGCGCCCGCTATCCGCGCGCCAAAATGGTGTGGGGAAAAGCGTTAATCGAAGAGCGCAACGTGATAACCACCGGCGGACCGCTGTCGTGGGTGGATTTGGCGCTGCACATTATTCGCCAGCATGCCGGGGACGAGGTGGCCAGAATGGCAGCGGATATGACCGTTGCCGACAGCCAGCCACTCTCCCAGCAAATCTACGCGCCGCGCGGCTTTTTAAACACCATTGATCCGCTGTTACTGCGCGCCGAGCAGCTTATCCGCTATGAAAACCCGGCCATCACCGTCGAAGAACTCGCCAGCGCGTTGAACCTCAGCCCGCGCACCCTGCACCGAAAACTGGCCGATTTAACCCACGAAAGCCCGAAACATTTTATTACGCGTGTACGCATTGAATCAGCCTGCCTGCTGCTTGAAAACCCGTCGGCCAATATCAGGCACGTCGCTGCCGCGTGTGGCTATACGGAAGACACGGCGTTTCGCAAAGCCTTTAACCAACTCATCAACATGACGCCAGCGCAGTACAAGATCTGGGCCGCCGCACGAAACACTAAGCACGGGCATTAACGCCACGCCATTACGGTATTTTTCTGTCGTCATGGCGTGGTTATCTGATCGTTTTACGAAACGCTGCATGTCCGGTTACGGGAATTCTCTTCTGCGCCAGTGCGCCTACAATGGGCGGCACCTGCACAACAAGAGAGAATAACCATGGCATTTCAGGCTGGACTGTACTGGATAATCGATCCGCTCTGCGGCTGGAGTTATGGCGCACTGCCGCTGATTAACCGCACGGCTGAACACTTCACTGAACGACAACATATTTTGCCCGGTGGCCTGTTTATCGACGCGCAGCGCCGCCGGCTGGACGCCGACTGGCTCGCTCATGTGCATGAACATGATGATCGAATCGCGAAATTAACCGGTATGCCGTTTGGCCGTGCTTATAAAGAAGATCTACTTGCCCGCGATGGATTGCTGCTCGATTCGCTGCCTGCCACTCGCGGCTTGTTAGCCGTACAGCAATTTGGCGAACCGGCCAACGCGCTGTGCTTTCTGAATGCCATTCAGACAGCCTGGTATCGTGATGGCCGTGATATCACCCGCGATGAGGTAGTCAACGCGGTGATTCAGCACGCCACCGGCCAGCCTGTTGTCAACGGCCAGGTGGCGGAAAGCGAAGCCCGCGCCGCTATTCAATATGGCCGTATGGTGATGGCACAAGCCGCCGGGGCAGGTTTCCCCAGCGCGGTATTGGTGCAGGAAGATGGCCGTTACACACTGCTTCCGGTTGGCCAGTATTACGGCAACCCGGATGCATTTATGGCGCTCGTAAAAACATATCGTTAAAGGAATTCCACCATGAACCGTAAAATACCCGGCGTATTGCTGATGCTCGCCAGCGCCTCTTCTGTTGCCGCACCGTTACAATTGCAGGTTTACAACCCGCAGGAAAAGGCGATTTTCGCCGTCTCATCCACGCTGGTTTCCGGCCCTACGGAAGCGATTTTGTTTGATGCGCAATTCAGCGTCAAAGATGGCGAAAAACTGGTGGAGATGATCAAAGCCAGCGGCAAAACGCTCAAGCAAGTGGTGATCACCTCCGGCGATCCGGATTTCTATTTTGGCCTTGAACCGATCGTTAAAGCCTGGCCGCAGGTCAAGGTGGTTGCCTCACCTGAGGTGGTGAAACATATCGAAGCGACAAAAGAGGCCAAGCTGGCGTACTGGGGGCCGCAGATGAAGGACGGCGCGCCGCACATGTTAACCGTACCGACAGCGACCACGGCAACACACTTTACTATCGATGGTGAAACGCTGGAGCTGCGCCATCCGCAAAGCTATGCGGCTTATGTCTGGATCCCGGCGAATAAAGCCATTCTCGGCGGTACGGCGATTTCCAGCGGCATTCACGTCTGGAGCGCCGACACGCAAACCCCGGCTGCACGTGCGCAGTGGCGTGAAGTGCTGAGTGAAATGCAACACCTGAAGCCGCAGCAGGTGATCCCCGGTCATTATCTGGGAGCGCGCCCCGTCGGTGACCAGGCCATTACGTTTACCCTTAATTATCTCGATACCTTCGAGCAGGCACTGAAAGCGAATAAAACTTCTGCGGGCGTTATTAAAGCAATGACCGCCGCTTATCCGAACCTGGCAGAAGCGGGTTCACTGGAACTGAGCGCAAAAGTGAATACCGGCGAGATGAAGTGGTGATCGCCACACGTAGCACGTTGTTTATGCATCAGAATTTACCCATCACCTGCGTTATGGTTCCATTCGAGCCAGGCTCGGCATACTGAATTAAACGCAGCGCCATGAACAAAATCAGGGGGGACCTCTGCGTCCCCCTGATCAATTCCCACCGCTCCCGCTGAACCTTCGATTGCCGATCTGCTGTCGGCTCGCATCGGCATGATGCGTCCCCTCACACCTTCCGGTGCGATCGGGCATTCCGTTTTAAACCCTCAAAGACCCTGGCGTGGCGAATTTTAAAAAGCGTCACCGTTAATTGGCAGGCGCTGTCGTCGTGGTGGTGCTGGTCGAGGTATTACTTCCGTCATTTCCTCCACCCATTGATAATAAAAGCAACCCCGTTACAGCGGTAACAACCGCCACGCCGGTGACGGCTGAACTGCCAACTGCATATTCCGCTGCATTCTCCCCGGCGGCTTTTCCTTCTTCTGCAGGCGCTGCGTAACAAATTTCAGAAATAACAAATACGAAAGCGATAATAATGTATTTTAAAAGCACCATAACCCTGTCCTCATATTTATTTTGGGATCACCAGCACTTTAAATCGCCGTCACAAAAGTGGATCGCAAAATAGGACATTCCTCGACAATATGAAAACAAATGGGAGATTCCTCAGCGGAACCAAATTATCTCATCGGATCCACACTTCACTTAAAAATAAAAATAAGACAATCCTCAGTTAACAATTTTTTAGCAGTATGATAGAGATCAAAGAAGACATAGAAGAGCACAACAAAGGATTGAGAAAAATTTCAAACTTGCAAATTTTACACACGCACATCCAGACGCTCCAGGAGGGTGTAATATGGAAAGAAAAATAGATGTCATATTATGCAAAATCACCTGTTCTTATACCAAAAAAGGCATCACTCAATTAGTTAATGAAATCAGAAACGGCAGTGGTTTGCACATTGGAATTAACTTTACAGCACCTTATTCTGGCCGGGGAACATTAGTGGTGACCAAAGGTAATTTCATACCCTTTACGTTGGCACATACACCAATGATTGTGATACCTGATAAAGTTCCGGTCAGTGTTTTAATGGACATATTAACCGAATTTGTTTACGGAAGAGTCAGCCAGCATGTTAAGACGATTCGTCTTGGAAAGCGCGAAATTGCGATTCTTAAGGAGATGATTTACGAAAAAAGTGATGAGGAAATTTCCACGCTATTAAACATCAACAAAAAAACCGTGTCATCGCATAAGGACAACATAAAAAAGAAAATCTCCGCGAGTACAAAGATTGACATTTTTTATGCGTTTAGCATTTTTTCCTTTACCGACTCCACATTAAATGAGAGTACGAGTGAAGATCCACTTTTTATGCCGCCGGGCGAGCAAATAAATAGAATGGTCGCTTACGGCTAAGAAAGAAAAATAACCACAACACTCAGCAAAATAAAAACCAGGACGCAATTTGAAATTGCCTTTTTATCCCGTGGATAAAAAGGCAATTCACATTAAATGTCGTTAAGTCTTTTTGCCGTATTTACGCGATTGACCCACTTTTCTTGAGCGTACAAGTCGAAAGTGCCTGTAAAAAGAATACGCGATAACGATCAGCAGCACGCCTATCAAGGCCAGGTTCATCATCACCATTTTAGTTTCACTCACAACGGGCGGGCTTTCATTTAACCGATAAATAACTGCAGCCGTCAATAGCTGACCAAAAAATAAGACTGGCCTCAACCGCACAAATAATTAAATGCTAATGATGAGATTAAACCTAAGAAAAACAATGGCACTGCCGCGCATTGCCAGCACGAGTACGCGACACCGCAATTATATTTAGATTTTTCATCGTTATTACGCGGCGAATTCCCCACATAAAATGGCTATTTATTCTGTCGCGCCGGCTAACTGCTGGCGGATAGCATCAATAAACAACCGCAGCGCGGCGTGTTGATGTTCGCGAGACTGGTACAGGCCATAAATACCCAGTCGTTGCGGTTCGAGATCGGGTAATACCCTGACCAGTTGGCCATTATTCAACGCTTCCTGCGCTTCCCGTTCCGGCACCAGCGCCAGCCCGCACCCGGCAATCGCCGCATCACGCAGCACCGCGGAGATCCCCGCGCTCAGATTACCGTTCGCCATCACTTCCCACTTGTTTTGTGCGCTGTCGGTAAAGTGCCATGACTGCCCGGCGAAACCGCTGTAGTGCAGACAATTGTGGTGCTCAAGCTCATGCACCGTGCGCGGTGTACCGTGCAAGCGTAGGTAATCCGCCGATGCGCAAAGCACAGAGCGGCACTCGCCCAGACGCGTGGCTATCGCGCCTGCTTCCGGGTTATTGGTGATGCGAATCGCCAAATCAATGCGTTCGCCAATCAGGTTGACCGGGTGGTTTCCCACTTCAACTTCGATTCTTAACGCCGGGTAACGCGCCAGAAAACCCGGCAGCACCGGTCCGATAATGTGGCTGGCCGTGAAGTGGGCGCAAGCAACGCGCAATGTGCCGGAGGGCGTTTCCCGCGTCGATTGCCCTTCAATATCACTAAACAGCGGCGCGAGTTGCCGCGTCTTTTGTAACGTATTTTCCCCGGCAGGAGTCAGCGTCAGGCGGCGAGACGAACGGTGAATAAGCCGGGCACCCGCCCATTTTTCCATTTCATCAAGGTAGCGGCTGACCATCGGGCGAGAAATGCCCAGCGCCCGCGAAGCGGCGCTCAAACTTCCCAGCTCGCAGATGCGATTAAACACCACCACCGCCATCACTCTGTCCATCTGTTCACCTGTTCGATTTGCGAAACTGAAGCGCATTGTTTCAGAAATACGCCTGGCAAAATAGCCTTTCGCCGATGCCTTGTGTTTTGAGTTGACTGCTTTTCGTGTAAGTCCGGGTGCTGTGACGCGTCACGTGATCATGAAATGGCTGTCATGCCGAAAGAGGCGCATGGAGCCCGGCGCTTTGCTGCTTCTATTTTCAACCAACAGCGCCATTCCTGCGCACCCGATGTTACTCATCGGTATTCTTCGCTTTACGACACGTTCGCACCTGCAATTTATGCATAAAGTTTACAGGCGGTGTGCCGTTAGTCATATCGGTGGGCCAATGCTGTGGCAATGCAAATACATTAATGTGCTTTGAGCGGGAAACCGTGGATGAGAAAATGATACGAAAACTCTTGTTACTGCTGTCAGTTTTATCGATTGGCTATTACTCATACTCTACGGTGATGGCAGATTTACCCTTCACGTACCAGGTGCAGAATATCGTTACAATAGTCATGTGCTCGGTGTTTGCAGTGCTGTTATTTTCATCAAATAATAACGAAATAAAGGTTTTACTAAACCGTTATTATTCCTCGTTCAGGCCAAATGAAATTAGTAATAACTATAACTACATGCTTTTATTCTGTTTCATGTTTCTCTCTTATGCGCACTATTATCTTTCCAGCCTGCTCTGTAGGTTAATACTGGATGTAATAGTAAAAATCGGCTCACTGGACACCTTGTTGACGATCGATGTTTACACCGCACTGTTATTTTCAGCTAACTGTCTATTATTTGTGGTTTATGCAATCCCTGTTGTGCATGCATTTATAAAGCTGCGCGCTGAAAAGGTTACCGTAGTTTCTCCCCCTCACGACGAATAAAAGACCTTCAGTGCAAAGATGAATGCTTTTTCCCAAAAAAGACTGGCGCGAGTTCGCCAGCGTTTTTTAGGTTGACTGAACACCTGAAAAATTAATTTTCACTTTTTATTCAGATGGTTAGATGCATCATAAGAGAGTGAGTTCTATTCATTTCCTCCATACTAAGGACAGATGTGATCGATCAGGTCGACACGTTAAACGCCCCGGATAAAAGGTCTACGCCAAAAACCCGATTTGTTTTTTTATTTCTACCGTTATCTTTAAGGCGTTATCGGATGATAATGCGGTAGCGAGTAATATTTAAATCACCATCAAAATGCGTTGTTATAAATATGACGTCACTATGCATACCGTATATCACCAATGTGAAGCGCACTGTCTTTTTAATTTTGCCTGCACATCCGATAAAGCAAAACTAAACAACAGCACAGCACGGTAAACATCTATCGTAATCATGAGGAGATAAAGAGATGCCATCTGTTTATTATCGCGGCGATAGCCGCGTCATTTCTGAAATAGAAAAAACCGGGTTCCAGCCGCGCATTGAATCGTGCCGGGGGCGAACGCCAGCTCAGGCTATTGCTTATATTCAGCAGCTTATTGTCACCAACGGTTTTAAAAGCCTCGCGGATATTGGTGGTTATATCATAAGTAATGCCAAAGGAGATTCTGTCTCAACCTCATGTATCGAAGATGGCGCATCTTATGGCACACATAAATATCGCATCACCGCCCCGAAGAGTGCGCTGTTTTTTGAATTTAATCTTGATGGCAGTGTGGGGGCACAACTGCCCGATCAAGGGCATATGTATGGACGCAAGCCGTACTATATTTTGACCAACGTGAACCCTGATTTAAGCCAATACGTTATCGTTGGTACCAGAACGGCCACGCAGGAAGCCACCTTTTTTACGGATATACCCAGCGACTGGATCTCGCCACTCAGCTAACCGGATCGTCTGCCCCTGTTCGTCGCGAAAAACGTGCCCTCCAGTTTAGTGAGGGCACTGTTTAACGCGTGGATTTATCCATGACATCACTGAACCGGTTATTCCCTTTTCGTTAACGCGCGTCATGGCGTTTTACGCACCGGTTTGCCGCGCTGAACGGTGTAAAGTGCATTTCACCTGCCCTCTTCCCGATCGGCCGAACGGCTACAGTCATGCGGTGAAACGGCCTGTCTGCATCTGATTCACGCGGCAAAATGACGCGCAATGCACATCCCGTTCTGTACCTGACACACCGTTTTAATAAACGCAGGGTAAACAGCACTGCGCTAAATCCCTGGTCGCAGTGTAAATTTTCCGCGCCGGCTGCCGATAGCAATAGCAGAAGTGCCACTTTGACATTGACGTTGAGCAGAACACATTATGAAAAGACATCCCCTTTCCTGCCGCGCGCTGCGCGCCGCCGGATACGATCCAAACTCCAGCGTACTTGAGCTTGAACACAGCAACGGCCGGGTTGAGCAATATCTTGGCGTGCCGCCCAAAACCTGGCAGGCATTTTTGATGAGCCACGAGCAGGAACACTATTTCCGCGAGCACATCGCCAATAGCTACCTGAAAATTACCGTCGAGCAGGCAAATCACAGCCGTTTTTGACCGCTGAGGAAGTAATTTTTTGCCCGCGTTTGTGCTAACGTTGTCTGCCCGCAGACGATGCGGTTTGGTGCGTGCTCATGCTGGCGACAGCGTAACGAGGTGTTATGAGAATTGGTATTGCGTTTCCTATCCTGGTTTTTATTGTCGCCGTCGCCTTTCTGACGTGGTTTATCGCTGGCGGTTACGCCACGCCAGGCAGCTAACGCCCGGCGTGTTGTGCCATCGGGCGGCAGATAAATATCATGGCCAGTGCGCTGAGCAACGGGATCAGCGCCAGCCACAGCCAGGCGACACTCGCCGCCGCAGAAGGCGTCAACGCGTTATCCAGTGGCCCGCCTAACAGGAAATTACCCACCAGCACCGTCACGCCCCCCATCGACGCCAGTGCGCCATAATGCGCGCCAAGATTCTGGTTATCGGCAAACCACGGCACCAGATCTTTTCCCACCGGAACAATCAACATTTGCCCGAGCGTTAACAGCGTTACCATGCAGGCGGCTGGCACGTAACGCTGCCAGTTTTCCGGCGCGGGTGTCGCGGCAAACAGCGCGACGCTGATAAACGACGCGGCCAGTAGCGCAAACCCCAGCGGCAACATGCGCGCCGCGCCAACACGGCGGGCAAGTCGCGCCAGCGGCATCTGTAACGTGATGATGAGCACCGACGCCAGCATAAAGAGCGGGCCGAGGGTTTTCTCGCTGCTGCCCGAGCGGCTCAGTTCAACCGGCAACGCCAGATAAAGCTGGTTATAGCTGAACAGATAGGCGCTGTAGGCCACCATAAACGCGACAAAACGCGGTTTGCGAAAGGTTTTCCACCACGGCAGCACATGCAGCGTTTCCGTTTTCCCGTTGCCGCCCGGCAGACAGAAAAAGAGCACCAGCAGTGCCACCACAAATACGCCCGCCCCGGCCAACGCCACGCGCTGAAAACCAAAACCGGCCAGCAGCGAACCCAGTAGCGGCCCAAGCACCGTGCCCAACTCGCCGCAAATGGCGAACAGCGCGAACCACTCCGCGCGGCTGCGCTTTCCCGCTTTTTCGCTCTGCGTGCCCGCTTTCGCCAGCAGCGCTTCGATGGACGGAGAAAACAGCGCCCCGCCAACACCGGTTAAACAGGCACCCAGCACCACCGGCAGCAACTCTCCGCCAAACGCCAGCAGCAGATACCCGCTGATACGCACCACGCAGCCGCACAGAATAATAATTCTTGCGCCAAAACGGTCGGACAGCGCGCCGCCTAATAAAAACATTCCCTGCTGCGAGAAAGTGCGCAGACCGATGATCAAGCCGATTAACGAACCGGAAAGCAGCAAATCGTCGCGCAAATAGATCGCCAGAAACGGCACCACGGCATAAAAACCGATATTAAAAATCAGTTGGCTCCCCGCGAGCAGGTACGGCGATGTCACTTTCGACGGGGCAGAAATTTGGGCAGGCATGAAGGATCCAAGTCAGCAAAACGCGCAAGGGTCTTTAATACCGGGGAAATTTCCTGCTGGCAACTCTCTTTAATCCCGCAATTTAAACAAGGTTTTCATAGGTAATTCCCCATATTGACAAGGCTCATGCCGCTCGGTATAAGAGCCGCCATAAGAATGATTTGCATTTACAAAACTAATCCTTTCTCAAGGTCATGATGATGCCAATATTTAAAAAATCGTTGTTTGCACTGGGGATGTTGTTTGCGGGTTCAGCACTGGCGCAAGCCACCCATTATCCGCTGACCATTGAAAACTGCGGTGTGCAGGTCACGTTCGACAAAGCGCCGCAGCGCGTGGTGGCGCTGGGGCAAAACACGGCGGAAATCATGTTGCTGCTCGGCTTGCAGGACAAAATGGTTGCCAGCGCGTTCTGGCCGACCAAAGTGCTGCCGCAGCTGGCCGCGCAAAATGCCAAAGTGAAAGTGCTGACGGCCGAGATCCCAACGCTTGAGTCGATCATTGCCCAGGAGCCAGATTTCGTGGTCGCCCAGTTGCCGATCCTGCTGGGACCGGACAGCAAAGTGGCGAAGCGCGAAGATTTGTCCGCCATTGGCGCAAACAGTTACCTCTCGCCAGGCGTCTGTGCAACCAAACAGGATAACGGCGATATTTACGGCAGCCGCCATACCTTGTGGAACCCGTCGCTGCTGTACAAAGAGATCAGCGATCTGGCCGAAATTTTCGACGTACAGGATCGCGGCGAAAAGCTGATTGCCGGGTTCAAACAGCGTGAAGACGCGCTGCGCAGCACGTTCGGCCACGGCAAGAAAAACCTGTCGTTTGTCTTCTGGTTCTCCAGCGCGTCGCCCTCGGCGGACGCCTATGTCGGCGGCAAGAACAGCGCTTCCGGTTATATCGCCAACCTGCTGGGCGGGCACAGCGCTATCACCTCGGAAAGCGAGTGGCCGACGCTCAGCTGGGAAAGCATTATTGCTTCTAACCCGGACGTGATTGTTGTCTCGAGCCTCGATCGCAACCGCTGGGCGCTGGACAGCGCGGAAGAGAAGATCAAATTCCTGAAAAGCGATCCGGCGGTCAGCCAGCTTGAGGCGGTGAAAAAAGGCCATATCGTGGTGATGGATGGCCAGGCGATGAACCCAACTATCCGCACGTTCTACGGCGCAGAACAAGTGGGCGCGCAACTGGAGAAGCTGGGGCTGGATAAATGACCACGCCCTCACCGGCTGCGCTTAAAAAAGCGCAGCACGCGGTACTCTTGCTGTTATCGCTGGTGCTGCTCGGGCTGGTGATTGCCGTCAGCGTTGGCGTTGGCGAACTGGCGATTCCGCTCAGAACCACCTTTTACGCCGTCAGCAATAAACTGGGGCTGACCAGTGAGCCGCTGAACCGCATCCATGAAACGGTGATTTGGGATTTCCGCCTAAGCCGCGCGCTGGTTGCCGCCTGCTGCGGCGCCGGGTTAGCGATTTGCGGCGCGGTGCTGCAAAGCCTGCTGAAAAACGCGCTGGCAGAACCTTATGTGCTGGGCGTGTCCGCCGGGGCATCCACCGGCGCGGTGTCGGTAGTGGTGTTAGGTCTTGGCGCGGGCGCGGTGTCGCTCTCCGCCGGGGCATTTGTTGGCGCGTTTGCCGCCTTTTTGTTTGTCGCCGTGTTAACCAACGGCGCGCGCGGCGGCAATGAACGCACCATTCTCGCCGGGGTCGCGGCTTCCCAGCTTTTCAACGCTATCACCGCATATAGCATCAGCACTTCCGCCAGCGCCCAGCAAGCGCGGGATGTGATGTTCTGGCTGCTGGGCAGTTTCAGCGGCGTGCGCTGGCCGGAATTCCAGTTGGTGTTGGTCGTCGTCATCATTGGCCTGCTGGCGTGCCTGTATCACGCCAAAGCGCTGGACGCCTTTACCTTTGGCGATGACGCTGCCGCTTCGCTGGGTATTCCGGTAGGCGCGGTACGCTTGATTCTCTTTTCCGTTACCGCGCTCATCACCGCCACCATTGTCAGCATGGCCGGTTCCATTGGCTTTGTGGGTCTCGTGGTGCCGCATGTGATGCGCTATTTCATTGGGCCGCTGCACCGCCAGTTACTGGTGGCGTGTGCGATGGCCGGTGCGATTTTGATGGTGCTGGCGGATATTGCCTCGCGCACGCTGATTGCGCCGCAAAGCCTGCCGGTTGGCGTGGTCACCGCGCTGGTAGGTGTGCCGTTCTTCGCGGTTATTCTCTATCGCTCAAGGAGATTCGCATGAGTATCAGCGCCAAAAATCTCTGCTGGCGGGCAGGGAAAAAAACCATCGTCGATAACGTTTCGCTTGAGGTAGCAAAAGGCCAGACGCTGGGCCTGTTGGGGCCGAATGGTTCAGGGAAATCCTCGCTGCTGCGTATTCTCGCCGGGCTGCGCCGCCCGGATGACGGTAGCGTGATGCTGGATGGTCGCGATGTCGCAACGCTGAGAAAAAAAGCGCTGGCGCAGCGGGTGGCGTTTGTTGAGCAGCATGCGGCGACGGAAGCCAATATTCGCGTGCGCGATGTGGTGAAGCTGGGGCGCATTCCGCACCACTCGCCGTTTAGCCCGTGGTCGCACAGTGATGATGAGATAGTCACGGCGGCGCTTGAGCGCGTGGGCATGCTGGAACACAGCGAGCAGGGCTGGCAAAGCCTCTCCGGCGGCGAACGCCAGCGGGTGCATATTGCCCGCGCGCTGGCGCAAGCGCCGAGCGAGATTTTGCTCGACGAACCCACCAACCATCTCGACATCCATCATCAAATGCAGTTAATGCGCCTGATAAGCGAACTGCCGGTGACCAGCATTGTCGCAATTCATGATCTAAACCACGCGGCCATGTTCTGCGATGCGCTGATCGTGATGCAAAAAGGGCAGATTGTGGCGCGTGGCACGCCGGACGACGTGCTCACGGAAGCGATGTTATCCGAGGTATTTCAGGTACGGGCGCGCATTGAGATCTCACCCGATCACGGCAAAAAGCATATTCACTTTTTGTGAAAAGCTTTGCGCCAGAACGTAGCACTGTTCTGGCGCAAAACAGGCTTACAGATCGATAACGTTGCGGCTGTCCTGCAATGTCGCATGTAACGATTTCAGCGATACCACTGAAGATTGCTGGGTGATAGCCACAATCGCGCCTAATGATTTATCTAACAGTTCCAGATTGTTCGTTTCCAGCGCCTTATCCAGCACGGCAAACGTCTGGGTAAGCGAGGTCTGGCGCAGCGCGAAATCCTGATTCAACGCCTCCAATAGCACCTCTTTCTGCGCCTGAATACGCGCAATTTGCACTTCTGTTTCCCTGGTGATTTGATGGCGAGCCGTTTCCTGCTCCGCACGGTATTTTTGTAAATCACGCCAGGCGTCAAAAATCTCTTTCGCCGCCGATGCCGCTTGTAACGGCGACGCTTTTGCCGCCACTTTCGAGGCGTTAAACAGTGCTTTCATATTATGCCCACCAGAATAAATACGCTGCGTAGCCCATCAGGGCCAGAATGCCCGTCCCTACCAGACCTGAGCTGTCAAAATTAAACAGACGACCTAACGCCCCGGAAAAGCCGGTGAAACTAAACAAAAAAGCGACAAGCGAGGTGTAAGTCCACTCAATGCTGTGCAGGTAATATCCCAGCGCGCCAAAAAGAAGGCACAGCACCATCCACAGCAGAAACGAAGGTTCATCATCGGCAGTGGCTTTGCGCCGCTGGCTGTCAGCCAGCCAAAAATAGAGCGCGCTCTGCTCGCCAGGTGCGAGAGACGAGACATCGCTGACCGTTGTCAGTGGTGCATTTGCAGCAATCAGGTTCGTCACCAGCGTATTCACACGCTCCTCGGTAAAGGCCTGCGCATGGGAAACCACCTTCACGGATTCCGGCGTCGGGCTATTTTGATCGTCGACCAGACGTATCGCCAGCAACTGTTTCATCGCCTTTACCAGCAGCACGGTCTGGAGCTTCAGGAAAACGACACGTTCGTGCGCAACGTTAGCTGACAGCGCCTGATCCAGCATCTGGTAACTTGTCTTCAGGCGCTGTGCAATGCCTTCAATGGTCGAGGCATACAGCGAAATATGCTGGTTAATGGCCTGTGCCACTTCGATCACCGCATTGATTTTTGCCACTTCCTTGTTAACCGCACTGCGATATTCATACGCTTCGGTCAGCTTTTTTTCCGCATTCTGGCTGTATTTCATCATCGCGAAAATGGCGACCGGTGCCAGCACAATGCCGCCCAGTACCATGGTGCCACCGGCGATCCCTGCGCCGCCGGCAGAAAGCGCGCCGCCGCCAAACCAGGCCAGCGTGGCGTTACTGGCAGCTGCGCCAGAAAGCGAGGCGATCGCCGTGCCGGTAGACGCCGCGCCAAACGTCGAAACCGCGCTCATTGAGCCAAGCGCGAGCGCTGCGCCGGTCGCTGTCCCTTTCACTCCGGTGCCAATGATTTCGGTCATTTTTACCGACTGGGTTTGCAACTGCGGCGCGTCGTAGCGGGCAAAATTATCTAACACATCCTGCGAGACTTTGGTCTCCAGCCGGTTAACTTTTTGGCATTTTTCCAGTACGGACAAGGCATCCGGGATAATGTCATCCGCGTAGCGTTGCTTTTGATCGAGCAATGTGTTGATGAGCGTTGACGATGCATTTCTGGCGTCTTCCAGCCCTTCTTCCGCCAGCCGCGCTTTAAAACGCGCATCCACCACAATCTCTTCAGCTTCTTTTTTTTGCTTATGTGCTTTAAAAATATTCAGTCCCATCGGCAACCTCGAAAGAATCCTGTTCCGCCCTATGCATGAAACTACGTTCCAGAAAACGTTATCGGCACCGTGAGACGATCGTTAAGTGAAATTTTCTTTGCGCTCAAATGGATAATTTTGCCACCCAGATTTTTGGCCTGATTTCGGCTGTTTTACTCAGTGTGACGAAGTTATATTTTTCGTTTTCAGCAGGATGCCATCTTTCATGCTGGTTTATCGCGGTTTCTGGTAAATCATGGCGCACGGAAAAACTCGTCGGTGAAGGAAGAAAATAAGTAAATACAATGGGGTGAAAGCGGCGGTCAAACCGTTGCCGGGTGTACTATATCGGTGAAAACATTCACCGGAGTCAGTAATGAATATCATTGAAATCATCATGTCGGCGGGCAAGGTTTCTGTAGATGTTGCGTTGTACACCTTGCTGCCCATCATGGTGGTGATGCTCATCATGATGAAATACCTGGAAGAGAAAGGTGTTTTAGATGGCATCGTGCGCCTCACCTCCCCCGTGCTGAAACCTTTTGGTATCAGCGGAATGGGGATTTTCGCCCTTATCCAGCTCAACTTTGTTAGTTTCGCCGCCCCTCTCGCCGCCCTGGCGATTATGGAAAGAAGAGGCACCTCCGACCGCCATCTCGCCGCCACGCTGGCGATGTTATTCGCGATGGGACAGGCCAACGTCTTTTATCCGCTCACGCCGTTCGGCCTGCACTGGGGAATGGCGATTGTGATTTCGCTTATCGGCGGGCTTGCTGCCTCCACGCTGACCTATTATGTGTCGGGACGAAAACTCTCCGCTGCCAGCCTGCGCGACGAAGAGGGCGAATTACACAAAGATAAACCGCGCGCGGGTTTGATTGCGGTGATTAACGGTGCCGGGGCAGATGCCATCCGTTTGTCGCTGGGGTCGCTGCCAATGCTGCTGCTGTCGTTAACGGTGGTGGGATTATTGAAAGCCGCAGGCGTGGTGGAAGCCTTAACCACGCTGCTCACGCCGCTGCTGTCGTTTTTCCATATTTCCACGGTGTATGTGTTGCTGGCGTTAACCAAATGTCTGGCGGGCGGGACGGCCTATTTTGGCGTGGCGTCCGAAATGGTGCAGCACGGGCAGTTAACGGCTGAGCAAATTAACGCCTCAGCAGGTTTTCTGGTGCAGACGCTGGACTTGCCCGGTATCGGCATCTTTCTCGGCATCGCCAGCCGCTATGTGCGCCTGTTCCGCTTTGCGCTGCCAGGCGCGATTGTCGGGATACTGGTGCGCACCGTCTTGCATACGGTGATGTTTTAAGCGTACGCCGGGTGACGCAATGCGCACCCGGCAGCCTGTTCTAGTTTTTTACTGTATCTTCGAGGAAGAAACGTCCCAGCGGATTCTGATAGAAACCTTCAATATTCTTCCGCGTCACATTACGGTATGGGCTGTAGTAGAGATCGATCCAGTTAACATCAGCTTTCGCCATTTTTTGCAGCTCGATATACATCTGTTCGCGTTTTTTCGCGTCCATTTCGACACGCGCCGCTGCCACCAGTGCTTTCACTTTGTCGTTCTTATAACGCGTCATGTAGTTCATATTCGTGTCATGACCGAGCACAAACGTGGTCTTCTGATCCGGGTCGAGAATGTCGTTGGTCCAGTACATCACCGAAATATCGTACTCACCCGCCACCAGCATATCCCAGCTCTGGCTGGGGTCAACTTTCTGCAAGTTCACCTTCACGCCCGCTTTCGCCAGCTGCTGCTGCAGTAAAATGGCGATTTGCTCATCCACTTCATCCCCGGCGTTAACCACATAATTCAGCGTCAGATCGCCCGCGCCCGCCGCTTTCAGCATCTGTTTCGCTTTTTCTGGATCGTAGGGGCGACGCAGATTGTCGTTGTAGTGATAGAGCGCACCGGCCGGAATATAGGAATTCGCCACCTGGCCATAACCAAAGGTCACGGTTTTGACAATCGCGTCTTTATCGATGGCAAAATCCAGCGCCTGGCGCACTTCCACTTTGCCGAGCGCGCCGTGCGAATGGTTGATAAGCAGATGATCTTCGCGGGTTGACGGATCCAGCTCCACTTTCAGGTTGCTGTCTTTTTGCAGCGAGGCAATGCGTGAGAACGGCACCGTCAGCGCGGCATCCAGTTCGCCGGCCTGCACTTTCAACATGCGCGTGTTGTCATCCGGGATAGTCAGCCAGTCCACTTCATCAAGGCTGACATTTTTTGCTTGCCAGTAATTCGGGTTCTTCACCAGCACGATTTTCTCGCCGCGCACCCACTCTTTTACGCTGAACGCGCCGGAACCGACCGGTTTTTCTGCAAAGGTTTCTTCGCCTTCGCTTTTCAGCGCTTTCTCGGAGATCACCGACGCATTCGGCAACGCCAGTTGCGACAGGAACGGCGCAGACGGCGATTTCAGCGTCACCACCAGCGTGCGCGCATCCGGCGCTTCGGCTTTATCAATAATGCTGTACGAGTCGCGCCAGAGCGATCCTTCATCACTACGAATGCGCAGCAGGCTGAAGGCGGCATCGCTGGCGCTAACCGGCGTGCCATCAGAGAATTTGGTATCGCGGATTTTAAAGGTGTAGACCTTGCCATCCGGGGAAATGGTCCAGCTTTCTGCCACGCCCGGTTCCAGTTTGGTGCCGGTTTTATCAACGCGCACCAGCGGATCAAAAACGTTGGAAAAGACCCAGTTATCCGCGTTCTGCGCCGATTTGATCGGATCAAACGTGGTGCTGTCTTCCCGACGACCAATCGTCAGAACGCCAGCCGCCTGCGCCATTTCACTGACCACACTGAGCGCCAGAAAAACGCTGGCTGCCAACAACTTAACTTGCTTGTGCTTCATCAAAGGATCCCTCAGTCAAAGGAAAAACACTCTTCTCGCCTGCGTGCGTCAGCACACAGGTCCAGGCGTGATCGGCAATCTGCCGGGTCGGGGGTAATGCGCCGGTGCGGCACTGCACCTGCGCGTAAGGGCAGCGCGGATGAAAGGCGCAACCTTGTGGAATGGCAACCGGGCTCGGCGGCTCACCCGCGAGCGTCTCCTGCGGCAACGGTTTATCCGGGTCGATTTCCGGGATGGCGGAGACCAGCGCGGCGGTATAGGGGTGGCACGGATGAGTAAAGACGGCTTCTGCGGGGCCTTCTTCGACGATCCGCCCGAGATACATCACTGCGACCCGATCGCACAGGCGGCGCACAATCGCCAGATCGTGGGCGATAAACAGGATCGCCAGCCCCATTTTTTCGCGCAGATCCATCAGTAAATTGACGATCTGCCCCTGAATGGAGACATCCAGCGCCGCCACGCACTCGTCGGCGACGATCAACCGGGGTTCGATCGCCAGCGCCCGCGCAATACCCGCCCGCTGGCACTGACCGCCGCTCAGTTGACCAGGTTTGGCTGCAGCGTGTTCCGGGCGCAAGCCGACCAACGTCAGCAGCTCTTCAACGCGTGCGCTAATCCGGTTGCGCGGCACCTTCTGATGGACGCGCAGCACTTCGCTGATACTCTCACCTATTGTCTGGCGGGGGTTAAGCGAGGCGAACGGATCCTGAAAAATCATCGCCGTTTGCAGGCGCAGCCGTGCGATGTCGCTTTTCAGACCGTGAGTAACGCGGTGACCGTCGAAACGCACTTCACCATCAGTGATCTTTTCAAGCTGCAACAGCGCCCGCCCCAGCGTACTTTTGCCGCTGCCGGATTCGCCCACTAATCCCAGCGTTTCACCCGCGTGGATTTTGAGCGTCACCTGGTTTACCGCGTGGACCACGCGTTTTTTGCTGAGCAGCCCGCCGGAAACCGGAAACGTTACCGAGACGTTATCCGCTTCCAGCAAAGGCCAGTTTGCCGGTGTCGACATTATCCCTCCCGCTGAGTCAGTGGCTGTAAGGCGTGATGGCACGCCGCCGCGTGCGTCAGGCTGTCGCGCCCGAACAGTAACGAAGGCTGCTGCTGGCATGCGCTGCTCGCTTGCGGGCAACGTGGATGAAAGCGGCAACCGGTCGGGAAGCTCCCCGCCAGCGGCGGTTGCCCGTTAATGGTAACCAGCCGTCCCTGCCCGCCTTCGCTGGAGGGCTGGCAATCAATCAACCCGCGCGTGTACGGGTGCAGCGGCTGCGCCAGCACTTCGCGCTTGCCGCCCACTTCACATAAACGCCCGCCGTACATCACCGCAATGCGATCGCAGGTTTGCGCCACCACGCCAAGATCGTGGGTGATCATCACCACCGCCAGGCCTAACTGCTCGCGCAGCGTGCTGAGCAAACGCAGGATCTGCATCTGCACGGTGACATCCAGCGCGGTGGTCGGCTCATCGGCAATCAGCAGCGACGGTTCCGGTGCCAGCGCCACGGCAATCATCGCGCGCTGGCGCATACCGCCGGAAAATTCGTGCGGATAGTTGTTAATGCGGTTTTGCGGATCGGGAATGCCCACCTGGCGCAGCAGCTCTTTGGCATCCTCTTTTGCCTGCCGACGGTTAACGCCGAAATGCAGGCGGCGGCTTTCAGCAATCTGCTCACCAATGGTCATGACCGGGTTTAAGTGGCTGGCCGGGTTCTGGAAAATCATGCCTATTTCCCGTCCGCGTACCGCCGACATCTGCGCTTCGCTGAGCATTAACAGATCGCGCCCGCCAAACCACACTTCTCCGCCACTAATCGTCAATCCCTGGCCCGGTAGAAGGCGCATTAACGCCCGGCAGGTCACGGTTTTTCCGGAACCGCTCTCGCCCACCAGCCCCAGCATTTCCCCGGCCTGCAGCCGGAAAGAGACCTTATCCACCAGCGCGCAATCATCCCCACGGGAAATGGTCAATTGCGAGACGTTTAGTAAGCTCATACGCGCGCTCCCAGTTTGTCGCCAAGACCATCCGCCAGCAGACTGAAGCCCATTGCCAGCAGGACAATTGCCAGCCCCGGAAAGGTGGTTATCCACCAGGCGGTGGTGATAAAACTCTGGCCTTCCGCCACCATCACGCCCCATTCGGCTGTCGGCGGTTGTACGCCGAGACCGAGGTAGCTCACCGCCGCGCCGTTTAACAGCACCAGCACACAATCCGACATGGAAAACACCAGTGCGCCGGTCATGGCGTTAGGCAGCAAGTGGCGAAACAGAATGCGAGCATGACCATAGCCAAGGCTGCGCGCCGCCAGCACAAAATCACGCTGCTTGAGAGTTAAGACCTGCGCCCGCACCAGCCGGGCGTAAGAGACCCAGCCGACCATCGCCATCGCGATGTAAAAGCTGCCAAGACCCGGCCCGAGAATGGCAATAATCGCCAGCATCAATACCAGAAACGGGAACGCCAGCACGATGTCGATAATGCGCATAATCAGCGCATCCACCGCGCCGCCGAGGTAACCCGACAGCGCACCGAGTGTGGTGCCGAGCAGAAACGGAAAGATAACGCCCAGCAGGCAGATTTGCAGATCCACCCGCGCGCCCCACAGCACACGAGAGAAGATGTCGCGGCCAAAGTTGTCCGTGCCAAACAGATGTGCGCCTCCCGGTGGCAGCAAGCTGGCGGTCGCATCCTGGGTGATCGGATCAAACGGTGCCAGCCACGGGGCGAATAACGCGACGCACAGCCACAAGCCAACAATCAACAACCCAACGCCCAGGGCATGCTGCTGTGGAATCGCGCGGCGACGTAACACGGTCAGTACGCTGATGGCGCTCATAGTTTCACCCTCGGATCCAGCGCCACCGTCAGTATGTCGGCCAGCAAGTTGACGGCGACCGTGGCAAGGGCAAACACCATCACCACACCCTGCACCACCATGTAGTCACGGCTGAAAATCGCTTTTACCAGCAGTTGCCCCAGTCCCGGAATGGCAAACACGCTTTCAATCACCACCGTACTGCCAATCAACCAGCCGATATTCACCGCCAGCAGGTTTAGCGTCGGCACCAGCGAGTTGGGTAACACATGTCGCCAGAAGATGCGGTTTTCCCGCTGCCCGCGCGCTCTGGCGGCCATTACGTAATCGCTGCTCATCTCCATCAGCAGGCTGGCGCGCAGGTTGCGGATCAGCACCGCCGACAGCGCCAGCGCGACGGTCAGACACGGCAGCACCATGTGGTGCAACTGGTCGGCAAAATCGCTGCCGTAACCGGAAACCGGGAACCAGCCCAGCACCACGCTAAAAACAATGATCATCATGATGCCCAGCCAGAAGGCGGGGAAACCGAGGCCGGCGGTGGTGAACAGGCGAATAAGCTGGTCGGCGATACGCCCACGCTGACGCGCCGCCAGCGCTGCCAACGGCACCGTAAAGATGACTGCCAACAGCACGCTGCCAAGCACCAGCCACAAAGTAGGTTCAAGGCGGGAGTTAATCAGTTTTAGGGTATCGATGCGGTAGACGATCGATTTTCCCAGCTCTCCCTGCACCAGATTGCGCAGAAAGTAGCCATACTGTACCCACAGGGGTTCATCCAGCCCGAATTGCGCACGGATCCGCGCCAGTGCCGCTGGCGTGCTACGCACACCAAGCAGGATGCGCGCCGGATCGCCGGGGATCGCGCGCACCATCGCAAAGGTGATGATGCTTATTCCCAACAGTACCGGCAGTAGCTGCAATGGCCGGAATAACAGAAAACGGTAACGGTGCATCAGCATTCTCCTGTGGTGCATGCGGGGTCGTAAGGTTAAAAAAACGCCTCGCGATGGTGCGCCACTCCCCTGGTTATCTGCGCCCGGCCTTGTTTGTCGGGCGTTTTCTTTACGCTAGCGGCATCCATGGAGGCTGGGTAGTTAGCAAAAATACTAGTTTTGCCTCTCCCGCGTGACGGCACCGGAATTGCATGCCTTCCTTACGCTATGGGAGATGTCTGCACAAAGCGTGCCCGTGGCGTGGCACCGTCAACCATGAGGGGGAATGATGCGAATAAACATTGAAAACCCTGCTGCTGCTAATGCCAGCAGGCTTGAGGAGGCGTTTGCCGGGCTATTTACCCAGACGCAGGCGCTGGGTTTTGATGCGGTGATTTATGACTACACACCGGTTCCGCGCTCGCTGGAAGGGGCGCTTATTACCCCGTCTCTGCTGGAGATGCGTAACGTGCCGGAGGATATGCGTCGCTTGTGGTGCGAGCGCGGTTACTACCAGGTCGACCCGGTGCAGCACTTCGCACTGGAGAGCTGCGCGCCGTTTGTCTGGTCTTATCAACGCCCGGACAGTGGGGCGCTGCATGGCAGGCTGGATGATAACGCCCAGGAAGTGACGCATTACATGCGCGACCACAATATGCCCTGCGGTGCCACAGTGCCGTTGCATTTGCCGCACGGCGGGTTTGTCACTCTGACCGGCATTGTCGCCAGCCAGCAGCAAGCGCGCGATATCAGCGACACGCTGGCGCAATTAACTTTTATCGCCCACCGCTTTCAGGAGTCTGCCTTCCCGCTGTTTGACGCCTCAATGCTCACGTGCCGCCATGTCAAATTGAGCAACCGCGAGCGCGAGTGCCTGGCGTGGTCAGCCGAAGGATTAACAGCGAAAGAGATTGCCCGTAAGCTGCACCGCTCGGTGGCAACCGTGACGCTGCATCTGAATACGGCAGCAAAAAAACTTGGCGCGACCAACCGCGTACAGGCGGTGGTACGGGCGCTGCACTACCGTCTGCTCGACAGCTAATAACTAGCAATTTTGCTAGTGTTCAGCGCCGCCTTCGGCGTTCTACCCTGAAAGCCAGTTCACTTAACAGGGTAGACGTCAACTATGTATACCATTCGCGAAGGCTACGTTCCCTTCCGGGAGTATCAGACCTGGTTTCGCATCTGCGGCGATCTGCAAAACGGGCAGACGCCGCTGGTGGTGGCCCACGGCGGCCCCGGCTGCACCCATGATTACGTTGATGCGTTCAAAGATATCGTTGAAACCGGACGGGCGGTGATCCACTATGATCAAGTGGGTAATGGCCGTTCAACCCATCTGCCGGATAAAAGCCCCGATTTCTGGCAACCCGGCCTTTTTCTTGATGAGCTCAACCATCTGCTGCAAGCGCTGGAAATTGCCGACAACTACGCGCTGCTCGGCCAGTCCTGGGGCGGCATGCTGGCGGCAGAACATGCGGTGACACAGCCGCAGGGGCTGAAAGCGATGGTGATCGCCAACTCACCGGCCTCGATGGCACTGTGGCTGGAGGGTGCGGCGAAACTGCGCGCGCAGTTACCGCCGGATGTGCAGGACACGTTGTTAACCCACGAGGCTGCGGGCACGGTGGATAGCGCAGAGTATAAAGCGGCAAGCCAGGTATTTTATCAGCGCCATGTGTGCCGGCTCGACCCGTGGCCTGCGGAGGTGCAACGCACCTTTGACGCCATGGAGGCTGATCCTACCGTTTACCACGCGATGAATGGCCCCACCGAATTCCATGTCATTGGCAGTATGAAAAACTGGACGATTATCGACCGGTTAAAGCAAGTGCGCGTGCCAACCTTGTTGATTTCCGGGCGTTACGACGAAGCCACGCCGGAAGTGGTGCAACCCTTCAAAGACCATATTACCGGGGCGCAGTGGGTGATTTTTGAATCCTCAAGCCACATGCCCCACGTCGAAGAGCGGCCGTTGTGCATGAAGACCGTCAGCGACTTTTTACTGGCCACATGCTGAGGCTGTTTGCCCACACCAGGTTGTGTTGTTAAGCGCCGGCCAGGCGCTTTTTTTATGCGCGCATTGCGGTGTAGAGCGAACAAAGCGCCTGCAAACTTTTGGTGCCGGTGCGCTTCATTAACCCGTTGCGCTGCACGCTGACGGTGGTCGGGCTGACGCCGCGAATGCGGGCGATATCCTCCACCGAATATCCGCGCAGCAGCAGGCGCATAATTTGCTGTTCGGCGGTGGTGAATTTAAACGCGCCGTGGCTGTAACCCGGCTGCTGATTCTGTGCAGACAACAAGCTCATCACTTCCAGTGCCTGACGCAACTCTTCGACGCGTAACCTTTCGGCCAGACAGAGTTTCACAAGGCCCGGGAAAAGTAGCGACAGCGAGTCAAAATGGCGTTCTGAGGAGATAAAAATAGAGTAGTGCGCGGGCGGACGGGAGAAAAACAGCGAGTACATTTCCATGATGTCCATTCCCGAGGTGACATATATGGCGGGTTCACCACTGCAAAAACGGCTACCCTTTTCCCTGCTAAGTTGTCTGAGTATTTTCTCAATACCATAAATGAAAAGGCGATCCTTCCCGTAGATAGTCATGTAGGTACTCCAGAGGGTAATGTTTTATTATTTTCCTCTCCGCTAACGGAGGCATGGTCTTTTTTCCTGAATGTGCGGGATGTGTTCAGTCAGATCAAGCGTGACGCTGGCTCGTTTAATGTTTGTTTAGTTTGCGACAACATAAATCACCTGATTTTCCTTTCCGTACTCTCCCTGATGCACCCAGTGTATTGCATTTTGTGTCGAATGTTCGCCTTTTATTCCAGGAATAAATTTATTCCGCTATTTATTTACCGCACTAAAGCGTACGAAACCACATACATACACCCTTGTATGTAGTTAACTTATTCATTTGATTTTAAATGATTTTATTCAATTAAGATTATCTTTATAACCGGCAAAATATTAATTTTCATTCTACTTTTAAATGTTCGATCTCAGTCTCAAAACACTATTTCAAAATGTGTAAAAGTCCGTTCCACTTGATAGAATGAAGATATCTTGATGCAGACAAAACCGTATTTTGTGTGGTGAATCCCCCTAAGCGGAGGGGTCATGCTGATATGAGGTTATTCTCAATAAAGTTTCATTTTTATGGACGGATTGAGGCGATTGGCACTCAATTCACCGGGAGGCACCCGGCACCACACGCCACTTTAAAAGTAACGTTAGCGTTGCTGTTGTTATCAATAATAACGGCTTCGAAACTATATACGGCATAATTATTATGCTTGCTAATTATATCAATTTGCACTGAGAGTGAATTAACCATTCCTCTTTAAATTAAAACTATCTGCATTTTTCGCAGAGAACATCTTGTACCTTTTGACTATAAATAATAGGGGATATTATGTTGCGCACTTTGTTATTAGTTACTGTACCTTTTATCAGTATTGCCGCCCAGGCGGTAACATTTGATTATCGTCATGAATTAAATGATAGCGGCGGTAATAACCACAAAGATCGTTTATTAATGTCGCACCGTTTTGCTAACGGTTTTGGCTTATCGCTGGAAGGCAAATGGAAAGGTTCGCAAAATAAAGATAAGGCGTACCACGAGACGGTAAGTAATGGTACTGAAGTGGTGGCCAGCTACGTCTATAAAATTAACCCCACCTTCCAGATTGAGCCGGGTTTCTCACTCGACAGTAGCTCCACGGCGAACAACTATCGCCCGTACCTGCGCGGTAAAGTGAACTTGAGCAATGACGTTGGCGCAACGCTGCGCTACCGCCCGTACTTCAAACGTAACTCCAACAATATCGGCACGGCAAAAGACACCAGCGAAAACGGCTATAACCTCACTGCCGCCGTATCGTGGAAAATTTTCGGTGATTACCAACTCGATTACGAACTGGATTACAAACACGCCACATCCGCTGGCGTGCTGATTGCAGATAATGAAAACTACGACTGGACGCACGATCTCAAACTGACATATAAACTTGATAAAAACTGGTCGCCGTATATTGCCGTGGGCAACGTTTCCGGCAGCAAATATACCGATGAGCGTCAGACCCGTTATCGTGTCGGTGTGAAATATAATTTCTAATAAATAATTGCAGGGTAGCAAACATAAATAAGGGTTTCGGCAGAAATCCTTATTTTTATCTAAGAGGCGAATAATGAAACTGTCAAAAATAGCACTGGCGGTCAGTCTTCTCGGTATCTTCTCCTGCACGGCATTTGCGCAGGAGAGCGCACGTCTTAGCAGCGTAAAAGCGTTTGCCGACACGGTCATCGATAAAGCCGGCGACAAATACCACAGCAACGTGCCGCTGCTGGCGGATGGTGTTGATCCGCGCACCGGTAAGCAGATGGAGTGGGTCTTTCCGGACGGAAAAACGGCGGTGCTGTCGAACTTCTCCGCACAGCAGAATCTGATGCGCGTGCTGGTTGGCCTGAGCAACCTGACGGGAGATGCGAAATATAAAAAGCGGGCGGAAGATAATGTCCGTTACTACTTCCAGCACTACCAGGACAAAAGCGGGTTGCTGATATGGGGCGGGCACCGTTTTATCGATCTGAAAACGCTTGAACCACAAGGCCCAAGCGAAAAAGAGATGGTCCATGAACTGAAAAATGCGTATCCCTGGTACGACTTGATGTTTGCCGTGGATAAACCGGCAACCGCCCGCTTTATCCGCGCGTTCTGGAACGCCCATGTGTACGACTGGAAAATCCTTGAAACCAGCCGCCACGGCGAATACGGCAAAGAGATGGGCAAACTGTGGGCCAGCCACTTTGAACAGCAACCGCCGTTCTTCGCCACCAAAGGGCTGAGCTTTCTTAACGCCGGCAATGACTTAATTTATTCTGCTTCACTGTTGTATCAATACGATGGTGAAAAAGGCGCGCTCACCTGGGCGAAGCGGTTGGCGGAGCAGTATGTATTGCCACGCGATAAAAAGACCGGGCTGGGCGTTTATCAGTTTACGCAAGCGCTGAAACGCGCCGAAACCACCGACGACACGGATACCAACTCGAAGTATGGCGATCGCGCCCAGCGTCAGTTTGGCCCGGAATTTGGCCCCGACGCGCTGGAAGGCAATATGATGCTCAAAGGCCGCACCAGCACGCTCTACTCCGAAAACGCCCTGATGCAGTTAGCGCTGGCAAAATCGCTGGGCGCGGATGGCAACGACATCAAAAAGTGGACGCTTGATGGCCTGAAAGCCTTTGCGCATTACGCCTATGATGAGAAAACCAACACCTTCCGCCCGATGCTGGCAAACGGCACCGACTTGTCGAACTACACGCTGCCGCGCGACGGTTATTACGGCAAGAAAGGCACCGTGTTAAAGCCTTATCCGGCGGGGAATGAATTCCTGCTCTCTTATGCCCGCGCCTGGACACTGGCACCGGACGCAGAGATGTGGAAAGTGGCGCGCGGCATTGCCAAAGGCCAGGGGCTGGGTGATATCGGTGAGCCGGGCGGCAAAAACAGTAAGCTGGATCTGAACACCAAAAACAGCGAGCCGTATGCCATTTTTGCGCTGATCGATCTCTGGCAATCTACCGGCGATAAAGGGTACCTGACGCTGGCCGATAAAGTAGCGGACAATATTCTGGCGACGAAACGACTGAATAACTTTTTCATCGATGATCCCCAGTATATTTATGCCAATGTCGACAATATCGCGCCTTATGCCCTGCTGGCGCTGGAAGCGGCCATGCGCGGTAAACTCGATGCGGTTGCGCCATTTATCAACGGCGCGGGCTTTACCGAAGGCGCGTATCTGCTGGCCGATGGCACCGTGCGCTACTCCACCCGCGATGATGAGTTGTTCATGCTAAAACCGGGTGAGCAGTTGAAACCTAACGGTAAAAAGTAAGCCCCTCACCTCTCACGGCGCACCCGTGGGAGGTTTTCCTGCGCCTTGTTTTGCCCTTAGCCAACGCCTGGAAAATCTGGCGCGTGGTCGATATCAGCGATAATTTCGAACAAAAGTGTATTAATCACCGCAAAGCCGGATATATCAATCCGGCATTTCTCTTGCGTATTATTAGCACGCAATTTTATTTAACGCAGATTAAATAAGATAGCGACCTTATTATCCGGCCACTAAGAAATAACCATCAAATTGAATTTAATAAGACTTAATTCAAATTAAATATTGGTAGTCGATAGAAATAACCTTTTCAAGTAATTGCTGAAAAATAATAGACGACTATTATGAATTCAGATAGCTTATGTGATCGAAGTTCAGGAATAATATCTTGCACTCTGATTAATTATATTTAAGTTGATTGATATCAACATCCATAAAATAGAACATCTTTTCAAAAAGTTAAAAGACCGTTTTATTAACGCCAATCGCGTTCTGGTCAGAATGTCATGGAGGGTGAAATAGCCAGAGAGCTGGGCCAATGCCAACCTGAGGGTAATTTCTATTACCGGGGAAACAACATGAAAATACTTCGCGACATAACTATCCGCAAAATGCTGATCATCATTTTATCGCTTTTCAGCATTATTTGGGGACTGGCAACCGTCCTGACATTTCACAATTTTTCAACCATTGACCAATTACTGACGCAAAACGCGGGGCAAAAAAATGTCTACGCCTTGTTGGTGAAAGGAAACGATCAATATTTCCGCACCGTAACCCGTATGCTGCGCGCCATGGATTACCAGCAAACCGGTGATGACGAAAATGCGAATAAAACCTTCGCCTCCGCTGAAAAAGCACTGGCCATTACCCAGGATATGCTGGCGAAGTTTCGCGCCAGCCAGCACCCAGGTGTCGATAGCGAAGTGGTTGCCGCCATGATCCGCGACTGGGACGCGCTGCTCAACAACGGCATTGTGCCAATGCTGAATGCCGCCAAAAATAAACAACCGGATACCTTTCGCGACTTATTTCGTAAAACCTATCCCCCGCTGAGCGTGCAGTTTGGCACAACGGCGGAAAAATACACGCAAGCGATCCAGTCCAACGATTTACTGGATCAAACTCAGGAACAGGTGATTTTTAATAAATACGTGCTCGCCGCCGCCTTAATTGCCGGTATCTTCACGCTGTTTCTCACCGACCGCTACCTGGTGAATTTCCTCGTCAAACCGCTGCGCATGATCCAGACACATATGGAAACCATGGCCGCCGGTAAACTGAATCACGAATTGCACGAATTTGGTCGTAACTGTGCGGGCCAGTTGATTCCTTTCATCCGCACCATGCAGGAGAGTTTGAGAAACACGGTGGAAACTATCCAGGAGAGTTCTACCAGTATTTACCGCAGCACGAATGAGATCAGAGAAGGCAACGAAGAGCTTTCCGGGCGTACCGATCAGCAAGCCGCCGCGCTGCAACAGACCGCCGCCAGCATGGAAGAGCTTACCTCAACCGTGCGTAACAACGCGGAGAACGTGCGTGAAGCCCGTAAACTGACGGAAAACGCGCAGCACACCGCACAAAAAGGCGGCGAAATTACCGCGACCGTGGTGAAAACCATGCACGGAATTTCCGAAAGCTCGCAGAAAATTGCTGACATTACTAACGTTATCAACAGCATTTCGTTCCAGACCAACCTGCTGGCGCTGAACGCGGCGGTTGAAGCGGCGCGCGCCGGGGAGCAAGGCCGTGGATTTGCCGTGGTCGCCAGTGAAGTACGAGCGCTGGCAAGCCGCAGTGCGCAGGCGGCAAAAGAGATCGAAACGCTGATCCATGAATCCGTCTCCCGCGTAAAAACGGGAGCCGAACAGGTTCAGGAAGCCGGTGGCGCCATGTCGGTGATTATCAACTCCATTGAGCATGTGAATAAATTAATGACGGAGATTTCCGTCGCCTCCGATGAACAAAGCCGTGGTATTGACCAGATTGGCCAGGCAATGACCGAAATGGACGGCGTAACACAACAAAACGCCGTGCTGGTGCAGGAAGCGAAAGCTAACGCCGTCTCGCTGGAAAAAGAGGCTGAGCGGCTGAATAAAACCATCGCCATGTTTGATTCTGGCGTGAAGGAGAACCGCCGTGGCGCGCAGCCAGGCAGAAGCACGTTACGCCAGTCGCCGCAGTTGGCGCTGGCTGCCTCATCAACAGGTGAGAGCCGCGATAACTGGCAATCTTTCTAAGTAAATTTCTGCCCTTTCACCAGGCCCGAGGCTTCACGTTTCGGGCTTTTTTTATTTGTATTACAAACACCTAATGCATTTATCACGCTGTGATTTTGATAAATGGCGGAAATATATCTGTGTGCTAAATTTCTCTGTAGACCAATCGGGGAGGGATAACGCATGAAGTTCAATGATGAGCACACGGGACTCATTGGATTAGCCATTGGCGCGGCCGTGATCGGACTTGTTTCAGAACGCAAAGCCATTAACCGTGACAGCATCGTGCAGGAGATTGAACGGCAGGGCAGAAACCGAGGCGATGGCGTAGAAGAAGAGGTATTCTTCGAAGCGGCAGAGTTGGTGCGAAAAGGCGTTTAGCGGGTCAATCGCGGTGAGCCTGGCGAAACGACAAGCTCACCGATTCATGCGTTATTTAACCGTTCCTTTCACACCGTGCGGTTCGGCGCGGCGATACTGCGGCGCGATATGTACCGCACCGTGTAAGGCAGCGGCGGCATGCCACGGCCAGCGTGGATCGTAGAGCGCACCTCTTGCCAGCGCGATAAGATCGGCCTCCCCTTGCTGCAAAATTTCTTCTGCATGCTGTGGCTCGGTAATCAGCCCCACGGCGATAACCGGCATATTGGTCTGCTGGCGCAGCGCTTTGGCAAACGGCACCTGATAACCCGCCGTCACCTTAATACTTTGCAACGGTGAAAGCCCACCGCTGGAGACGTGAACATATGCGCCGCCCTGGGCTTCAATTTTTTTCGTCAGTACTACCGATTGCTCCAGATCCCATCCGCCTTCTACCCAGTCAGTCGCCGAAATGCGAATGCCTACGGCAACGGAAGCCGGTACCGCTTCACGCACGGCGCTAAACACCTCTTGCGTGAAACGCAGGCGATTTTCAAGGCTACCGCCATACTCGTCGCTGCGCTGGTTGGAGAGCGGCGAGAGGAACTGATGCAGCAAATAACCGTGCGCCGCGTGGATTTCAATCACCTCAATCCCCAGCGCCACCGCACGCAAGGCGCTGTCGACAAACGCCTGTTTAACCCGCGCCAAATCTTGTTTTGTCATTTCAAGCGGCGGACGTTCAGCCGGGTCGTGCGCCAGCGCGGAGGCTGAGATCGTTTGCCAGCCACCCTCTTGAGGCGAAAGCTGTTTCCCGCCAAGCCAGGGCGCGCTGACCGACGCTTTACGGCCTGCATGCCCAAGCTGGATGCCGATTTTCACCTGCGAGTACTGGCGAATATCGTCCAGCACCACGCGCAGCGCCTGCTCGGTTTCGTCATCCCACAGGCCGAGATCCTGCGGTGAAATTCGCCCTTGTGGCTCAACGGCAGTGGCTTCGATAATCAGCAGCCCCGCCCCGGAGAGCGCCAGGTTACCTAAATGAATGCGATGCCAGGCAGTCGCTTTCCCTTCTTCGGCGGAGTACTGGCACATCGGGGCGATAACGATGCGGTTATCCAGCACAACGTCGCCAATATTAACTTCTGTGAATAACTGACTCATATCTCATCCTTTTCCGGTTTCGCAAAGGGCACTCCCGGACGGCAACAGTGTGAATGGTTTGCATGACTTTCAGCCAAATTTCCGGGCTTGTCTTTGGCGGCACGTGCCCTTTTCACGGCATTTACCTTTGATAACATAATGAAATGACTACCGAATTGTAGCTGCGTGACGCCGCGTGCTGCGGCCTCATCCCGCCATCTCAACAACAAAGCATAGTCCTGTCGCGTGGTCACGCTAAAACCACCAATCAATGTCGCGGCACAGGTTTCGCGAAAACGCGCGTCGCTGACCAGTTGCTGCAACGCCTCTCTTATTGATGCGAGCGTGGCGGCGCTGCTCCGTTGCGACGTGATCAACGGCAGCCCCGGTGCTAACGGGCTTTGCGCTATCACACGCAGCCCGCGCAACAGGGAAGGTTCGTGGTGTTGCAATAAGGCGAACGTTACACAGTCGATGGCGGCGATATCCGCCGTACGGTTGTGCAGCGCTACCAGCGATTGCCGGTGGCTGCCGCTGAAATGGGGAGCATCAGCGAAAAATCGCCCGTCGCCCGCAAGCTGCGAAACCATGTAACGCAGCACGTTATAACCTGATTGCGAATCGACGGAATTACACACCGCGCGACGACCGCGAAAATCCTCCAGCGAAGTCGAGCGTTCCTCATTACGCGTCACCAGCAGGCTGCGATAGCGAAAACCTTCACAGCCCGGCGCAAGGTAGTGGAAGCAGCCAACCAGTTGCACATCCGGTAGTTGCGTTACCAGCGGATAGCCACAGGTCTGGCTGAGCAGCAAATCGTCACGCCGCCAGTGGGCAAGCAGGTCGCTTTGCGGCCAAATCAGCTGCGCCGGAAGCCCGCGCTCCGCCAGAAGTTCGCATAATGCCTGGCCCAGCGCGGCTGTTTCTGGCGGCGCGACGTTATACATCGGCAGGGCAATGTTATTCACTGCGTACTTTGCTTGCGGGGTGTGCATTGACCTCTACCGGGGTAAAGAAAAACTGCCGTAACCATTCACTATAGCCGCGCACCAGAAACCCGCTATTGCGTTGCTGATACGCCGCTTTGTCGCGCAGGTAAACCGTTCGCAATCCGTACCACGGCACAGCGGGCAGATCATGATGCACGGAGTGGTAGTTGAGGTTAAGAAACAGCAGACGCCACGGCCACGCGGCTTCGTTGATCACCGAACGCGCTAACGGATCGTCTGCTGCGCGGTGTTCGAGAAAAGAGCGCACTTTGGTGATAGCCAGCGCCGGGTAGCTGACCACCAGCACAAACCAGATAACGGAAAACTCACAATGGCTTATCCAGGCAAAAGTCACGACCAACAGCGCACCGTGTACCAGCCACATCAGCATGGCTTTGCCTTGCCGCAAGCGAAATGCCGCCACCATTCCCGCCAGCAAATGCGCAATATCCAGCGCCGGAGCCAGCAATAAACGGCCTGCAAAGGTATTACGCAACTGAATTAGTTTTCGCTGCCAGCGCGTCAGTCGATGCCAGTGTTGGGTGGAAAAATAGTAGGATTCCGGATCATCTTCCGGCAGCGTCAGTAAGTGCGTGCGGTGGTGAGCCAGGTGCGAATCGCGATAAATACCGTATGGATACCACACCGCCAGCGGCATTAACCCCAGCAGTTGGTTAAACCAGGCCCAGCGCGTAGGATGCCCGTGGATCAGCTCATGTTGTACCGATAAATACCAGGTGGTGAAGAGGATCAGAAGCGCGGTTGCCGGCAATAAACCGAGCATTTTCCAGTGCGCGAGCGTGCTGAACCAACCGCCATACACCGTAACAATCACCAGCCAGGTAGGCAGCTCGCTGCGCCACAGCCAGCTGCGCGATAACCGCCTGACAGCGGCTCGCTGTTGTTCATCTAAATAGACCGCGCTGCTTTTCGCCATTCACGTGTGACTCCCCGCATTCTCATATCGCCACGATGTGAGAGAACGCCGGAAATAACAAAGTATTTAAATGGCTTAGCTATTGAGGAAAAACACTTAGCGCGGCGGCGGCTCAGGCCACTTTGCCGCGCGGATCATCAACGTGTTGCAGGGCAACATCGTAGCGAACACCCTGGCGGTTAAGGATGCGCACATTTTTAACTACCGTCGCCAGGGCCTGCAGAAAGGTTGTCGCGTTTTCATGGCGCTGGTAGGCGGCTTCATCTTTCCAGCCTTCCACCAGGTGAAAGGCGTTGGCATCGGTCAAATCCTGCGCGAAAGCATAATAGATACAGCCCGGCAGTTTGCGTGCCGCCGCCATTTCCGCCACCACGGCATCAATAAAGGTTTTCCTGTCCTCAGGATGGACACGATAGTAAGCGCTAACAACGATACCTGTAGCAGGCAGTTTGTTATGGTCGGCGCTGGAAAAACGCAGGTTTGCAGGTGTGTTCATAATGATTCCTCAATGGGCAGTGAATGATGCAGCTTACCGACCATTACGGCGTGTTGATAAATACCCAAAGGCTGGCAAGACGACCGTCGCGCACGGTGAAAATATCCTCACCGCGTATCAAGTTCGGGTTCTCCTGTGGACCATAACCCCAGGTGACACGCCCTAAACCGTGGTTCCATGTCACCGGAACGGGGGTGAAGGAAAACCCCGGATGCTCACCTTGTACGCGAGCAATCAGTGCGGCGACGTTCTGAAAGCCAGTGGCCACATCGGCATAATCCGCAACGAAAAAATCGTCGGTATAGACATCGGAAAATGTGGCGACCTGTTGTTCAGGGTGTGCGCCATTCCAGATAACAAAATGTTTGTCGATCAGCTGCTGAGCGACCAAAAGCGCGGACATGCTCATGTTCTGCTCCTGCGTTGCGGGCTGGCACAACGACGGCCAGCCCGGCGTGGTGAATTAGATTTGCGCCATGCCGCCATCGACGAACAGCTCAGCACCATTGATAAAGCTGGAAGCGTCCGAAGCGAGAAACGCCACGACTTTGCCAATCTCTTGCGGTTCACCCAAACGGCCCAACGGAACCTGGGCTGCCAGCGCGTCGAACAAGCCCTGGCGATGCTCATCCGGCACCAGTTCACCTAAACCCGGCGTGCGGATTGGGCCTGGGCTAACCACGTTAACGCGGATACCGCGCCCTTGCAGATCGAGCGCCCATGAACGGGCAAAGTTACGCACCGCCGCTTTACTGGCGCTGTAAACGCTGAAACTGGCGGTTCCTTTCACCGATGTCGTCGAGCCGGTGAGAATGATTGAAGCGTTGTTCACCAGCAGCGGGAGCGCTTTTTGCACGGTAAACAGCACGCCGCGCACGTTGGTGGCGAAAATGCGGTCAAAATGTTCTTCGGTAATCGCCCCCAGCGGCAGCATGTCGCCGCCACCGGCGTTGGCAAACAGGATGTCGAGCCGCCCGGCGCTTTTCGCAATCTGGGCAAAGACGGCATCGAGATCCGCCATCACCGAGGCATCGGCGCGAATGCCCGTGGCGCTGGAACCAATACGTTCAACCGCCGCGTCCAGTTCTGCCTGGCGACGACCGGTAATAAAGACGCGCGCCCCCTGCTCTGCCAGCTCTTGTGCGGTTGCCAGACCAATGCCGCTTGTCCCGCCAGTCACCAGTGCGATTTTGCCATTCAGTTGTGTGCTCATGTTGTATTCCTCGGTTCAGTTAAGGGATGTGCCTGCGGCAAATTCGTTTGCCATCTCAGGTATGGCGCTACTCTACCTTTCACGTTTTTATTGAAAAATACCGAAAAATGAAAATGACTATTCACCACTGTGTATAATCATCACAGCAACGGAGGAACTGGCATGGATCAATTACTGGCGATACGCGCTTTCGCCCGCGTGGTTGAAGCGGGGAACTTTACCCGGGCGGCGGATTCACTGGAGATGCCCAACGCGACATTGAGCAAGCTGGTGCAGGAACTGGAAGCGCACCTGGGTGTGCGGTTATTGCAGCGCACCACCCGCCGCGTGACGGTTACGCCGGAAGGGCGCGACTATTATGAAAAAACGACCCGTATTCTGCGCGATCTCGAAGATGTCGACGGTTCGTTCAATGCCGCACGCGGTACGCCAGGCGGGCAGCTTCGCGTCGATATTGGTGGCTCCACGGCGAAAGATGTGCTGATCCCCGCCCTGCCGGATTTTCTGGCGCGTTATCCGGACATTCGTCTTGATTTGGGCGTTGCCGATCGCCCGGTGGATCTGATTAGCGACAATGTGGATTGCGTGATCCGTGGCGGGCCGCTGGATAGCTCCTCGCTGATTGCCCGCCGTATTGGTTCTGCCACGCTTATCACCTGCGCAACGCCGGAATATTTGAAAACATTCGGTACGCCGGCCTACCCGGAGGAGCTTAAAAACGGCCACCGGCTGGTCAGCTACCTCTCGCCACAAACCGGCCGGGCGTTTCCGTTGCGCTTTGAGCGCGATGGCGAGAAAACCGAAATTAAAGTGGCGCACCGGATTGGTATTAATGAGAGCAATGCGCATCTCGCTGCCGGGATGGCGGGGCTGGGGATTATCCAGACCTTCAGCTATTCACTCGGTGCGGCGCTACAAGCGGGCACGCTGGTGGAGATCCTGCGCCCGTGGCGGCCAGAGCCGTACCCTTTTCATGTGGTGTATCCACAAAACCGCCACGTTACGCATCGTCTGCGCGTGTTCATTGACTGGCTGCTGGAGATATTTCCCCAGCGGGTGGGAAAATAACCGCAAAATAAGCCTGAACAGATAAATGGCATAGGGTAAACATCGTGGAAACAATATGAACGCAATGGGGATTTACGGTGATTTTGCATGTACGTCATTTATATTTCATGGCGTAAATGCCAGACAAAAACAATCCCAAGATATTGATTATAAATAAAAAACCATTTTATCCAGATGTGAATCATTCTCAACTTGATAACAGATCCCGTTTCCACTACCGTCAGCCCGACATGATTATATTGCAGAGGCTCTGCTAATCCCGTCATGTAAATAACCTCTCTCGCGTTCACTCTTTTTACTGGCGTAAATAATAGCCGTGGCTGCACGCGGCCTCGCTACGCCTGAAAAATGAGGAGCGAGCAAAAAAAGAAAACAGGGAAAATGGCATGAAACACACTTCGCATTACTCGCTGACCATGCTGGTTCACGTGGCGCTGTGGGGGCTGACGCTTCCGGCGTATGCCGCACAGACCAGCACGACATCTGACAATGCGCCACAGGACACCGCCGCCGCGCAAAATGAAGACACGCTGGTGGTCACTGCGGCGAAACAGACGTTGCAGGCCTCGGGGGTTTCCACTATCACCGCCGGGGAGATCCGCAAGCATCCACCAGCACGCGATGTCTCGGAACTGATCCGCACACAGCCAGGCGTGAACCTGACCGGTAACTCCACCAGCGGCCAACGCGGTAATAACCGGCAGATCGATATTCGCGGCATGGGCCCCGAAAACACCCTGATACTGGTGGATGGCAAACCGGTGACCAGCCGCAATTCCGTACGTTATGGCTGGCGTGGCGATCGCGATAGCCGTGGTGACAGCAGTTGGGTACCGGCAGAGATGATCGATCATATTGATGTGATTCGCGGCCCGGCAGCGGCGCGCTATGGCAATGGCGCGATGGGCGGTGTGGTCAACATCGTGACTAAACCCACTTCTGATGCGTGGCACGGCTCATGGAATACCTATCTGAACGCGCCGCAACACCGCAAAGAGGGGTCAACCAAACGCACCAATTTCAGCCTTAACGGCTCCCTTTCGGATACGGTCAGTTTTAACCTGTGGGGCAACCTGAGCAAAACCCAGGCTGACGCGCAGGATATCAACGCAGGCCACGAAGCCGCGCGCACGGGTACGTATGCCGGATCGTACCCGGCCGGTCGCGAAGGGGTCGTCAATAAAGATATTCACGGCAAAGTGCGCTGGGAATTCGCGCCAATGCAGGCGCTGGAATTTGAATCCGGCTATAGCCGCCAGGGCAATCTCTACGCGGGCGATACGCAAAACACCAACACCAGCACGCTGGTAAAAAGCAAATATGGTGAAGAGACCAATCGCCTTTATCGCCAGACCTATGTAGTGACATGGACCGGCGGCTGGGACAACGGTGTCACGACCAACACTTATGCGCAGTATGAACATACGCGTAATTCGCGGATGAGCGAGGGACTGGCGGGCGGCACAGAGGGCATTTTCTCCAGCGATAAATTTGCCGATATTGATCTCGCTGATGTGTTGCTGCACAGCGAGGTGAATATTCCATTTACCCTGGCGGTGGAGCAAAACCTGACGCTGGGAACCGAGTGGAACCAGCAGCGAATGAAAGATGGTGTCTCCACCACCCAGTCGCTCTCCTATGGTTCAATAGACGGCATCAGCAGCACCGACCGCAGCCCGTATAGCAGCGCGGAGATTTTCTCACTATTTGCCGAAGACAATCTGGCACTGACCGAAAGCACGATGTTGACGCCAGCGCTGCGCTTCGATCATCACAGTATTGTGGGTAATAACTGGAGCCCATCGCTGAACCTGTCGCAAGTGCTTGCCGAAGACTGGACGTTGAAACTGGGGATCGCCCGCGCCTATAAAGCGCCGAATCTCTATCAGCTTAACCCGAACTACATCCTCTACAGCAACGGCCAGGGGTGTTACGCCAGTAGCGCCGCCTGTTATCTGATGGGTAACAGCGACCTGAAAGCAGAAACCAGCGTCAACAAAGAGATTGGCATCGAATATAAGCACAACGGCTTCCAGGGCGGTATCACGTACTTTCGCAACGATTACCGCAACAAGATTGAATCCGGCTATTCTGCCGTTGGCACCGCCAGCAATGGCACGACGAATATTTACCAGTGGCAGAACGTGCCTAAAGCACTGGTGGAGGGGCTGGAAGGTACGCTGAATGTGCCGGTTAGCGAAACCATTAACTGGACCAATAATATGACGTGGATGCTGCAAAGTAAGAACAAAACCACCGGCGACCGTTTGTCAGTTATTCCGCAGTTTACGCTGAATTCCGCTCTGGAGTGGCAGGTGCGCGAGGATCTCTCGTTGCAAGGCACCTTTACCTGGTATGGTCGTCAGAAGCCGAAACGCTTTAACTATAAAGGTGAATCCGTCTCTGGCAGCGAGTTGAACGAAGTGAGCCCTTACAGCGTTGTCGGTCTGAGTTCAACCTGGACGGTGAATAAAAACCTGAGCCTGACCAGCGGCGTGGATAACCTCTTCGATAACCGTCACTACCGCGCGGGCAATGCGCAAACCACGGGTAACTCGACTACCGGCGCCTGGTTATATGGCGCGGGAGCGCAAACGTATAACGAGTCCGGGCGAACATTCTATGTCAGTGTGAATACGCACTTCTGATATCTGACATATACATAAAGCCTGGTGGCGATGTGTTTACCAGGCTGATGCCATGCCGCAACCCATCGGTGGCGGCTTCTCTTTTTTTAATGCTTGCGCGTTATATCTTCTGACAAAATCTCCATGACTTGCGCATATTGCTTTCACCTTCAGGGGCTACGATTAGCGCCGTTGACGTTGATGGAAATGAATTCCGCCAGTGCTCAACAGTGGTGCAATGCCACTCTTCGTTAAGTCGTACCTCTCCCCCCTTCCATTTCCCAACCGCCTGCGCGCGGTGGAGGGGGGACTCCACTGTTTCAGGCGTCGCGAAGGTGTTATCGCTATCATTCATCGCTATGCTATGCATGAAGGTCTTTTTACTCGTTCAACTCCACCCGTGAATTAAAATCCTGTCGCTGAATACAGCGCCACGCTATTTAACCGACTGCCGCATCGTTTATTCCCGGTGTCTTTATTTCCGCAAACAAACTACGGTCATATGCTTTTGGGGTGCGAAGCACACAAGATGCATAAGCTCCTGGGCGTGACCCGAGCTTTTTCACCATCAACTAAATAGCCGCATTAGATTTATCTGCAAGTGGCGAAACAGGTTTCACAACCCTTAAAAATTGCGCAGTGAAAATGGCTTCTCTGCTGCGCCGATATCCATTCTTCCTCCATCCTTTCATCATAATTAAATGTGATCCTGCCGCTTCATTCGGCTTATGGTGCGCAGATTCTCTTTACTTAAGAAACGACTCATAACCAAAGCCAGCAACCGCGCCCTTTGCTCTCTCTTTTAGACGAAATGTCATGTTGAAAAAATGCAAAATTATCGCTGGTTACGTGTCTTCTCCTTTTAGGCTTCACGCCATATGCGCATATAAAATCAACACCATTCATTCTGCCGGGCAACAGCGTGCCGACGCGCTGCTTCCTGAGTTTATAAAAACCAGAGCAGAAGCCATAGCCGCCAATATGGTACGAATCCGCATTATTGTTAACCAAACGGTTAGTAAGAAAATAGCGCGAAACCAGTGGCAATTACGCGCTCCGGCTTCGGGGTGGAAAGTTAGCGCCGCCCGGGAATACTCACAACAAAAACGGCAAGCGAACAGTGAAACGTTGCCCAATGATTATCGCAACCGCGGTTATGCGCGTTTTGTCATTAATTCCGTTCAGGTTAGTCTGATGCCGGATAAACAGCAGTTAAATATCGCCAAACGTGAGCGCTACCAGACGACTAACACGGTTATCAACAGCGTACTGACTCACTACCGCCAGTACGAAAGTAAAACCCATAGCAGCGCAGCTAACGCCCGCGTGGAAATGAATATCAGAACATTGTCCGGTAAATATGGCGACGCCTGGCGGCAGGGAAATACACAACGGGAAAGTGCGGTGTCACAAAATGCATGCCGCGATCGCACCGGCTATTTTGAACCCGCGGAGAACCCAATATCCCAGGCTCTGGTTGTAAGGTTCAGTTTTACACCGCCCCAAAACGCAACAGCAGACCGCTTTAGCCTATTCGTTATTACACAGTTATCGCGCTGCAATTCATGTCGCCGCGCGTTTTCTCGCAAGCTGAATCCTTTAAAAAATAGGGTCGCGTTAAGGCCAGGCAGTTTCAGTTTAATATCAGAAAAACCCGCTAACAGGATAAAACCCGCCTCCCATCATTTATGCGACACGCTGTGTGCGCCGCAACGCGCGATATCCAGCAACGCAATTATTACTGTATGTAATTAAAAGATGAGTATGAAAAAGAAACCACAACTGACGGTCAACAAGGTGGATTTTTATGACTTTCGATATGAACTGGAGCGTGCCGTGCTTGCCACCAATCGAGAATATTCTCAACAATGCCTGACGCGGGCAAAATTCCTTAGCTACTTATTGTGTAGGAACCTGAGCCATCAATATGTGGTCATGTTTAATGAAACATTTAGCAGTGCTGAAATTGCCGCTTGCGCTAACGCAAATCAAAAAGAAAAAACGCGCCAGTTCAGAGATAACTTTTACCGTTTGAAACAGGCGCTATACCTGTAATGACTCTTTGTTAAGAAAAATCTGCCTCTGGCAAGCGAAAGTCAATGCAAAGATATAGGTTATTTCATGATGAACAAGCGGCATTTACTAACGATTCCGATAAAAATAACCCTTAAATTCTGTGGCTTTTTTAATGCCGCATTGTTACTAAATTACCCTTAGCGAGATACCTACAAAGTCATAGGGTTGCAAAATCACATATATATTTGCTAAAACCTATAATTCCATATTGATTTTTATGTCGTTATCACTAAAAATTAATTCCGATAGATTATTCATTTTTCCGCACACGGAGTGACGCTATGTCAGAAGCACTTAAATCACTTAATAACATTCGCACCCTGCGAGTTCAGGCCCGTGAGCTTACCCTTGAAGCTCTTGAAGAGATGCTTGAAAAACTGTCAGTTGTTGTTGAAGAACGTCGTGAAGAAGAATCTTCTCTACGTAAAGAACAAGAAGAGAAAGAAGCCAAGCTGGCTGCGTTTCGTCAAAAACTGCTGGATGAAGGTATCGATCCAACCGAACTTTTATCCTCGCTGAAAGGACAAACGACGAAATCAAAATCTGTTCGTGCACCGCGCCCTGCCAAATATAAGTATATTGATGAAGACGGCACGGAAAAAAGCTGGACCGGCCAGGGCCGCACACCGAAAGTGATTGCCAAAGCACTGGAAGACGGTAAAAAACTGGAAGATTTTGCCATCTAAAAATAAAGGGTTTGTCTTTATCCCACCCTGCATTTTTATCGCTTTCTAACGCAACATCTGCATGCGTTATTGTTCCCCGCCACCCCGGCGGGGATTCTGTTTTTGTTGTTCAAAAGACCACTTCAGCCTGCACACCAAAACTTATTTGATAATCCTTACCGTCGTTAAAGGTCTGGCTATCGATCTCATGCTCTAACGCTTTCAGGTAAGTACTATAGAGACGAAGTTCCGGTCGGGAATTAAGAATGCTGGTATCCACTTTATACACCTGCGCCAGCGTCACCTTATAACCAGATTCATCCGATGTGGAATTATTGACGCGATTTTTCTGCGTGAAATACCCCAATTCCAGCGCCGTCTGCATGTTTTGATTCCAGATCCATGACGGACGAATAACCGCACGCGCGGTGGTAAAGTCCGTATGCGCGCCGGTATATGTCGAGTAAAGATCGTGGCCGCGACCATACACCAGCGCATGCGCCATGATTAACTTCTCACCCAGATAGAACTCCCCCTGATCCACTAACCGCCAGCCAATACCGCCGCTGTGAATACCGTAGTAAGAACTGTTGTAATCAAAATCCGGATTGGCGCTGGAAATATTCATGAACTGGCTGGCAAGGGAGTTATTTGCCACTTGCAGCGTCAATTCGTTTGAGCCTTTCAGAATGGGATTACGCAAAATCGCCTGTCCAAGCCATGAGGATTTCACCTGATAATAATCATTATCCGCCTGCGCTTTTTTCTGCTCATCCGTCTGGTTAGCAAACGCATATTTCGCCCCCAGCTCCAGCGTCATATTTTCGCTGACAGGAAGATTCTTGTAGCGAACTTCCGCGATATTGACGTTAACCTGCGTGGTATCGCTACAGCTGGAAGAACCTGCCGCACACACCGTACTGTAGTTATCAATATCATTACGCGTTATTGCCATACTGAGTGCGCCAACCGGCAGCTTCCAGTTTTCTATCCCAACGCCTGCACCAGAAAGTGTGCGATTGCTTTTCCAGTCCAGTAGCTGAATTTCATACTGTGGCAGCGTATGTTTCCCTACCCAGACCGACGCCTCTGGCGCAAAAGGAAGCAGCCCGTTGCCTTCCACATAGAGTTTACTCAGTTTGCCCATACCGCCGCCGGACATCCCTTTTTCAAAGGATTCATTGCTCTGGGTTAACCCGAGATCGCCCTCAAATTGCACATTCGCCCAAATAGCTTTGTCGCCATCACGCCATGCTCGTTTCTTTAATGACAAGTTATACCAACCGTCATATTCGTTACCAAAACGCCCAAGCGATCCCACTGCCCAGGATTTTGGTCCGCCATTGGTGGTGGTTGCCCAACCCGAGCGGAAATAACCGGAATATTTAAAGCCGGTATCATCCTGCACATACTGGCTTATTTTTTTCAGTGTCCCTGCCGACAGCTCCGGCTCCGTTTTAACCTGCGCGGCCGTAGCCTGAACCGTCGCATTAGATTGCGCCGTAGGCGCGGCTGATGAAGCAACGTTGCGTAGCTGCGCGTGCTCTTTTTCTTCATAGGCTTGCAGTTTCTGCTGCGTAACGCGCAACTGCGCTTCCAGCGCCGCCATGCGTTGTTCAAGCGTTAGCGGCTGCGCCATTACCCCGCTACTTGCGCCGTAACAGGATAATAACGCCACGGCAATACACCTCTTTTTAGAAATTATGTTGTTCACCTTCATGAGTTCCCCTCGGTATTACCCCCAGAAAACAAAAAGACCCGCAACCGACGGAAAATACTCCGTCAGTTGCAGGTCTCGCCTGAATAAAATCAGTAACGTCCTGTGGGGGTAGATCAATTAACGCATAAATACGTTTTTAATAGGTTGCGGCGACAACCGCCCCCGCCGCAAATAGCTTCCCGCTGACAGCGAGAGTTACACCAATAGCGCCATTACCGGCTCGCCAAAGCGGGAATGGGATTTATCGCTAATGTGTAATTCGCGCCAGGCTTCGCTGTTGGTGATGACCACTGGCGTCACCGTGTCATAACCCGCCTGTTTAATTTCATTGAGATCGAAGGTCAGCAGAAGCTGGCCTTTTTTGATTTCATCGCCTTCGTTCACCTGCATATGGAAATATTGCCCATCCAGTTGCACGGTATTAATCCCGACGTGGATCAGTATTTCCGCGCCCGCCGTGGAGCGAATGCCAATAGCATGGCCGCTGGCGAAGGTGCTGGCAATATGGCCGTCGACCGGGGAATAAACTCGTCCTTCATCAGGAATAATGGCAAAACCCGGCCCGACAACGCCTGTCGAAAAGACCTTATCATCCACTTCAGCCAGCGGGATTAACGCGCCGGAAACCGGTGCAGTAATCTGCTCAGGAGCCAGCGCAGCGGTTTTCGGCATCACCGGTTGATGTGCGGTATGCTCTTTTTCACCCGCAGATGCGTGAGATATCGCTTGTACGGAAGGTTCGTCAAAACCAACGATTAGCGTAAGCACCAGGCTGCCAATAAACGCCACGCCGCAGCCAATAAGAAAACCGATAAAACCGTCGCCGTAGAAAATAGGCAGCGTCAGCAGCCCCGGCATGCCCATTGAAATCGCCGAGCTTTTGGCATACCCAACCACCGCACCGCCAAAGGCCGCCGCGATCACCGCGCAGATAAACGGTTTTTTCAGTTTCAAGGTGACGCCGTAGACACCCGGCTCGGTAATGCCGAACAACGAAGCGATAAAGGTACTGCCCGCCAGTGCTTTCAGCTTTTTATCTTTCGCGCACAGCATCACCGCCAGCAACGCACCGGACTGGGCGAAAACCGAGGGGCTGGAGGCGGCTTTAAGAAAGCTGTGTCCCATCACCGAAATGTCGTTGATAAAAACGGTAACAAAGCCCCAGTGCACGCCGAAAATCACCAACACCTGCCAGGCGGCAGCCATCAGCGCGCTGGCAATAATCGGGTTGAAACCGTAAATCGAAACAAATAAAGAGGCGACAACCTCACTGATCGAAATACCAATCGGCCCGATGGTCATTAACGTCAGCGGCACCATCAACGTCAGCAGGAAAAACGGCGTCAGAATATTGCGCACGCTTTCATGAATATGACGGTTGAGAAAGCGCTCTATTATCGACATCAGCCAGACGCTGAAAATAATCGGGATCACCGAGCCGGTATATTTCATCATCACCACCGGCAGGCCAAAAAAACTCACCGGCTGACCGCCATCAAATAACCCTTGAATGCTGGGGTAAATGAGCGCTCCCGCGATCGACACGGCAACAAAGATATTGGTTTCAAATTTACGCGCAGAGGTGATGGCTAACAGCATCGGCAGAAAATAGAACAGGCTGTCGGATGCGGCATGCAAAATAATATAGGTGCTCTCTTTATTGCTCAGCCACCCGGCGGCCAGCACAATCGCCAGCGCGCCTTTTAGCACACCGGCTGCGGCCATCGCGCCTAATAATGGCGTGAAAATCCCGGCCACCAAATCGATCAAACGCCCTAACAGCGAGGCTGTATTTTGCGCCGGTTCCGCAGGCTGTTTCTTCTTATCATCCTCCAGTAATCCGGAGATGGTACCAAACGCGCGGAACACGTCTGGCACGCGGTTGCCAATCACCACCTGTAACTGGCCTGAACCATTCACCACGGTAATGACGCCGTCCAGCGCGTCGAGTTCGGCCAACCGCACTTTGCTGTTATCGATGATTTTAAAGCGTAAACGCGTCGCGCAATGCACCAGCGTCGTAACGTTGCTCTCTCCACCTACCAGCTGCAGAATATTTTCTGCCAGTACTTTGTTATTCATAATGAGACTTCCCGTTTCACAAACGACAGTAATAATCAGATCACCCTGGTGTTGCCTGCATCCGCTGGCCAGCTGGAAAAAAGCAAAAAAAAACCTGGATAAAATAGTGTGTAAACACACTGCTTTATCCAGGTCTCGCCCAGAATTTCTCTGGTGACGTCCTTAACTAACGCCCTCTTTCTAACAAGCCGCGCAGGCAATTACCACCGCAAATGATCAATTTGTGAAAATCATCACGCAAATAGCGTTAACCCGGAATTGAACAGGCAGGCAAATACAGAACCCCGGTCACATTTATCAATATTATGCGTTGCCTGCCTGAACGACTCTTTTTATAACCATGCCCACAGGACGTTACACCTCCTTTTGGCGAAACCTGCTTTCCGTTGCTCCGCCAGGCAACGGAAAGCAGGTTTTTGTTTTTTAAGATAGGGAAAACGCCATGTCACTTCCAAAAACGCTATTAAGCACGTTACTGGCGCCTGGGAATAGTGACTCACTTGGTGCCAGCTTTACCGCACCGCAAGTCAAAACCGCGACGCCATTCCACATCATTTTGCAGGTGCAGGATGACGGCATGCCGTCACTTTTCGCTTACCGCCGCGCGATTGTCACCGTGACGCCATAAACGACAAATGCCGGATGGGCGTAAGCCACATCCGGCATAGTTTGCACTCACATTACGGCGCTAACGTTTCCCCATTACTGCTGATCACATCGCGATACCAGAAGAAGCTTTTCTTACGCCGACGCGCCAGCGTGCCATTCCCGGCATCGTCGCGATCCACATAGATAAAGCCATAGCGTTTCGACATCTGCGCGGTTCCGGCGCTGACTAGATCAATCGGCCCCCAACTGGTATACCCCAGCAGTTCCACGCCATCTTCAATCGCCTCTCTGACCTGCACCAAATGCGCCTGCAAATACTGGATGCGGTAATCATCTTCAATCGAGCCATCCGCAGCGGGGACATCCTTCGCCCCCAGCCCGTTCTCCACAATAAACAGCGGCTTCTGGTAACGATCGTGCAGTTCATTGAGCAAAAATCGCAGCCCTTGCGGGTCTATCTGCCAGCCCCACTCGGAGCTTTCAAGATGCGGGTTGGGGATCATGCGCATAATATTGGTGCGCGAGCTTTGATAGAGCTCCGGCTGTGCGGCAGCGCAACCGCTCATGTAATAACTGAACGAGATAAAATCGACCGTCTCTTGCAGATCCTGTTCATCCTGCCCGGTGATATTGAGCGAAATGTTATTTTCGCGGAAAAAGCGGCCAATCCACGCCGGATAAGCACCACGCGCCTGAACATCGCCAAAAAAAAGCCAGTCGCGATTTACCCGCTGCGATTGCAGTACATCTTCCGGTTTGCAGGTGATCGGATAACGAATGCCACCCAGCAACATGCTGCCGATTTTGGCATCCGGGATGATTTCATGGCAGGCTTTTACCGCGCGGGCGCTCGCCACCAGTTGATGATGAATGGCCTGATAGATCTCCTGCTTACTTCGCTCACCCGCAAGCCCAACGCCGGTAAACGGCGCATGCAATGCCATGTTGATTTCGTTAAACGTCAGCCAGTATTTCACTTTATCGCGATAGCGGGTAAAGAGCGTGCGCGCGTAGCGCTCGAACAGGTCGATTACCTTCCGGCTGCTCCAGCCATCATAGTTTTTCACCAACCCGTAAGGCATTTCGTAGTGTGAAAGCGTGATCAACGGCTGGATGCCATAGCGTGCCATTTCATCAAACAGCCGGTCGTAAAAAGCCAGCCCCTCTTCGTTTGGTGCGCTTTCATCGCCATTTGGGTAGATGCGCGTCCAGGCAATCGAGGTGCGCAATACTTTAAAACCCATCTCAGCAAATAACTGAATATCTTCCGGATAACGGTGGTAAAAATCGATGGCCATATCTTTGATACCGGTGCTGTTCGCGTCACGTTCAACGACATTACCGTGTATTCCCTGCGGTTGCAGATCGGAAGTGGAAACGCCTTTTCCTCCCTCGTTCCATGCGCCTTCGACCTGGTTTGCGGCGACCGAGCCACCCCACAGAAAACCTTCGGGAAATCTCATTTGCATAGTTACTTTCTCCTTTATCTTGCCGCCGTTAACCACCGCTCAGGCGATTGATATGGATCGTCAGGAACATCACTTCGTCGGTGGTGAGCTGGCACTGGTAATTTTTTTCAACATAATCATTAACTTTCATCGCGCAGGCATAGGCAGCCGGCATCATACTGGTGATGCCCTGATAGATGCTGTCGTCGCCGTGCGCGACGGTATTGCGGTTCAACAAACGCAGTGCGAAAAATTTGAGGTGTGTGATAAGCCGCTGATAATTTAGCGACTCTTCGTCATAGGTCAGGTGCAGATCGTATTTCAGGATTGTCAGCACATCTTTAATGATGGTGGCACTCTGCATGGTGCTTTGCATGTCACTGTTATTCCTGGCGTTCGCCAGATGCAGTGCGATAAACCCGGCTTCATCCTCCGGCAGGCTAATGCCGAGTTTACTGTTGATAAGCTGCAATGCCTCAAGCCCCACCGCATATTCCTGGGCATAAAAACGTTTAATGTCCCACAGCAAAAAGTTCTTAATCACCAGTCCGTTGGCTTGCCGCTGGATAGCAAAATTTAAATGATCGCTTAACGCCAGGAACAGCGTGTCCTGCACTGTGATCGCCAACCGCTGCTGGGCCAGCGCAATGATCTGCTGTGTGACAGCCAGATAAGGGGGCGGAATTTCCGCCAGTAGTTGCGAAAAGACGTCCGCCAGTCCTTCCGACTTTTTGACGAACTGGCTTTCAATCTGGCTGTTGTCGACCTTATCGCCCGGTCTTTTGCCAAAACCAATGCCCCGCCCAATCGCCACGATCTCTTCTTGCTGCGCATTGGTGAGCAGGACAGCGTTGTTGCTGAGTATTTTTTCTACTTTCATTTTCAGCTTTCTCACTGTTTAACCCAGATGTTCTTCCCGGAGGAGTACGCCCGAAAAAAAAGCAAAAAAAAACCTGACTCCATTGCCGCCACGCAAGGCAACAATGGAATCAGGTTTCGCTCAGTTTTCTTCTGATTACGCCCTGGGAACTCTTATAACGAATCAGACGAGGCGGCTCAAGCCTTCAAAACGGGAACTGTGATGATAATCATGGATGTGTGATCAGTGTCCTGCAAACCGTGCAATCCATTGCAGGGTTGTACATGTATTTTTTGCTACTGGTGGAAATATTTTACCGGGAACATTGACATACAGCAGAGGAAATAATGTTGAATTCGAATCCTTTATCTATATAAATGCTATCAAAAATTAATCGCTAAGCTGTTGCGTTTTATTTAATAAATAAGAATTATTCCGACTCGCTAAACAGGCTTGCTTTAATAAACCGGATTCTAATTGCAAACCAGGTTCAAAACACAACTGATATATATATTTTTCCAGCAAAGAAGGCGCGGATTGCTCGCCAAAACAGCATGCAGGTTCGCACCCATCGCTACAGGCAAGGCACTTCTCATAAGCCTCGATTAATACCCAGCCCTGAACCAGCGTCAACACCGGAGCAGACTGCAACTCCAGCAGACAATCACTGACATAGAGCGAGTAAGCTTCAAGGGCTGTGCGGCTTGTCGCCTCAGTGTCATGCTTTTTTAGTAACCGCCATATCCGACCAAAATGACGGACGTGTATCCGGTGAGTATGATCCAAAAACCACGCTTTCGTGAAGGGAGATCTGCTGTAAGTATGCTTATCTCCTTCATTATCAGCGAATATATTGCAGACGCCCCTGTTCGCTAAAAATAATACCAGAGACATCTTTTGCAGTTCAGAAATATAAGATTTATTCATTGCTTCACAAAAGAATATAAGAATTTACTGTAGCACCCATAATCAATAATACATTTTACATGAAAGTTTGCCACAAACATTTCAATGATACTTAATAAAAATTTGTTACCCGTATCCCAAAAACAATACTTAAATAAAATGCAAACTAATGTTTTCTTAATAAATAGACTTAAAGCGGAACAAACGAGTAGAGTTTGTACAAACCTGCATGAATGAGAGGGTTATTGTACAGGCATTCGGCGAATGCCCGTGATGACCGAAAGGCGGTTCGCTTGAGCCTCTTAAAGCTGCTTGCGCAGGAAAACCCGGCTGGTTCCCTCAGGCAGACAATCGATACGACCAAACTCTTGCCAACCGTTCTTTTTATAAAACTCTGGAGCCTGGAAACTGATGGTGTAAAGGAAACCGGAGATGCAGCCGCGCTTTCGCCCTTCCTCTTCAAACTGCCGCAGTAGTGTTTCGCCAAGACGTTGCCCACGAAGCGCTGGCGGAAGATAAACCAGATCAATAAACAGCAGCCCCAGTGAAGTACGGCCAATCATCCCGCCAATGACTTCACCGGTATTCGCATCTTTAACCAGTACACTCAAAGGCTTACGATCGCTTATACCGGTGATCTCATCATTAAAGGCATTCAGGCCTTGTTCCACCGGGAAAAAATTGGCCGCGACTGCCTGATCTGAAACGCTGACCACATAATTTGCCATGCCTTTCTCCACACGAAAGCACTCATAGATTCCTTGATTTGCACCAATAAAGATGAAAATTCAGTGCTAAATCCCCGCTAAAGCTTATTTAAATCATGCCGTTATCTTAACTAACCACTTTTTGCTCAAGTCAGGCCCCCGGCGTATTCACTAACAGAACCGGTCCGCTGGATTAAACGTTGTAAACGGAAAAAAGAAGGAAAAAAAGTGAAAATTAAAGCATTAGCGCTCAGCGTACTCTCTGTAGCCCTGCTGGCAGGATGTGCGGGAACCAGTACGCACCCGGTAAAAGCCACCAACGGTACAACACTTGAGGTTGCCACCATTTTTAGCCCACTTGAAATGAATAACAATCGCTACCCGGATGTGAAACTGCGTGAAGTGAGCCCCGCCCATGCTGGCACCGGCATGGGGCTTTCGTTACTCAGCGCAGCACTTGGCGGCGGAGCAGGCAGTGGTGATGCCTTTGATAAAAATAGCTATAAAGGCAACGCGATAGATTCCATGCCGGAACCGACATCGCGCTATTTAAGCCCAAAAGCTGAAGTGAAAATTCGCGAATGGCTCGATAAACAGGGCGGTAATTATGTCTACAAACAGCCGCTGTATATCGCAGCAGCGCAGTGGTCGCTGGTATATACAGATATGTCTGCGGGAAACAGTAATTATGATCTGGCCTACCGCGTGCTGTTCTATAAACGCGCAGAAGATGGCAATGTGCTGAGCGCTTTTGTGAGAGCAGAATGTGCGCCAGCGGTGAAAACCGCGCCGCTGGCCGACTGGCGGGCGAATAATTACCAAAAAGTGACGCAAGAAACGCAGAAAATGATGGATGCGTGTCTGCTTGAACTGGAAAACCAGTTGCCACGACTGCTGAAGAAATAATCTGAAAAAGCCGCAAATAACTGCGGCTTTTCTTCCACTCTGCATTGATGCCTCTGGTTCGTGCCAGACAGCAGTGCTATACCATTGCTGGCAGCAATAAATAGCATGCTAATGATGACACGGATGGCCATACGTATCGGTTATTGAGTCAGAGAGGGATTTTCAGATGAGCAACTCTATTTTTATTTCCAAAAGAATGCGCAACTTCATTTTACTGGCGCAGACGAAAAGCATTGCCAGAGCGGCAGAAAAAATACACATGACCGCGTCGCCGTTTGGCAAAAGTATTGTCTCGCTGGAAGAGCAGATTGGTTATCCGCTCTTTACCCGCAAAGATAACAGTATCCGTTTGAATAAAGCCGGGCAGGAGCTTTATCAGAAACTTTTCCCGGTTTATGAGCGCTTATCAGCAATTGAAAATGAGCTTCACTCTTCCGCCCTGCGCTCACACAAAATCGTTATTGGCGTCGACAACACCTATCCGACCATCATTTTCGATCAACTGCTAAGCCTGGGGGATAAATATGACAATATCAGCACGCAGGCCGTCGAATTCAGTGACAACGGCGTGATTGATGACCTGCTTGGCCACCAGCTTGATTTTATTATTTCTCCCCAGCAGGTTTCCCCGCGTGTTCTGGGTCTGGAGAACCTCGCTGCCACCGAGTTGCCTCCGCTGCGTCTGGGATTTTTAGTTTCCCGACGCTATGAGCAAAAACAGCCACAGGAGCTACTGCGTGAACTCCCGTGGTTGCAGATGCGTTTTCAGAACCGCGCGAATTTTGAAGCCATGCTCGATTCTCACATGCGCCCTTGCGGGATCCACCCAACCGTTATCTACCGGGCCTACAGTTTTATGGCGAAAATCAGCGCGGTGGAACGCGGGCAGTTTCTTACCGTGATCCCCTATTTCGCCTGGCATCTGGTTAACCCCACCACATTGCGATATTTCGATGCGCCAAACGGACCGATGTATATGCAGGAATACCTGTATTCGTTGAAAAACCATCGGCACACCGCCGAAGTCTGTCAGTACATTAATGACGATCGCGACGATTCGTGCAATTTAGCCGAGCATCGATCCTGTGTGCAGTAAATTCGTGTGCAATTCGAATACGCGACTAAGATCGTGATGAAGATGCCCGCCTGGAGCCGTTTCCAGATAGCGATGAAGGTAATCCCGATAGAGTGGGTGTGCGCAATTATCAATAATGGTGCGGGCGCGCTCAATTGGCGACAACCCGCGCAGATCGGCGATGCCCTGCTCCGTAATGATCACTTTGACACTATGCTCGCTGTGATCAACGTGGCTGCACATCGGCACAATGGAAGAAATTTTTCCTTCTTTGGCAATCGAGGGCGCCATGAATACCGACAAATAAGCATTACGCTCAAAGTCTCCGCTGCCACCAATCCCGTTCATCAGGTTAGCGCCCGCGACGTGCGTTGAATTGGCGTGTCCGTAAATATCAAACTCCAGCCCGACATTTAGCGCTATGACCCCAAGACGGCGGATAATTTCCGGGTTATTGGAAATCTCCTGCGGTCGCAAAACAATACGCCCGGCGAAAAAATCCATGTTGTCGTATATGTTACGCAGCGTCTTGTCGGAAACGGTCAGGCTGGATGCGCTGACACCGAGGATTTTTCCTGCGGCAAGTAAATGCGCTACCGACTCCTGCAACACTTCGGAGTACATCATAAATGCCGGGATGTCGGGGCTTTCCCCGAGCCGCGCCATCACGGCATTATTGATATTGCCCACGCCGCTTTGTAACGGCAGAAACTCGCGCGGAATACGCCCCTGCGCCATTTCTTGCAGCAGAAACGTCACTACGTTGTCGGCAATTTGCTGGCAGACAGGTTTTGCGCCATCCAGCACGTTACCGGCATCCGGTAATTCAGTATCCACCACCGCCACAATCTTTTTGGGTTCCACCTGAACATAGTGCAGGCCAATCCTGTCCAACGCACTAAAAATAGCGACACTGTGGCGATACGGCGGCGCGCCGGGCGTGGCGATATCGGCGAGTTCAGCCACCCGCGGGCTGTGGTAGTGATTAAGCTCAATGATGATTTTTTTCGCTTTTCTAAGCCAGGTCGGCGCGTTGCCAATCCCGCTGGAAAGCCATATTTTGCCATCGGATGTCAACGCAGAGGCTTCGATCACCGCGATATCAATATCGCCAAAAAAACCGTAGTTCACCATCTGGGCAACTTCACTCAAATGCAGATCAACAAACTTAATTTGCCCCTGATTGATTTTTTGTCGCATTCCCGTTGCGGACTGATACGGCGCGCGCCAACTGACCGCGTCCGCCTCCGATAACGCATCATCAGCCGCCGCGCTAATGGACGCGCCGGTCAGCAAACGGATTTGAAAAGGTTGCTGCAGTAGATGTAGCTCCCGTGCCCAACGTGCGATGGCGGCGGGAAGCGCTTTGGGCGAACCTGCTGCAGTAAAACCACTAAAAGCCACCATCTCATCGTGCTGGATGATTTCTGCCGCTTCGTCGGCGCTCATCCGGGGCCAGGGTTGTTTCATTATCGTCTCCGTTAATCAGCGCCCAAGAAAGTTTGGCTTACGTTTTTCCATAAACGCGCTCATCCCTTCCTGATAATCCCGGCTGTCATAAACGGCGCGACGCATACCCTGAATACGTTCAAACTCGTCCGAATTCATGGTATGTGCTTCGCCAAGCACGCGTAGCTCTTCTTTAATTACCGCGATGGCAAGCGGTGCTTTCTCCGAGATCTGATGCGCCATCTGCAAGGTGAAATCTTCCAGCTCGCTGGCGTCGACAACATGGTTCAAAATGCCAACTTCCCGCGCCCGCTGCGCCGTGATGGGTGCCGCAGTGAAAATCAGCTCTTTAACGATATGGAACCCGGCGTCGCGCGTCAGGTTATGGATACCGACCAGGTTATAAGGAACACCGAGATTAACGGGCGTCATAGAGAAGGTTGAAGAACTGGCGGCAATAATGAGATCGGAACTCATGATCATTTCAAAAGCCCCTCCCCAGACGCTGCCTTCCACCATGGATATCACGGGCTTCGGGTATTTTTGAATCATGCGGGTAATCTGGCGTAGCGGGTCGTCATAAGAGAGAGGATCGCGCCGCCCTGAGGGTAACTCGTGTATATCATGCCCGGCGGAGAAGACTTTCGCGCCATGCGGCGCGCGCAGGATCACGCAACGGATCTCCGGTTTGTTAAGATCCTCCAGCGCCCGCATCAAATCATCAATAAACACCTTGCTAAGCGCGTTAAGTTTGCGTGCGTAATTAAATTCGATAACAGCCACTTTTTGCATAATGGTTACAACCACATACTCGTACGACATATCAATTCCTTTTTACTGTGCAAAATAGTGATGCTGAAGGTATTCACGGATGTGCTGTAAGCCCGTGCGCGGCGCTTGTTGATGATTTTTCACCTCATCAAGCGTTTGGTTAAAATCTTCACGGAAAGCGCGGTGGGCATAAAGCTGGCGCATCGCCTCTTCTTCCACCTGTTTTCGTAGCCACGTCACCGTCTGCTGCTGACGCAATAACGGGAGATGACCACTTTTTGTCATCACATCGTAAAAAAGAACAATTGCCTGCCAGACATCCTCTATGCCACGCTTTTCCAGTGCGCTACAGCTCAACACCGCTGGTCGCCACTGCGGATATTTGCGATGAACGATAGCAAGCGCGCTGTCGTAAATTTGCCGGGCAATGGCGACTGCCGCGCGGTTGTTGCCATCATCTTTATTGATAACAATGATATCGGCCATTTCCATGATGCCTTTTTTGATGCCCTGCAACTCATCGCCACCACCGGCGATTTGCAGTGAAACGAAGCAATCGACAATGCTTGCGACCTCCGTTTCAGACTGGCCAACACCCACCGTTTCCACTATCACCACATCGTAACTAGCGGCTTCGCACAGCAATATCAATTCACCGACGTGCGGACTGATACCGCCTGTAGCACCGCCGGAAGGCACCGGCCTAATAAATGCCGCGTCGGCTCTGGCCAGTTCCGTCATACGGGTTTTATCACCCAATAAACTGCCGCCGCTGAGTGGGCTGCTGGGATCGACCGCAATAACCGCTACTCGTTTTCCCAGGCCAACGAGTAGCATGCCGAAGATGTTGAGAAAGGTACTTTTCCCGGCACCGGGTGTACCGGTGATGCCAATACATATTGCCCTTCCCGTCGCTGGCAAAATCGTGTCCAGCAATTGTTGGCTCAACATTTGATGTCGTGAAAGCTGGCTTTCCACCAGCGTCATGGCCTGAGCGAGCGCGACACGATCCCCCGCCCGCAAGCGACGGATTGATTCATCAAGGGTTTGTGCATTAATCATGGCGCTGGCTAATCCGCATCAGCACATCGCGCACACTTTCAAGCATCGGTGTACCAGGGCCATAAATCGCTGCCACGCCACGTTCACGCAGGAAGTCATAATCCTGTGGCGGGATCACGCCGCCAGCAATGACACAAATATCCTCACGGCCATATTTCCTTAATTCGTTAATCAATTCAGGAATCAGCGTCTTATGACCTGCTGCCAGCGACGATGCGCCAACAACATGCACATCATTTTCCACGGCCAGCCGGGCAATCTCTTGCGGTGTGGAGAACATAGGGCTGAGATCGACATCAAAACCCACATCGGAGTATGCGCTGGCTATGACTTTTGCCCCCCGGTCGTGCCCATCCTGCCCCATTTTCGCAATCAAAATGCGCGGGCGACGACCATGCTCAGCAAGAAAGTGTTGCGTTTGCGTAATGATGGCGTCGAATTCAGCCGCCGCTTCGCTGTCCTGCTGATAGCTTTGCGTGATCACCCCCGTAACGCATTGGCTGGGAACCAGGTAACGGTCAAACGCCGCTTCCAGCGCACTGGAAATCTCGCCAAGCGTCGCGCGCAATCGTGCGGCATGAATCGCCGCAGCAAGCAAATTTTCGTTGTGTTGGGCGGCATGGGTCAGCGCGGACAACGCATCGTGAACGGCAGCGGAATCACGCGTGGCGCGGATCTGCTCAAGTGCGGCGATTTGCTCGTTACGCACCTTCACATTGTCGATTTCCAGTACCGGCGTTACCGCTTCTTTATCGAGCTTGTATTTATTAACACCGACAATAGTGCGTTTCCCCTGGTCGATAAGCGATTGCTCGCGCGCGGAGGCCTCCTCAATCATGCGTTTTGGCAGCCCAGATTCGATAGCCTTCGCCATCCCTCCGGCATCATCGATCTGGCGGATAATTGCCCGCGCCTCTTTTATGATTTGATCGGTCAGAGATTCAACATAATAGGAGCCTCCGAGCGGATCGACGGTACGACAAATCTCCGCCTCTTCCTGCAAGATAATTTGCGTGTTACGCGCAATACGCGCCGAAAAATCCGTTGGTAGCCCCAGCGCTTCATCAAACGCATTGGTGTGCAGAGATTGGGTACCGCCAAGCGTCGCCGCCAGCGCTTCAATAGTGGTGCGAACAATGTTGTTGTAGGGATCCTGTTCCGTCAGGCTCCAGCCGGATGTCTGGCAATGAGTGCGCAGCGCCAGCGACTTCGGATTGGTCGCGCCAAACCCACTAACGGCTTCACTCCATAAATAACGGGCGGCGCGCAGCATGGCGACATTCATAAACAGATCCATGTCTATACCGAAGAAGAAAGAGAGGCGCGGCGCGAAGTCATCAATTTTCAGGCCTGCGGAGAGCGCGGCTTTTATATAATCAATGCCGTCCGCAAGGGTAAACGCGACTTGTTGAATACAGTTAGCACCCGCTTCTCCCATATGGTAACCGCTGATGCTAATAGTATTAAATTGCGGCATATTGGCAGAGCACCAGGCAATAATATCGGCAATAATCCGCATTGATGGCTTAGGTGGGTAAATATAAGTATTGCGGCAGAGATACTCTTTTAAAATATCATTCTGAATAGTACCGGTTAATTTTTCAGGAGAAACACCCTGTTCTTCCGCTGCAACAATATAAAACGCCATGATAGGTAAAACCGCACCATTCATCGTCATCGATACCGACATTTTATCCAGCGGAATACTGTTGAAGAGTATTTTCATATCTTCCACGGTATCGATAGCGACCCCCGCTTTTCCTACATCGCCCGACACGCGCGGGTTATCCGAGTCATATCCCCGGTGAGTTGGCAGATCAAATGCAACGGAAAGCCCTTTCTGCCCGGCGGCGAGATTACGCCGGTAAAACGCGTTCGACTCTCTGGCGGTTGAAAACCCGGCGTACTGGCGTATCGTCCACGGTTGGGCGGTATACATTGTGGCGCGCGGCCCGCGAGTATAAGGCGGAAACCCCGGTAGCGTTCCGGTGATTTCCAGCGCGTTCAGATCGTCAGGAGTATATAAAGGCTTAATCGCAATGCCCTCTGGCGTCAGTTTGACCAGCGACTCAACGCTTTTTCCCTTACGGCTGAGCTCTTTATTCGCGACTTTTCGCCAGTCAGTCATTGTAGCCATACATATCTCCGTTATTCCAAATCAATAACTCACTGGGCAGAAATAGTAATTTCCACTATCAGCGTTGTCGCCAGCAAAAAAAGACCTGCAGCAATTCATTTTTTGCCGCAGGTTATATTCTGATTTTTATCACGCACTAATTAATAGAGCGGGAACGTCGCTTATTTAATATTTATTGGAAACAAATCGTTCAATTTTTTCCTGTACATGCTCATCAGGATTTTCTGCAATATCGCCAGCGACATGCCGTATATAGTGATTTTGCCCGGAAAGTTGTGGGAAAGCGGGTGCCGCCGAACTGGCAGTAGAGGCGAACGTTAAAAGCAGAAAAAACCAGGCCACGCTTAACTTTTTTCCCATCATGCCTATACCTTTCAAGAGAGAGTCAACAGGCAACATACTGAGAGAGAAAGCGTCAGTAAGTGTCAGGGATGTTCAAACCTGTCCCGGTAGTTGTAATCAGTCGTGGGAAATGAAGCCAGAGGAAACAAAAAACCGCCCTCAGGCGGTAGGTTTACAGGTCAGATTCTAACGCATCCTGAATCGCATCGGCGAGGGTGGCGACCTCTTGCGAAACGTTACGTAAATCCATCTGGCTACGAATGCCCGAATTGGCCGTGGTTGCAGAAACTGCCGCCTTTGAAATTTCCAGCGCTGCCTGTACAGCTAATAAGCGCTTTCTGTTTTCTACCGCCTCATCCCCTGTCGCCCCATCAAGATCAAAATACCCTTCTAACATTACCTTCTCCTTCGGGTTTACCAGCAAAGACCAAGCATACACAGTTGAGCGAGAGGATGAAAACGTAAACGCGTTGCGAGCCGCCTCGTAAAACGACGTTATGGCGAGTATTTGAAATACACAGTAGGCGCGCGTTAAAAGGAATTATCGGGCGGGAGAGAGGATTTTTCAGTGAGCTTAGTGAAAAGATACGTGTCGAGTGGCCGCAAAAAATGAGGATAAAGAGTGCGATTACAACGCCGGTGAGTGTGCCGGTTATCCATTTGCTCTTTATGCCGGTTAAGAAGAAACATTTATAACATTAAGCGATAGCTAAAATCCGGGCAAAAAAAACCGCTCGGACAGAGCGGCAGAAGAACATCACCAGGGAAAATAGGGTTAACGATGATAGCGCGTTAACTATAGTTACTTTCTGTCGCTCTGCCAGTTCAAAAACCATTAATTAAACCAATCACATAGAGAGCCCACACCTATCAGAAATCGATTACAAATGAGAATAATCTCATTGCCAGTAAAGTAATAATTAGCAAACTAATAAACGTAACGAATATGCATTTGCATCCCTCAGGAGCAGCCCGGATTTCCTATTCCTGAGGGTCTTTTCTTAACAACGTTAATTATTCCCCTTTCCATTGAAATGAAATAGGTTATATCCTGCTGAACGACCCACTCTGTGGCTAATGTAAAAAGCCGAGCGGCAGGTGTACGTTTGCATTGACAGTTTCTTTTCCCTTCATATTACAGGCTCGTTATTTCCTGCATCCCAGCAGCCATTTCATGTGTACTCAACCACGCAGTTCGCCACTTCGATACAGGCAAAATTTTTTTATTTGTGGACTTGAAAAATGTGTTGAAGGAATTATTTATATAAGCGGACAAGCAAAGCTTGCCTTTAAGTTGAACTTTTGAATTGATTATTCAGGAGGTTAAGTTATGGCACTCAAAACCTTGTCAGCACTCCCCGGTTTTACTGACTCTGTTTTTGCTGACCGTTTCAATCGTATCGACCGGCTTTTCAGCCAGTTAACTGGCGACTCTCCGGTGGCATCATTACCTGCTTATGACCTGAAAAAAGTCGATGCAAGCAATTATCAGCTACACGTAAGCGTCCCCGGCTGGAAAGAAGACGAACTCGAAATCGAGACCGTCGGCGGGGTACTAAATGTTTCCGGTAAACGCGCGGAAAATGAAGCCCATGATGAGCAGGGCTGGATATACAAAGGTATTCGCCGCGCGGATTTCCGTCTGAGCTTTTCGCTTCCGGAACATACAAAAGTGAGCAACGCAAAACTTGAAAATGGCATATTGCTGGTGTCCATTTATCAGGAAATTCCCGAGAGCGAAAAACCGCGTAAGATTGCCATTGAAAATACGCAAAAAGCCATTGAACATCAGGCTTGATAGCTTTTCCTCTTCCTCTACGGCCCGCGCATGCGGGCCTTTTTCTTATCCTGTTCCTGATACGCTGCCTTACCGACACGTATAAACGCGAAGAGATGCTTTTCGCAGAATGAGTAACCAGCTGGACGTAGTTGGAATTCATTACTGTGACACCCCCATCATCAAGCGGCAAAATGAAAAAGCCACACGATTCAGGCGCGGTGAAAAGGATTACGGGCAAAATGCTCAGGGATAGTGTATGGTTGCAGGCCATTTATCAGGATAATACTCTATGCCACAACGCAAAGACTCAAAAAACAATCGCAACTTCCTCACCAAATGCACCTGCCCTCACTGTTCACAACAGTCAGAACACAGCTTCTCCCGAGTCCAGAAAGGCGCCGCGTTAATGTGCCCGCACTGCAGTAAAATCTTCCATCAGGACAAAGCCGCTTTCGCTTAAAACCGAGCTATGTTGAGAAACCGGTCGAAATATCAAGGCCGGTTATCGAACTGGGCGTTCCTGACAATGAACGCCACGGCAAATATTTCGACCTGAATCACGCCAGCATAATTGTTCTTAAGTAACCGTTGATCAGCATGCGAAGAAGGATTGCCTGGGTAAAGCCGCAGAACTGCCCTAACACTTCAGCAACCGTTCAGTCGTTACCCTCATCAACGGTGAAGGTCACAAGCTGACACCGAAAAAATCATCAGTCAGCACCGATCACAAACACCTCGCTCATTTTAAGGCACATAGAATGTGCTTTTAATGGTGTGGCCTCAGCCGTAATAACCCCACATCAATGGCTGGCGAACGGCTGTGATTGCCATGCGCACTCAGTCCAATGTCAAGAAATCTATAAATATCAATGTATTCAGCCATAAGCTTGTCCAGTCTGATGCTGAAAGGATGTATAACCACAACAAAACTATTGATCCTTCATTATAGAAATCTCGACCATAATATATTCAGGGGTGATGCGGCTAATAACAGGGGCACTTATGAAAAACTTAATACTCGGTGTGATTGCAAAAATCTCGAAAATGGATGCGGAAGCCAAGCTACTTGCAGCCAAAGTGGAAGCTCAGTCTTTACTTATCGGGGCGTTGATGCTGACACTTGGCAAAAACGGTGGCATGAATGAAATGCTTGATAATGTAAAAAAAGCGATTAACGCAGCGCTTGATGCGGCTGATATTCCGCTGAAATCAGATGCAGAACTACTTATGAATGAATTTAACAATCTTATTCAGTTAACTCAGTTGCTTGAAACAAACGACGCTGAAATTGATATAGAAGCGTTAAAGGGCGCGTCCGATAAAATTTGACGCAATGCGGTTATTAATCATAAGGCTGGAAAGGTAAACATCCGGCCTTTTATTTGCGCGGCTACCGTACCATCTCTTTACCCTAAAGTTTGTCATGAATCCAATGCACGACAGGGTCAGCCACAATGCATAAAGCCTGCATATGACCCGCTTTTTCATTGCCACCCGGCAGCGAAGCCACTCAATCAGTTGGTAGCATAGATCCCTTGCGATCAGTGAATCGATGGCTGATGTTTCGATTCGCTCGCGGAGAGTGAAATCATCCCACAGAGCAGGCTCAGCATGTCTGCGCTGGAAACATCGAACATGTCAATGGTGATGCAATCTTGCCGTCTGGCATCAATCCAGGCTGATACGCCGTCCTAATGTTATCCCGATCCGGTTTGGCCCTGGCGCCACTGGTTTTATTTGCCTAACTGAACGATATTAAATATTCACATCACACCGATATTCGCGACAGAACATTTCTTGTTTGTCGGTGAGCACCACAGTATTTCTTAAGGAGAGGTTATGAAGCCAGTAGAAGACGCGATTAATGACCTGCAGTGTCGTGCTTTAGCGTATGAAATCATTTTTCAGTCCATTTGCTCAGAGTTGCCGCAAGTGTTCATCGAGAAAGCCGTAGAGAACATTGAGCTTAACTTCAAAGCATTTGAATCTGGCACGCATTCTGAAGCAGGGAAAGCAAAGCTCGAAGCGGCGAAAGCTATTGCCTCAAGGATTATAGGAGCAAAGATTTAACCTCTCTCCCAGACGTGCTCCTGAAGTGGAGGGGAAGTCATCATCATTTCTCCTCCACTTTTTCCATTGCTTCGTTGTCGCGGTTGTTATGGTCAGAAAAGTGGGCGCGCGCACCCAAAGGCAGGGAAAAGGCCTGATGCTTCACTCACCCGACAGTTCTGAAAATGAACGTCCACGATAGTCGCGCATGGCAGTCTGAACGCCATCTAGCATTTCCAATTTGATACCTTAGACATATAGACGAACGGGTTAATACAGTCCGGGGTTCCGCTAGCTGTTATTCGGAAAATGGAGGGATGGGAAAGTAGCCATAAAGGCGAGCCGTGTTGAGATTTATACCTGGCCCGTTACCTGACCTTGCATCGTGACGGGTTTTTCTTTATTTGCTTCTAACTCGTTGATTCGTAATGGTCCCTACAGGATTCGAATAGATGACCTTTTCCCTTTGTTATTACTAGTTTTTTATTTGTTCGAAAAACGTCGGAGCCCCCAATTAGGCCCCCAAACACATTTCGCTGAGAACTTAAGCGATTTCGAATCGGTAGAATTGTAGCTACTAATTACCTTACCGCCAACATCCTAAGATAATGTCTGCTGACGATGTCGTTCATCGAAATATTGCAATGCTTTCGAGAATACGCATGACCTGAACACCTAGAATCCAGAATGCAGTGGTGATCATCAGGAGCTTTTTAGTAAAATAATCCATACAGGTCAGACAATTAATCCGTCGGCCGCTGACGAGTGCATCCATGGCAAAATCCATCGACCAGGTCAGGTTCGGTGCATCCGGGTGCAGAAGTGGAAGCCGCTCAGTCACCAGCCCCTTAGCGACGCCGTCTGCGTTTTACCCTCAGGCTATTAAGATGATAAATGCGGTATACCCGCTTGTCGTCTAATCAGTCAATATCAGGATCAGATGGAGTCTTTGTTGTCTACATAGTCATTTTTTCGATGTTACAACATGTTGCAAGACGTCGTCTTCATTCCTGTGTGATGTCCGCAAGGCTTTCACCCTGCAAAGCGAGTCCCGAAATTGAAGTTTAAGACGATCTCTGTTTGATTTGATTATGATTTTTTACTTTTTAATTTACCGCACTAAACTGCCAATTATAAAAATACCTTAATTTTCAAATGATTATAATCAATGTTGTGAATTTTCTAGCCAGAGCAACAATAACTTTTTTATAGCCCATTCTTTACCGTAGTCCATTTGCTCATATGGTCAGACTTGTATCAGTGCCATAACAGGTCAATAGGCAGGATGCTGCTTCGTAGATAAGTGTGCGCGTCATTCTGTTGCCCTGTTTTGAAATTCCCCCATTCCTGTCTACCTCACCAGATTGGTACTTTTTGGGCGTTAAGCCGCGCCGATGGCGTAGTTGGAAGGTAAACCGGACATTCCCGTTACGCGCTGCCACGGACACGCCCAGGGCTTAATGCCTGTTTCCAGTGTGCTAATGATGCTATCGGTGACGGTCTGATAAATGTCGGTTTTGGTTTTAGAAAATTTCGTTTTTGAGGAGCCTGGCTGGTCCAGCTGGGATACGCTGGTCGCCGCTGAGGTGTTAGTGGCGCTGGTCTGGGTATGCAGGAAAATAGACATGTTTTTTCTCCGTCAGTGGTGTGATTTTCGTCTTCGTATCGCCTGGCGGTTCGCTTTCCGGGCGTCGTTCCGGCCAGCAAGGGGCGCAGAATGCGTTCACTTCACCCTTGCAGGACTGGTTGTACCGGGAAACGATTAACCGGAAGCGAATACGGGAACGGAACGCACACGGAAGAAAAATCTGCCACTGCATAGCCGGGCGTAGCTCTCCTTGCTCCGCAGCGGTGAAAAGTAGATTGGTAGTAAATGAGTCGGGGATTGGTACTGACAGGAACTTCTTGTTGGCACCGAGATCTCAAAGATGTATGGAAGTAAAGAGGATCTATTGATCAGGAAACTAAACTGGATGCTGATTTTACAGACGCAGGGGAAAGATACTGCAATGGGTAAGCAATAGTAAAAGGAGCGGATACAGCAATCCAAGCCATATGTACCTTAACCTCTGTCAGGATATTCATTTATCTCTTTGTTTTATTCGTGAGCTGTCCGTAAAATAAACATCGTCGGCATTAAAATCACTGCGCAGACAGTACCCGAGGTCAAAGTTAGCTCAAGTGGTGGCAGCACAGCAGCGAAGTATAAGGATAAACGTCTAAACAGGTCTGTGATGCGATTCGTCACGAAATTAGTGGGGCAGAATGGTATGAAACATTCAATTTCAACTAGTAATGGCTACGTCTACCGGGATGCACTCCGCCTTTTGTTCATTTTAGTAAGGGGAAGTGAGCCCCTAGGACAACCTACCGATGGCTGGGATCGCGTATTTTTAGGAGAAAAACGTGCGCTGGCCATTGATTTCTGGCTTCGCTATCCAGACTACCTCGCAGACCAACTACTAAATATATACTCACAGACTCTCGATATATCGGTTCTTGACGCCGCTAAACATATTTTCGATGAGGATGAGCCAGACATTCGTCTTGTCAGAATGATTCGCTGGCGCAGAGGGGCCTTTGACAATTTGCAAACATCATTGGCGGTGTTAGGGTACAGAGGGCTCGCTCGTTCAATGAAACGCAAGCTACCAACTGGCCATTATCAGTATGAATATTTGACCGGCTCTCTGGCTCGCTCTTTCTTAAATGAAGCTATCGCTGAATATCCAGAGCTTTCTTGGTATGAAAAGCAAACTCAACTTGCACTTTTAGTAGCAAAAAATAAGAGCGGAAGCGCACTAAAAGATATGCATTACGCAGAGGATGAATATGCCACAACACCATATGGAGTAACCATCCCCTCTATTAAAGATCGTGTATTAAAACGGATATCAAATATTAGTGAACAGGAGCCAGCATGACTGAAAAAAACACCTGCATAAGCATCAAGGAATGGCATGCGGCTATTACAAAACGAGCGGGTTCAGAGCCTGAGAAAGTGATATCTATTCTTGAAGAACTGAAAATTCGACCAAGACCGGTTCTGCCACGCGCTCGAACACTGAATTTGTTATCCATTCAAATGACGGGGAAAAAGTGTGAAAAAAACCAAGAAACACCGTTTTCATTTGAGTGGTCTGGGCTCTCAGATGGACTATGGGCTCTCCTGTCAGAGGGAAATTTCAAAGGGAAATCCAGCACGTTAGCTGTATTTCGTGCTGCTATACAAGGAAGATTTCCAGGTAAAATCAAGCTCGATGTCTGGAGCTGGATTGCTAATCTAAAAATACAGTTCAAAATCGACGATACCTCCTATGAGATTGAATTGCAAAAACAGCCCACAGAAACCGACGAGAATAAGGCAAAGGCTTCACTGGTTCGCATTATTGGCAATATAGCGCTCCCGCTCTATAAAGGTTTGGCTGGAGAGGGTCTGCGTATAGCTATCGAAAATGTTTTTATGGATGAACTCGGGTTTGACCATTTTCATGCTTATAGGTCTAATAAAAATACGGTAGTAGAACACGGCTGGACCGCACTTTCCTCGGCACTATTCGTGACTGGACCAGGACCGGCCATATTCGGGGATCATACCGAGGATGGCCTTCCATTGCGCCTGATCCAGATGTTTATAGGTTTGCCTTGGGTGTCCACCTATACAGCTATTTCTACTGCCTTAAAGAAAGCCAAAAGTGAATACGATAAAACTCAAAGCAGTAATCTGGCGGATAACTTTAAGGTTTCTGAACGAATTAAATCCCTGCAAGAAGAAAAAAAGAAAAAGGAATTCGAACTATCTCAATTACCCGATCGTAACCACATACGAAAAGAGCTCAGTTCTTTAGATTACAAATTAACGCTAGAACAAGAGAAAATCATAACATTACGAAATGAATTTAATAAAGCCCAAGCTCTTGTTCAGGATTCTACAGTTGCTCATGCCGAAGCACGGCGAATGTTACAGCAAGCCAAGGATGAGGCTGCTGCTGGTTATGTTTTCCGCAAACTTCAACCTGTTTGCTGTCCTGCGTGCGAAGCAAAACTGCAACTAGACCGTTTCTCTACCCATATTCTTCAGGCATGTGGTGACCTGCTCCCCGTTGAACAACACAGATTGTTCCACACCTGGACACAGAAGGAATTCATGCTCGGCAAGGTCTGTAGTGAGCGATGAGCGGACATTGCTAACACCCTTTTGAGTGAACTAATAGGGGCTGGTCATAACGGGTATAGCGTTTTCCAAGTGCGCAAGGCTTTGCCATACAGAATGGAGCTAAGTTATTCATTAATCTCCTTCAATTCACAAAGTTAAATGCGGCCCTAAATACGCCACATATATCCGCTGATTTACTGCGTCAGCATAAAAATGTAGGCGGTAACCGTCAGGTAGTTTTACATGATTCTCGCAATAGACCTGCCGTCCATCATCTAACCAAAATATGCGCTCTTTCTTCTTTTTGGGAGCATTATTTACACTGTCCGATTCACCGCTAACTTCAGCTGCCAAACCCAAATCTCTTAAATACTCATGACGGTACTCTACATACTCACCTGAAAGCCATTTCTCACTAAACGACTCCAGCACATTTAGCGCATCTCGCGCCTTGAACAAGACATCTTGCCTAGCAGACCAACCTTGTAGACTTGTACCAATTTGATTTGACAATAAAGTGAGATGAGGAAACAAATCTGCTCTTTTCAGCCAGATATCCTTAGCGGAACTTAACAACGCATTACGACGTTGTTTGAGTTCATCACCATGCACACCCAAGCTCGCAGAATCACTCAGATTTAAAATCGTTTCATCCCTTTGATCTGGTATTGCATCAAGCTCGAAAACCCATACTTTAAAATGGCTATTTGTCCAAGCAGCCAAAGCCGTAAAACTGGCAAGAAAAGTTTCAAAATAAAACGCTGCTAATAGCACCGGTTTACCTGAATCTTCCCCTGGCAAGCCAACTTCTAATACATCACCAAAACTTTCAATATCCACGGTTTCAAAGAGAGGCTGTTTCGTTTCAAGAGACTTTAGAAATCGGCACCAATCCGCAAGTTCTGCTACTTTGCTTGCAGAGGCAAGCCAATTGCGCACAAAGTATCCGTTAGCCAGCTCCAGCCCCATTAGCGACTTGTCTTGATCTTCATCGACTAGCAAAATTTTCAGCCCAGCAGTTCGGCAAACCTTAAGAACAGTAAAGAAAGCCAATAGTCCTTCATCTGCATCCTCTTTGCTGGCAAATGGCAAAGAGTGATGGTTCAACACAATTCCATTATTCATAACAGATGATCCAACTCCTTATCCCATTGGTCAAAGAAGCCTTCCGGCCAGCAGTCTATTCGTCCCTCATCATCAATATTGGGGTACATGACTTCTGAGGCGTGAATGGAGTTATGAACATCTCGCTGCAAGAAAAAGACTTTGACATCGTTAGCTGCAACCACTTTCTGCTTCACCGCAACCCGTATGCCGTTGAGAAAATGATCAGAATGAGATTCAACGATTAATTGCACGCCATTATTGGCAGCAATAGAACACAATTTACCCATCAAGGATTGCCCAGCGGGGTGCAAGTGTGATTCTGGGTTTTCAATAATCAGCAAATCACCTTTTGCCGCACTTAGTATACTGGTTACGACAGGTAACACATAACTTAATCCAAACCCCACATTCTGTGGTTTAAAGTCTTCGGTTGTGTCTTTCCCTTGGTTAAAAGAGTAACTAAGGCTCACCGAATTAAACTGAGGCTGCGCCACTGCTTTGATTTTTAACCCGGGCGTAATATCCGACATCCATGCTTCAATATTAGAAAGCAAAGTCCCTGAAACAGCCTTTTGATGGCGTAACGCTTCTATTTCCAAGTCTTTAGCGCCATTAACCGCAATAAAATGAACCGCAAATTCACCATGATGGCCAAGCGATTTTAAATCACGAATATGAAACTCAGACAACTGGTGATGACTTTGCGGACCTAACCTATCGGCACATAAATACTGAAAATTAGAGTTAAATAAGCTTAGCGATTCTGGATCACCCTCAATACCCGATTTACGCAGCGGCAGCAGATCTGAGTCATGTTGATAATCAAACTCAAACCGTGTTGGCTGTTCTTTCTCGAGCCATTTAATGGTAAAAATAATCTCTTCTTGTTCACTAAAACTAGAGAGCGCGTCTTTACCCGTACCGATATTGACATAATCACCATTTAACAGCAAACCCTTGGTTTTAAGGGTATTGCGTTCATAAGACTGCCTTAAAAGCAATAAGCTTTGCACAAGCGTTGATTTTCCCATGCCATTAAGGCCTGAGAATAGATTCAGATTACCCAGTGGAAAACTAGCATTTAACAAGGTCTTAAAGTTTTGGATATTAATAAACTCAATCATTAAGCATCTCTTTAATCAACGCGTTGACTTTTTCGTAGCGTATTTCCACATGCTCTTTTCGCTGAGTGGAATAGCTAATAACATTAATAAACTCGGCATCTTCCAATAACGTCTGTACCTTTTCTTTAAACTTTGGTTGATTATAAACCAAGCGGCTAAACTCGTTTTCAGTTAATTTCACCAACATAACCATCCAGACTTCAAATAGTGTTGCATTTTTTGACCGTCTTCTTGATGCAGGATTTTTTTCAAACCCCTTTTCTCCTAACAGCTGGTAACAACGCTCTATTGCAGTTGAATACCTAGCTTTAAACTCTGCACGGTAGACATCATCGCCTTTTTTGATGTCTTCCATGGCTTTATCTAAAAACGAGGAAATTTCCTTTTTGTTTTTAGGGTCTAAATAATCAAAGCGATGGAATGCCCAGAATCGCAATACCAGTTCCTGATCCTTCATACGTTTGGAAAGGTCACCTAGCATGGCTTTCGAGCATGCTGAATTGGCTAACTCTTCGAGCAATTCTCTGTCTCGTGGCTTAGCGAGCGCATTACGGATCTCTTGATTATTTAGAGTTAAGCCGCCTGTATTGATCCGGCGAAACACCGAATACTTAACATCCTCAGGCGTACCCGGCTTAATCATGTACACAGTAACAGGGCATTCTTCAATACGGCGCTGATATTGACGATGCAATTTATCGAAGGTTTTACCATTGAGGTCTGTTAAGAATTCCAGCCCATTGAGACGAAGCTTTTTATCTAACACAAACTTGCGAATCGTAGATAACCGCTGTAAACCATCCACAATTAGCCAATTATTTTCATCGGACGCATCAAAGTAGAAAGCCGGTAACGGGAACCGAATCAAAATGGATTCGATTAACCGGCTCATCTTGCGGTTATCCCATAACTCCGCATGACGCTGAAAATCGGTATTCATGTCGATCTCATTGTGCTGAATTCGCTTAATCAAGGCATCCAACGACTTCGGTTCAACGACGATATCAATATCGGTCGGGTTGAACGGGTGCATCACCTCATCAAGCAGTTCCGGCTCTTCATCTTCCGTACCTGGCGCAACCAATTCTTCATCAAGCTCGGTTTCTTGATAATCAACCATGTGCTTCCCCTTTTATTAATCGTGTCTTACCCGTAAGCAACTCTTGTATCATACCTTGTTTGATTTGGCGGATTCTACCTAGCTACTACCGCTTTTGGCACAGGGCTGCTGTTGCAGCCCTGACAAACTTAGACTTCGATCGATTCAGAGATCTCTAATGCATCATCGACTTCAATGCCCAGATAACGGACTGTGCTTTCCAGTTTCTTATGGCCCAACAGAAGTTGGATCACCCGGAGATTCTTGGTTTTCTTGTAGATTAGGTAAGGTTTTGTTCTTCTCATGGAATGTGTGCTGTAAAGCGAATCTTCGAGACCAAGCTTTTCTACCCATCCATGAAAAATTCGGTTGTATTGCCGGGTTGATATGGGCTGGTTAGTTCCGACTCGAGACCGAAACAAGAAGTCTTTACTATGCAAATTGCCAAGCTTTATCAATGCAGCAACAGCTTCTCTTGTCCCTTTGGTTATCTCAAATTGCACAGGGCTACCGGTTTTCTGTTGCAACACCGTAGCTCTGCTTGAAACAGAGCTACCATATGCAACATCAGATACTTTGAGTTTGACCAGATCACAGCCTCGTAGCTTACTGTCCAAGGCCATATTGAACAGAGCTAAATCGCGCGTTTTACCTTCTAGTTCAAGTCGGATTCGTATCCCCCACATATGAGATATCTGAAGTGGTCTTTTTTGGCCGATGATACGGTCTTTGTTCCACGGTGACGTGTTCATACTCAAATCTCCTGCAATGTGGGAGATTTGAGTATGGTTGTCCCTAATGAGCGATCTGCGGACATCCTGTGGACCAGGTTTCTAGCCCGACTGCGCTAACCGGCAGCTCCGGTATGCTTTTTTCGGCCTTTGGGGCTGTCGGCAGGGGCCTGATGGCTTAGTTGAGACTAAAGATGTAGGGATGCCAACTAAGGAATTATGAAAATATCAGGGCAGCAATGGTTTGCGAACCGTCTGCTACTGAATCTATAGTTAGGTGATTTTTTTAACGTGATAGGGCGTTTTATGACTCGCGGAAACTTTGATTTTATAAACTCTAACGTGGCCTACTCAGAATCCGATAAGTCATGGTGGATAGATCTCATAAACACCGATTGCATTTGGTATGATATGATGATTAATCCTCCCGATGATATCAGAACAAATAAGATAATAAAAAACTATCTCAGCACCATCGAGAAACATGTGAGGGAAAACTGTGAAAAGAGATTTGTTTATTTCTTAGGTTCAAGAAAGAAAGTGAGGTTTTCAACCAAGAGGAAGCCTAGGTATAACCCTTTCACAAAAAATGTAGTATTCACTCTGTTGATTGGCAAAGAAGAACGAAAGTTTCGTGTAAAATATTTCTTTCGCAAGCTTACGCAGGATGGGGAAATAAAGATAACGCCAAATATTAGAGTAACTGAAAAGTTTCTCTACATTGAACATGAAGATGGCAATTCATTTGTGATTTCAGTCCATGACTTCGTGAAAGAAAATTACATCGATTTAGGCATCCATACTGAAGTGCATTACGTAGGATATACACGTCATCCGCATAGACGTCCTGTTGATTTCATTCACCGTGGCTTATCGAAGATGCTGTATAGTGTTTCAAATGACGATAATGATTTTTTTGTTTATTTTAGTTTGTTTAATCCAAGAGTTATATCTCTGAATAATAACTACAATATAATGTTTAATATTTCAAACTCTCAATTGGATGAGATTGAAGTTGATAATGAAGGTAGGATTATTGAAAACTGCTTCATACGCTACTTTGACCCTAAGCTTCAAGATGATGACAAGGAAAGCAAAAGGTCAGATTTAAATAAAATGTTTATGGATTTAGTGAAAAATAAAAAAATTAAAAAAATATCTGTAAATTTTCAATATGAAATGGACAATGAGTACTTCTGCTTTTACTCTAAAGTTGTCCCACCGCAAACTGATCATTTCTTTGTGCTGGATTTCGCTGATGACAAGGTCAATATTGATAGGGACCAGGATATGACGACTCAGATGGCATTATACATGGGAGATTATAATTATTAATCTTTTCGCCTGATACCCACTCAAACTCTGTTTTGTCGCATCCATTACGGATTGATATTAATATTCAGGGGTAAGGGCTATCAGCGAAATGCATACTCTGCAGACTGGTCATGAAATACTGTTGTTAGCTACATCCGCTTCTGGCACACAGCTGTCGGCCCGTTACGGAGATAAGTTGAAGATTAGCCGCGATGCACCCTCAACAGCGAGGGTCGCCTCGGAGATTGTTAGGTTGATTGCGCCAATTGCCGCTGCAAGACCTGCAGGCTAGTTCCCGCCCCTGCCCATGCTGCAGCAGAGCCGATCACATATAGGTTTTGCTTGGCGCGTGAGACGGCTACATTGATTATGTTTGGCGGGCTTGCCGCCCACTGACGCGCCCTTTGTTGGCTAGCTTTCGGTGCACCCAGCAACAGGATGACCGTGTCCGCCTCTCGACCCTGGAACGTGTGGATCGTGCCTATACGATCGCGGCTCCACTCATCTAATTTTACGCCGAACGCCCGCAGCAGATCAGTCTCAATGTCGAGACGCCGACGCATGTTCTGCTCCACGATCTTGAATGGTGTGATGATAAAGACGTCCGGATTTGTAATGCCCGATGCAGCCAAATCTTTGAGCAACTGCACAACCGTGTCGCCCTCGTCAGGGCACCACTTTGTCTCGGCATCGCCATTGACGTCGATCCAGCGAGATCGCCCCAACACCGAGCCGATAGGTCCAGGCCTTTTGGGCCCGACAACATGGACCATCTGCCCGGCATAGGCGATGGAGTTAGAGACATCGAACATTGGGTTCTGACAGCGCCTGTGAACGAGGAGTGGTAGCCCGACTTCTCGATCACCTACGTCCATGACGAAGGTGGATTTGAAGCGCGATGCCTGATCAGCAAGGGTCTGCGTAGATGCTGCGGGAGCAGACCATTCGATTTGGTCAATGTCGAAGAACTTGCAGATTTCGGCATTCAGCTTTTCAGGAAGTGAAACCACAGGTGGGATTTGCAACGGGTCGCCTACCACGATGGAGCGCTTTGCCCGCATGATAGCTCCAACTGCTGCCTGAGGAACGGCCTGGCCCGCTTCATCAACCAGAAGCCAGCCAATACTCTCTGGTGGCAGATCCCCGAACATCGTCCGAACAGAGGCGAACGTCGTGGACACAGTCGGCACAACCATGAAAAGGCTCGACCAAAGATCGGGGAGAAGTTCACGGTGAGCGGGGGATTTGAAGGCACCAGCCACCATGCCCGACATCAATAGCCCAAGATTGTGTTGCAAGCGGCTGGCAGAAGCATCGATGAATGTTTTATGCACAGCGAGGGCGGCGGCGAACAGATCCTCACGCAGGCGATGAACCTCGTCGGGGAGCCATGGCGCAGTCAGGTGGATAGCCTCGTGCTCGCGCTCGAAGAATCTCTCATCAACGACCCTGTCTCCCATGCGGTTTCGTGCCAGTGCCTCGGTTGCCTTCAATTTCGAGACCGCCTGACATCTGCTGGAAATTTCCTGGTCGAGTTGTTGCAACTGGGACTGAGCATTGCTCCACTCAGTCCTTGCAATCTCCAGGGCATCGTCCGTATCCTTCGCAAGTAAGACTGATTGCTGCAAGGTTGCCGAGAGCTTCTGCAGTGTCGATCTCCACGATTTCCAGGTCGCAGTCCCGAACAAGCGGGAGAAGAACCCAGGACGGCCAGCAAGATGGCTATCGAGCAAGGTCTTGTCCTGCTCGATCTGCGACTTTGCCTTCTCATGCTCCCGATGGCAGGATTCAGCAATCTGGTGTGCCTGTCCGACGGCTTCATTCAGGCTCGGGCGACGCTGTTTCAGCCTTTGAAGTTCGGTGGTAGCTCCCTTGAGCGCCCGGATATCACGGCGCATCCCTTCGATGCTGGCGATTTCGGCGTCTACCGTCTCCTTAAGCTTAAGGAATGCGGTTCGCGCTTTCCGCCAGGCCGCAGCAGCGTCCGCTTCGTTGGTGCTGGGCCGCTCATTGACGACCACGCTGGGCATCACGCGATCAATGATTGCTCCAGTTCGTTCGTCCTTGATCTCACGCATAACGTTTATGCCGCGAGCTGCTTTCAGGTAGGTAAGGAAACCACCGTCCTCATTCCACCAGAAACCTTGCTGGAACGCGCCTCGGTTGCTGCTCTTACCGAGTGCAGCGGCGATCAATCCCCAGGTTTCGATAGGATCGGAGAGGGTGTCTCCCTCGGCTTCGAAATAGCCAGCGCGTTTAGGGTTCGCGATCAGATCGCTGATGGATCGGAAGTAGGCGCTCTGTTCATGGCGACCATTGGCTTCCTTGAGGGGAAGTTCTTTGCTGACGTTTTCGACCGCTTTATTATTGGAGGACGCTACGACGATCTCATGGCCCTTCAAGGATGCATGTAACCTGTAGAAGTGCAGGAAGGCATTGGCGCCGAATGCCAGCTTCTCGCCTGTTGTGGAAAAGGCATCCTGAGGCTTGTCGAAGCCGGACATCGCCGTAGCCCGATCGAGAATACAACCAACGACGATATCCCGCAGAAGAGTGGTCTTTCCGGTACCCGGTGGCCCATTGACGCCGATGATACCTGGTGCATCATTCAGCTCAGCACGCGCCGCATTCACGGCTGCCTGTTGAAGCAGCACCAATGGATGGCCGCCTTTCGAAGGCCAACGAGCCTGCGGCATGAGCGACGGTGCGACGAACGGCTCAACTGCTGAAATGGGCGACAGCACGTCGATTTTCTCGTCAGGCCTGCCAATTCCCATGTAACGCCGCAAACCGGTTCCGGCCTTGCCTGTCTCGATCAATTTGGCTGCTTCACCGAGATCTTCAAGATAGAAGGAATTCAGTAACGAAGGTTCAGGCGGCGCCTTGGCCTTGAAATGATGAAACACCTTAATCGCGAATGTGGGTGGCTCAACCAAATGCTCGGGTACACCGAATTGAGACACAAGCCATTCGTAAGCGTTAAGAACGACATCCAAATCGATCGGTATGGGTTCTCCATCCTCGTTGTGGCGGCGAACCATTCGATCCAGATGCTCGATAATGCGCGGCTCAATATTCGGCCAATTCCCTAAGCTCCCAAGCTTCAGATCGAGAGCCGGCTTGAGTGCCCAGGCAAAACTGGAAACGGCGATGCCTTTGTCCTCAAGCACATAACCTTCCTTGTCGATCAGGATCGAGCCGATGGCCGCTTTCTTACCGTCCGGGCGTGAACGCTCCTCATCCTCGCCAAAAACCTTGACCAGTTCGTCCGTCGCCTTGTCGAGAGCGATGGCGCCGAGGACAACCTCGAAATAAAGCTTATGGTTGGGCTTGCTGCGGGCATTTGGTCCCCACGGAACGCCTCGCTCCAATAGAGCAATCCTGGAGCGGTCGCCGGTTGCCATATCTTCTGGGCGCTTATAGCCTTGAGGCGACAGCGCCTCGAGGGCTGTCCATGCTGCCAGTATCGCGCGCGTATCATTCGCCTTACCTGTTGGAGAGAAAGACGGGAGCGGACCCAGGTCGATTTTGTCGTTGCCGAATGGCTGTCGCATGGCAGAGTCTGGGCTAGTCTTCGGTTGCAGTTGCAATACCGCTGCAGGCGCATCGCGGGGCGCAACCTGGGAAGATTGCGTGGACGGTGAATCGGGATGACGCGCTGATGGACTGGAACCTGACATGGAGACCACGCTGCGACCGCTAAGTGCGGTTAGGGCTTGCTCGATTTTTGTCGTCAGCGTCCGCGCTTTGGCCGTGTTGCGGAAGGTCAGCTCGTTCAACAGCCGTTCAAGTTCACTGGCATTGTTGCGCGACCGCTCAAAGATTGCTTCGAGATCGAAGATTGATTTTTGCGCATACTGCCTTGTCGTCATTTCTTTCTGCTGCTCCATAATCTCATCAGTGGATGAGATTTTATGCTAATTAGTTTGATTTCTTAAACTGTTAACTTCCGCTCTTGGCACGGAGCGGAAATGCCAGTAGGACTTTGGGGGCCGCTGTGAGCGCTCGGCGGAAGCTGGCAACGGTTCTGACCAATGATGATGGAATTGCTAAAATCGCGGTGCGTTAATCAGCGGGGAGCAAGTCATGATAGCTGGAGAGAATTTTTTCATATCGACCTCGTGATTGTGGGTGAAAGTCACCCACAATCGGTTGTGTGATTCTCTATTCGAGATATAGTGCTCGAACATACATGTTTGATTCTATTCTCTTATTCGTGCATGTGGAGGGCAGTGTGTCATTTCACTGTGTTGCCAATGTAGAACGCCTGATCCTTTGGGCTTGATGCTATATGCCCCGTCAAATTCGGCATCTGACTGAATTACATAGGCTGTGATATCGAATCGCTTCAGACCGTGCTGCGCGCGTAAATTTATCAAGTCACTCCAGGTTATAACGCCATGCTCTTTCAGTTCGTTATCTAGCAACGTCACAATGGATGCAGGGATTTGGTAATCCTCGACCTGACGAAGCGTATGCCGAAGACTCATGACTAACCAACCCCATCCACGGGC